>CAYVMI010000030.1:22855-72303 GCA_964452555.1 uncultured Desulfobacterales bacterium
CAACCGATACATTGTTGACTGCCGGGTTTATCAATGTAGGCGGCACATTTTATGGGTACTACGGCAGTTTTGCCGCCGCAGGCACGCATCACGTGGTTTTCAACGGTACTTCGGCTCAATCAGTCTCCTTCAGCGGGCCCGGGCCGGCTGCCGGCAACGCTCATTTCCAGGATGTCACCTTTGCCAACGCGGCCGGCGTCAATTTCGCCTCGTATGCCCAGATAAACGGATCGGCCACCATCGACGCCAACATACCGGCGGCCACGGTTACCAGCAATGCCGGGGTAGTGGTGACCATAGGCGCCAATCTGACCGATACCGTAGGCGGAGGTTGGCAGGTAGCCGGCACAACTTTCAGCGGTGTCAATCCTAATCTGCCTGATTCTTTAACCACCAACCTTAATTTCACCAATAGTGCCTCGTTGTCATCCGGTTTTACCTTATCCGGAAATTTGAGTGTGACCGGCAGCAGTGGTAATCTGAACCTGAACACGCAGACAATCAGCATTACAGGTAATTTTAGCACCGCTGGCAGTGGTGTTCTGAGTATGACTGAACAGTCGGATGTATTCAACATCGGGGGTGATGTCAATTTCAGCGGCGGACAGACCGACACATTATTGACCGCTGGAACCCTCCAGGTGGGCGGCACATTTTATGGTTACTATGGCAGCTTTGCAGCGTCCGGAACGCACCGCGTGACCTTCAACGGTGGTTCAGCCCAGACCGTGTCCTTCAGTGGTCCGGGACCGGCCCCGGGTAATGCCCATTTTCAAGATGTGGCCTTTGCCAACCCAAGCGGGGTAGCTTTCTTCAGCAATGCTCAGGTAAATGGCTCAGCCACCATTGATGCCAATGTGCCTGCGGCAATTGTCTCCAGCAATCCGGCTTACGTTGTGACAATCGTAGGCAGCCTTATCGACACGGTAGGCGGACGCTGGCAGGTGGCCGGAACGACCTTCAGCGGCATCAATCCTGAATTGCCGACGGCCCTTAGCACCAATCTCAGTTTCACCAATAGTGCCGTATTATCATCCGGGTTTACCTTAACGGGCAATTTAACCGTGACCGGATCCAGCGGCAACCTAGCGCTGAACGCCCGGACGGTTTCAATTTCCGGCAATATGAACACCAGCGGCAGTGGTGTGCTCACCATGACCGATCCTTCAGATATATTTACAGTTGGTGGCAATATAGATTTCAGCGGTGGTCAGACCGACACGCTTCTGACCGCCGGAACTCTCAATGTAGCCGGAACTTTTTACGGCTACTATGGCAGCTTCGCGGCATCCGGCACCCACCGGGTGGTTTTTAACGGCACATCGTCCCAAACGGTTTCTTTCAGCGGTGCCGGGCCGGCCGGCAACAACGCCCATTTTCAGGATGTAACCATTGCCAATCCGGCCGGTGTTGTTTTAACGAATGTTGCCCAGTTTAACGGCTCGGTCACCATCGACGCCAATGTGCCCACGGCCACAGTCACCAGTTCTTTTGCCAACGTTAATGTGGCCGGCAGCCTTAACGACACTGTCGGCGGACGCTGGCAGGCAACCAATACCTACTTAACCGGTATCGATCCCGCTCTGCCGGCTACCTTGACCACCAATCTAAACGTCTCGAACAGTGCGGCCTTATCATCCGGGTTTAACTTAACCGGCAATTTAAGGGTGATTGGCAACAGCGGCAATCTGGATATAAACGCCCAAACGGTTACCATTTCGGGCGATTTCAGCACGGCCCAGAGCGGGGTACTGACCATGACCGATCCTGCCGGCCGATTCAATGTGAACGGCGATGTCGATTTCGGAGGTGGACAAACCGACACCCTGCTGACCGCCGGCACGATCAATGTATCAGGTGAAACTTTCTACGGCTACTACGGCACCTTTGCAGCCTCGGGCACCCATCGGGTGGTCTTTAACGGCACCTCAACCCAGACAGTTTCATTCAGCGGTCCCGGACCAGCCGGCAACAATGCCCATTTTCAGGATGTGACCTTTGCCAATCCAGCCGGTGTCATCTTCGGCGCCAACGTCCAGATCAATGGTAACGTCCTTAACGCCGCTGGCTCTCTGTTGAACAACAGCAATCATTATACTTTGACAGTTGTTGGCCTTTTTACCAATGCAGGCGTGATCAGTCCGGGGCTCTCACCCGCCCGGCTTACGATTTCAGGCCCTTTTACTCAGGAAACAACCGGCGCGATCAATATTGAAATCAGCGGCACGACCCCCGCCAGCCAGTATGATCAACTGGTTATTAATGGAAACGCCAATTTGGCCGGATCACTGAATGTCAGCCTGATAGACGGCTTTGTACCGACTGTTGGTAATTCTTTTAACCTTATAAGCTATACGTCGCATCTCGGTACGTTTGATACCGTTAATCTGCCGAACCTGGCTCATCCAATGGGTTGGACATTCACCACAGGCCCCTCTGCCGTTGGCCTGGAAGTCATCAATGTAGACACCGATGATGACCAAATGGACGATGATTGGGAAATTGCCAATTTCGGCGATCTGACCCAGGACGGCAGCGGTGATGCCGACGGCGATTTGTTAAGCGATCTGGAGGAATTCAACAACAACGCCGATCCAAACAATGCCGACACTGATAATGACGGATATTATGATCATGAAGAGGTTCAATTTGGCAGTGATCTGAATTCCCCTCAAAATGTTCCTGTTTTCAATCCGGGTGTTTATTTTGTAGACGCCAACGCAACCAACGTGGGTGACGGCTCGGCCGGGGCCCCGTGGCAGGTTCTGCACCATGCCGTACATGTCATCAATGGCGGTTCACCCGGAAACTATCTCCTTAATATCTTACCGGGACTTTATACCTCGACTGACAACAACGGCAATGAACCGGACGAGACCCTGATTGTGATGCAGGACAACGTCAACATCGTCGGATCACCCGGCACAATTCTGGAAGGAATTCCGTCCCAATCCGCAATTTGGGAAAACGGGCTGGAAATTGCCGCTTCCAATATTTCGGTCATAGGCCTTGAGATCCGTGATTTTTACTTCGAACTCAGTCGTGGCATCCGCGTTTCCCAGGGGAGTAATATTGTCATCCAGCAGTGCATTATTCACGGAAACAACGATGGTATTGCCATCGAAAATACCGGAAATGGAACCGTTGTCACCGACTCGACCATCTATAATCACAATTTGAACGGTATCTATGTCGACGGCAGCAATCCGCAGATCTATGGCAATTCACTATATGATAACGTCACCGGGGTCATGATCAGTGAATATAGTTCGAATTCCATATCAGCACTCATTTTCAACAATTTGATTTTCGAGACTGCGGCTGGATCAGCCCAGGAGTATGGTATCTTCCTAGAGGCGGTTTCTTCAGGATCGACCATATCCGCCCAAATCTATCACAATGTCATATATGGCAGCCTGTTTGACGCCATATCCATTTATGAGGAACAGCCCGACAGCCCCGATATTGGGATCAAGTTTAATATTATAACCAATTCCAATGACACGGCCATCCGGATCAATGGAGCCAGTCCCGATATGGATTACAATTGTTACTGGGGCAATCTATCCGACATATCCGGCGGCGTGCCCGGCTCCGGCAGCCTATTCTCAGATCCGCTTTTCGTAAATACACTGGTCAACGACTTTCATCTCCAAAACGGCTCGCCGGTAATTGATGCGATCCCGGTAAATGCCGGCGATCCCATTGGTTTCGACTTTGATCTGACCCCTCGTCCCCAGGGCGCTGGGTTTGACATGGGCGCTTATGAGTATCCGGCCGAAACCACCCCACCGGTTCTCGTATCGGTTCAGCCTGCGGCGGATGCTGATGATGTTGCCCTGAATGCTACTGTCTTTGCATTATTTTCCGAAAACATAAACCCAACCAGTGTCGATTCAGTAAGTTTTTTCCTTGTGGATGAATCCGATGCCCCGGTTCCGGGAACCTATACCGTCGTTAACCAAGGCATCACCTTCACACCCGATGCGCCTTTTCAGGGCGGTACCACCTATACCGCAACCCTAACCACAGGTATCAGCGATATGGCCGGCAACAATCTCGGGGCCGGTTATACTTGGTCTTTCACAACGCTTTTCAATGATCCGCCAACTGTTGTCGCTACCCAACCGGCGGATGGCAGCGTGGATGTGAGTTTGTCATCTCTGATCACAGTCACATTCTCTGAAGACATTCTGCCCCAGTCGGTCAGTGGCCAGAGTTTCAGCATTAGCGACGGCATTAGTAACCTGATGGGTACGATTCAGGTTAATGCCAATACGGTCACATTTACACCTCAGAATGATTTGATTTACGGTGCCACCTATACTGTCCTGGTAACCACGGCAGTTCAGGATTTTGACGGCGAGTCAATGGCTTCGGATGTTGTTTGGTCTTTTACCACTCTAATCAATACCCCGCCCTTAGCTCCACCGGCCATAGGGCCGATCGATGAAAGCAATATCGATGCAATCGAAAACATCGTTTTAAATGGCGGAGACTACGTTGACATCGAAAACCATCAACATCTGGAGACGAACTGGCAGGTCCGGCGCGCGGATAGCGGTGAACTGCTTATCGACGAGGTTTCGACCGTTGACTTTACGCAGTACATGATCGCATCGCAGACCCTGCCTTCTGGATTGAAATACATCTGGCAGGTGGGCTACACGGATGAATTTGGTGATGCGAGCTGGTCTGAAGAAAGATCCTTTAAAATCGGAACATCCGAGAACGACGAGAATGTGCAGGTCGTTTCGGGAACCGAGGTTGCATCCTATCGGATGGTATCATTTGTACAGTATCCGGATGATCCGCGCGCAGAAGCCGTATTCGGCGATGATCTCACCGGTGATTACAGTGGAAACTACCGCATCGGAACCTACAATGCCGCTCAAAGTTCCTATGATGAATACGGGAACGGCACGCTGACGGTCGAACCGGGAAGAGCCTACTGGTTCATGGCGCGAGACGGGCTGGATACGGTGGTGGAAGGGGTACCGGTAAGTCTTGACACCGAGATCTATGTGGCCCTCTATTACAATCCAAACACCCAGGACGGCTGGAACATGGTGGGCCCACCCAACCAAAGCAACTATTTGTGGGGTGATGTACAGGTGGTAGTCGATGACGGCCAAGCGTTAACGCCGGTGGGCAGTATCGCCGGTCTGGCCGACGATAACCCTTATATTGACAGACATCTCTGGCGCTGGGAGGATGGAATCTATAATGCGGATACACCCGATACGGATCCCTCGCAGACCATGGCGGCCTACAGCGGCTATTGGGTCAGAGCCAAGCGAACTAACGTCCTGCTGCGTTTTGATCCTTCGGTGCAGCAGGCGTCACAATCGTCTATTCACGTACCGATGGCTCGACTATGGAACAAACTGAGCACCCGGCTGGCGCATATTGATATATTTATAGGCGAGGCCGTGGCCGTGGATAATGATTCACCGCCTCAACCCATGGGTGGACTGGAGGATGAAAATGAAGTTGATCCGGTGATTGAAGGCTGTTTCATACTCTCCATGGGAAACGGATGAACAGAAAAGGAGACAGCACCTTCGGACCCGGATCTTGCATAAAATTTGATGAGTTAAAAAAGGATTTTCATCCGCAAAACCCAATGGGTTGATTGAACACAAGCTGTAAAAGATCCTAGATCCGTCTCAATTAGAGGTTTGAGTAAAACTCATCATATTTCATGCGAGATTCGGATAATAATATTAGCGCCATGTGCCCTGCATATTCGGCATTTGCAGCGAATCGGACAAGAGATCCAGAAAGCGATCCCTGGGTATTTCCCTGGCACCGAGTCTAATAAGGTGCTGGGTGGTCACCTGGCAATCGATGAGATTGAATTCATGGGATTTCAGATAGTCTACCAGGCTGGCAAAGGCGACTTTGGAGGCATTGCTGACCCGGCTGAACATGGATTCTCCGAAAAAACATCCGCCCAGGGAAACACCATACAAGCCCCCCACGAGTTGGCCGGCCTGCCAGGCTTCCACCGAGTGGGCTAAACCGGAGTCGTGCAGGTGACAATAGGCATCGATCATGTCGTTCACAATCCAGGTCCCTTCCTGATGTTCAACACGAATCTGCGCACATTCCCGGATGACTTCTGCAAAGGCTTGATCCAGCGTGATATCAAAAATCGAGCGCCGGATAGTTTTTTGCAGACTTCTAGACGGTTTGAATTCATCGGGGAATAAGACCAGGCGTGGATCCGGAGACCACCACAAAATGGGTTCGCCCTCGGAAAACCAGGGGAAGATGCCGTTTTGGTAGGCCGCAAGCAGACGATCCATGCTCAGATCACCGCCGATGGCCAGCAGGCCCTCATTGGTAGCCAAGCGTGGATTCGGGAATGTGTGCCGTTCCGATAAAAGGAAAACAGGCATGAGGCATCGTCAGGAGTATTCCAGCTCAAGCTTATCTTCAGCCATATGGAACTCGAGCTTATCATCAGCCACATCGATCCGGACCTGGCCGCCGTTCTCAAGTCTCCCGAACAGAATTTCATCCGACAGGGGATCTTTGATTTCGGTTTGCATCAGCCGTGTCAGCGGCCGGGCCCCGTACTGCGGGTCATGGCCTTTGCGGGCCAGCCACCGCCGTGCCGATGGCGATAAGGAAACACTCGCTTTTTTAATAGCCAGCTGATCGTTTAATTCTTGAATAAACTTGTCGACAATCCGTTCCATAATTTCAGGGTTCAGCGGCTTGAAGGTGATAATGTCATCCAGGCGGTTTCTGAATTCAGGGCTGAAAATCTTTTCAATGGCTTTTTGGCCCTTGAATTCGGAATCTTTCTTGGGATCTCCAAACCCTATGGTCTGAGAACTCATCTCGCGACTGCCGGCGTTGGACGTCATCAAAATGATGACATTGCGAAAATCAGCCTTTTTACCGTTGTTGTCGGTCAAGGTAGCATGATCCAACACCTGCAGCAGAATGTTAAACAGATCTTCATGCGCTTTCTCTATTTCATCAAGCAGCAGAACGGAATAGGGATGCTTGCGGACATCATCGGTTAACAGTCCGCCCTGGTCAAAACCGATATAACCCGGGGGTGCGCCGATAAGTCGGGCAACAGCATGTTTTTCCATGTATTCGCTCATATCGTAGCGCAGGAATTCGATTCCCAGGCTTTTGGCGATCTGAATCGCCACTTCGGTCTTACCGACACCGGTGGGGCCGGTAAACAAAAAAGACCCAATGGGATGGCCCGGCACACCCAGGCCTGCCCGGGAACGTTTAATGGAAGTCACCAACGAGGCGATCGCCTCATCCTGACCATATACATAGCGTTTGACCCATTCCTCCAGACCCGCAAGTTTAGCCTTGTCGGGTGTGGAAACGCTTTGGGTGGGAATACGTGCCATCTTGGCAACAATTTTCTCAATATCGGCCGGATGGATTTTCTTGCGCCGGGCCGATCCGGACAGCCTTACAAATGCCCCGGCCTCGTCGATGACGTCGATGGCTTTATCCGGCAGATAGCGATCGTTCAGATACTTGGCCGACAGTTTGGTGGCAGCCTTCAAGGACGGCTCTGTGAATTTGATATTGTGATGTTCTTCGTAACGGGATTTAAGCCCTTTAAGGATGCGAATGGTATCATCCATAGAAGGCTCGGATATCTCGATTTTTTCAAACCGCCGAGACAACGCCCGATCCTTTTCAAAATGATTCTTATATTCCTCATAGGTGGTTGAACCGATGCAACGCAAATCACCGGAGCCTAACACCGGCTTCAAGATATTGGAAGCGTCCATGGATCCTGAACTCGTGGCCCCGGCCCCCACAATGGTGTGGATTTCATCTATAAAAAGAATGGCGTTGGGATCATCCGACAATTTGGAGATGACGCCTTTGAGACGCTGCTCGAAATCCCCTCGAAATTTGGTACCTGCCAGTAGCGCTCCCAGATCAAGGGCGTAGACACGTATGTCCTTAAGAATATCCGGAACGGCACCCTCAACAATACGTTGTACCAGTCCCTCCGCCATGGCGGTTTTGCCGACGCCCGGATCACCCACGAACACCGGGTTGTTTTTGCGTCTGCGGCAAAGGACCTGCATGGTCCGTTCCAACTCGAGCTTTCTACCGATTAACGGATCCAGTTTGCCCAGGTTAGCGCGTTGCATCAGATCGATGGTAAACAGCTCCAATGGATCTGATTTCTTTTTCTTCTTGCCCGGTTCCCGGGTTGATGGTTCGGCATCATCAGGTCTTGCCGAAGGGTTGCTGACATCATGGGAAATATAATTGAGGATATCCAGTCGCGTGATTCCCTCTTGTTTTAAAAAATTTTCAGCGTGTGAATTTTTTTCCTGAAAAATAGAGGCCAGAATATCACCTACGGCCACCTCCTGCTTTTCAGCCGACCGGGCGTGATTGACCGCGCGTTGTATGACCCGTTGGAAACCGATGGTTTGTTGGAGTACATATTCAGAATCATCCGGAATCCGCTCGATGCGCTCCGAGAAAAAGCTCTCTAACGCCGTTTTCAGACTGGAGATGTCCCCGCCGCAATTTTCGATAATATCGACGCCGTTATCATCATGCAGTATAGCGTACAGCACGTGTTCGACACATACATATTCGTGACGTCTTTTCTTGGCTTCTTTTACGGCGAAACCTAATGTTTCGCTAAGTTCTTTGCTGATCATGAGTTAAACTTTCTCCATGGAACATTTTAACGGGAACCCACTGGCTCTGGCGAGCGTGTCCACCGTATCGACCTTGGTTTCGGCGACTTCATATGGATAGGTGCCGCAAACCCCGATTCCCTTCCGATGAACATTCATCATAATGCGGGTGGCATCCGCCAGATTCCGCTTGAACACCCCCATGAGGACCTCGATTACAAAGGCCATGGTGGTATAATCATCGTTATGGAGCAATACACGGTATAAAGGGGGTTCTTGGGTTTGCTGGTCATCCTCAGTTCGCTCCTGGGTTTCCAGCTCTGGCGTGCTAACACCCACTTGTAGTTCTCCCCCTTTTCGAAACTAATGTCATGATTCTCATTGTATTCGGCAACCGAATCAGCAGCTTGATGTGCCTCGATTGCCCCGGACTGGCCCGCTATGATAGCCGAACTATCGATTACTTGGGATTATTATAAGCACTCTAACCCTAATTTGTAAAGAGGTCAGGCAGCATCAAGCCGATTGCAGGCCCGTCTGCAAATTGCCATATCACGGGTTCAATTCAATCAGGTTTGGAATCAACTGACCATTGCGTACCGTCAGTTTGCCGACGGATATGGGGTATTGGCGTCGACGATGGCCGGCACTGCCAGGGTTGAAATAGACTAGCTGGTTGTGGTTTTCGATGAGTGGTCGATGGGTATGCCCGTTGATAACAACCTGATAATTTGACAAATCGATATCACGATCAATCCATCCCACATCATGTATCAACAGGATGAAGTGATTGTCGACCTGGATGGATTGTACCACCGGCAATCGTTCGGCCCAGTTGCCGTAATCCATGTTCCCGCGCACCGCAATTAGGGGTGCTAGGGTCTCCAGGTCCGAAATGATGTCGGGATCACCCACATCCCCGGCATGTAGAATCATATCCACATCCGCAAATGCCTCTACAACCGACGGTCGTAGCAAGCCGTGCGTGTCGGAGATGACCCCGATAGTGTAATCTTTTTGTTTATCTATATCTTTTACTTGAATTGGTTTTGACATTATAACTGTTTAGTATTTATTGAATAATTAGCCATAAACTGTAAGCAATGAGCTATTAGCTGCTTAAAGCTGTCCGCTTGCAACTGTTCGCTGGTTTAGGGTCTAGCGCCCGCAACACTTCTTGTACTTCTTCCCACTCCCGCACGGACAGGGCGCGTTGCGGCCCACCTTGCCGGTCGAACGCGTGGCCGGCTTCTTTTTTGGGTTAGACGTATCTCCCCCGGAAAACACCAGCTGCTGCTCTTGGGGCTTTTGCATATCGGTTAAGGATTCGGGCTCTGCCGGTTGGATTCGAAATAGGATCGAAAGGGTTTCTTCCTTGACTCTTTCAATCATATCCTGAAACATTTCAAACCCTTCCTTTTTATATACAATCAAGGGATTCTGTTGGGCATACCCGCGCAATCCAATACCTTCTTTAAGATGATCCATGCTGAGCAAGTGATCCTTCCAAAGTTGATCAACGGTTTGCAGCAGAATGAAACGCTCCAAGCTACGAACTTCCGACTCCCCGATTAGATTCTGTTTCTCCAGGTAAACCGTTTGAACTGTGTCGTAAATCAGTTGGGATAGTCCTTCCGCAGTCAAGCCATCGAGCGTGTCTTCATCCGGTGTGCCCAAGCGGGTATTAAATTGCTTAAATACGGCCTCATCCACTCCTTTGAAATCCCACTCTTCGGGCAAAGCCCGCTCCTCGGCAAATTCGGCTCCAATTTCGGATGACTTATCAAACATGATGTCCTGGATGGTTTCCTTAAGGTCCTTACCATCTAATGCCTGGCGGCGCTGGCGATAGATAACTTCCCGCTGCTGATTCATAACGTCATCATATTCGAGCAGCTGTTTGCGGATATCAAAATTGTGACCTTCCACCTTGGCCTGGGCATTTTCAATTGCCCGGCTGATTAAATTATGCTCGATGGGCTCGCCTTCTTCCATGCCCAGCTTTTCCATGATGTTGGTAATCCGCTCGCCGCCGAAAATCCGTAAAAGATCATCTTCCAAGGACAGAAAAAAACGAGATGAACCGGGGTCCCCTTGACGTCCGGATCGACCTCTAAGCTGGTTGTCGATGCGACGGCTCTCATGACGCTCTGTTCCCAGAATATGCAAACCACCCAGATCGATGACCCCCTCTCCTAAAACGATATCCGTACCGCGACCGGCCATATTGGTCGAAATGGTCACAGATCCCTTTTGTCCGGCCATGGCGATTATTTCAGCTTCTTTTTCATGGTTTTTGGCATTCAAGACCTCATGCTTGATGCCTCTTTTCTTTAGTTTTTTGCTGAAGCCCTCACTTACGTCAATGGAAATGGTTCCCACCAGGACGGGTTGACCGCGTTGATTGAGCTCCATTATTTCATCCATGACCGCTTCATATTTTTCCTTGCGCGTCTTATAAATGACATCTGCAAAATCGTTGCGGACCATCGGGTTATGGGTGGGGATAACCATCACATCCAGATCATATATTTTTTTAAACTCGGTTGCTTCTGTATCGGCCGTACCGGTCATCCCGGACAGTTTATCGTACATTCTGAAATAATTCTGGAATGTTATGGTTGCGAGTGTCTGATTCTCATTTTCGATTTTAACATTTTCTTTGGCTTCCAGAGCCTGGTGTAGTCCTTCGCTGTAACGCCTGCCCGGCATAAGTCGGCCGGTGAACTCATCCACAATGATGACCTCACCCCGCTTCACGATATAATCTACATCACGCTTGAAAAGCGAGTGGGCTTTTACAGCCTGATTAATATGATGAAGCAACTCTATGTACTTGGGATCATACAGGTTGTCGACCTTCAGAATTCTCTCGGCGTTGGCAACGCCATCTTCAGTCAGAACGGCGGAGCGAGCCTTTTCGTCAATGGTGAAATCCCTTTCAGGCTTTAGCTTGGGTATGATGGCGTTAACCTGGTAATAAAGATGCGTGGATTTTTCAGCCGGGCCGGAAATGATTAAGGGCGTACGCGCCTCATCGATTAAAATACTATCCACCTCGTCGACAATGGCGAAGTGCAAATCGGGCTGGACCAGGGACTGGCGATCAAACTTCATGTTATCGCGAAGGTAATCAAACCCAAACTCGTTGTTGGTACCGTAGGTAATATCGGCACCGTAGGCAGTCTTGCGTTCGACGTCATCCATACCATGCACAATAGTACCGACAGACAGCCCCAGAAACCGATAGATCTGGCCCATCCATTCCCTGTCACGGGTAGCCAGATAGTCATTAACGGTAATGATGTGGACCCCTTTTCCGGTCAGTGCATTTAAATAGGCTGGTAATGTTGCCACCAGGGTTTTACCCTCACCGGTTTTCATCTCTGCAATGCGACCCTGATGCAAGACCACACCGCCAATCAACTGCACATCGAAATGCCGCATATCCAGGGTTCTGACCGATGCTTCCCGCACGGTGGCAAATGCTTCGGGCAACATATCATCTAATGGTTCGCCGTTAGCTATCCTATCTCTGAATCGAGTGGTTTGCCGGGCCAGTTGGGCATCATCCATGGCTTGGACGTCCGCTTCCAACTGATTGATCTGCTCCACGAAAGGCTGCAGCTTTTTCAACTCGCGCTCATTTTTACTGCCAAACAGTTTCGTCAAAAAGTTCATCACCATATAATCGCTGCCTCCAGAAATAAAATGGTTATAAAATCTTATGGATGGGCACTAAAATAATACAGAAGGTATTCCAAGGCAATGTTAATTTTAGATTATAACCTGGCCGGAAGGCTATAACGCCGGATGCTTCGATGCTGCAAAGAGCTATCAGCCTAGCAGTTTTATAGCTTCCCAGTATCTACTGATTTCTGAATTGGATTTAATGGTAGGATTAAATAGTTAGGCAGGCAAAGCGTGTGAAAATTTATTGTGGTTTGCAGATAGCAACCTGAAAGTCTACAGCCTAAAAAGCTTCAGCCTAATTGATGATGTATTTGATAGGATTAACCGGAACCCCATTGAGATGGACTTCATAGTGCAGATGCGGGCCGGTACTGCGTCCGGTATTGCCCATTTCAGCAATAAGCTCACCTCGTTTGACCGATTCGCCCCGCTTTTTCAGATATCCATTAAGATGCCCATATCGCGTCACCATGCCATGACCATGATCAATAACCATGGTTTTACCCATTAGCCCTCTGCGACCGACAAATTTTACGGTCCCATCGGCCGGGGCCATAACCTTGGTCCCTTCACGATTGGCAATATCGAGCCCTTTATGCATTTCCCGACGGCCGGTAAATGGCGACTTGCGGTACCCGAATCTGGATGTCAGGTAACCTTTGGTAGGCTTGATAGCAGGTGTGCAGGCCAATAGATTTTTTTGACCCTCCAGGGCGTCCAGAAGCGTTGAAAAACCGGTTTTCTGACCGGTAGCCGCCACTTGCATTTGATCCACCTGCTGATGCATTTCCCGCAGAAGGCTGGTTTGCCGCTTATGCAGATCGATATCTGTAGAAAGATCCTCCGGTATAGATCCGCCTACGCCGAATAATCCCTCTTGATCTCTTCTTTGATCTAGATTGGCGATTACACGTATTTTTTCTTCAAAATTGTTAAGGGTGACGATTTTAGACTTGAGTTTATTTATTTCCGACGCAAATGTTTGAATCTGAGTATTTTGATTGGCAATAAGGCCTTTTTGGGCCTTGATCTGTTCGTATAGCAACTGGTTAGCTAAATCTACGCTTTTTAGCTGATGGTAATCATAAATAAAATATCCAGTGGCGCCGAGTATCAAAACTGCAAAAAGAGCCAATAAGCTTAATACAACACCGGGAAATGAGATCTGTCTGGCCCGGGAACCGGTGTTGCTCATTATAAAAAAGGATATTCGCTTCATGGTCGCTATCGTGTGATCTCCACCAGCAAAAAATTAGAATACTGGGGTTATATTACCGCGAATAGACAGACCGCTTTATGGCGGTATGCATATACCCAATAGAACATCGGATTATTTTAAGAGGAACTTTAGCAAATTTCTGTTAGCACGATTGATGGCTGCGTGTCAAGCACTTCACTTCATTGCTTTTTGGTACCTAGCTCTTGGCTGTTAGCTGCTATGAGCTAAGAGCCAAGAGCTAACAATCTTTCTAGAGCAATCCCAATTTGAACTTAAGTGATTTCAAGGTGTTCAACATCAGCATGGTAATGGTCATGGGGCCGACACCGCCGGGAACCGGTGTAATTGAGCCGGCGATCTCCTTGGCTGCATCAAAATCCACATCACCCTGAAGTATCGCCACCATTTTACCAGGATTTTTCTTGCTCGGTTTTTCACCAACCCGGTTTACACCCACATCGATAACACAAGCCCCCGGCTTAATCCATTCCGGTTTGACCAGGCCAGGAACACCGGCAGCAACGATGAGAATGTCAGCACGTTGACAATGGGCTGCCAGATCTTGGGTGCGCGTGTGGACTACAGTAACCGTTGAGTTGGCACCCGGGCCTTTTTGCAGCATCATGTTGGCAATCGGTTTGCCCACAATATTGGATCGCCCCACAACCACGACTTCGGCACCACTGGTTTCAACCCCGGCCCGAACGATCATCTCTTGGATGCCATAAGGTGTACACGGCGGAAATTTAACCTCATCTCCGCCAATCATCAGCCGGCCCACATTAACCGGATGGAAACCATCCACATCCTTATCCGGATTGATGGCATTCAGCACCTTTTTCTCATTAATATGTTTGGGCAGCGGCAGCTGTACCAGAATACCGTTGATGCTCTCGTCGTTGTTGTATTTATCGATTAAAGCCAGCAGGTCTTCTTCGGGTATATCGACGGATTGACTGTCCTGAACTTCTTTGAAGCCCACCCTGTGGGCCGTCTTTATTTTTAGGGTCACATAGGATATGGACGCTGGGTTCTCACCCACCAGAATGGTTACCAGGCCAGGTACAACACCATGTTTTTCTTTGATTTCAGATACTTCTCTTGTGATTTCCTCTAAAATTTCTTCACGTATTTCGGTTCCTTTGATCAGGGTTGCAGTCATATCGACTCTCCTTTCGTTAATTTATATGTAATGGGTTATCTGGTTGTGAATCTTAGAAATTATAGCAAAAAGATTATGCCGGTTCGATGCATCGGTTTTAGTGTATCAGCACACACATGTCAAGATGATTGGGCCTGTCTTCCAATTCTGAAAGATGAGGTTCATACCGGGTATGGCGTCTGAGTCAAACCATCAGTCTCATCCAACCCACACATTATGTTCATATTCTGAACAGCTTGCCCGGCCGCACCTTTGACCAAATTATCAATGGCTGAAATCAGGATTACACGTCTTTGGGTTTCATCCATTTCAAAACCAATATCACAATAATTGGTGCCGCGGACATGCATTGTTTCCGGCAAACAGCCGGGTGGACATATGCGAACAAAAGATCGCTCTGCATAAAATGCTGCTAAACATGCCCGAAGGTCATCCGTGCTGACGTTTTCCCGCAAACGCGCATATTGGGTCGTCAGCATACCGCGGCCCATGGGTACCAGATGCGGTACAAAGGTTACGCGCACCGGTATACCGGCCATTTGGCTTGCAATCGCATTGATTTCGGGGTTGTGGCGATGCGAAGCGACTTTGTAGGCCTTGAATGAATCGTTGACCTGGCAATAATGCGTACCCAGGGACAAAGATCGTCCGGCACCACTGACACCGGATTTGGAATCAATAATGATTGTCGTCGGATCGATCAGGCCGGCTCTGATCAAGGGAACTGTAGCCAATAGAGCACTGGTTGGGTAGCAGCCAGGATTACCGATTAGATTGGCAGTCTGAATCTCAGGATAAAAGACCTCGCTTAAACCATAAACAGCCCGTTTTAGAAGCCCTGGGGCATCATGAGGTTGATAGGCTTGCTCATATGCCTGCGCATCCCGAAATCGAAAATCAGCCGACAGGTCGATTACCTGCTTATCTGCAGCCATCAACGCTGGCACAATTGACATGGGAATTTGGTGTGGCAGAGCCATAAAAATAACTTGGCAATCAGATATCAGCCGGTCTAAATTCAGTTCCGCGCAAATCAAATCCACATGACCCTGCAAGGCCGGATAAACCTGATCAAAACGGACATTCGCATATTGACGCGACGTCAATACAGTTAAATCGACACCGGGATGGGCGCTCAAGATCCTGACCAGTTCTGCCCCGGCATATCCGGTTGCCCCCACGATCCCGACCTTTGTTTTTTTCTCATTTTTGTTTGACATGTTGAACCCTTTCGCTACAGAAGCCATTCAGACAAGGATTTTAGAACATTCGACCCAATTGAATACCGAATATCGAACAGGAAATTTCGAATGTCGAAGTGGGCAAATGGCTTCAAGCGTCACTTCAATACTCTACATTTCACGTTACGTTCCCTGCTTACTGTCCTTTCTTTGACGCCTGACTTCTGATTTCTGCCCCCTGACTCCTGACTTCTGACTCCTGACTTCTGACTTCTGATTACTGACTGCTTATTGCTTATCGCTTCGTATATCCGCGATCAGATCCTTGATGATGGCGAGCACGTTGCTGCCCCTTTCACGGGCTATTCGATGGGCATCGTCCACCACTCGGTTGGCCTGCTCACGCAATTGGCCGGCATGCGGCATCACTATCTTATTTTTCTGGTAATGCCAGGTAAGCAAACGCAAGGCCAGTTTGCGTTCTTGTTGTTTGATAAATCCAATCAACTTATCAATTCCTCAATAAACGAATGCCAAGCTCGGTGAATCAATTCTGTCATATTTCATCATGCAGCTCTTGGTTCTTAGCTCTTGGCTGTTGGCTGCCAAGAGCTAAGAGCCAACAACTAAGAGCTGATACATTGCGCCCGATCACCTAAAGTCACCTGCCTGACGATCTTCCATGCTTTTGTTACGGTGACAAATTTTCACAACCGCATTCGTCAGTACCGAATGGGGCGGCTGCCCCGAAGACTTGAGCAAGATATCGGTTTGGCTGAGTGTCTTTAAAGCCCAATAGAGCTCCCTTATTGAGAATGCCATAGCTTTCTGAAATAGCTTATATACGGGATAGGCATTTTTCGGGTTGGGTGCGATGAGGAGATCGGTCCCCATCCGCTGTTTGGATGGTCCCTGCTGGGATCCTTCCAAATCCAACAATGTCTGTTCCCATGTCATGAGATGAGCTTTTAATTCTTCGTCATGCTTTTGGATCAACGGCATGGCCCGATCCCGAAAGACATTATAGGAAATGTCTGCTTGTAATACGCCGTGTGCGTGTTGGTCAGCGAATGCTTTGATGACCAGCAGACGTCGCATGAAATTGATTGCCCCGGCCAATAGTTGAAGCTCATGATATCCATTTGACAACAATGATTGCATGTAGAACAGCGTATCGCCTAAATTCCGATCCCCCAAGGCATTGGTAAACGCATAGATAGGGTCCTTGCGGCTGCGCTCCAAAACTGCGCTGACGTCATCAATTTTAATTTCCTTGCGTTCACCAACGTAATCAATAAGTTTGTTGAGATTGTTTCGAAATGTTCGCAAATCAAAACCGGTCATTTCGGAAATAGCCGCAAAAGCGGCGGCATCAATGGATTTGCCGCTTTGGGACAATAGCTCTTGCATGATGTTCCGGACTACCGCATCCTGAGCGACCCTGTCGGCTTGACGATCACCTAAGGGCACCGAGCAGTCGACTACCAGACCGTTTGCTTCCATGGTTTTGTAAATCCGACGGCGCTTATCTACCGATTCGGTGGTGATGATCAGATAATGTCGTTTTGGAAAACCATCACTCAAAGCATTGCTCAGCACGGTCGCCACGCTTTGTGTGCTCGAATCAGAACTATCGGAAGGGGTCTTTGAGGTTTTTGATTTTTGTCCCTGTGAAAAAATAGGCGTGTCCAGCAACGCTACAACCTTACCGTCACCCAGCAAGGCATAGGTGTTGAGTTGTCGGATGGCATCGACAATATTTTCGGGAGCCCCATCCCAGGCTTCATATCCGTGTTGTTGGTTTGCGCCTGGTGTCACTACCGCTAAGATGTCCTGCAAAGCCTTCTTCACCAGCAGTTCTTCGCCGTATAGCAGATAGGCAGGATAAAGATCAGACGTCCGCTTTTGGGCTAGATTCTGAAGATGCGATTCAATTTCATTATATTTAACAACGGTCATGCGAATGCCTGTTAATACCCCTTGCGGATTTGTGGGAATGAAAATTAAAATCTGGAACCTGGATAATACGTAACTTCGATATTGCTATTGGCCCATAGCTGTTCAAGAGCTAAGAACCAAGAGCGAAACGCTGAGTCTTTTAGGTTGGATGTTGAGCACTCATTTAGAACAAAAAACAACCTCACCGCGTTACTGTTTGCCGGGCAGTTCTATAAAAAGAAGATGATAAATAAAAAGACAGATACCGATGGTAATGGCGCTATCGGCAACGTTAAATGCAGGCCAGTGAAGATCCTTGATATACACATCAAGGAAGTCGATAACCTTTCCAATCCGAATTCGATCAACGATATTGCCAATGGCACCGCCCAAAATCAGTGATAGTGCCAGCTCAAGCAAACGCTGCTTGGGCGGTGTCTTGACATACAAAAACAGGATCAACCCCATGGCGGCAAAGGACGAAACCAGAAAGAACATATGCCGCAATTCGGATGTGGTGCGCGCTAGAAATCCAAAAGCGCCACCCGGGTTGTATATATGGGTCAGATTGAAAAAACCCGGAATGACCGGAATCGTGTCGTAAACAGCAACAGTGGCCACAATCAATGCTTTGGTTACCTGATCCAAAATACAGATCGACCCGGCAATGATCAGCAGCTTTATGTAACGATTTGATAACAAGAACTTCAACCTTAGCTTATCTTATCTGAATTGTTAATTAAGCGACTTTCTTAAGTTTGGTGCCCACTCATAAATAGGATAATTTGTTTGAGATCAAGGCGCATGAAAAATTCAACCAGAGGCATACATCGATGTATTTTGAGGATTGAATTTTTCATGCAACACAGATATCGGGCAAATTAGACATTTATGATTGGGCACTAGTCTAGATCAAGTTGTTCCATAGCACTAATACACCGATCACAAATCGTAGCATAGGTATCATGGGAACCGACGCTGGTGCTGTGGGTCCAACATCGTTCGCATTTTTCGCCTGCTGAAGAAGCCACGGCGATGCTCAAACCCTCCACTTCCTCACTTTGGAAAGCCTGCTCATCCAAAGGTGACTGTGTCAGGCTCGCCTGGGAAACAATAAAAATGTAGCGCAAGTCCTGCTCATAGGCTTTTAAGACGGCATGCATCTCCGGCGCAACACGTATGGTCACGGCGGCATCCAGCGGGTGGCCAATCAGTTTTTCGGCCCTGGCCGCCTCCAACGCCTTGGTAACTTCGCTGCGGACATCCAGGAGCAGCTTCCAATTGCGTCCCAATTCATCATCTTTCCAGGTCTCTTCAATTTCCGGTAATGCCAGGAGGTGAATACTCTCCTCGGTATCATCCCGGCCGGGCATGTAGTTCCAGATCTCTTCAGCTGTAAACGGCAGGATCGGACCCATCAAGCGTGCCACGGCATTCAAGATATGATGCAGAACCGTCTGGGCACTGCGCCGGGCCTGGGAGGTCGGCGGTGATGTGTAGAGCCGGTCCTTTAATACATCCAGATAAAAAGCGGACAAATCCAAGGTGCAGTAGTTATATAATGCATGATAGATAATATGAAACTCGTAGGTCTCATAAGCCTTGCGTGCCTTTGCTACAATCGCATGTAACTGGTGAAGTGCAAACTTATCGATCTCCAGCAGATCTTTGTAAGGCATACCATCCTGATCCGGATCAAAGTCAGCCAAATTCCCCAGCATAAACCGACTGGTATTACGGATGCGTCTGTAGGCATCGCTAAGTTGTTTCAGGATATTATCCGATATACGGATATCGTCCCGATAGTCAGAGGCAGCCACCCATAAGCGCAGAATTTCAGCACCGAACTTATTGATCACTTTTTTAGGCGCGATGACATTGCCAACCGACTTCGACATTTTGCGTCCATCGGCATCCACCACAAATCCATGGGTTAAAACCGACCGATAGGGCGCGCTCTCCCGAGTTCCGACCGCCGTCAGCAGCGAACTGTGAAACCAACCGCGATGTTGATCACTCCCTTCCAAATACAACTCCGCGGGCCAGCGCAGGTAATCGCGATCTTCGAGCACCGCGGCATGACTCACGCCGGAATCGAACCACACATCCAGAATGTCGGTCTCCTTGACAAATTCCTGGCAAGAACATTTATCGCAGGCGGCGTCCGCCGGTATGATGCTGTTTGTATCCCTCTCAAACCATGCATCCGCCCCGTAGGTTTCAAACAAATCGAATACATTATCGATAATTTCCTGGTTCAAAAGGGGTGTGCCGCAGTCTTTACAATAATAAACCGCGATGGGAACACCCCAGGCACGCTGCCGTGAAATACACCAATCGGGCCTATTTTCAATCATCCCATATATCCGGTCTCGGCCCCAATGGGGTATCCATTCAACCGCGTCAATCGCTGTCAGGCTTTTTTGGCGCAAATCGGTATCATCCATGGAAATAAACCACTGGGGTGTCGCCCGGAAAATTACCGGCTGTTTGCACCGCCAGCAGTGCGGATAGGAATGCTCCAGCCCGGCTCGTTCCAGCAGAGCACCGACTTCCGCCAGCTTGTCATTGATGGCGTCATTGGTTTCAAAAACAAATCCGCCCTTGAAAAATTCTACATCATCGGTAAATCGCCCATCATCGTCCACCGGAGAATAGGCGTCGATCCCATAGGCCAGACCGACTTCGTAATCCTCACGTCCGTGCCCGGGAGCTGTATGGACGCAACCGGTTCCCGCATCCAGGGTGACATGGTCTCCCAGTATCAGCAGAGATTCTCGATCATACAGGGGATGGCGACATTTTTTGCGTTCAAGGGTCGCCGCCTCAAATTCCGCCAGTATCTTATAATCGCTGATACCGAAGGTCTGCATACAAGGTTCCACTAAATCGCGGGCCAGGATATAGGCGTCTCCACCACCCACATCCACGGCCGCATATACAAACTTTGGATGTAAGGCGATGGCCAGGTTGGCCGGTATGGTCCAGGGTGTTGTGGTCCAGATAACGACCGCGACTTTTTTTCCTTTGAGACTTGGCAGGCTCTCGGCCAAATCGTCGATCATGGGAAACTTGACGAATATGGACGGCGAGGTCTCGTCATGATATTCAATCTCGGCTTCCGCCAGTGCGGTCTGGCAGCTGCAACACCAGTGGATCGGCTTTTTACTTCTGAAAAGGCTGCCATTAAGGCCAAACTTCAAACATTCTGTGGCGATGATGGCCTCATAGCGATATTTCATGGTCAGATAAGGATTTTCCCATTCACCCAAGACGCCCAATCGCTTGAATTCCTCGCGTTGAATATCGATAAATTTCTCAGCGTATGCCCGGCACTTGCGGCGAAAGTCTGCTTGCGATATCTCAGCTTTACGTTCGCCCATTTCTTTATCGACATTATGCTCGATGGGCAGGCCGTGGCAGTCCCAACCAGGCACATAAATGGCATTGAATCCCGCCATCTGGCGCGAACGCACAATAATATCCTTCAGAATTTTATTGAGTGCTGTGCCGATGTGAATATTGCCGTTGGCATACGGAGGGCCGTCGTGCAATATAAATAGTTCCCGACCCTCTGACACCTCGCGAATTCGTCCATATAAATCGTTTGTATCCCAATTCGCTATCTGTTCCGGTTCACGGACGGCTAGATTTGCCTTCATGGGAAATTTGGTTTTTGGCAAGTTTAATGTCTTTTTGTAGTCCATTCATTTCCTCCAAAAAAAGAAAATTACTTGGTAATCTTCTTTGATGCGACTGCGCCGCTAATATAATTATCTTCGTTTAACTTTAGCTTATTTTATCGGGGCCTCAAACTCTATACAATCTACCGGCTTAGAGCCACCATCAACAGGGGAGCGTTAGCGTCCCTCAAGTACCATGGATCCAACGGCCATATAGGTATACCCCTTTTCCACAATGGTTTCAAAATCCGGAATCATGCGCCGTCCATCCATAATCAAGTAGGGCGGTGCCGCCGAATCCTCGATGGCACGCGACAAGCCGCGAAATTCCTCACAATCTGAAGAAATGAACAGTGCATCCGAGCCTTCAATGGCCGCTTTGGCTGAATCCACGTAGGTTATCTTTTCAAACAGGACATTGCGCGATGGGTCGAAAACCTGTTTGGCAGCTTCACTGGCCAAGGGATCGTAGGCTTTAATATTGGAAACCCCTTTACCTAAAAGCGATTCAATCGCTTTAATGGATGAAGCATCGCGCATGTCGTTGGTATTTTTTTTGAAAGCCAGACCCAATACGGCAATGGTCTTGTTATTGAACTGAAACCCGGCTTCGGTTATGGCCCGGTCCACCAAATAGACTTTCTGATATTCATTCACCTCCGAAGAGGCTTCCAGCATCTTGGTGTTCACATTGACCTGTCGCAACTGGTAGATCAACGAGGCAATATCCTTACCAAAGCAGCTTCCGCCGGCGCCGTTGCTCACAAACGACCCCCAGGTACTGATGCGCTTATCCGCTGTTACGCCCAGACGCAGATCATCGATCTTTATGTTCGGAATCTTTTCACCCAGTTTGGCCCCTACCCCGTTCCAAAATGATATGTATGTCAAAAGCATGGTATTGGCCACATACTTGATGGCTTCGGCTGTTTCGGGTGTTGTCTCAATATATTTAGTCTGAACGTGGTGGACAAATTTAGCATACACCCGCTGCAGCAAGATGAAATCCTGCTCATGATTGCAGCCGACCACGATTCGGTCCGGTTTCCTGGCTTCGGGCACCGCGGTACCTTCGGCCAAGAACTCAGGATTGGACGCAACACCGACATTCTTAACCTGATGTAGATTCAAAACTGATTTCAAATGGGCGGCCGTACCTATGGGTACCGTACTTTTATTGACCACCACCACCCGTCTTGGATCTCGGCGCTGCTGCAACTGCTTGGCAATGTCCGTAACGGCTGCGTCATAATAATTCAGATTGGTAGAACCATCCAAGTTCGGCGGTGTCGGCAGGCATAAAAAGATCACATCGGTCCCCTCAACAATATCTTCCAGGGCACTGGAAAAAAACAGATGTTTTCCATTGACCTTACGGATGGCGTCAGCCAGGCCGGGCTCATTGACATACTGTTGGATCCGCTCGGGTTCAGCGCTTGAAAACGCCTTCACTTTATCCACATCATTATCATAGGCAATAACCTCATGCCCGAATTCCGAGCATACGGCCGCATGGACGAGACCCACATAGCCGGTACCGGCTACGATAATTTTCATGTTCACCTCTGCATCTTCGATCAGGTTTTAGGCTAGCGCTATTGGGAGCAGCCAGCAACTTGCTCATTTCCCAATTGAGCTATAACAAAATAGAGTTATATATCTTACTTCATATGAATAGACAAGCAGAGATTCGTGTTTGCCGGATGGTTGAGCTGTGTGATATAAGGCTGGTGGATAATACTGCGGAGTGTTCATCAAATTTTTTAAAATCAATGTTCAGCTGGTATGTATCCTTAGAAAACATACCAGACGGTTTTGAAAAAAGTTCAAATTTACGTGCGTGATGCATAACGCAGACATTGGTTTTTTGCGAAACCGTCATTAAGGAATGATATTTTTGAAAACCCGCCTGGCAGCCACCATATCCCTTTTTAGTGGTCTTATTACGGCCCAAATAATCGCCAGTGTCCAGGTTATGATCAGCAACCTGGCCTTGTATCAAAAAATGTCGGCAATCGGACAAGCGGGTTATTTGACCGTGCCTGGCCCTATAATCCTGCCCAGTCTTAAAAGCGTTTTGCCGGCCGTCTTCGGCGGTCTTTTTTTCACCCTCAGCATTGGAATCGGCATATCCCTGATCTCTTTGGCTTGTACTTGGGTGGTTAAATATGCCTTGCCCAATAAATTGCCATTGACTCTTCTCTTTGCAATCCTCTGGTTGGGAAGTATGGTCGCGCTCAACTGGCAGGGCTTTGTTTTGATACCCAGTCTCTATCTACTGTTTATACCCCTAATTGTGAGTTCGCTCTATTGGATACTCGGACCTGAAAAGCTCTATCCAAAAGACTATCGGAATCTGATCGTTAATATCCTGGTTATTTTTCTCCTGGCGGGAGTATGGTGGACCCAGAAAAGCGGGGCGCTGTTCATTAATATTCGCGATCATCTACTGCTGTCAAACAAACCCGGCATAAGCTTTAATGACTTTTATTATCGATACACCCTTTATCCGGCCGAAGTATTCCGCGGCCTGGATCAAATGCTGCTGAAGACCTATCATCTTACGATCACAGATAGCGACCTGGACCGCAACAGATTGATACGTAAAATGAACCGCTATAATTACCTCTTACTCGACGATGATGTCCCCAGCGACATCGAAATCAGTGTGGAAAAAAATCGCGTCCGTCTCACCGGCAACCGAAAGCAAGTAATCGAAAATGAGGTCGGAGACTTTTTTAAGCATACCCGCAAACGTCTCAGTGAGCTATCGGAACGCAATGATGTTTACCTTTATTTCCGCAAGGCCACATCACTGGGATTGCTTTTAGGCTTTCCCCTGATGCTTTATTGGCTTCTCTACATTTTTTTGGCGTCAGGCTTTTCTTTGTTTTTAAAAAGGGATTTGGCGAGTATAGCCGGTGCCATGGGCTGCGGTGCCATGGGCATCTGCTTGCTTTTAATCATGCCGCCGGCCATACAGGGCCCTTTGGGGACCGATCGTCTTGCTGATATGCTTGCTTCCCGTGATGGCCCGAAAGTTGCCGCAGCTCTGCGACAGATTGAAGTCCAAAAATCGGATCTATCCCAATTCAATATAACAGATGAGCTGGTACAACACCCGGCCATACCGGTGCGCTATTGGCTGGCCCGGGGATTCAGTGTCGGCAGCAATCCGCAAGATGAGACCTATTTAATGCTGCTTATGGAGGATCCCCATCCCAATGTTGTTTGTCAGGCCATTTTCAGTTTAGGCAAACGAAAATTTAGAAAGGCAATACCGCTATTGCTTGAAATCATGACCGCATCGGATCACTGGTATGTCCAGTTGTATGCCTACGGTGCCTTGAGGAAACTGGGGTGGACCCAAACCGCATCCAATTAAAAACCGTGGCGTTGTCGGTGGTCGCCATCCTGGCGATTGAGTGTCTGGCGGTAGTACTCGCCAAAACCGGTTTAAACCCATTATTTGTTATCGGATTCGCCCGCTGCGTTGAAGTCGGCCTGCTGCTCTTTATCGTTTTTAAGGTCGAATCAAACAAAATTCAGGCCCTGGGCCTCCAACGCACTCACGTTCGAGACCCATTGCTGCGTGGTTTGCTCTGGTCTGTCGGCTTCGGCCTGGTGGTCATTCTGACAGCCATATCAATCTATTTAGCCGGTATTGACCCCCTGCGTTTGATATCGACCAGACTGCCCCATTCTCAGATGTCATTAGCGATTTTTTTCCTGGTGGGCGGGCTTATCAGTCCCGTGGCTGAGGAAATATTTTTTCGGGGTATACTCTTCGGCTATCTGCGTCGTTGGGGGGTATGGTTGGCGGTGGGCGGCAGCACGCTGCTGTTCGTCCTGGCCCATGCCCCTGGCATTGGCCTGCCCTTGCCCCAGCTCGTGGGTGGGCTGCTGTTTGCCTACGCCTATGAAAGGGAAAAAAACCTGCTGGTACCCATCACGATTCACGTGCTCGGTAACCTGGCCATCTTTTCGCTGTCCATCCATTCTTAGCACAGGGCGGACGATCCTAAGACCGTCCGCATCAGACCGTTAAAGACTTATTCAGCCGTATCAAAAAAACAGGTGTCAAACGGATCGTCATCATTGTCATCGTCGTCATCACCCGCATCTCCAGCTTCACCGGTCACAAAGACCACAGCCGATGGATTCAAGGTCGTATCGATGCTTTCATCCACCATATCGGTAGTGGTGTTTAATATATCTATCTGGCCATCAGTTTGATTGCAAATCCAGAGCATATTATTCTGGTCGATATATACACCGTTTTGCATACCGCTTAGGCTAACACCGACAAAACTGCTCACCACTGTCGGTGACGGAGTTCCGGCAGATGGATCAAACGTATAGAGCGTGTTATCCTGCCAGCCGCCATACCCAATAAAATATCCTTTGGTAGATGATAAGATGGCAACACCGGGGATACCGCCATACAGCTGACCGTCGATCAACAGGCTACTGGTATAGGCATCGGGATCGATGGTGGCAAGGCCGCCAAAAGGGGCAAATCCATAACCGCCCACGCCGGCCACGTAAATCGTGTTGTTGGCTGCCAGGTATTGAAAGCTCTGGGGATTGGCAACCGGAACCGTGATCTGGGCAAGCTCGATATCGGTGGCCGTATCAAATACAGCCACCAGGGAGTTGTCTGCCGGTGACCAGCCATTGTCACGATCCAGGTGTTGAAACAGAATGAAAAGCTTGCCGTCCACAATGACACCGCCGGTCATCTCGGGAATGCCGTCTGAATCGGCATAAGCACTTAAATCGAGCTCGCCGGTTTTAAAGCCCGCCTCAGTTGTGGTGGACGGATTGATAATCCAGGCCGTATCGCTACCGTATCGCAAAAGATAGGCCTTGGTGGCACTCACAAAAACCATATCATTCGGATTACTGCCGCTCTCGCTGCCCTCGGTAGAATATTGCCAGATGGCGGTATCGGGTGCATCGATGGCAAACTTGGTGACATTGTGGAAGCTGGCGGCACCAAACCGTTCCAGGCGGTAAAAATAGTCTCCATAGGCATCTACGCTGATATCCGAAATGGTCGGCAGAATCGAATTTTGAACGTTGCGCGGGCCGCCCACGGGATCCACATCGACTATCGAATGGGCGCCGCTGGAATAATCCGACGCAATGGTGGCCACCACTGCGGACTGCTCCTGGCCCAGCACCCATCCCGGTGCCAGTATACCCAAAATCATTATAGCCGCCATCATACTCAGCTTGTTCATACTGCTTCCTCCTCTTCTGCTTGCTTTTAGTTTCAATATTTTCTAGTATTTATAGGTAATCGATCCAAAATAAGACCTACCCGGTGATGACCAGCCGCGAAAATCCTCGTACTCCTCGTCCAGGATGTTTTTGGCCTCAAAACTGTATAAAAAGCGTCCCCGCAGCCAGGATATACCGGCATTGAATTCCTTTTTATCCTCAGCCTCATGCGAATTGAAGGTGTCGTAGTACATCCCTTTGCTCAGCAAATATTCACCATAGATCTTGAAGCCTTCATAATAGGCCTCCAATTTTCCTAAATAGACCTCTTCCCACCGCCCTGGGAGATCCTTGCCGTTAAAGTCCTCTTCATCATCCAGATTCTCTGTTTCCTGCAAGGTAGCCTTGGCCGCCAGGCGAAAAAATTTCAACCCGTCGACCTTCAAATCCATTTCGATACCCCTTATGTGGGCGCCATCGATGTTGACGTACTGACCGTATCCCCAGGAGTCATAGTTAGTAGTAATCAGATTATCCACCTTGTTTTGAAAATAGGTGCCTTCAACCGAAAATCGGCTGAGCAGTGGATCTCGCCGTCGGATGTCCACGGACAGACCCATATCAAAATTTATACCCTTCTCGGCCTCCAGGTCCGGATTGCCGATTGAATATCCCCGGTCTCCGGACAGTTCATAGAAGTGGGGCTCACGGTAGTAGCGACCCAGATTCGATTTGGCTTTGAGCCATGCAAGCGGCTGATATACTATCCCGATCTGCGGCATCCAGTAGTTGTTGGTCTGTTTGATGTCTTCCTCTTCATTGCCAAATGCATCCTTGAGGCCGGTGATGTCGTCTTGGGTCTGGGTATAACGCAGGGCCGGAGACAGCCTTAAGCAGTCATCAAAAAGATATATTGTATCCTGCATACCGGCTGAAAAAGTCAGTCGTCGGCTGGTATCGCTATCCTCATCATTCAATAGATCGTCGCTGCCATAGGTCTCCTGATGGATGTCCAGGATCCAGCCAATGGTCTGGTAATCGGACAGCCACTCCAGATAGGCATTGCCGCCATACCCGATGGTGTAATACCTGTTATGCTGTTTACCCAGCCAGATACTCCCTTCGGAATCGTCGTACTCCTCTTCTTCATAGGTGAAGTCCAAAAATGTGGCCAGATTCAAGGGCAGACCGGCTATGCCGTCATGCAGGTATTTAAGGGTGCCAATGTTGCGATCCGTGGTCAGGTGGGCATCATTCTCTTCACTATTGTCACCACTGGGTATTCCCTGGTCTTTGGAAAAGTACTGGTGCATCCACTCGATGCGCCGGTTATCACTCAGGTCATAGCCGGCCTTACCCAGCAGATTAATCTGCTCGAATTCGGCATTGTTCTGGGGCTCGATCGTATCATCATCCTCGTAAAGTTGGGTGCCGTTGTTATTGTCAATGTCATAATCATTATCGCTGGAGAGCATCTCCGCCGAGACGAGGTAGTCGAATCGTCCCGGTTTGTGGTTGACAAATCCATTAATACGCAAGGTTTTAAATGACCCATAGCCAACGCCAGCGCTACCGCTAAGACCATCTTCGGTTCGCATTGTTTTGATGTTGATGACCCCGCCGATGGAAGCCTTACCGAAATTAAGCGGCGAAGCACCCTTGTATATTTCGATGGATTCCACATCCGAAAGCGAGATGGTACTCAGATCGACGCCGCCGCCATTGGCGTCGTTGAGCAGTACCCCGTCCAGAAAAATCATCACCTGATCGCTGGTGGACCCCCGCAGGGAAACATTCGAGTACCCCCCCATCCCCCCAAGTTGGCGCACCTGGATGCCGGTTTCCTTTTCGATAATTGTATCCAGTCCTTCGAGTTTACCTTCAAAAGTCTCCCGTTCAATAACCACCACAGACGCCGAGGTTTCCTCGGTGTCCACGTCACCGGTTTGCAATCGCTTTTCATCCTTTTGGGCCGTCACCACAATGGTTTCCAGGGTTATGGGTTGCTTGCCGTCCTCGCTCCAAACGGCAGCCGCAGGCCCCATAAATAGCCACGCACACAATAGTATTTTCAAATGATGTTTCATACGCAAAAAAAAAACCCGGATCGATTGATTCGATCCGGGATTCCCCTTTTTTATCCGGTGATCAGACTGCTTTCGCTTCCCTCGATTTAGCAGCGATATGTTCCGGCAGGTCTTCTGACTTCCCCTCCCTTTCAGCGGCCTTCCCATCCTGCTAGGCAGATCAGTGGCGCACAAAAGGCTGAAAGAGTTCCCTAAAAAATCAGGGAGGGGTCACAGCGGCGGGTCCGTCTCCGATTTGAACGGAGTTCCCTTTTAAACCCATTAGCGGGTGCCATGAACATTTACTTTTACTGGGCAATATAGAATTGATTAAAACTTGTCAACCAAAAAGAAAATCGCTATGGCGATTTTCTTTTTTGCGTGCAGCTAAGATTTATCGGGAACGCTGGCTTCTTCAAATGTGGCCACTTCCTTAAATACCTTCACTGCACAATCAACGACCCCCATGGCCAGGGCCCCGCCGCTGCCTTCACCTAAACGCATACCCAGGTCCAGAACCGGTTTGAGCTTTAGATGCTCAAGCATAAATTTGTGACCGCTTTCTTCGGAACAATGTCCTCCCTTTCAGCGGCCTTCCCATCCTGCTAGGCAGATCAGTGGCGCACAAAAGGCTGAAAGAGTTCCCTAAAAAATCAGGGAGGGGTCACAGCGGCGGGTCCGTCTCCGATTTGAACGGAGTTCCCTTTTAAACCCATTAGCGGGTGCCATGAACATTTACTTTTACTGGGCAATATAGAATTGATTAAAACTTGTCAACCAAAAAGAAAATCGCTATGGCGATTTTCTTTTTTGCGTGCAGCTAAGATTTATCGGGAACGCTGGCTTCTTCAAATGTGGCCACTTCCTTAAATACCTTCACTGCACAATCAACGACCCCCATGGCCAGGGCCCCGCCGCTGCCTTCACCTAAACGCATACCCAGGTCCAGAACCGGTTTGAGCTTTAGATGCTCAAGCATAAATTTGTGACCGCTTTCTTCGGAACAATGTCCTGCGATCATATAATCCGCTACCAGCGGACAAAGTGTATGGGCCACCAGGGCCCCGGCCGTGGAGATAAATCCGTCGATCACTACCGGGCGCCGATAATAAGCGCCGGCCAGGATACAACCCGCAATCCCGCCGATTTCAAATCCACCGACTTTGGACAACACATCCAGGCCATCGGTCTTATCCGGTGCATTCATCTGGATACCCCGGCGAACGACATCGATCTTGCGCTTGAAGCCGGCATCATCGACCCCGGTGCCGCGCCCCACCATTTGGGGCACATCGATTCCGGTAATAACAGATCCGATGGCCGCAGACGGGGTCGTATTGCCGATGCCCATGTCTCCTGTACCCAGCATATCGATACCGGCTTCGAACAGCTTGGCAGCCTGCCGAAATCCTGCCATCACGGCATCTTCAGCCATTTGCCGGGACATGGCGGGACCCTCCAGAAAATTTGCCGTTCCTCGATCAATCTTCTGGATAATCAACCGCTCTCCACCCGGCGTAGCCCCGGGCTCCATCTCCGGAATGATGCCCATATCGACCACCCACACATCCACCCCCGTATGCCTGGAAATGGCATTGATACCGGCACCGCCTGACAAAAATGTCTGAACCATTGCCCCGGTGACCTCTTGGGGGTAGGCGCTGACACCCGAGGCCACAACACCATGATCGCCGGCCATGATCAGAATCGCCTTATTTTCAATTGAGGGACTTAGGCTTTTGCGTATCCCGCATAGCTGCTCGGCAATACTGTGTAGGCGTCCCAATGCCCGCGTGGGCATAACCAACTGCGCCGTCCGCGCCCTGGCTTTTTCGATCCAGGCTTCATCCACAGGTTTAATTTCCTCTATAATTTCTTTCAATTGCATGCGACTACCCCTTTCTGCTTTCCTTTTTTGTTAGTCTCGTAAATTTGTGTCCGTCAACAAATAAGGATTTTCACGTTATGCCAAGGCGGGCGGCAGATTTGATCCGCAAGAATAGTGGGCTATTTTGAGGAATTGAATCTTGCCGCCCAACACCGGCAGGGCGTGAAAAAACTATTTGTGGATGGGCACAAAAAAACCCCAAGCCGATACCAATATCAGCCCGGGGTTTTACCGTCACCACCAAGGTTATCACTCTTTTGGCAGGTCTTCTGGCTTGTGGATTCCGGAGACCAAAGTCTCCGCTCCTACTCCCTGCGCCTTCCCCTACTGTTTCGCTAAACTGATTATTACAGTAAAGTGGCTTGGCAGGTTTCGTCCCCACTCACAGCGGCGGGTCCGCACCGGTTTTTCACCGGTTTCCCTTTTAAAGCAAAAAAATAGCACCAAAAGTACTTTCAGGCCCATTTAGCGGATCTCCATGGCATTGTCAAGCCCAGGAGAGCGTCCCATCTAAGAATCATCGATTCTGGTTGCACCGCCGTCTGTTATTGGTGTAGGAAGGCCTATAAGTGGTTTCAAAACCTCATCTAACACCCAATTACGGTGTTGTGGCCCATCTCAAAATACTCACATACTCCTATGTATGCTGCGTTTTTTCGTCGGCCCCCGCCTTGTACTTGAGCGCGATCTGAGGTTTTGAAGCCACTTCTAATCAACCATTGATCAACCAGGATTAGAAAATCGATAATGAAACTGGCTCGTTGTCTTTCAATTCTCGGTACAGGATCCGATGTCGGCAAAAGCGTCATCGTTACAGCCCTGTGCCGCATATTCAAAAGACGGGGATTTTCGGTGGCCCCCTTCAAAGCCCAGAATATGTCCAACAATTCAGGGGTCACACCGGAAGGATATGAAATCGGACGCGCCCAGATCGTACAATCTGAAGCCGCGGGTCTGGTTCCGCATGTTGATATGAATCCGGTGCTGTTGAAACCCACCAGTCAGGTGGGTTCCCAGGTTGTTTTGATGGGACAGGCCCTCGACCATGATTCCGGACGGCAATACCTGACGCACGAAAAGGATCTTTTTCCGGTTGCGGCAAAGGTACTGAATCGGTTCCGCCGCCAATATGACCTCGTCATTTTAGAGGGCGCCGGTTCATGTGCGGAAGTCAATCTTCTGAACCATGATATTGTAAATTTCCGGATGGCGGAACAGGCCCAGGCACCTGCGATTGTAATCGGCGATATCCACAAAGGGGGTATTTTCGCCCAGCTCGTGGGGACCCTTGCCTGTTTGCCAAATAAATACCGCGATATAGTTGCCGGATTCATCATCAACCGCTTTAGCGGAGACCTCAATCAGTTCGGGGATGGTGTCGACTGGATAGAGCAAGAAACCCGCAAAAGAATATTCGGAGTCGTGCCCTGGTACCGGAATATTGTCATCGAACCGGAAGATTCCGTGGTCATTGAAGCTCCCGTTAGAACCCGACCGGTAGACATCGGCCAGGCTGCCATCGCCGTCATTCGCCTGCCGCATATATCCAACTTCAACGATGTCGATCCGCTGGCTGCCCTAAAGGGTCTCGATATTCACTTTGTGGAAGCCTTACAGGATTTAGATGGCTTTAAAGCGGTGATACTGCCCGGATCCAAGGCTACGCGTCATGATCTGAACTGGCTGTATGCGACCGGATGGGCCCAGGCCGTCAAAGCATTTGCCGCTGACGGTGGTCACGTACTGGGGTTATGCGGAGGCTACCAGATGCTGGGTCGGAATGTGGCCGACCCGGACGGCATCGAGGGATCTCCCGGAATTACTGAAGGACTGGGCCTGCTGCCGGTGCAAACGGTATTAAAAGCGCCTAAAACAACTTCACTGACCCAATTCCAATGGGAAAATGTCCAGGGAGTCGGCTATGAAATTCATATGGGCCGCACCCAACTTGAAGATGGCTCGCCGTTTTGCGAAGTACAACGCCGAAATGGAGAACCGGTAATAAGCAAAGACGGCTGCGTTGCCGGACACAATCGGATTGTCGGCACCTATTTGCATGGTCTTTTCGACACACCCGACGTCATCCGCAAGTGGTTGGATACCATTGGATTGCGGCATATTCCGGTTCCTCGAATAGGTGGTTTGGAGGCCAGAAACAAGGAATATGACCGCTTGGCCGATCATGTTGAAACGCATCTGGATATCGATGCGATCCAGATGCTGTTGGCTAACGGGCCATAGCATTCAGGGGATAAGCACTTTTACCTGCGGGCCAGGAATAGCGGGATGCGGTTTTAAAGCATGTACACGCAAAATGCCCGAGCTGGGATTAAAGGATGAACAATGAGTCAAGCTTACCATAACAGTCTTATTATAGGCGGCTGCCGGAGCGGAAAAAGTAGTCACGCGCTGCAATTGGCCCAAAAAATAACGGGTGATCAAAAGTTCTTCATCGCCACCTGCGATCCCAAAGACACTGAAATGGCTGACCGGGTAAGGCGACATCAAGCCGAGCGCAAACCTCCCTGGCAAACCATTGAAGCGCCACTGAATATTACACGTGCCATCCGCGACAATCGCTCCAAGGCCGATGTGATTTTAATAGACTGCCTGACCCTGTGGACCAGCAACATCCTCTTGACCCATCCGGAAACCGTTAATCTGGAATCCTGGGCGACAGACCTGGAATCTACACTAAGGTCAGAAGGCTGTCCGGTAATCATGGTTACCAATGAGGTCGGGACCGGCATCGTACCTGAAAACAGACTGGCACGCCAATTTCGGGACATGGCCGGTTTTCTCAACCAGCGTATTGCGCGCGTTTGCGACCAGGTGGTCTGGATGGTGGCAGGTATACCGGTAAAGATCAAATGAACCCCTTGTTTACCAGAAGCTACAAAGGACGCTACCCTTTCAAACTCGCCACCACATCCTTTATTTATCCGGACACCTATGCGGCCAATGTAAGCAAAACCGGACCCTTTTTTGACGAAATTGAACTGCTTTTTTTTGAAAGCCCATCTTCCGAAACCGTATCGCTGCCAGATGAAATCGCCGAGCTTGCCAGACTGGCCCCGTCTTTGGACCTCAGTTATAATATCCATTTACCCATTGATAGGAATATCTGCGATTCTGATCCGACGAAGAGAGAAGCTGCCATCGCTGGCATTCATGACGTTATCGAATTGACGGCCCCGCTCTCGCCGACGTCCTTCACCTTACATGTACCCTTTCAAGGCAGGACTGACGAGCGCGAGAATATCAGGTTTTGGCGGGAACATGCCCATCAAGGGATATCCAAGCTATTGAAGACCGATATCCCTTCCCGCAAACTGGCAGTCGAAACCCTGGACTACCCCATTGCATGGCTGGAACCCATCATCACCGAGTTCGATCTGTCAATCTGCCTCGATGTCGGACACCTGATTGTTAACCAGTACCCCATTTTAGACACCTACCAACGGTTTTTCGAACGGATTTGTCTTATTCATCTGCATGGTGCACGCCAAAAGCGCGACCATCTTTCTCTGGATCAATTGGAACCAAAGCATCTGGAAGAGGTCATGCGCCTCTTGTCTAATTATAACCAAACCGTCAGCATCGAAGTATTCAACCTTGATAATTTAAAGAAGTCCCTTCAGGTGCTTGATAGGCATGAGGACTCAATAAAGAATCCATTTTGATGGTATAATTTTTCGGGCCTATATACAAAAAAAGGATGAAAGATTTCATCTGTTTTATTCACCCCCACCCGGCCTCCCCCGTCAAGGTGGAGGTGCCACACCTCCCTCCCCTGGTGGGAGTGATTGAGGGAGGGGGATTATATGGTATCATCCGTTTTAGGCTTATTATTGCTGTGTTGCCCTTGAGATAGCGAACGTCCAACATCGAATAAGATGCAAAAAGCGATTCAAATATTTTTCAAAAAAAATCTGAATCGCTTTTAGGGGATGTAACGGGAGGGCACCGGCGTAATCCGCGGGAAAGAACCGAGGGGGCTTTCATCTACCAATAGCTGGCAGCCATATGCATTTTCCAGGGTTTCGAATCGGATGACTTCTTTGGGGGATCCCACCTGAACCACCTGCCCTGATTTGAGCAAAAGAATCCTGTTCCCATACATGGCCGCCAGGTTTACATCGTGAGACACCATCACCACCGTAATCTGGCGCTCCTCCCGCAGTTTCTCCATGAGATCCATAATCCGAATCTGATGAGCCAGATCCAGGGATGCGGTGGGTTCGTCCAGGAGCATGATTTCAGGCTCCTGACAGATAGCTCTGGCAATCAGAACCCTTTGACATTCACCACCGCTCAATTCATTTAATTTGCGGTTCGCCAGATGGTCCACGCCCGTGAATCCGATGGCGGCTTCGGCTATTTTGAGATCCGTGTGGTGTTCAATACCCAGCAGGCCCAGATGCGGAGATCGGCCCATGAGAACCACTTCCATGACCGTAAACGGAAACTCCGTTTGCACCATCTGGGGCACATAGCCGATGGTGCGCGCCAGGCTTTTGCTGGAATACCGACCAATATCCTTTTGTTGGATTTGTATCTTTCCTTTGGTGGGCTTAAGAATACCGGAAATAATCTTCATTAGCGTGGTTTTGCCGGATCCATTGGGACCGATAATAATAAAAAAGTCTCCTTTGGAAACCGAAAAATCAAGACAATCGAGCACCTTTGTCTGACCGAACAGGTGGTGGAGGTCCTGGATGTCAATGGCCTGACTCATCGACGACTCCGTTTTAATAGATAAATAAACAAGGGGGCGCCAATCAAAGCGGTAACCACACCGGCCGGCATCTCACCCTGACGCGGCAGTGTTCGGGCCAAAAGATCGCAGAGCACCATATATCCACCACCACCCAATATACATGCCGGTACCAGGATCCGGTGGTCCGGTCCGATGACCAGACGCAACAGATGCGGCATCACGAGACCGACAAAAGCGATCAAACCGCTTTGACTAACCGCGGCGCTGATCATCATGGAGGTCACCGCCAGGAGAATCAGATTTACGATGCCGACATTTATGCCGATGGCTTTGGCTGTTTCGCGGCCCATGGTCAAGAGGTTCATGGCATTTGAAAAAAGAAAGAAAAACACAAAGCAGGGCAGTAAAATCGCGGCCAGAATTCCGACCTGCTTGATGTCGGTCATTCCCATGTCGCCCATCAGCCAGAATAAGATATTATGCAGTCTGGCATCCTGGGTGATGGAAACTAAAAACATGATAAATGCGGAACAAAACGCATTGACCATTACACCGGAAAGCAGCAATGAGTCCTTCTTTAAAACGGTCCGACCGGATGTCATCAGAATCAGCAAGCCCAGCGTGGTCATGCTCCCCAAAAAGGCCGTCAAGGTCACGCCGGGAAATCGGCTCAACCCGCCCAGGATGCCGAAAATGGCCCCTACGGCTGCTCCGCCCGATACCCCCAGGATATAGGGTTCCGCCAGTGGATTCCGAAGCAGGGCCTGAAAAACGAGACCGCCCAGTGACAGTGTGGCCCCCACAAGGGCAGCTAACAATACCCGTGGCAGGCGGATTTGCCAGACGATTGTACCGACAAGTGAATCGGTTTGTGTGTTTCCGAATAACCATTGGAACACATTGAACCTGGTACTGCCGGATGAGCCGATTGAAATACCGGCTGCTACGGTTAACGCAAACAGAATTGTAAGGATTACGCATACAAAAATTAAGCGTTTTATGGTATTGGGCGCCTGCGAGTTCATGGGGTCTTCCCCAAAAGTTGTGGGTGCAATAATCCGGCCAACTGTTCAAGACCTGCGATCAGACGGGGGCTGGGGCGATGGAGAAGATCTGACCTGATGACATATATCTGTTTGCTGCGAGCCGCCGGCAATTCAGACCATTGGGCCCATTCCCGGGCCACCTGATCGAAAATCGCCGCCCGGGCCATGGATGTAATGATAATCACTTCCGGTGCCAGGCCCAAAACCTGCTCGCGACTATAGCGCGGATAGGGGGCCGGGCCTGCGGCCACGTTGACCCCACCGGCCAATTCAATCAACTCATGGATAAAAGTCGATGATCCCACCGAAACGATGGGAGCAATCCCAATTTGAAAGAATACCCGCGGATGATTTTCAATTTTCGATACAACATCCTTTATCCGCTTGACCCGGGTCAACATGTCCGTGACGATCGTGCTTGCAATGTCGCGGGCATTCAGGGCATCTCCGACCATTGTAATCGCTTCGATCACCGTTTCGATATCCCGGGGATTCACCACGAATACCGGAATTTTCAAATGAAGCAATCGCTCCACAACGTCTTTTGGGTTTCCGTCTTTAATGGCAATGCATAAATCCGGTTGCAATGAGACGATCCGTTCCAAGTCCAGATGGATATAGGATCCGACTTTCGGTAGCGATATGGCAGCCTCAGGGAAATCACTGAATTGCGTCACACCCACCAATCGATTGGATTGATTCAGGGCAAATATAATCTCGGTGATACTGGGTGCCAGGGCAATAATACGTTTGGGCTCAGCCGGAATGACGACATTTCGTCCCAACATATCGACAATGACCCTGTCGGCACAAAATCCCGTCGACGTCATGCCCATTACGGCAACCATACCGATAAGGATAATTTTAATTGCTTTCATCAACCAGCCCCATGCTGATTCGCTTGAATATCCAGAAAACAGTAGCCATCATGTTGGATCGAGCCTTTGGCGCTTAAATCGACTTTGTGATTAAACAATGGTCCATCCACGACTACCGTGTGATATTCACCGTTTTCGCCGCAAGGGTCGATTCCGATTCGTCCAAATTCGGCCACCAAGTCAGGGCTTAGTTTTTTGCCGATGAATTCTTTGCCGATTTTATCATTCCGGATAACAACGATGATGGCGTGATAATCAAGATTGAATAGTTCATCTAAAAGCTCGAATCTTGATTTGTGCCACAGGGGTAAATAGGCTTCAATGCCAGCCTCTCCACATACCATTTCTTCCCATTTGCGATGTTCCTCAATATCGATATCCCCAAAAACACCGCCGCATATTCCGTCCGCTTTCAATGCTGAGAGCGCTTCTATAAATGCATTTTCATATGTCGACCAAGAGCTTGACCGCATTTCCAAGGGGATACCCAGTGCCGCTGCCTGTTGTTGCAGCAAGCCCACAGGCAATCCGTGCGACCGGGATCGCTTCCCGGTCTCATCGAGCATGCTGAGCAAGGCCTTGGGCTCGGCACCACTTTGAATATCATGATGAAGCGCCAGGCATGAATCTTTACCACCGCTCCAAGAAGATACGATGGGCAAGTTTTTTGGAGGACATCTCATTTAGACGTACATCCCTACAATGGTTAAATACAGCAATATTTCGAAAATTTGTTGGGCCGCACCCAAACAATCACCGGTATAGCCGCCCAGATGCTTATTGATATAACGGCCCAGGAGCCATTTAGCCGGAATCGGCACCAGGAACAAGCAAAAAATTCTAATATCTCCAAACATCAGCAAGGGCAAAATTGATATAAAACCACTTATAAAAAGCGATGTTAAAGACATCTGCCGGGCCAGTGGTTTGACCTTGCTTTCAAGATCTTTGCGAACATAGACATGCGTAAAAATGAATGTGCCCGCATAAAACCGACTGATGGTATGTCCGCAGATCATCGCTGCCGGTATCAGCGTCGATGGGATAGCTTGCAAAGAAAAAAATTTCAGGGCCAGACCAAGTCCCAAGCCAATAAGGCCGAAGGTCCCGATCCGCGAATCTTTCATAATTCTAAGGATATCCGTCGGCGTCCACCCGCCGCCGAAACCGTCACAAAAATCTGCCAGGCCGTCTTCATGGAAAGCTCCGGTTATCCAGATGCTGGCGACCATACTCAAAAGTACTGAAAGCGAAATCGGGAATATTTGCTGTGTCAGCCAAAATACCCCTGCCGCCAGACAGCCCACAAGAATACCGACCAAGGGAAAATAGCGAGAGGCTTGATTCAGGTAGTCTTCTGAAAAATCAACCCAGCGAGGGCACGGAACTCTGGTTAAAAACGCGAGTGCATTAAAGAAAATATGTATTTCACGACGCAGCATTTCACTTGCCTTTTGCTATTCCATCTCACCAATGGGCCGATTTACCTAAAGATATATTTATGTTATTGTCAAGGCCAATAACAAATTGCGGTGGTTTCAAGTACAGCTATCCAGAGGAACACGGCTGCATGGAGGCATTACCGGTTTAAATGAAATCCAATCAGATTGATATTGAACTACTGGCCCCGGCCGGAAATTTCGAAAAACTCGAGATCGCCATCCACTACGGTGCCGATGCCGTTTACCTGGCCGGGCAGGACTTTAGCTTACGAAACTTCTCCGGCAATTTCAGTTTGGATGAAATGCAGCGAGCCATCTCCTTGGCTCATGACCGTGGTGTTAAAGTCTATGTCGCCTGTAATATTTATCCGCGCAGCCACGAGGCCACCGGCATCCGGGATTTTTTAGCATCGGTCAGCCGCATGGATCCGGACGGTATTATCATTTCAGATCCCGGGGTGCTCATGCTGACCCGGACAGAAATGCCGCAGGTGCCCATCCATCTCAGCACCCAGGCCAATACCACCAGCACGGGCTCAGCAAACTTCTGGAAAGAACAAGGTGTTCAACGCGTTAACGTGGCCCGGGAATTATCGCTCCCGGAAATAACGACCTTGGCCCAAGAAACCGATCTGGAAATCGAAGCCTTCGTGCATGGTGCCATGTGTATGGCTTACTCCGGCCGCTGCCTTTTAAGCAACTTCATGGCCGGTCGCGATAGTAATCGCGGCATGTGCTGTCATCCCTGCCGGTTTCAGTATGCCGTCGTAGAAGCCAAACGACCGGGTGAGTACTATCACCTGCACGAAGATGACCATGGCAGCTATATCTTCAACTCAAAAGATCTGTGCATGATTGAACATATACCGGCATTGATTAAAGCCGGCATCACATCCCTTAAAATAGAGGGGCGTATGAAAGGCATCCATTATCTGGCCACCGTGCTTAAAGTCTACCGTGAAGCCGTCGATGCCTATACCAAAAGTCCTGAAACCTATATTTATGATCCGGCGTGGTTTAAGGAGCTATCCAAAATCAGTCATCGCGGATATTGCTCCGGCTTCTATCTAGAAGATGCCGGGGAAGTCACAGCCAATACGAACGGTTCTGCCGTCACCGGGCAAACTTTTCTGGCAAAAGTGTTAGCCGTAAATAGTGATAGCCGGGTTCAAATCGACGTACGCAATCGTATTTGCAAACAAGACCGAATCGAAATTTTATCCGCCCGCAAGCCTTTGCAAATGGATTCGATTCAGCAGATCTATAACTTGGATCAAGCCGAAATTGAGGTGGCCCATCCGGGCACGAGAGCTTACATCAAACTTAACACAATCGTCTCGCCCAACGATATGATCCGAAAGGGAGATTCATGAAGGGATATCTGCAAGTATACACCGGCGATGGCAAGGGTAAAACCACAGCCGCCCTGGGACTCAGTCTGCGTGCCGCCGGAGCCGGCCTTAAGGTCTATATTGCCCAGTTTCTCAAACAGGGCAAATACAGTGAGATCAAAGCACTGGAACGGTTTTCTCAGAACATTGAAATCGAGCAATTCGGTCAAGGTAAATTCATCAAAAACAGACCCAGTCAGGATGAAATTAATGCCGCTCGCGTGGGCCTTGAAAAGGCTGGCCGTCAGCTCATTTCAGGTCAGTTTGACGTGGTGATTCTTGAAGAAGGCAATGTGGCCGCATCCCTGGGTCTATTCTCCGTTGACGATCTGTTGGCAGTTATTGAACAAAAGCCAGATCACGTGGAGTTGATCGTCACCGGCCGCGGCGCCTCCCCGGAGGTGATTGAACGGGCCGATCTTGTAACCGAAATGAAAGCTGTCAAGCATTACTACGAGCAGGGGGTGCAGGCACGAATTGGAATCGAAAAGTGAAAATGGCCGTCCGATTTTATCGGACGGCCATTTTCACTTGGAGCGCGGCTTCGCCCCGCTATTCTTTTGTTTTTTTCTATTAATAATACTTATAAATCGGTTTTAGGCGCGTCAGTTGAGTTCAAGATCAAGGCGGAATCATCTGTTCAACCACTGGCATATTGGAATATTCCGCGGATTGAACAGTTGATTCCAACACAGATATTGAACTCAAGAGGGGTGCATAAAACCGTTTTTAGAAGCCGATTGTGAGAGCCACATACGGCCCTGCCGTAACCAATTCAGCCTCCACATCCTCCACATCCACACTCACCGAAAAACTGCGGTAACCGGCATGAATGTCCATAAAGGGGAATGGCGTATAGCTTACATCCCCCAAAAATTCTACAACGCTGTTGCCGCTGTAACCCATTCCGGTCACCTGCACACGCGCTTCGAGAATATTGGCCAGGATCCCCACATGCAGGTTCACGCCAACCATGGGGATTGGTACGCCGATGTCCGCTTCTTCCTTACCAATCGTGCCGTCTTCATCCTCGATGCTGGCAGTAATATCAAAATATTTGACCTTTCCCACCAAGCCCAGTGAACCACCGGCAAGTATATTTTCAAGGTTAATGGCATCCCATTGATAGGCAAAATCCATAACCGTATACTCGAGTTCACTGTCGACATCTATGCCGGCAGTGTATGTTTCATCACCAAACTCGATGGTTTCATCCAGGGATTCGCTGCCGCTGTAACTCGCTTTATAATAGGTAAAGGAGAGGTGATGGTCCCCCAGACCTGCAAAAATTTCGATCATGGGGTATGATTCCCGTTCCATGCCCAGATCGTCTACCAAGTCTAAATCTGTTGCGTCGGCCACATCTCCATCGTAAGTGATGTTCCCTTCCAAATCGGGTAGCCAGTAGTATCCCCGAACGCCCAATTCCACAGCCATGGCCGGTCCTGCCGTCAAAAAGAGACCCAACATGAATCCGATTATGATTTTAGACCTCGACATAGTACCCTCCTTTAAGTGACGTGTCATAGGTTTTATGCAACGGGTTATATCGGCTGGGATATTATCAAAGAATTCCAGTCAAAGTCAAAATAAAAGCTGTTCATATCAGATTCATTGACCCGCAGTGGGATTCGCTAAAATTAAACTTTCTAAAACAACTGTAATTATCATTATCTTTTTGCCGCCATGTGAATCCGTGTATTGACATCACTGCTTTGTCTGTTAAACCATGGTTCTCGTCCCACAAACGAATGACGATGAGGAGACAATATGCGTGCCGGTTCCTGGCCTAGCTGCTTATTGATTAAGCAAATGATCCGATTAATGCGGCATGGAATTAATACCATGGTATTGATTGCGTTCGCTTTGGGCATCAGTTGGGCGGCTGAAACAGATGATTCCAAAGTTGTGATCGTGGAATTCCACGGGCTTAAACAGAACATTATTGAGGATAACCTGGAATCTTTGCCCAACTTCAAAGAACTCATCCAAGGTGCCGGCGATCAAAAGGGCTACATCCATCTCCCCAGAGTTTTTACCACCATTTCAGCTGCTTCGGTACCCGCCTGCACAACCATGTATACCGGCCGCTACCCCCAGGATACCGGCGTAGTCTCCACCATCTGGTTTGACCGCGGCCTCCTCAAGGTTCGCACCATGATTTCCTATGGGCAGCAACGCATCAATCGCATCCTAACTCGAAATAGTATTCCGACCATATTTGATTATGTTCGATCGGCGGGGCTTACATCCTTGAATGCCATGTTGATGATCGACAAAGGGGCGGATTGGTCTATCAAATCGGGTATGTACTTCTGGGGCAATGGATCTATGGTCGGACTTTGGAAAAACGGCCGCTGGTTTCCGGATCCTTGGTATATGGATCATAAAACTATCAGTGCCGTTCTGACGGGGCATCTGTTTGCATACCACAAGTCTCTGGCCGGTTTATTCAAACAAAAGGGCATTATACCGGATGTGACCGTCATTCAGCTTTTGGGCACGGATATCGATTCCCATTTTCCGGACGCGGCTTTAAGCCGGCAAAACGCTTCCATAGATACGATTCAGACCCGCTATGCCCAAGACGTACTGGACCCACAAATCGGGCGACTTATCCGGTTTTTTAAAGAAAATGGCATTTATAAGCAGATGATCTTCTTCCTGGTATCGCAGCAAGGGGCCATCAAGATCACCCGGCATATATCTGACGACTTAATATCCACCAGCTTGGAACCGGAGTTTCGATTACCCGATGCCGTCACAAGCAATCAAGAGGCGGACGCCGTTGTCATGCCGGGTGCCTGCACCAAGGAAGTTTATCTCAAGAATCGACAAACCAATGACTGGCTGCAGCCCGCGCGTTTGTTGGCGGATGTCAAACCGGCCGTGGACCTGATCCTTGCCAATGATATTCTGGAGGAGAGCGTGAATGCCATGGCCATACGCCAATATGCCGGTGAAAGGGATGCCGGTATTCCTGAAACCGACGCCTGGTGGGGTTTTGACCGTCAAACCTATCTGAATTCCGCCAGATCTAATAACGATTTTTTAGCATCACTGGTCCCATTGGCAGATGTCTTTGACCATTTCGAGCTTCAGGACTTCGTTGTCAACGGGCTGAACCGCCAATACAGTCGGGAAACCGCCCCGGACATCAAACTAGTCAATAAAAAGGGTGTTTATTTCGAAGTTGATAAGCATAAATACGGCCATCATGGAAGTTATTACCCCGAGGATACCCTTTTAAGTTTTTGGATTGCCGGCCCGGGCCTGAAACGTGTCATCCCGGGTCGCCATGTTATTGAGAAAAGCGCATCCACCTTGGATCTGATTCCGATGGTGGCATACGTGCTGGACATGCCCCAGCCCCGGGGAATCGATGGAAGAAATCCATTGGATGGGTTGAAACCATAGATGCGTATTTCAGGAGACAGAATCGGATTGTGAGTGGTGTGATTCGGGTTACCTGTTAAAACTTCAAAGCATACCAGCATACATATTTCGTTTGTTCTCCCCTGCTAAGTCAGGAATCCAGGTTACACCCGAGGTCTCAAAGCTGTTTGTCATCCCCTTGAAAAAGGGGATCCAGTAGAAGCCTCGAGCTAATAGCTTTTACTGGATTCCCTCTTCCGAGGGAATGACAGGAAGATGCCAAAGGACCTCCACGCTAGTTACAGGGTTCAGGCTGCTGAATAGCTGCCTTCTGTCTACTGAATTCGACGTTGGATGTTGAATGTTCGATGTTCGATGTTCGAGGTAAAGCGGTCTATTAACTTTTCTTAATCAACTCCAGCGCCTCCCTGAACTTATCATTCAGGTCAACACTCATATCGCTGACCTGATCCAGCAGGTCGCCCACCTGTGACAGGTTGTTGGTGCGGGCCCGTTCGGCCCAATCCCGGTAGGTACCGGCATGGTCTGCGTTATGTTTGAGCCAGTGTTCCAGCAGCTTGATCAATTTATCCTCAAATGTTAAGTCACTCTTCACATCATGATGGTGGTGATGGTGATCATGCGTCATAATCCTTTACCTCATAGTTTGCAGTTTCAGTTGGCAGATCGGAATTTAACGATACCGAAGCATTAAGTCAAGCCAACCATCAATCTGACTGGAATTATGTCATGAAATCGGGTCGACTATTCATTATTTTGACTCTGCTGGTTTTCGGTATCAGCTGTGGTGTTCTGGCAGGCGCTTTTTTTGGGTTAACCCGAGATTTGCCGCAAATACGCCAGTTGAAGTCCTTTGTGCCCGCGGCGGTATCCCGCATCTATTCCGTGGATGACGTGGTCCTCTCGGAATTATATCGTGAAAAAAGAAACCCGGTTCCGCTGTCTGATATCCCCCATTTCCTGAAAGCCGGGCTCATAGCAACCGAAGACCGGAGTTTTTATCGCCATAGCGGAATTGACTTAAAAGGTATTTTGCGGGCGATTGTCAGAGACATTCAGGCACGCGATTTTGTAGAAGGTGCCAGCACCATCACGCAACAATTGGCCAAGACCCTATTTTTAACCCCCAGCAAAACGATCAATCGCAAACTCAAGGAAGCCATTTTGGCTTTCCAGATCGAGCGGCGCTACACCAAAGACGAAATCCTGGCTCTATATCTTAACCAAATCTATCTGGGCAGCGGCGCTTACGGCGTCGAGTCCGCCGCTGAAATTTATTTTGGCAAACCAGTTAAAGATCTAAACCTTGTTGAATGTGCTTTGGTTGCGGCTCTCCCCAAGGCGCCTTCACGTTTTAGCCCCCTGGTTAACCGCGATCTGGCAAAACGCCGCAGGAATATAGTTCTAAAACAGATGCGCGACACCGGTATTATTTCGCCCAAAGAATATGAGCGCGCCTCGCAAACACCAGTGACAACTGTCTCAGGCGGTGGTCGGTCCGCCAAAGCCCCTTATTTCATCGAATATATTAAAACAGATCTTGAAAGTGTTTTAGGCCCAGCTCAGCTCTATAAAGGCGGCTTGTCTGTTTATGCCACCCTATCCCATGAAATGCAGACCAAGGCCGAAGCTGCAGTGGCCAAAGGATTGCATCTTCTGGAAACGCGCATGCAACAACGCGGCGTTCCGGTGCACCGGCTTCAAGCCGCACTGGTTGCCATTCAGGCTCATTCCGGCGCTATTCTTGCCATGGTTGGCGGCAAAGATCATACGCAATCTGTTTACAATCGGGTAACCATGGCCAGGCGTCAGCCTGGATCTGCATTCAAACCCATCGTATATGCTCTGGCCATCGAGAGCGGATTTTCACAAAACGACAAAATCCTCGACGCCCCGATTGTTTTTAAAAACGGGCCCTCCGGAGAGCCATGGCAGCCTCAAAATTTTTCGCGTACCTACTCTGGTGAAATAACGTTTCGCCGGGCCCTGGCCAAATCTAAAAACATACCCGCGGTCCGGCTGATTCAGATGCTGGGACCCTCCGCCGTAATTCAATTTGCCCAAAAACTCGGAATTTCATCACCGCTGTCGCCGGATCTATCTCTGGTAATGGGTACATCCGAGGTCAGTCTGCTCGAGCTAAGCAGTGCCTATGCTGTTTTCCCCAACGGCGGCAGCGCCGTAAAACCCTTTGGTGTTATGGAAGTTACCGATTCCAGAAACCGCATTAGGTGGAAAGCCAAACCGGAAAGGCGGGTGGCCATGTCGCTTGATGGATCAGCCATTATGGCGGACATGCTGGCCGCGGTAATTCAGGAAGGCACCGGCCGCATGGCCAAAAGCATACAACATCCGCTTGCCGGAAAAACCGGTACCACCGATGCGTATAAAGACGCCCTTTTTATCGGCTTTTCCGCTGACATCATTGTCGGGGTATGGGTGGGACAGGATGAATCAGAAACATTGGGTGATGGTGAAACCGGCGCCCGGGCAGCCCTGCCCATTTGGAAAGCGTTTATGGCTTCTATTCTAAAGGGCCAACCGCATCGCTACTTTGGGATTCCGAACGGCGTCGCCCAGGTTCGCATGGATCCGAAAACAGGGGAGCTGGTTGGTACAGATTATCCCGGTGCTGTTAAGATCTTGATTAGAAACAAAAAACAATAAAGCATAAACTTTAGTCTGTGAACTGATTACCCTAGTCGTCCAAAAACTGACCACTGACATCCCAAGCCATTGAACTAGGAGCTGTTTCTAAATTAAGATTTTGGCTCAAGGTCAAGGCGGATTCTTGTATCAAACCACAGACATACATTAGAAGTGGTGTAACTCCACTTCAAGTATTATCGAGGATTTGAAACAAGAACCAACACCTGAGATTTATCCGCAGAGGCGGATTAACTAAAGGATAATTTAGAAACAGCTCCTAATATCGCCAACCGAGGATCCCCATGGCCACACCATTGGCGACAATGGCAATAGCATACAAGCTGCTGATGGTGATGATTTTGGCGCGGTGGGTTTGCATGCCGACAACCAACAAAGCCGCCACATAAAAATGAAAATACCCAAAAAAGAAAATGAACCAGACGCCTTTGAAGGAGCGATACCACCAGGGATATTCCCAGACCAGATGCCCGCCGGCATTTAATAGACATTCCACGAACACGCAAAAAATTGAATAACCGATGGCCCAGAACCATCGATTCGGTATGCCCAGGATCCGATCAGCTTTGTTCTCAGACAAGGTATTGTAGTATATGATCCCGGATATGGCAAACATAAACATGATTTCAATATTCCAGCCCATCATCGTTCGCAGGGCCGTGTCTCCCGGCGTGGTCCACAGTGCCGAGCGCTGGGTGAGATGAAATACCCATCCGTTCCAGGTCTCATTGATAAAGTCCATACCGAAAACGGTTAAACCGGCGTAAACCGCATCCCAGTTCCCGCTTTGGCGCGCTTTTTTGATCTCGGTGGTGTAAATATAGAAAACGATAGCCAGCAGTGGAATTACATACCACTCGATTTGGCTTAAATCTCGCAGTCCATCCAAGGCCTGCTGGGAAGCGGGTGTCGGCATGCCGTGCTCCTATTCAAAGATGAGGTGACTTCGGATAAATCGGATGAGGATGCCTATTCATCAAGCAGTTCCAAGCCAATCTGATAGTGGCCCTTGAAGCGCTTGTCAGCATCCTTGGTGATGTGACGAATTTCGGTTTTAAATGTTTCGGTTGTACCCATGGATTCGGACAGATAATACTTCATTTCCAGGACATCGCCAACCTGTAGATGCTTTAACACCTTGGAGTTCTCGTCCACGAGAATACAGAGCCCCAGTGTGGATACGTCGCGAATTTTGAACTGGTAAAAGTAGCCTAGATCCTTTACCGCAAATTGGACACTATAAAATTTTTTCTCCGGGGCCCTTTCTGCTCCGCGCCTATCGATCCCTGACTCATTGTTATTGTGTTCATTCGTCGGCATGGTCTCTAGCTCCAAAACGTTGAGGATAATGCGCATTTTGGCCTATATATCAGAAAATGAGATAAATTTCAATCTATTAGAAACAAAATTGAACGTTCCGAAACAAGATTTCATTTCTTACTTATTGCAGTTCAACATTCATTCAATTTGGATAACAAATTATGCTTGTTATTGATGGCTATTAGGGATATTGGAATAGCTAATTCTGGTAACAAAGTTTGTCAAAGATAGACGGATTGTAAACGACTTTAAATCTGGGGTGAACAATGGAATCAGTGAGAAGCAACGTACGTTATGAATGGAAGAAATACGTGGTGGCACTCTGGATGATCGGGATCACCGTTTTTGTGTTTCAAATAGATACAAAAGTTAGAAACCTGGTGGACCGCATTCAAACGATCGCTTCGACGGTAGAAAGTGTTGAAGGTGTTGTCAGCGGATCAGACTACACCCTGGGTACAATCGAAAAACAAGTAGCCGCACTTGAAAAATCCGTTACCGTCATCAGCAGAAAGGTCAAACGCCTGAGATAACCATCCACCCATTTCATCGGGATCTATGGCATCTCCAGGATAGAAGTCCCTTCATGTCCTCACCAACTCCAAACCAACCCACTCGTAATTCTATTTCCGGTGTTATTTGCGGTGCCTCAGCCTTCCTCATCTGGGGAATCAGTCCGCTTTACTGGAAAATACTGATGACTGTGCCGGCACTTCAAATCGCCGCCCACAGGGTTGCCTGGTCATTTGTTTTTGTCATTCCCATTGTTGTTTTAGGCCAACGCAAAACCGAATTCTTCTCAACCTTGGCCAATCCGCGCGCCATGGCTCTGTTGGTATTAACGTCATTGCTGGTCGGGTGTAATTGGCTCACGTATATCTGGGCCATCAACTCAGGTTATCTCCTGCAGGCCAGCCTGGGATACTACATCAATCCGCTTGTGAACGTGCTTTTGGGGACGTTGTTCCTAAAAGAACGACTACGAGCCTATCAATGTGTGGCTGTAGTCCTGGCAGGCAGCGGCGTACTTTATCTTACCGTTATCTATGGTCAATTCCCTTGGATCTCATTACTTTTGGCTTTTACCTTCGGCTTTTACGGGTTGATTCGAAAGGTGATCCAGGTAGGCTCATTGGCGGGCCTGGCAATGGAAACACTTTTGCTAACGCTACCGGCTTTGGCTTATCTGGTATATGCGGACATGCAAGGTTCCGGCGCCTTTTTAAACCTTCGGGTGGGCATCGACCTGCTTCTGATCGGGAGTGCCTTTATAACCGCTACCCCGCTGGTCTTATTTGCCATGAGTGCTCGCCGGGTGCAACTGACCACGTTGGGATTTCTCCAATACATCGGTCCCAGCGGCATGTTTCTGATGGCCGTTTTCCTCTTTAAGGAACCGTTTCGCTCGGAACAATTGATCTGCTTTTTGCTAATCTGGGCCGCATTGGTCGTTTATTCCATCGACTCGGTCATTCACTACCGCAAAGCAAAATAAAATCTTATCGATGAATAAGATGGATCAATGAAAATGGCAACCACATGTACATTTACTAAATCTAGCCATTGGATGATTTGGATGTGATTAATGGATGTATTGAGGAATAGTTAGTATAAACGGTTTTGTAAAAAGTTCAAATTCAAGTGCGTGATGCACAACGCTGAAGTTGGGATTTTTACGAAACCGTTTCTATTTTTTTTGTTGGTATTCGTCAATCGTCTTATGCAACGCCTTGACGGCCAACTGAATGCAGTGATGCTTTTTTACCGGTATCTCCTGCAGGACTCGAAAAACGTCCCCGTCTTCCAGCCTGCGTGCTTCCTCGATCTGTTTTCCTTTGACCAGATCCACAGCTGCCATGGCAGCTGAAATCGCTC
>CAYVMI010000031.1:0-67192 GCA_964452555.1 uncultured Desulfobacterales bacterium
CGGCGGCTTTTCTGCTGATTACGGTGCATCGAATAACGTATTGGATGGCCTGAACATTACAGAAAATTTGCTTTCAACTAATCAAAGTAGCGCTGTTGGCCTAAAAATAATTGGTGGTCTTAGCATGAATGGCATAACGGAAGGAAATCTTATACAGGGAATAACAATGAGCCATAATCTGCTTGGAGGGAACAGTATCGGGATTTGGCTGATAGGCGGCCAGGGTCGTCAATCCAGAAATAATCAGGTGTCTATCTCCAGTATGGGAGAAAATACTCTTTATGATAATATAGTTGACAAGCGTCAAGCCGACAACGATGAGGGGGCATCGGGTAATGTTCTCTCGTTTGAGCCGTTGGATTCAGACGAGAATGAACCGGGTGGCGGCGGGTGTTATATAAACCGCATTCAGCCAAAGTAATCAGTTTACACTGCCTACTGTATATCTTCGCATCATCATAAAATTATTTTAAGGGCCATGCTCTTCATTTTTCCCAGCATGATCGTCGTAAACAGGGTGGCGTTTTTAATGGCATTGTCAAAGGTAATCGGCGGAGCGATATAGGAGCCGTGTTCGTCTTTTTCGATGGGGTAAAAGCCTTTGGGACCGAACTGACCCTGCAATATGAAAAGCAGTTCACGCTCCCGGCCCCATTCCGGATTTTCATAGAAATCAGCAAAGGAACGATTGCTGGTTTGGGCCGTCCGCAATCCGGTCAGGATCATCTGGATGGTATGCAAACTGATTTGAAAATGATCGCGCATGACCTTGATCATGGCGAACTCGATCAGATTATGCTCAGAGTACTTTTTCGATACGCCCCGGCCGCCCTCTGATTGAATATCCGGTATTACCAGTTTGCTGTCTGTCCAAAAGGTAATCTTTCTGGTTGGTTCGCCAATTATTCCGGCGATATCTCTTTTTACATACGCCATTTTAGTTTGCCTTTGCAAATATAAACAGTTTACACTTAGAACTGTAATATAGATCAAGGTCACGGTGCTGTCAAAGGGTTTATAAAAAAACAAGGTTTAGTTCCATATAACTATTCTACCATTAGTTAGGGTTATGATTTGAAATATAGAACCAGTGTCATTAGGGAACGTTTTCCGCCATGTCAAAATGCAGCCTGACGCGTTTGTGCTTACGAAAAACGCCAGCGCACATGGGAGTATATGAAGATTTTGAGGAGAATCACAATTCCGCCATGCGGGATTATAGTTTTGGGCGGGGTTTTGAAACCACTTCTAAGTCATGAAAAGAAAAAGTATATTGAATTTGACAAATTTTGTGATGAACTGACTTGTCAACTAGGTGATAGCCAAGGTGTTGTCCCGGCTTTTATGGAAAAGAAACGTGACTGAACAGCCCGTGATTGGAGTGTCATTTTTTGTTGACAGATATATTAGAACACTAGTATATCAGTTGGCATCTTCTTCAAATCTCCGGTTATCTTTTTATTTAAACGCAGTATCTATTCTTTGAAAGGACGCTGAACCCGCCATGGCCACATCTAAACTGAATCACCATCAGTTATTGCGAACCCAGGTCTACGAATATTTGCGTGAGGCGCTGCGCAACGGAAAGATAAAACCCGGGATGTTCATCAGCATCAACCAGGTTGTAAAGGAACTGGGCATGAGCCGAACCCCCCTGCGTGACGCATTGCTGCAACTGCAAACCGAGGGATTCGTGACCTTTTTGCCCCAGCGGGGCATACGCATCAACACCCTGACCGATGACGATCTGGTGAATATTTATGAAATGCTGGGAGCCCTCGACTCCCGAGCATTACTCTCGGTTAGTGACAAGATCGGTTCCAGGGAAGTAACCAAAATGAAGAAGATCAACGAACAGATGCTCAAGGTTATTCAAAAACGGAAATTCAATAGGTATTTTGAACTCAACCGTGATTTTCACAATGTTTATCTGGATCTTTCGAAAAATAAACCTTTGCTGAATCAGGTGAGCATTTTACGGCAGCGACTATTCGAGTTCGGCGCTAAAGTTGACTGGCTGGATAAAGTACCCCAATTGCTCTACACCGAACATCTGACCATGATCGAATTGATTGAAACCGGTCGTTGCCGCGAAGCAGCAGACTTTATGCGCGACGTGCACTGCTCCAAAAACTGGTAGCCCAACAATATGGGCGGCTCATTGTTGCCTATAAAACATGGCAAGGTAAGCTTTCCTCGATATTCGGTCAACATGGGCAGCTCATCGAGACCGTTTCTGATGTTACGCCTGTGAACACAAAATTAAGATCAACGGACTTTAATCGTTTTGATTGCCTAACCCAAGAAAGGAGGAAGGAACAATGAAACAAATGATGAAATACTTGGTTTTAATCCTGGTCTTGATGCTTTGGGCCGGAACGGCCTCAGCCATGGAGAAGAATATGGTTTATTCTTCGCCCTACAACGTCACCACGCTGGATCCCAGTGTCTCTTACTCGACCGAATTGCAGTATATGGCCAATATGTATGAAACCTTAATTCGGGTAAATCCCCCTGGAAGCAAGGAATTGTTTAGTTATGTCCTGGCAACCGGATTCACTGCCTCAGAAGACGGCCTGACCTATACCTTTAACTTGAGAAAGGGCGTAAAATTTCATGATGGGACTCCCTTTACGGCTGAAGCGGTAAAATATTCAATTGAGCGCACCAAAAAGATAGGTAAAGGTGCCGCTTTTATCTGGGGAGAGCTTAAAGAAATAAAAATAGTCGACGATTACACGGTTAAATTCATCTTGAGTGATCCGGCACCATTACCGGCCATTGCAGCTTCCGCCTATGCCTCCTACATCATAAGTCCATCCGTCGGCGATAAAGATCAGGCCTGGTTTGACCAAGGTAATGATGCCGGAACCGGCCCCTATACCTTGAAAAATTACAAGAGTGGTGAGAGTTGGATTCTAGCCAAATTCGATGATTACTGGGGCGGTTGGGACGGCAAGCACGTGGAAAATGTCTTGGTTAAATATACCAAGGATGGCCTGGTGCAGCTGAAAATGCTGCAGTCCAATGAAGCGATGCTGGCCGGCAGGCTGCCCATCGACAGTTATGCCAAAGTCAGAACGGCTGCCAATACAAAAGTCATCGATGGTCCCAGTTACGTGAATTATATGGCGTTTTTCAACACCACCCGCGCTCCCCTGAATCGGCAGTTGGTCAGAAAGGCATTGGCCCACGCAATACCCTATGATGACATCGTTAAGATCGGTTTTGACGGCAAGGCAACCCAGGCCCGCGGTCCGGTGCCCAGAGGGCAGTTTGGCTTTTCCCAAAAGGTTATCCAGTATGACCACGATCTCGAAAAAGCCAAACGGTTGTTGGCGAAGGCCGGTTATCCCGACGGTGGTTTCAAACTGACTCTCACCTACGCAGCCGAGAATGTATCGGAAGGGCGTTTTGCACCGTTGATTCAAAGTGAATTTAAAAAACTGGGTATCGATGTGGAGGTCAAAGGTATTGTCTGGACATCCCAATGGGCTCAAGCCAAGGGGGATCCGCAGGAGGCCCAGGATATATTTCTACTTATGTGGTGGCCCACCTATAGTGATCCGTATGAAACCCTGTATTCTTTGTTACACAATGAAAAAGATAAACCGGTCTGGAATCTGGCCTACTATGTCAACCCATCCTATGATAAGTTGATTCGACAGGCATATGAAATTACCGGCAGCGATCCTGCCAAGGCACTGGATCTGTATGTCGAGGCTCAAAATCTGGTACAAAAAGACGCGCCCGTGGCCTGGCTGGTGGACATCATGGCAACCTGGCCCATGAATCGAAAACTGCAGGGAATGGTTGTTAACCCGGCCTATCCCAATACACCTTTCTTTTATGATATGTACATTGAGTAGTTGGGGAAATGGTCCCGGCTTCAATAGCGGGACCATCGTCATATGGATTCAGTGAGATTTTATATATATATTCTTAGGTGATCCAAATTTTAGCGTGATCAGCCATAAGCTGTCAGCACTCAGCCGAAAGCAGCTGATGGCTTAAAGCTTATATCGCTATACACTGAACCTTTATTTTGCTGCCTCAATGTTGAAACCTGGTAACTCAATAACGTGACTTTACTCCTATTCATTCTTAAGCGTTTGGCCGGACTTGTGGGCCTGTTGTTGGTCCTGAGTGTCCTGGTTTTTTTCTTTACCCGGGCAATTCCGGGGGATGTTGCCGCTCTGTATGTGGGTGGAAATGCCAAACCCGAGCAGATTGAAAACGCAAGGATTGAACTGGGATTGGACAAGCCGCTTTATGAACAGTACCGGCGCTATATGGGGCGGCTGTTAAAGGGAGATCTGGGATTGTCCCTGCGGACACATCGCCCGGTTTTAAAAGATTTATCCCAAAAAATCCCCATGTCTTTGGAACTGGTAATGTTAGCCCTGTTTTTTGCTGTCCTATTGGGCATACCCATTGGCGGTCTTGCGGCAATCAGGCAGAACACCTGGCTGGATGAATTGATTAAATGGTTTACAGCCGCAGCCGTGAGCATCCCCATCTTTTTCCTGGCACTCCTGCTGCAGTTGATTTTTTTCGATCAAATGGGCTGGTTTCCGTTGCAGGGCCGGTTGGACAGTATGCTGGAGTTTACCCATCCCATCGAACTGATTACGGGCTTCAGTTTTATGGACAGCCTGATCACCAGGAATTATACCGCCTTTTTTAATGTGCTCTGGCACATGGTTCTCCCTGTGGCGGCGCTTACCATGGGGCCTTTGGGGTTTATTGCCCGCCTGACGCGATCATCGCTTTTAGAAGTCATGAACCAGGATTATATCCTGGCGGCAAGGGCATCCGGCATCGGCGAGTTTGTTCTCTATTTCAGATATGGTCTGCGCAATGCGCTTTCCCCCATTCTGACGGTAATCGGGCTCATGGTGGCCCTGCTAATGTTAAACACCTTTTTTGTGGAGATGATTTTTAACTGGCCGGGTATCGGTTATTATGCCTTGATCGCGATTACCAGTCTCGATTTTCCGGCTCTGATGGGGGTGACCTTTACCATCGGCACAATTTATGTGCTGGCCAATACAGCCACCGATATCTTGCGCAGACTGGTGGATCCACGCATCAAGTGACGAGCTGTTATGCACGCGAAGATTATTGATTTTAATCAATTGGCCCAAGAGGCCATCAAAGATCACCGCAAGGCCCGGGCCTACAAATTGCGCTTGTTCTTCAGGAGGAAATTAGCGGTTTTTTCAGCGTTTGTGCTGGCAGTCATCGTACTGTCGGCTATTTTTGCGCCCTGGGTGGCCCCTTATCCGGACCAGGGGAGAGGCGCCATCAATCTCGAAGAACGCTTACAGCCGTTTTCCAAAAAGCATTTATTGGGCACAGACATATATGGCCGGGATCTTCTGAGCCGGGTGATCTTCGGTGCCCGGGTTTCTGTATTCGGCGGTTTTTTTATCGTGTTCATAGCCGCCCTGATTGGGGTGCCCTTGGGGCTCTGGGCCGGTTATCGGGAGGGCGTTTCCGGCGCGATGATCATGCGAACGGTTGAGCTGGTGCTGTCATTTCCTTCAGCACTGGTCGCCATGGCCGTATCCATTGTGGTGGGCGCCGGATCCATGACGGCCCTGATCGCATTGATCATACCCTGGTGGCCTTGGTATACGCGCCTGGTACAGGGCGAGGTGTTGTCACTTAAAAGCATGCTTTACATTGAAGCCGCACAGATGCTGGGATACGGTCGAGTTTATATTATTTTTCGGCATTTACTGCCCAACGTTCTCGCACCGGTGATCGTCATGATGCTGCTGGATGTGGGGCCGGCTATTATCGCCATCGGTGTCCTCAGTTTTTTGGGTCTGGGCACCCAGCCCCCCAATGCCGACTGGGGTCTGATGGTCTGGAGCGGAGCCCAAAACCTATTGGGGGAATGGTGGATTGCCATTGTTCCCGGTTTTGCCATGTTCCTGCTGGTGACGGCTTTCAATATTTTCGGAGACAGCGTTAAAGAGCTCCTGGACCCCAAATAAAATCGCTGCACGATTTTATAGTGAGTAAAAATGGTAAACAGGGCACAGCAAAAACCTCTTCTGATCGTGGAGGACCTATGCGTCAGTTTCGAGGATTCCCGTGGGGTAATGAGAATTCTTGAGGGAATTGATTTTTCCCTATATCCCGGTGAAGTTTTGGCATTGGTAGGAGAGACCGGTTGCGGCAAGAGTGTAACCGCCAAGTCTCTGTTGGACCTGATCCCTCGATTATCGAAGTTTCGCACCGGCCGGGTATCCTTTGACGACAAAGATTTGATCAGGCTTTCCAATCGTGAACTAGCGCAAGTGAGGGGCCGGTCCATTGCGATGATATTTCAGAACCCCCAATCGAGTATCAACCCGGTATTCACTCTGGGAGAACAGATCTTCAGATTGGTCCGTATGTATCTTCAGGACGATATCAAACGGATATGCCGGCAGCAAAGCATCAAAGCGAAAGCCGCCGTTCGGCAGATTGCTAAGGAAAAGCTGATCGAAGTAGGATTAACCGAGACTGATCGCCTGCTTAACTCCTATGCTCATGAGATTAGCGGCGGCATGGCTCAGCGTTATAAAATAGCACTGGCCCTTATGAGCACACCTGAAATCTTGATAGCAGACGAAGCCACATCGGCGTTGGATGTAACCGTGCAGGCTTACATTCTCAAGCTATTGAAAGAGATGTCGCGGAAAAAAGGCACGGCCATTCTCTTTATAACGCATGATTTGGGAATTGCTGCGCAGATTTGCGATCGGGTAGCAGTCATGTATTCCGGACGGATTGTTGAGATAGGCACAACCAGGAATCTGTTTGAAAATCCCTTGCATCCCTATACACGGGGGCTGCTAAAAGCTGTTCCCAAACTGGGTGAGAAGGAAACTCTTCAGGGGATCTCCGGAAGGATTCCCGATCTTGCCAATCCACCTCAAGGCTGTCGGTTTCATCCCCGGTGCGACCATCGTCTGGCCATCTGTCAAACCCGGAAACCGGCTTATAAGGGAAATCTTGAAGACTATGCCGTGGCTTGTCATCTATTCAATGCAAAGGATTTGCCCTTATGACGATGTCGGATGCTTTGATCGATCTAAATAAGATAAAAGTCTACTTTCCTCAAAAAAAGAAGTTGATGGGTAAAGCTGCCACATGGATCAAAGCGGTGGATGATGTATCATTGGATATCTATAAAGGTGAATGTCTTGGACTGGTGGGAGAATCCGGTTGCGGCAAGAGCACACTGGGACGTGCGATTTTAAAGCTGGTACCCTTGGCTTCGGGTAAAATTCACTACAATGGAAATGAGATTCAACGCATGGTTGACCGCCAATTCCATTCGTATCGGCAGAAAATGCAGATGGTTTTTCAGGATCCGCGCGCATCCCTGAATCCGAAGATGAAAGTTAAGCAAATTATAAGTGAAGCACTTGCAATTTGCCCGGAAATCAGTAAAAAGCAGCATGCCCAAAGAGCCGCGGAACTCATGAATATGGTAGATTTACGTCCGGAACACCTATTTCGGTATCCGCATGAATTCAGTGGTGGCCAGCAGCAACGGATATGTATTGCCAGAGCCCTGGCTACGCAGCCCGAATTTTTGGTTTTCGATGAGGCCACAAGCGCCCTGGACGTGTCGGTTCAGGCTCAGATCATCGCCCTTATGGCTGATTTGCAGAAACGGCTTAATTTGACATACTTGTTTATCAGCCATGACCTGAGTATTATGGAGCATATCTGTCATCGTGTGGCGGTAATGTATGCCGGCCGGATTATGGAGCTTCAGGATGCCGACAAACTTTTCTCAGCACCCCGTCACCCATACACCAGGGCCTTGCGCGATGCCGTTCCCATCGCCGATCCGGCCCAGCGAGACGGGATGACCATATTGGAGGGCGAGGTTCCGAGCCTGTTGGAACCGCCCCAGGGCTGTCGATTTCATCCTAGATGCCGGTATGCGAGCCAAATCTGCAGTCAACAAGTACCAATGGTTGCCAAACTTAAATCCGGGAATTGGGTGCGCTGCCATCACCACGAGGATATTTGGAATGAAAGGAATGAAATATGAGTCGACTATTGGGCATTGGTGCCTGCCAAATGGAGACAAACTACGGAGACGTTCAAACCAATCTTGAAACGCTGGCAGCACACATTAGAACTATCAAATTTTATAGTCCCTGGGTCAAATTGGTCTGTGCACCGGAACTCATAATCCCGGGGATGTCCCGGATGTCGGATACGGCTCAGCCCATTCCCGGGCCGATAACTTCCTATTGTTCCGATTTAGCCAAAAAAAATGGTGTCTATCTCGTTCCGGGGTCGATCTATGAGAAGTCCGGCAGGTCTATTTTTAACACGGCCCCTGTATTTGACCCCAAGGGCAATCTCATTGCAACCTATCGCAAAATGTATCCCTGGCGTCCGCATGAAAAAACCAATTCGGGCAAGCAGACGGTTACTTTTCAAATTGCGGGTATCGGAACAGTGGGGTTGTGTATCTGTTATGATCTCTGGTTTCCGGAGGTTGTTCGAGATCTGGTGTGGAAGGGTGCAGAAGTTATTTTGGTCCCGACGCTGACCGGCACCCAGGACCGTCGACAGGAATTGATATTATGCCAGGCGGCTGCCGCCATAAACCAGTGTTATCTTGTCAGCGTCAATGGTTTAGGACCGGGTGGCAAGGGTCAGAGTGTCATAATCGATCCGGAAGGCAACATCGTACAAAGGGCCGATCAACTACCGGAAAATATGATTGCCATGCTGGATTTGGAGCAGGTGGACCAGGTCAGGCAATATGGTAACAGCGGTGTCAGCCGAGTACTGGGCAGCTACTTCCATGAAAAACACCGTTTTAGGCATCAAAAGGAATCCTACCGGAACAGCTTGGGCGGAAATTTAATATCCGGGTTTTCATCCAGTAAAAAAGATTGAAAAATCAGATTTTTCTCCAATTTCGCTGGAGGAAAGGGCTCAAAATTTCGGGTCAAGGGAAATACAGCTAGGGCTATATCTGATCCAAATCGTTATTCGGGATCGGGATCGAATTGAGTCTATCCGTATTCCCTAAAACCTTTCTTTAGGCTATAACTCCTGCCGCCCAATCGCCTGAGCCTATCAGCAATGCAGTCCAATTCACCTTTGCGCTCCCGGTTTTCTGCTTTTATAAACCCGTTTGACATAGTTGCCTGAACGGCGATAAACGTCTAATTTTTCATGGCCTAATACCTTCTCAATCCCGATACCGATGGCGATTCCGATCCCGATTTGGATAAAACCCTATTGAGTTTTCAACAGTGTCCATGTTAGGTAGCCGGGTCTGGGGGAATACCGGAAAAATGAGTTTAGATCCAAGCAATCTCAAGGAAATATTATTCGAAATTCAGCATGGTCGACGCCTGGAACGCGACGAACTGCTATCGCTGTTGGGTATGGAGCAGGAAACTGATATTCATTTGCTGTTTGAGACAGCTCGGCAAGTACGCCGGAAACATTTCGGAGATAAGATTTTCGCCTACGGATTTGCCTATACCAGCACGTTTTGCCGCAATAATTGCCGGTTTTGTTATTTCCGCCAAACCAATGAGCTTTCGCAGCGCTATCGCAAAAAAGAAGCCGACGTACTAAAAATTGCCCAGGTTTTGTCAGAAGAAGGGGTCCACTTGATCGATGTAACCATGGGCGAAGATCCCCTGCTACACGAACTGCACAATGGTGTCCCGGAGAAGTTGATTCAACTCATCAAAGATATCCGTACACAGACGGGTTTGCCGGTAATGGTTTCACCGGGTGTTATTTCAGATGCTTTACTCAAGGGATTGGTTGAAGCCGGGGCCACTTGGTATGCCTGCTACCAGGAAACCCATAATCCCCAATTGTTTTCAAAGCTGCGTTCGGGGCAGAATTATAAAAAGCGTCTGGCGGTAAAGAGTTTGGCGAAAAAGCTGGGTTTGCTGATTGAAGAAGGCGTTCTATGCGGGGTGGGCGAAACCGATGACGATATCGCCGACTCCATCGAAGCAATGCGCGCCCTCGATGCGGATCAGATTCGGGTTATGAAATTTATACCGCAGCCCGGAACGCCCATGGCAAATTTAGCCGAGACCGATTCTTTGCAAGAGTGCCTGATTATCGCGGTCCTGCGTCTCAGTTTTCCGGATCGCCTAATCCCGGCTTCTCTGGATGTAGATGGCTTGGCTGGTCTGAAAATGAGGTTGGATGCCGGCGCCAACGTGATTACCTCTTTGGTACCCCCGGAATACGGTCTTGCCGGGGTCGCCCACCATGAACTGGATATCGAAAATGCCAACCGGACCATGACGGGCATTGCTCCCGTACTGAAGACGGCCGGTCTGCGCCTGGCCCGGCAGTCTGATTATCTGCAGTGGATAAAAAACCGCCAACAAGCTAATTCCTAAGCCAAAAACCCCTCTAATACCTGTTGTCAATAGTATGTTCCTCTTGCTATAGCATATGACATTAAGGTTCAAGGCGTCGTAGATTCGAGGGCTCAAGTGTTGCCGAGTTTTGAATTATATGTAACACGGTGCGTATTGCCTGCGGATGTCATCCCCGAGAAATCGGGGATCCAGTAATAGCATTTAGCTAAAAGCCGATAGCCTTACTGGATAGCGCTAAAGCTTCACTTCGTGCCCCTCTTCCGAGGGAATGACGATAGTGACGCAGTATCAGTGATTACACAACAAAAGGATTGCCACTGGCATTTTGGATCGGCGGCAATGTTAAATAAAGAGGCGGTGGCCATGCCCTTTTCAAATCAGAGTTTCAAGCGTTTGCTGAACAATTTGCCGGGAATGGCCTATCGGTGCATGAACAATCGCAACTGGACCATGGTTTTCGTAAGCAGGGGCTGTTTTGAGCTCACGGGTTATGAACCCGATGAGCTGATTAATGACAAGGTGGTGTCATATAATGACCTGGTGCACGAAGATTATAAGGGAATTGTATATCACCAAGCCCAGCAGGCCTTAAAGGCCCGGAGACCTTTCAAGTACACCTATCCCATCCTCAGCAAAAACGGTAAGGAAAAATGGGTTTTCGAGCATGGTGTGGGTGTTTACGCTGAAAATGGTGAGGCTATCGAGTTGGAAGGTTTCATCAGCGATATTACCCAGACTGTGGAAGCTGAAAAAAAATTGGAGCAAGCCAATATTTTTTTGAAGGAGGCGGTGAGGGATGCAGACAGTTTCTGTGGGATGATCGGCCGTAGTAACGCCATCCGCAAGGTGTTCAATCAGGTTTTAGGTGCAGCAGAATCAGACGCCAATGTCATTGTTTACGGTGACTCCGGGGCCGGGAAAGAGATGGTAGCCCGGGCGATCCATGATCTGAGCCATCGAAAGGATAGACGGTTCGTTCCGGTTAATTGCGGTGCCATTCCTGATAACTTGATCGAAAGTGAATTTTTCGGTTACAAAAAAGGGGCATTTAGCGGCGCCTTCGTCGATAAAACCGGGTTTTTGGATCAGGCCGATGGCGGCACCCTGTTGCTGGATGAGGTTGGGGAAATCAATCCCAATATGCAGATCAAACTCCTGCGGGCTATCGAGGATTACGGTTTTATTCCGATTGGCGGGAAAGAGGTGCATAATCCGAGCATACGGATTATCGCATCTACCAACAAGGATCTTCAAAAGCAGGTGAAGACCGGCGAGATTCGAGAGGATTTTTTTTTCAGGATCCACGTCATCTCCATCCATGTGCCACCTTTAAAAGAACGTAAAGAAGACATCCCTTTGTTGACAGCTCATTTTTTAAAGAAATTCGGAAACGAGAAAGATATTACCGCCTTACCCCAGGAACTAACCCGATCGATGATGGCATATGACTGGCCGGGCAATATTCGAGAACTCCAAAATTTTATCAATCGCTACCTTGCATCGGCCGATACCGAGTTTTTCAAATTCAAGGACAGTGTTGCTTATGGCCTGAATCAAGGGATTGAACGGATTGCCGGCGAAGGCTCGGTGGACTATGGGCTTCAAGATTATATGTCGTCATGCGAGAAAAGCATCATTGTCAAAACGCTTGAAAAGTGTAACTGGCATCGCGGTAATACGGCGGATGCGCTGAAAATCCACTACCGTTCCCTCCTTCGAAAAATGAAGCGCTATGGTATAAATATGTCATAAATAGTGACAAACGTGTCATGTTGGTTGATATATACATTATAATCAATAGATTAGATTGAGATCTGCCCAGCGGCTATTGGGCTTTGTGTGACAATGTTGTCCTATCTTTATTCATGACAAATATATCCCTTACCTAAAATTCTGCTGAGAGTTCTTTTGCACCCCGCATATTTTCCAGCCGCCATCCTTCTAATATATTGTAATAATAGCAAAAAAAATATGATCAGGTCTGCTAAAATAACAGATGCGTATCAGGTACTAAATACGGCATAAATATTGCGTTGGCATATACTGAAGGAGTGACCCTGCCCATGGCAACGCCGCATGCTTTGGAAAACCAGTTTGAACCCGGTTTAATGGGGACTGTTTTTAACATCCAAAGATATAGTGTTAATGACGGGCCCGGCATCCGGACCCTTATTTTTTTTAAAGGCTGCCCACTCGAATGCGCCTGGTGTTCCAATCCCGAAAGTCAGCGAAGACAGCGTCAAATCATGTATTTTAAAGGCCTGTGCGGTCGATGTGGTGCATGTGCAGATGCATGCCCTCATAACTGCATCCTGGTCCAAGATGAAAAACGCGTTCACAATCCGGAAAATTGTGTTGTTTGCGGGGATTGTGAAAATGTCTGCCCCAGCAGCGCTGTCAAACTGGTAGGGGAAACCATGCGGGTTGATGATGTCCTGGCGATAGCGGAAAAAGACTATCTGTTTTACCTCAATTCCGGCGGCGGTGTTACCTTGGGCGGCGGTGAACCGACCCTGCAGCCTGCATTCGCCGACAGACTTTTAAAAGGGCTCAAAAGCCTCGGCATCCACACGGCTATGGAGACGTGCGGATACGCGGACTGGTCGGTTTTTGATCAACTAAATCCCAATCTTGATTTGCTGCTTTACGATTTCAAACACATCGATCCCACTGTTCACAGACACCATGCCGGCAAATCAAACGCCCGGATACTGCTTAATCTACAGAAGCTGCTTGATGGAGAGGTCCCCATTATTGTCCGGATTCCCGTAATTCCCGGCTTTAATGACGACGTTGAAATCATGCAAAAAATGAGTTCGTTTTTAAGGCAACACAATCAGGGTGCTATCGAGCGGATCGATCTGCTGCCATATCACAAGCTGGGTGTCGGAAAGTACGCGGCCTTGAATTGTACCTATTCACTTTCGGATGAAGTTACACCCGGCGAGGATATAATGGATGGGTTTAAAAAAGTATTTGTTAGTCAGGGCTTTGATACATTTGTGGAATACCATTGACGGCTCCGTAAAAAGCCCAAATTCTGCGTTGTGCTTCATTTTGCAATCATTCAACGTACTATATGTACGCCTCATGATTCCAAAACTCGCACGTCTGGAATTTGAACTTTATACGAAACCGTCTGAATTAGATTTTTTACGGGTACATCATCATTAGAACAACAGGGAGGTTAAAAAATGCAAAATACAGCCGAAAAAATAAAGGTCAACGGGCTTCCCCCCCGCATCGAGCGTATGAAAGAAGCTTTTCTCCAAATAAAGCCGTCGGTTTCCATTGCGCGCGCCAAGGCAACTACTGAAATATATCAGGCCAATCCGAATCTGCCGGTAAAATTATTGCGGGCCCAGGCCTTTTATCGGGCCTGCCAAACCATACCCGTCCACATCGGTGAAGATGAATTGATCGTCGGCAGCCCTTCGGGAAAACAACGTGCCGGAATCTTCTGCCCTGAAATTTCATGGCGCTGGCTGGAATCAGAAATGGATACGATCCACAATCGAAATCAGGACCCTTACGTCATTGCCACAGAAGATAAAAAATTCTTGAGAGAAGAAATTTTTCCATTCTGGCGGGGTCGATCAATCGATGAGAAGATTTACGCCCAACTGGAAGATTTGGGAATTCTGCCGCTTACTTTTGAAAGCGGTATCATTGATGCAGAACTCAAGGCTACGAACGGTGCCGGCGAGTATGCCCCTGGTTACTGCAATATCCTGATAAAGAAAGGATTCAATGGGATCAAAAAAGATGCACGCAAGCAGCTAAAGCAATTTGACATCGCCAATCCAGAGCACACCGAGAACATCTATTTCCTGAAATCCGTCATCATTGCCTGTGATGCCATGGTGTTGTTGGGAAAACGTTATGCCAAACGTGCCAAACAAATGGCAGCCAAGGCGTCAGATCCAGTGCGCCAAAAAGAGCTGCTAACCATTGCCGAAGTCTGCACAAAAATTCCCGGTCAGCCGCCGGAAACCTTTTATGAAGCCTTGCAGATGGTTTGGTTTGGCCAGGTGGCGCATTTCCTGGAAGAGAACGCCCCCTCTTTTTCCCCCGGTCGAATTGACCAGTACTTTTTGCCTTATTACCAGAAGGATCTCGCCGGCGGTATCCTTACCGAGGGTGGTGCCAGGGAATTGTTGTACTGCTTTTTGCTGAAATTTAACGAGATACCCTGGTTATTGAACGAGTTTGCTTCCATGTATTATGCCGGCTATATGGCATTTCAAAACATATGCGTCGGCGGTCAAAAACCCCACGGCGGTGATGCCACCAACGAACTATCCTACATGATCCTGGACTGTGCCCAGCACCTACAATTATACCAACCGTCATTTGCCGCCAGGATTCACAATAAATCTCCCCAAACCTACCTGAATAAAATTGGTGAGGTTGTTAAGACCGGAATCGGTTTTCCGGCCAACCACTTTGATGATACCACCATTAAAATGCTGCTGAGTTATGGCGTTGACCCGGCGGATGCCAAAGATTACTGCCTGGTGGGTTGTGTAGAGCCGGGAATCAGCGGCCGATTGTACCAATGGAGTGCCGTCTGCTTGACTAACTTTCCGATTGCCGTAGAATTTGCCTTAACCAACGGTGTTCAGTTGGTCAGCGGCAATAAGCTGGGGCTTGAGACCGGCGATCCGGAATCCTTCCTTACATTCGAAGACTTTGAGGCCGCGGTCAAGAAACAACTTTCCCACCTCATGCGTATTACAGCCATTACAACGGTCATCACTCAGCAGGCCCATCGCGACCATCTCCCCAAGCCAATCGTTTCGGGTGTTATGGACGGATGTGTTGAATCGGGTAAAGATGTCATGATGGGCGGGGCCAAATATAATTCGGGGCCCGGAGTCATCATTGCGGGAACCGCGGATTATGCCAACTCCATGGCGGCCGTGAAAAGGCTCGTATACGAGGACAAGTCCGTGACCATGAAGCAATTGTGTGAAGCCATGACCAAGAATTTTGAGGGCTTTGAAGCGATTCACAAACTCTGCAGTCAAGCACCAAAATACGGGAATGATGACGATTTTGTTGATGATTTCGCACGCGACGTAATTGACTTTATTTCGCATGAAATCAAAAGTTACCGGGGACTTTATGCTCCGCTGGCATTAGGGACCCTACCCGTTTCTTCTCATACCCCTCAAGGTCTGGTGGTGGGCGCCCAGCCCAGCGGCAGAAAATCTACACTGCCGCTGGCGGACGGAATTAGTCCGGCTCAAGGAACCGATATCAATGGCCCCACAGCGATTATCAAGTCTTTGGATAAGATCAATCAGGAACTCTCTACTGTGGGCGTGTTACACAACATGAAGCTTGACCCCAGCATGATGGCGGATGAACGCGGCGTGGCAAACTTTACATCCCTTTTAAGGACCCATAATCAATTGGGAGGCGCCCAAATCCAGTTCAATTGCGTGGATGCCGCCAAGCTCGCAGAAGCCCAGGCGGATCCGGAGGCCCACCGTTCCCTGATGGTACGGGTGGCCGGCTACAGCGCCTTTTTTGTGGAGTTGTGTAAGGAGATTCAGGACGAAATCATCAGCCGTTCACCGCAAGGACGTTGGTAAAAGAGGAAACTGTTTTATGAAACCTGAAGAAATTAAAGCCATAACCGAGTTGCTGCTAGATCTAAGAACAAGTGCCCAAGGGGCCTGTGATGCGGATGTTCACCAGAAAATCGAGTTGTTGGCCGACAAACTGCGGCTGCTTTATGTGGAGCAGGCCGTTGTTGAGGTCATGTCCACCTACTATGAGTTTGGCGAGGTAACGGGTGTATCGCGCCTATTTGGTGGATTGATTAATCAAAACTATACCGTCACTACCAACAACGGGAGTCGTTGTTTCCAACTGTTTATAAAGAGGTATCGAAAGGAAGCCACTGAAAAAGAGATACTTTTTGAACACAAATGCAATGAGTATTTGACCGGCAATGACTTTCCCGAAGTGGCCAAATTGATAAAAGCCAAAAATGGCAATTCATTCATCGAACACCATGTAAAACATCTGGATCCTCCCGGAAAAACCAGTAAATTCGCCGTATATACCTTCCTGGAAGGCGAAGATCGATATGGCTGGCGCACACCGCACTGCAGTCTGGCGGACCTTTCCAGCGCCAGCGCCATGTTTGCCAAAATTCATGAGCGCGGTTTTGGTTTCAAAGCCGGTGAACATGCCAAAGAGGAACCTAAAATTATTCCTTTGATGGATGTATTTGCGCGCTATTTTGACAGTCTGGAAGAAAAAGTGCGCAGCGATAAGACCTGTGGCGTCAGCTCAACATATTTCCTTGAAAAACTGCCCAGTTATCGCCAGGCATTGAAGACCTGTGAGCCGCTCAAGGACAAGTGTCAAGGTATGCTCGAGCTCATGATTCACGGTGACTATCACCCCGGCAATCAGAAATATACGGACCATGGGGTTACCGGCGTCTTTGACTTTGATTGGTGCAAGGAAGATTTAAGGCTGTTCGATGTCGCCATAACCATCACCTATTTCTGCACTTCCTGGAAAGAGCATGAAAACGGTCTGCTTTTCATGGATGAAATCAAGGTGTTCTTGGAGGCTTATCAAAATTACCTGGCGCAATCCGAACGGATCTATCCCCTCAGCGAAAAAGAGCTGGCGGTTTTACCGGAGATGATCATCCTGGCCAACATGTACGTGGTCTGGTGGGACCTACAGGAGATATTCGATGTGGAGGAATCGGAGTCATGCGAGGAAGAATGCCTGGTTTATCTGGATCACAACACCCGGATCAATGAATTTGCCTTAGAGAATCTTGATAAGATTAGGGGTGTAATTGAAACAATTAAAGCGTGAATCGAGCTTTGGGAAAAACATGCTAACTTAACTTTTTGAATTCAGGTGACGAGAAATGAATAATCCGCAGCGAATTCGATAAACGAAAATCGCTGACAGATTATTCATATAGTGTCACCTCTATAGCGTTTGTCAGAATAACGTTCCGTTTCGCGGTAAAAGCGGTCCAGGTATTTTTTCATAGCGACATATCAAACCAAGGCATCACCTGTGCCCCACGGATTGGTGATGAAGTTATGCCGACTGGTAGTAAAATCAGGCAGTCGAAACATCACCAATCCGTCAGGGCACTACGCTAGCGAGGCAGATTCAAAATGATATGTCGCTATGAAAAAATACCTGAACCGCTTACGCATCGGCTTGTTATTTCGGAACATATATTTGACAACTGGTATAACTGAGAACCGAAATTATAATTTTAGAAGCATGGAGTCCGTCATGGAGACCAACTTGCCGGATCGAATTGAGAAAATGCGCGCCGATTTTCTGCAAATTAAACCGTCCATATCGATTGATCGGGCCAAAGCCACCACAGAGATCTACAAAAAGAATGGCAATATACCCAGGATCGAACTGCGGGCCAAGGCCTTTCACCGGGCCTGTGAGACCATACCGCTCAATATCGGCGACCGGGAGTTGATTGTCGGCCGTCCGGCCGGCAAGCCCCGGGCCGGCGTGTTTTGCCCTGAAATAGCCTGGCGTTGGCTTGAACGGGAGCTGGATACCGTTTCGGCCCGGGCGCAGGACCCTTATGATTTGGATGAGCAGGACAAGCAAATTCTCGCGGAAGAAATTTTTCCATATTGGAACGGCAGATCTGTGGAGGAGGTCTTTTTTGCCAAAGTGGACAACATCGGAATTCTGCCCCTTTTATACGAGAGCGGAGTCCTGGATGCCGAAGTAAAAGCCTCCAGTGGCGCCGGTGAATTTTCACCCGGTTTCCGCGATGTCGTCTTTAAAAAAGGGTTTAAGGGCATCAAGCGCGATGCCCAAAAAAAATTGGAAAAACTCTCTTTTCTCGATCCGCATGATCATGAGAAGATTTACTTCCTGCGCGCAGTGGAGGTCACCTGCGACGGTGTCATGCTTCTGGCAAGCCGCTATGCCCAAGACGCGCATAGATTGGCCTTGGTTGAGCCAGACGGCCAGCGCAAAAAAGAGCTGACCCGCATTGCTGAAACCTGCAGCCGGGTTCCGGCCAATCCACCCGAAACATTCAATGAAGCCCTCCAGGCTGTCTGGATGGTGCAAGTGGCATTATTTCTAGAGGAAAATGCACCATCACTTTCACCAGGCCGCATTGATCAGTACCTGTGGCCCTATTATCAGGCCGACCGTGAGACGGACCGTCTCAGCAGGGCACAGGCCGAGGAACTCATGTACTGTTTTTTACTCAAGTTTAACGAGATACCTTGGCTGTTAAACGAATTTGCCGCCATGTATTATGCCGGATATATGGCTTTTCAGAATGTGGTCGTGGGCGGACAAACGCGGGATGGTTCGGATGCTACCAACGAGCTCAGCACCATGGTTCTGGCATGTTCCCAAAATTTAAAACTCTATCAACCGTCCCTGGCCGCCCGCGTCCATTCCCAGTCCCCACCAGAATATTTGGCCAAAATTGCCGAGGTGATTAAAGCCGGTATTGGTTTTCCGGCTATACATTTCGATGATGTCACCATCAAGATGCTCTTGTCTTTGGGTGTAAAGCTGGAAGACGCAAGAGACTATTGTATTGCCGGCTGTGTGGAACCGAGTGTCAGCGGTGTTTTTTACCGCTGGACCGAAGTCTGCTATGCAAATTTCCCCTCGGCCGTTGAATTTGCCTTAACCAATGGCGTTCAGGCCATCACGGGTAAAAAACTGGGTATTGAAACCGGTGATCCGGCTGAATTCAAAACTTTCAGGGAATTCGAATATGCGGTCAAAGCCCAGTTGAAAAACCTAATTGATGTGGCTGCCATTGCCACCCATGTGGGTCAGCAGGTTCATCGGGACATCCTGCCCAAGCCATTGGCATCATCGTTGATGGCCGCGTGTGTAGAAACCGGAAAGAGCTTGATGCACGGTGGTGCCAAATACAATTCCGGACCGGGAATTGTGCTTGCGGGTACAGCCGATTACGCCGATTCCATGGCGGCCGTCAAGAAAGTTGTATTTGATGACGGCGAAATAAACATGCAGGAGCTTTGTACGGCCCTGGGCGATAATTTTAAAGGGCATGCAAAGATTCACAAATTGCTGAAAGCGGCACCTAAATACGGCAACGGTGACAGTTATGTGGATAATTTTGCCAAAGACATCATTGATTATACCTCGCTGGAGCTGCAAAAGCAAAAAACCCTTTATGCCCATATGGCTCTGGGTACCTTGCCGGTTTCCTCGCATGTGCCCCAGGGGCTCAACATTGGGGCTCTGCCCAGTGGACGCAAATCCAAAACACCTCTGGCCGACGGTATCAGTCCGGGCCAGGGAAATGATGTTCTGGGCCCGACAGCGGTTATTAAATCCGTCGATACGATTAACCAGGAGGCGTCTACCGTAGGTGTCCTGCATAATATGAAGATCACACCGGACTTGCTGGAAGGCAAGCAGGGAATCAGCAACTTCATCGCCCTGTTGCGGACACATGATCAAATGGGGGGTGGACAGATTCAGTTTAATTGTGTCGATCGCAATAAATTGGTGGCAGCTCAGGAATCACCGGATGATTATCGATCTTTGATGGTCAGAGTGGCCGGTTACAGCGCCTTTTTTGTGGAGCTTTGCAAGGAGATCCAGGATGAGATTATCAGCCGGACGCCGCAGACGAGGTTGATATGAAAAAGATAAATGCGGTTAACGATAAAGCACAAATCGGAAACATCGTTGGCCAGTGCATGTTCGTTTTCACTCGCACAAAACTCGTGTTAAAGGCTCCGTAAGATCCGTCGCAGCCATGTATATTAAATAAGTTCTACGATGAAAGTCAGTTAGGAGCGCTTTTCTAGTTCTATCAAGCGACGGATCCAACGGTGCCTAAAACACTCAAACAGTTGCCCGAATTTAAAACAAACATGTACCGGCCCACGCTTCGGCTAGCATGAGTTTTTAGATCAACGCAAAAATAAAATCGCTCTGCATTTTTATTTTAGAGATATTGTCAAAATAATGATCTCGTTCGTACCGGCTGTTTATTTCGGAACATATTTTTGAAAATCTAACTAGCGAAGGATAAGGTTGCCATGATTCCCCATTACAATGTGTTGAGTGAATCGGAAATCGCCATGATCCATGAGGGCGCCCTGGCGGTTTTAGAGAATACCGGTCTGATCATAGACCACCCGGTTGCCTTGCAGCGGATGGCTGATGCCGGCGCCACGGTTGACATGGAGGCCCAAAGGGTTCGGCTCCCCAAGCGTGTGGTGGAGGCAGCGCTTAAAATGGCTCCGGGTACATTTATCTGCGGGGGGCAGTCACCTGAGTTTGACTTTACCATGGATTTCAACAGCACCAAAATACGGTCAGGTGGGGGCTCCATTTATGTGATGGATTGGGACAAAGGCGAGCAACGACCGCTTACCTATCAGGACAACGCAGATTTTGCCAAGTTGACTGATGCGCTGGACAATTTTCATGTGTTTTCCACCCTCACACCGGACGTACCCGATGTCACTTACACCGTGCATACCCTCAAGGATGCCCTGTTAAATACCCGCAAACACGTGTGGGCTTTGCTGAATGATTCACGGGTTCTCAGGTTTCAGCTTGAAATGGCATTGGCGGTCAGGGGGAGCAAGCAGGAACTCATGGAGCGACCGCGGATAAGCGGTATTGTCTGTATTATTGAGCCGCTCTTTTTTCCGCATGATGAAATTGAACGCTTGCTCCAGTATGCGGAGTACAAGGTTCCCTTGAAGGTTCCCTTCTTTCCGGTGGGGGGAGCGAATTCACCGATCACGCTAGCCGGAGAGCTCACCATGATCAACGCTGAATTTTTGGGCTCCATGGCTTTGATCCATACGCTTTGCCCGGGAAACCCGTGTGCATTTCACACCAACCCCCAAACCATGGAACTGCGCAGCGGTGACTCCCAAATGAACAGTCCCGAAGTTCTGCTGATGCATGCCGCCATATCTCAACTTGCCAGGTTCTACAATGTGCCCAGCAGCCAATCCCAGGGGACCATGAATTGCTGGCAGGAGCATCAGTTTGTTATGCTGAGCAGCCTGGCGCTTATGAACGGTGCAATGTGCGGGGCCAGCGATATTGGCGGAGTCGGTTCCTTTGGCAGCGCCAACGTCGTCAACCATGCCGCATTTGTAATCGTTTCCGAACTGGCCGAGTATGTTTTCCGCTATCAGCATGGCATCAATGTCAATGCATCCACCATCGGGGTGGAGGCCATTAACCGGGTGGGTCCCCAGAAAGATTACATGATCGATCCCCACACCATGGAGCATTTGCGGCAGGAAAAACGCTTTATTCCCTCCCTGATCGACTGGAGCGGCTATGAGTCCTGGATTCAAAATCCCACCAGCATCATCGAGCGAGCCCAGGCACAAGTGGAGGATATTCTGAATCACCACGTGGTGGAGCCGTTGCCCGAGGATGTTCAGCAGGAACTGCATCGCATTGCCGATGCTGCGGACAAGGAGTTTTTAGGTAAGTAAATATATTCAAGTATATAAACTTGGTTATATTATCTATGTCAGAATTGTACCGAAAAAATATGATTTAAATCCGAAGCCCGAATTTCGAAATCCTAAATAATATCAAATGACTAAAATAAAAATGATCAAAACAAGCCCCCCGATATTAGCTTAAGGCGTAGGTTTAGTTCATTTGAGTCTTCGAGTTTTGAATTTGTTTCGAATTTCGATATTCGGATTTAAGATTTAATTGACGTATTAAGTATAACTCTCAGGGGTTGAATCAGTTCCGGGCCGCTTGGTCCTGGGAATCTAATTTTGAAATGATGCGGTCAGAAGGAATAGGATGAAGGGTCTCGATCTGGCAGAGCAATATTTTTTTGAATATGGTCTGCCCATGTTGAAAAGTCAATTTCCGGGTACGGCCCAATGTGTCGCCGCCGGATTGGTAGGCCCGGGTTCGGAGTGTTATGGTTTTGATGACCACCTATCCCGCGACCATGATTGGGGACCGGGATTCTGTCTTTGGATCAATGCGGAAGACTTCAGGCAAATTGGCGCACGGCTGCAGGCCGCCTACCAATCACTGCCTGACAAGTATAAGGGATATGGTCCCCGAGTAAGCAGCCCGGGAGAAGAACACCGTGTGGGTGTCGCCGAAACAGCCCATTTTTACAAAAGCTATACCGGCTTGGGCCATCCCCCGGTAAGTATTCAAGAATGGCTGCGCATCCCGGATGAGGCCCTGTCCATCACTACCAACGGTAAAGTATTTTGGGACCCTTCCGGTCAATTTTCGTCCTGGCGGAAGGAACTGAAGCAGTATTACCCGGAAGATATACGCGTTTATAAAATCGCCACGCTATGCGTCCGCATGGCGCAGTCGGGCCAATATAATTTCAAGCGCTCGCTCCAGCGTGAGGAAAAATTCGCCTACCGGTTTGCGGAAATGGAATTTTGTGACCAGGCCCTATCCATGACGTTTCTTTTGGTAAAACAGTATGCACCTTTTTATAAGTGGCGACACCACGCGGTAAAGGCTATTTCATCCCTGGGTTTGAGGATATACGCTCAGATCAATACCTTGCTGACAAGCAATAATTACGACCAAAAACTCTCAATTATCGATAGTATTTGTAAGGACCTCATAGCGGAACTCGTAAATCAGAAGCTGAGCGATTCATATAGTGATTTTTTGCTCGACCACCTGGCCTCGATCACGAATCGAATAAACGAGAGGTCACTACACAAGAGATTTTCAACGCTTAACTGAATATGACGACGGAAACAACACCCACGAGAGCGGATATTTTGGAGAAAATACTTGCAGCGGAGCTGGACAGTTTCCGGTCTGTACCGACCTGCGGCCCCAACCAATGCCTGGAGCATCCCCAGGCCTTCAAACTGCACCGCAAGGCCCAGTTCAGTATATTCTCTACGAAAACTTTGAAAAGCTATTTAAAGGATCTAAAACGGGCGCGCAAACACAACCAGAACCTGATGACATACAAATATGCACGCATGGATAAATTGATTCCACGGGCTAATGACAGCCGTCTGGTGGCAGAGGTAGGCGGCATCATGATCGAATGGCAGCTCCAATTGGAAGACAAGTATCCGGAAATCATGAGGCGGGCGCGACCGGTCACATCAGAACAGAACAATTCATTGGAGACATCGTTTGCAACGTATTTAAAGGCTGAATTGGAAACCTATTCAGAGCAAACCCTTGATCTGCTTCATCAAGATTTGATCAAGCTCAAGGCTGAGGGCAAGAACGGCTCCGAGGAAGTCTATCGCTATCTGGTGAAGGAGGGGATGGCCTAAATGCAATTACTCAATAAACAAACCATCGAGACCATTTTAGAAAAGGCCGTGGACATATTGGCAACTGTTGGCGTTGAATTTGAAACCGACAGTGCCCTGGAATTATTTAAAACAAATGGAGCCAAGGTAGAAGGAAAAAGAGTCTTTATCTCACAGTCTTTGTTGGAGGCGGCCTTGGATTCACTGCCGAAGTTTAAATATATACCGACCCCAAATAAAAGGCTGGTGGCAGCATCTCCATTTTCCAACGCCCCCATGATTCGAGATGATATTACCGGCAGATTTCGACATGGGAATATTCAAGATGCGGTCAAGATGTATCAGCTCGCTGAAACAAGCGATCTGTATGAATCGATAAATCCGGGCGTCTCTGAACCCGAGGGTAACGACAGCGAAGATCCCTACATCGGCCAAATCGCAATGATGTTGAAATATTCAGATAAATTTCCAGGCATATGCTTTCGGGCCACGAAATCAAACACCCAAAACAGCGATGTTTATACCAGTGCCAAGATGGCAATCCAGCTGATCAAAGCCATCAAAGGTGATGACAGTGCCCCCGTAATGGCACAGGGTATCTGCCCCAACGCCCCTTTGGCTTATGACGAGGAAAGCCTGATAAATATGACCGTTTTGGTTGAAGAAGAACAGGACATCACCATATTTCCGTGTACCCTATCTTTTATGACGGGTCCCGAGAGCCTGCTGGGCATCGTTGTCCACGATATTGCCGTTTGTCTGGCGGGAGTGGTTTATATTCAGCTGCTTAATCCCGGTACCGGAGTATCTTTCAGTAATTTTTCCACCATGTCAGACATGCGCACGATGCAACCGGTAAACGGCAGTCCGGAGTCCCTTCACGTTCAGATCATGTTTTATGAAGTTTGTCTTTATCTTGAAATGAACTGCGTTCTATGCGGCTGCTTGGCGGATGGCACCAGCAATGATTACCAAACCGGCTTTGAATCCTGTTTCACCACCCTGGCGCCCTTTTATATGACCCATGTAGATGAAATCTGGTGTTATCCGGGCGTAATGGCCGGGTTTGCAGGAGGAAGTTTTTATAAAATGATTCTGGACGAAGAATTGATCATCAATTGCAATCGGACACTGCAGGACCTGAACCTGACTTTCGATCCCATGCTCAAGGAAAAACTAATAGAATCTTTGGAAACAAAAAGTTTTTTAACCATCGGAACTCCATCCATATACCGGAACGAACAAAGGGTTAGCCCAATTTTCGATAAAAAAGGGGTAAGCCTGGACAATGATACTGCGCAAAACCAGCTGGACATCAATGTTTCCGAAGAAATAGAGAAACGTTGTGCGGCCTACGTACTGCCGGAAAGAAGTAAAGCGCAGATAAAACTGCTGCAGAAGTATCTGCCATCGCAATGTAGATACTAAAGGAGGTAATGTGGATAAATTCATCGAAGTCAATTTAGAAAAGTGCACGGCCTGCCGCTTGTGCGAGTTTGCCTGTTCGACCCACAATTTCGGGGAGATCAACCCGGCCCGGTCACGCATCAAGGTGACCATCGTTTCCAGGGATTTTTTCTACTATCCCAACGTGTGCCGGCAATGCGGCAAGGCACCTTGTATCGAAGCCTGCCCCCAGGATGGCGCGCTAATTCGTAATGAAACCACCGGTGCCGTAGTCGTGAATACCGAGGCGTGCATCGGCTGCCGCATGTGCGTGCGGGCCTGCCCGTTCGGGGCCATGGGCTTTGACAAGGCGGACAAACTGGCTGATAAATGCGACCTTTGTGAAGGCGATCCCGAGTGCGTCAAACACTGTTTTTACGGCGCCATCGAATTTAAAGATATCGATCAGATGGTATTCGATCAAAACCGTGCCTATGCCCACAAGGTCAAGGCCGCCCATCAACAGGAGGTGCAGGCATGAACAAACAATTTTACGGCTGGACCGGCAAACACTTAAGGGTAGATTTAAGCAACCATCAGGTCAATGTGAAGGAAAACGATTTTGACCTGATGAAAAACTACCTGGGCGCCAGGGGACTGGGCATCAAGATCATGCTGGATGAGATCGATCCCAAGATCGATGCCTTTGAACCCCAAAACCGTTTCATCATCGCCACGGGCCCCTTGACCTGCACCCCCCCGGCCGGCAACCGCACCTATTTTGTGACCAAGTCGCCTTTGACCAATGGCATCGCCAATGCCGGCGTGGGCGGTTATTTCGGATCGGAACTCAAATTCGCGGGCTATGACTACCTGGTGGTTCAAGGCAAGTCCAGTCGGCCGGTTTATCTCTACATCCACAATGATAAAATAGAGCTGCGCGAAGCCGACCACATCTGGGGTCTGGGCACCGAAGATGCCGAAGAACAGCTTTTATCCGAAACCGATCCCATGGCCCACATTGCCGCCATTGGCCCGGCCGGTGAAAACCAGGTGCGCCTGGCCAACGTGATCACCGGCGGGGTTACCGGCGCCCGGGCGGCCGGCAGGGGCGGTGTGGGGGCGGTGATGGGCTCCAAAAACCTCAAGGCCGTGGTGGCCCGGGGTACCGGCGGCGTCAAACTGGCGGATCTGGCGGCCTTTAAAAAACACGTGGGCAAAGCCTTGGACTTCTGGAACAACCCCAGTGAAACCTGCGTCAAGGTTCTGGCCGATCACGGCACCATCGGGGTGGTCAGCTTCACCAACGACCTGGGCATCCTGCCCACGCGCAACTTCCAGACCGGTGTGTTCGAAGGGGCAGAAAAGATCAGCGGCGAAACCTTTGCCGAAAAGTATTCGGTCCGCGGCGCCACCCCCAGCAAGGCTTGTTTTGCCTGCCCGGCCGGCTGTGCCCGCCTGAGCGATGTCAAGGAAAAGGGCTTTGAAGGCAAAGGCGAAGGCCCCGAGTATGAATCCGTGGCCTCACTCGGAGCCGTAACCGGTGTGGACAACCTGCCGGCCGTGATCAAAGCCAGCCGCATGTGCAATGATATGGGCATGGATACCATCTCGGCCGGCGTCACCGTAGGCTGCGCCATGGAACTTTTTGAACGCGGATACCTGCCTGAAAAGGATGTGGGCTTTGCCCTCAAGTTCGGGGATGCCGAAGCCCTTTTAGATCTGGTCGGGAAGATGGCCACCCGCCAGGACTTTGGCTGGATCCTGGGGGAAGGGTCCTATCGTTTGGCCGAGCGTTACGGTCATCCCGAGTTGTCCATGACCGTCAAAAAGCAGGAGCTGCCCAATTACGATCCGCGCGGCGTCAAGGGCCAGGGCCTGGCCTTTGTAACCAACAACCGCGGGGCCGACCACTGCCGGGCCGAGGTCAACTGCTCCGAAATCTACGAGACCACTATGCTGGGTTACTGGTCCCCGGAAAAGGATGTGGATCGTCACGCCATCAAGGGCAAGGCCCGGATGACCAAGCATTACCAGGACTACTGTGCCTGGGCCTATGACTCTTTAGGGTATTGCTACTTCCTGCTGATGGATACCCAAGAGCAGGACGTGGTGGATTTGCTTACGAGCGCCACCGGACTCGATTTTGGCGGCGTGGATGCCTTGAACCGGATCGGCGAGCGCATCTTTACCCTGGAACGCCTGTTCAACCTCAAGGCCGGTATGAGCGCCAGGGACGACACCCTGCCCAAGCGCTTTTTAAAGGAACCCATGCCCGAGGGACCCAGCAAGGGTCAGGTATTCGAGCAGGAGCAGGTGTTGCCGGAGTACTACAAACTCAGGGGCTGGGATGAAAAGGGGAGGCCTTTGCCGGAAAAGTTAAAGGAGTTGAAAATCGAGGTGACTTGAATGCCAAGGGCTGGCTTGCAAGTCGGATACACAAGTTACCGTTACCAGTAATTAAGGTTTCTTTTTTGGCTGTAATATGGCATGGATAAAGTTGCTTGTTAAAATTTTATTGGCACGTTCTTGGTGATGAATAATGTCGTTGCTGATTCCTCTTGGCGTGAATTTGTGTTTGCAATAATTTAGAGTTTTTTTAGGTTCAAAGCGTGATCACATTCAGAGCTGACTTAGATGCTGATTGCACTGTAGGAGATAATTGATGCTTAAGGCAATTAACGTTACCAAGAAATTCGGCGAACTCAAAGCCGTTAACGACCTCAGTTTTGAAGTTCATGCCGGCCAGGTTTTCGGCATTGCCGGTCCCAACGGTGCCGGCAAAACAACGGTTTATAATCTCATCACCGGATTTTACAGCTTCGAAGGAAAAATTGAATTCAACGGTCGTGATATTTCGGGCATGCCTCCTTATCGCATCGCCAAAGCCGGGATCGCGCGGACCTTTCAGATCCCGCAAACCTTTCCCAGTCTCAGTGTCCAAAAAGCCATTTCCGTGGGTAGCCGATTCGGAGCACGCGGTGGCCTGGATGTAAAACATGTGGACGAAGTGATCCAATTTGTCGGCCTGGAGAATGAACGCCTTCAACCCACCGGTTTAATAAATCTGCTGGATAAAAAAAAGCTGATGATCGGAGCTGCCCTGGCCACCAAACCCAAAGTTCTGATGCTGGATGAACCCATGGCCGGCTGTAATGCCACTGAAATTAGAAGTTTGATGGATTTGATTGCCAAAATTAATACGGAGCTGGGCATTACCATCATCATCATCGAGCACTTTATGAAAGTACTCACCGAACTTACCGAAAGCTTGTTGATCATTGAAACCGGAACCAAGATTATGCAGGATGAGCCCGTGAAGGTCGTCAACGATCCGCGGGTAATCGAATGCTACCTAGGTGAAGCATGCTGAATGTGAAAGGGCTAAATGCCTACTACGGTGAATCGCACGTCTTGAAAGATGTTTCCATCGATGTCAAACAAGGTGAAGTGGTGGTTGTGCTGGGGCCCAATGGCCATGGGAAAAGCACCCTGCTCAAATCAATTTGCGGTCTGGTGGAAAAAAAGGAAGGCGGGATCAATTACCGCGATCAAGAGATCAGTGGGCTGGTAACTGAAAAGCTGGTTGATCTCGGGATCATCTACATTTCCGAGAATCGTGAGCTGTTCCCCTATATGACTGTCATGGAAAACCTGAAACTGGGCGCTTATACCAAAAGAGCCCGTGCTCAGGAAAAAGAAAATCTTGAAAAAGTACTATCCCTTTTTCCGCGGCTAGTGGAACGCAAGAAGCAATTCGCCTCCACCATGAGCGGCGGTGAGGCAAGGATGCTGGCGGTTGCCAGGGGATTAATGGCGGATCCGGATTTTTTATGCATTGACGAACCTTCACTGGGGCTGCAGCCCAGCTTGCGGCATGAGATTTTTGCCACCATAAAACAGATCAATCAACAAGGGAAAACGGTTCTGCTGGTGGAACAGAATATCCCCCAGATCGCGGAACTGGCAGACCGCATTTACGTACTTGAGGAGGGGCAGATCTCCTTTGAGGGCAATAAGGAAGAAGCGCTCGGCAATGAGCATCTGAAAGAGATTTTCTTAGGAATGTAAAAAATGGTTTCAAACTCCTCATATCCTATTGCTCGTGCCAGGCTATCTCATCGCATCACGCTTTCTAATTGGATGCAATCTGAGCTCTAGAAACCATTTTTGTAATTTATTTTCACGTTATTCTACTTCTGGAGAAGTGAAAAAATATGTTTAGTGAAGATACGATTCTGTTGTTTTATGAATTTACGGACGTGATCATCGCCGGACTGTCCACGGGTTCCGTATATGCCCTGATGGCCGTGGGCATGACCTTGGTTTATGGGGTCACCAAGGCTTTCAATTTTGCTTATGGGGATTTCTTCAACATGGGTGGTTACTTTGCCTGGATCCTGATGTTCGGCATCGGGTTTCAGTTTGGCGGCTATATAACGGTTTTAATCGTGGTGATGCCGCTCTTGTTTGCCGTGGGATATGGTTTGGAAAAGCTCATGGTGGCGCCTTTGCGCAAGCGAGAGGACTGGGAAAACAAGGTTATGATGTTGACCCTGGGACTGGCCTTGTTTTTAACGAGCTTGTACACAGTTGTATTTGGCGCCAAATTGAAATCGCTGCCGCCGATATGGGACGGAACCCTGGAGGTCGGACAGTTGATATTCGCCTACCAGGACATCATGATATTCGTCATGTCAATAGGCGGTATTTTGCTATTCGGTTGGATGCTCAACAATACGCGCGCGGGTATGGCTGTTCAAGCCGTAGCCCAGAATCCACTCGGGGCTAAGATTGTGGGGATACCCCAGGGGCGCATCTTTGCATCCACCTTCGCCATCTCGACGGTTATGGTGGGGTTCGGCGGTATTTTATTAAGTCAGAAATGGATGATCAATCCCATGTCGGGCGGGGCCATAATGGTCAAGGCCTGGGTTGTCACGGCCTTTGGCGGTATGGGGTCAATTCGCGGCGGGCTGTATGCCGCTTTTATTATCGGTATGTTGGAAGCTTTTGTGGGTTGGTTGTTCGGGTTGAGCTACGGTATTATTGCCCTGTTCATCCTCTTATTGGCAACCCTGGTGTTCAGGCCCCAGGGTTTGATGGGAAAAGGTGAATAAGTTATGCAGCTGAAGAGCATGGCGGTCATTATCGGCGTATGCTACGGAGCGATAGCGGTTCTGCCAATATTTGTCGGGGATGTCCAATTTCTGATGAACATCCTGATCATGTGTTTGATTTGGGCGGTGGTGGCCTCCTGTTGGGATGTAATCATGGGGTTTGCCGGTATTTTTTCATTTGGCCAGGTGGCTTTTTTCGTTATGGGCGCCTATAGTTCAGCCATTTTCGCAATGAATTTTCATATAACGCCGCTTATAGCGATCTTGATGGCCGGAATTTTTACAGCCGGGATGGGCGTATTGGTGGGCCTGCCTTGCCTTCGCTTGGCCGGTCCCTATGTGGCCTTGGTGACCTTTGGCGTGCACATGGCACTCCAGGCGGTTATTAAAGGCGAAATCGGCATTGCCTTGGGGACCAAAGGCTCCTGGGGTTTATTGAATATCCCGCCGGTCAATTTATTCGGGTATACGTTCACCTCGACAAATATCGTTCCCACCTTCTACTTGATTTTGCTGGTATCCCTGGCATGTGCATTGACAATTATGTTTATGATCAAGTCTTATTGGGGCGTTGCATTTTTAGCCCTGAAGGATTCCCAGGATTTTGCCATGAGTCTGGGGGTTAGCGCTTTTAAATACAAACTCATGGTTTTTGCTTTGACCTCTTTTCTAACCGGCATAATCGGCGGGTTTTATGGCCATTTCTATGGAACGCTTTCACATCGCATGTTGGATTTGGATTTGTTCAGCATATTGATGGTGATGCTGCTGGTGGGAGGCCTGGGCCATTTTCCCGGAGCCATCATCGGTGCTTTTCTGGTTGTGGCCGGAAGTGAACTGATGGCACCCCTGGGAGCCTACCGGGCGGTGACCATGGGTGGGCTGGTGGTCGTGTTGGTGTTGGCACTTCCCAACGGCGTCATGGGCCCTTTTTTGAAACGATCAGCCAAAAAAGCAACCACAGGGTGAAACAAAACATTTATGCTAATCCATGTTATCTTGTTTATCATAAACAAGTTACAATATATCTGCTTTGATCCAAGAGATCCAAACAACATTTTTCAAGGAGAGGGGAGGCGTCACATGAAAAGAATTTCGATATTGGCATTAGTATTGGCAATCGGTTTGATGATTGCCCCGGTTAGCATGGCTGCCGATACCATCCCGGTGGGCATTCCGATTCCGATGACTGGCTGGGCCGCAGGATCGGGTGCTGATTATTTTAAAGGTATAAAAATGGCAATCGATGAGCTCAATGAATCCGGCGGTGTATTAGGGAAACAGCTGGAAGTCTTCCGTTTCGATTCCAAAGGGTTTGAGCCCGAGATCGTGATGCAGGCGGCTGACTACCTTTGCGGTCAGAAAAAGGTTGCGGCTGTCTTTGCCGGTTGGGCCGGCTGGGGCCAGGACGTACAAGCCTATGGAAAGTATGATGCACCATTTTTTGCCGATGATGGTTCCGCCGCTGCAGTGGAAATCATGAAGTCCGATCCTGTAAAGTATTACAACATTTATCAAATGACACCCGACGGACCAGGTCAGGCCATCAGCATGTTTCGAGCGCTTTCAAACCTGCCATACAAATACCCCAATAAGAAGATGGTGATCATCAATACAGACGATTCCTGGGGTCTTGAGGTAATGGAAACCCTGAAAACGAATTTTGAGAAGATCGGCTGGAAGATCGCCAAGCAAGAGACCGTACCCTACGGTACCAACGAATGGGGTGTCATTCTTTCTCAAATTCGTAGAATCAAGCCGGCGTTGATCCATTTTGAAATCGCCAGTGGCCAGGAGAATATTACCTTCCTGCAGCAATTTCTTAAGAAACCCACCAATTCCATCGTCAGCATCGGCTGGGGAATTACGCCCCGTGAAGTAGTGGATGCCATGGGTAGTCAGGCGGACGGGGTTGTGGGCGAAATGCCTGCCGGCCTACCAGCCCCCTGGGCACCCAACGCCGCCGGGCAAGCCTGGGTCGACAAATTTGTCGGTCTCTACAAGCATCAGATTCCAGCAGGGGCCTGGATTTTCTACACGGCTGTCAAAGCCTGGGCCAATGCGGTTGAAAACGTGGGCGATGCTTTTGATTTCAAAGCCGTAAACGCCTATCTTCAGAAAAACGGCTATGAAGGGCACCAGGGCCTAATGAAATGGGATGAGCACAATGTTATGCGCGCCCAGCCAAGCTCTCCGGTGGTTCATTATCAGGTGCAAAAGGGAGAATTGGTGCCGATCTTCACCGATCCGCCCCTGACGCCGTACGCGAAAGGAAGTTTCCTTACACCGCCGTGGATCAAATAATAAAAAATGCAAAGCATTTTTTATGAGTAAGACCCTAAAACCGCATGAAATTTCTGGAAAATTTCATGCGGTTTTATTTTAACGTGTATATAATCGAACCATATTTTAAACAAAATTTATTAACCAATTTTTGGCTTTCGCACTGAAGTGACGTGAGATGAAAAATCCGTCAGCGATGTTCGCTGTTTGAGCCGCGTAGGGATCTTTACATCAGCGTCTAAAAGTGACATTTTGATTTGTAAACAAGATGGGAATGGATTCACATGATTTTAAACAGTTGGCCGACGCTGATGTTAAAACCCCTTGCGGCGAGTTCGAACAGCGCTGACGGATTTTTCATCTCACGTCACCTGAATCCCGAAAGTTAAGTTATTAATGATATTATAGAACTGAACCATGGGCCATTCTGTACAACAATCTGCCTACCAGCGCTTGACCGAGCGTCTGAATCGTTTTCCCCAAGGGGCGCCGCCTTCCAAACTGTTGACCAAAATTTTGATGGTACTGTTTGAAGAAAAGGAGGCCGAGCGCGTTTCCCTGCTGCCGATTAAGCCATTCACGGCCGGTAAAGCTGCACGAATCTGGAATGTGTCCGAGAACGAGTCACGGAGATTTCTGGAGCGTCTGGCCCAAAAGGCCCTACTGGTGGATATGGAAGTTGATGGAGAGATTCAATATGTTTTGCCCCCGCCCATGGCGGGGTTTTTTGAGTTCTCCATGATGCGTATTCGCGAGGATATTGACCAGAAATTACTGGGCGAGCTTTTTTTTGAGTATCTCAATGTTGAGGAGGATTTTGTCCGCGAGCTGTTTACCGATGGCGAGACCCAACTGGGACGTACCTTTGTTCACGAACCGGTTTTATCCGAAGTGCATGCGCTGCACGTGTTGGAATATGAACGTGCCAGCGAAGTGATCAAGACAGCCAGCCATCGTGGCATCAGCATGTGCTACTGCCGCCACAAAATGTTGCACAAAGGACGCGCCTGTGAAGCGCCCATGGATATCTGCATGACCTTCAACACAACAGGCGCCTCACTGATCCGGCATGGTCATGCACGTCAGGTGGGGGTTTCCGAAGGTTTGGATCTTTTGACCCAGGCTTATGAAGCCAACCTGGTCCAATTTGGTGAAAATGTGCGCGAGGGGGTAAATTTTATCTGCAACTGTTGCGGCTGTTGCTGCGAAGCCATGATTGCCCAGCGCCGTTTCGCGGTCATGCACCCGATTCACACCACAAATTTTTTGCCACTGATCGATATTGATACCTGCAATGGCTGTGGCAAATGTGTTGCCCTCTGCCCGGTGGAGGCCATGACCCTGGTTTCCGCCAACAACCCTCATCGCCCCAAACAGAAGAAGGCTCAAGTCGATCTCGACCGGTGTCTGGGCTGTGGTGTTTGTGTCCGGGCCTGTACGAAAACGGAAGCTTTATCGATGGGGCGCCGAGCGAAACGGGTGATTACCCCTTTAAACGGTACGCATCGATCCGTGGTAATGGCCCTGGAGCGTGGCAAGCTCCAGCACTTGATCTTTGACAACCGGGTTTTATGGCATCACCGGGCTCTGGCCGCTGTTCTCGGGGTCATACTACGATTGCCGCCCATCGAGCGGGCCTTGGCTAAGCAGCAGGTTAAATCTCGGTATCTGGAAGCTCTGATCCAACAGCACCTTTAATCAAGTCGAAATGCTTGATTTCATTTTTCCCAGCCTTCATTTATGTAGTTTTGAAGTCATCTCAAAATTTGAATTTTGGTCTCCTCGACATACTCGGAGTCGAGGACATGATCAAAGGCGGCCGAGCATTTCATCCCGCAGGAATACTTGAAGTATTTTGAGGAGTTGAAATGGGAGGCCAACAACGATATTGGGCCAAAAGGCATTTTTGTGATGACATCTAGAAGTCTTTGCCCTGTCATCAATAATTTGTTATGACCCTCCCATAGTACGAATTTGAATCAAGCTTAAATATTAAGGTGTGTAATACTAAGAAAATTGTATAATGGAGGTATCGCGTTTTGAATATTCATAATCATTTCATTCGGAATACAATTGCCTGGTGCTTGCTTTGGGGCATGTCGGCATTCACGCTTTGGCCGGCCTTTTCAGCTCAGGCTGCGGAGCCACAACCCTTACGGATTGCGTTGTTGCCGATATTAGATTCATTTCCTTTCTATGTGGCTGAAAAAAAAGGCTACTTCAACGACAGCAACGTGAAGGTGAAAGCGATTCCCGTGGGCAGCGGTTTGGAGCGCGATCAACTGATGCAGGCAGGTGAAATTGACGGGATGCTCAATGAAATTATTACATCTGCAAATTTCAACCGGGACAGAGTTCAAGTTAAAATCGTAGCCATCGCCCGGAAGGCTTATCCAGACTATCCCCTTTTCCGGATTCTGGCGGCACCCGGCAGCAGCATTGATTCAATGGCCAAGCTTGCCGGCCAATCCATTGGAATATCTAAGAACACTATTATCGAGTATGTAACCGATCGATTGCTGGCAGCGGAGAATCTTCCCAGGGAACAGGTCGAAATGAAATCCATTCCGGTGATTCCCGAGCGATATCAGTTGCTGATGCAGGGCCGTATTCAGGCCGCCACGCTGCCCGATCCATTGGCTAAAAGTGCCATGATGGCCGGGGCCGGATTAATCGTAGACGATAGCACCCATTCCAAGTATAGCTTGAGTATCTTGACTTTCAGCCTGGGTTCACTTGACCGGCGGCCTGAGGCGGTGCGTCGGTTTCTAAGGGCCTGGGACCGTGCGGCCGCGGATATCAATGCGGATCCGGACGCATATCGAAACTTATTGCTGCAAAAGATACGCGTACCCAAAAACGTGCAGCAGACCTTCAAAATACCCGTATATCCGCGTAAAGAAGTGCCCAATCAAACCCAATGGATGGATGTTATGAACTGGATGGTTGCAAGGGGTTTGCTTGATAACGCATTGGCCTATGAGGAGTCGATCACAGCCAAATTTATACCATGATCCAATCTCGCACTTGAATCAGGAAATGTAAATGGGAATGATTAATATACAGGATTTGCGGTTTGCTTATACCGATGGATCACCTGTATTTGATGGATTCTCCTGGCAGATTGAGCACGGTGATGCCTGGGCAGTGATCGGCCCGTCCGGCTGTGGAAAAACCAGTCTGCTTTTTCTATTGGCCGGTCTATATCAACCTCAGAGCGGTCAAATTCTTATTGAGGATAAACCCGTCTCAGCGCCAAGACCGCGCAGCGGATTGGTACTCCAGGACCATGGCCTGCTACCCTGGTCCACGGTCTACGAAAACGCCCGCCTGGGTCTGACCGTGCGCGGGTTTTATGGTTCCGACGGCCGCCATGCACCCATGGATGAAGAATTGACCGTGGCCGAGGCTGATCAACGGGTTCGTTACTGGCTGGGCAAACTGGGTATCCAGCACCTTCAATCCCAATTTCCATCCCAGTTGTCCAGAGGTCAACGTCAACGGACAGCCATTGCCCGCACACTGGCCATGCAACCGGATTTATTGATGCTGGACGAACCCTTTTCTGCTTTGGATGCACCCACACGTCAAGATTTACAGAAGCTGATTCTCGATTTGGGGGTGGACGGTCAACTTACCACCATTATTGTGACCCATGATATTGAGGTGGCGGTAACCATGGGTAAAAAGATCTTAGCATTAAAATTGGGGGGCAATCAGAAAGCGCAGATCATTGAGAACCACGGCGCCTGTAATTCAGAATTTCGCTTCCAGCGTCAATTCAGGGATCAATGTGACTATTTACACACCATCCTTGGAGATTTAATATGAAGCATCAGCTAAATTTGCCGACTGCTTTGATGGGGCTCATCATGTTTATGATGATTTGGCAGATATTAGCCTGGATCGTGCAGCGGCCTATCTTGCCGGCACCTACCGTGGTGCTGCCGATTTTCCTAAAAACCATCTGGCAGGATCTGGGGATCCATTTCTTAGCCAGCACCGGTCGCGTGATTGCGGCCATTTTGATTGCGGTGGTAAGCGCCGTACCGGTTGGTTTGATATTGGGCCAGATGCCTAAACTCGATCGGGTGATGGCTCCCTTGATCGCCATCACCTACCCCATTCCAAAAATTGTTTTACTTCCGGTCATCTATGTTTTCATGGGCATTACCGATATTTCCAAGATTTTTTTGATTGCGTTGATCATTTTTTTCCAAATCCTGGTAGTCGTTCGGGATGAAGCTGCGAACTTGCATCCGGAATTAATCCTATCGGTGCGATCGCTGGGGGCTGGCAGGCGGGCATTGTTCCGATATGTTTATCTGCCCGCTTCCCTGCCGGCGGTGGTAACCGCGCTGCGTCTGAGTGTGGGAACCGCGATTGCCGTATTGTTCATCGCCGAGCAATCCCTAACCACTTACGGTCTGGGATATTATATTGTCGTGGAAACTTATCAGGTTCTGCGCTACCCCCAGATGTATGCCGGCATTCTGGCTATGAGCTTTTTGGGACTTTTGCTATATTTTTGTATCGCCAGCCTTGAGTCACGCATTTGTAGATATCAGAAAGGATAACCATAACCGACATGGCCGATTTTGATACTTGGATACTGGCCATCAGACCCAAAACGCTTCCGGCTGCAGCCGGTCCCGTATTGGTAGGTACGGCCCTGGCCTTCAGCGATCAGGGCATGGCAATCTTACATGCCCTATGCGCCCTGTGCATTGCCTTTCTGCTTCAAATTGGCGTCAATCTGGCCAATGATTATTTTGATAGTGTCAAGGGCATTGACACCCAGGAGCGCCTGGGACCCAAACGCGTAACCCAGAGTGGTTTAATTGCGCCCGACAGAGTCAAATCAGTCATGTGGGGTGTTCTAAGCCTGGCATTGATGCTTGGATTGTACCTGTTCATACGCGGGGGCTGGCCGGTGCTCTTCATTGGTGCGGCCTGCATTCTGGCAGCTTTGGGATATAGCGGTGGGCCTTACCCGTTGGCCTCCCATGGTCTTGGCGATCTGTTTGTTTTCATTTTTTTTGGTTTGGTGGCGGTCTGCGGCACCTATTATATCCAAACGTTGCAGTTGTCAGGGCGTGTTTTTGCCATGGCAGTCCTGGTGGGCTTGCCCATTACAGCCATCATCGTGGTCAATAATTTGAGAGACATTCACACGGATCAAAAGGCTGGTAAAAAAACCCTGGCGGTATTTTTGGGTGAGCGGGGTTCAAAATTTGAGTATGCGCTGCTGCTCTTTTTGGCATTTACCCTGCCGTTGGCCTGCTGGACATTGGGGTGGGCCTCCACCTGGATCCTGTTGATTTGGCTAGGCCTGCCCTGGGGCTGGATGCTGATACGAATGGTTTGGAATAGTCCGATTTCTCCTGGTTTAAATGCCGTACTGGCTAAAACCGCCGCCTTTTCGCTCCTTTACAATGTATTGCTCGCCATGGGTATTGTTTTGGCTTAACGATTCTGTATAATCTGTGATCAAACTTAATGCCAGCATAACGTTCAGGCGTTGTTTGACATCGGATTCCATGTAAAGTACCGTACACAATTCATAAAGATAATGATTCAAAGTGTTTATCCCAAGACCTATAGTGTGATATGAAAACTGCAACCGCACGATATCGTAATCCCTTCTTAAAGCTGTTCCTTGTGATCCCGGCCCTTTTTTGTATTTTCAGTCTGTCAACCTCTGGCTTACTGTTTGCATCCGCCGATCAAAACCCCGTAAAACCGATGGCCATCAAAGGTCTTTTGGACCTCAGCGGATGGCGCCTGTCTGTAGACGGCCCGGTGTCGCTCAAAGGGGAATGGGAGATGTATTGGCAAGAGCTGCTCGATCCGGATCAATTATCAAATCTGCCCGATGATAAACCGGTTGTGTATTTTCAGATGCCGTCGGTTTGGAATGACCATCAAGTCGGCGGCACTCGCCTGACCGGAAAGGGATATGCCACGTTTCGACTCCGGGTGAAGTTACATTCCAACTCAGATACCATGGCTTTCCGGATCCCGCGTGTGTTTTGCGCCTATCGACTGTGGGTGGATGAAATTCTGGTGGCTGAAGTCGGAAAAGTAGGCGCATCTCGGAAACTGATGACGCCCGATTTCAAGGCACCGATCGTTATTTTTCATGCAGATAAGAAAGAAATTGCAATTACCCTGCAGATATCCAATTTCATGCATTCCAGAGGCGGTATTCGCCAGGCCATTAAGCTCGGTACAAAAGATCAAATCAATAGCTCACGTCTCTTTCACGTTATTCTTGAATCGATTCTTATCGGCGTGCTGCTCATCATGTTTCTGTATCATTTGGCTCTGTTTTTGCTCAGAAAAAAGGATGAATTCAACCTTTATTTCAGCCTCATTTGTATGTTCTTCATGTTTCGTACGGCATTTTCAGGAGAAGTTGTCGGTTATTGGTTCATTCAAGATGTCAACTGGTACCTTGCCACCAAGCTGGAATGGATGTCCGTATACGTGGGACCGAGTCTGGCCCTTGGCTTTTTTCAGACTTATTTCCCCGAGGACGGCTCACAACGCCTCAAACAAGTGGCCGTTATCGTCGGAATGATTTTCGGCGTGGTGGTCTTGGCGAGTCCGCCTATGTTTTTCACGTCGATCTTCCATTATACGACGCCGCTGATCATTGCCTTTTTAGCATACGGAGTTTTTATCCTGGCAAAAGCACTCATCCATGGCAGGCAGGGCGCCCTGGTTATCTCCATTGCCTATGCGGTCACATTTGTCGCAGTCGTAAACGACATTCTGCATGCTACTGAGATCATTAAAACCAGATTCTATATTTCATATGGTTTACTTTTTTTCATCATCGTCCAATCCGTTCAGTTGTCCATACGGGCATCCCAGGCCATGCGACAGGTTGAAACCCAGGCGGTTGAATTGACGCAGACCAATATTGCCTATGAAGATGAAATCCAGGAAAGAAGACGGGCCGAGAACGAGGTAAAGGCCTACCAGGAAAAACTGGAAGTGCTTGTAGCGGAACGGACAAAGGAACTGGAAATCGCCAACGAAAGACTCCGCCAGGAACTGACGGACAGGCAACAGGCCGAGCAAGACAAGGAGAAACTGCAATACCAGCTTCAACGCGCCCAGAAAATGGAAGCGGTCGGAACCCTTGCCGGAGGTGTGGCCCACGATCTGAACAATATTTTATCCGGTCTCGTGGGATATCCGGAGCTGATCCTCATGGACCTGCCCCCAGACAGCAAACTGCGTCCGTCCATTGAAATTATGCTCAAATCAGGTCAAAAAGCCACGGCCATCGTTCAGGATTTATTGACGCTTGCGCGCAGAGGGATCCAAGATATGGTCGTACTCAACTTAAACGACGTCATCAGCGAATACCTTGATAGCCCTGAATTCGGGAAACTAACTCAGTTTCATGAGAAAGTTAAACTGGAGACGCACCTGGATTCCACCCTGTTGAACATCAGGGGTTCGGCCATCCATCTGTCAAAGACCGTTATGAATTTAGTGAGCAATGCAGCGGAGGCCTTGCCATACGGTGGCAACATCCATATTACCACGCGAAATCAGTATCTCGACAAGCCTCTCTCGGGCTACGAACTAACCGAACCGGGCGATTATGCCGTCATCGAAATCATGGATGACGGTGTGGGTATGAGCGGCAATGAGATCGATAGAATTTTTGACCCGTTTTACTCCAAGAAAAAAATGGGTCGTAGCGGTACAGGTTTGGGGATGGCGGTGGTCTGGGGAACCGTCAAGGACCATAAAGGGTATATCAACGTAAAAAGCGAGCGCGACCAAGGCACAACGCTGACACTCTTTTTCCCCATTACCAGGGATGCGCATAAAGATGAGGCGGATCCACCTGATATTAATATGTATCTGGGACAGGGAGAGACTGTGTTGGTGGTGGATGATATGCCCGAACAGCGTCAAATCGCGTCGATCATGCTGGAGAAGCTGGGGTATGCCGTAACCACGCTTCCGAGCGGTGAAGAAGCCATTGAATACATCAAGGCAAACCAGGTGGACATCCTATTACTGGATATGATTATGGACCCGGGAATCGACGGACTGGAAACCTATCGCCGGATTCTGGAACGGGTCCCCCGCCAGAAAGCCATAATTGCTTCGGGGTATTCAGAGACAGCCCGGGTTCACAGGGCCCAGGCACTCGGCGCAGGTGAATATGTAAAAAAGCCTTATACGCTGATCATGATTGCCAAGGCCATCAGCGACGAGTTGAAAAAATAGCATTCCATATCCGAACCGCTTTCCCGCCGGATTTTTTTCGGAACATATTCATTAGAAACAGAGTTCCCACAGCGGCGGTCCTGTAATCTATTTCGCGATCAGCAAAAACTCGTTTCTAAGAATCCATAAGGTCGGACAGTGTCGAATCGAATGAAATGCTAATGAAATCAGACATGGGCTTCTTTTATAACAAAAACATATTGCCTGTCCGACCGAATGGCTTCTATACCAGTTGTCAAAAATATATTCCGATTCAGATCCATGGGGAAGGAGCATCCCTATTTTTTTGTGATAGACATATCATAATGAATCTGACTCACTAGCGTAGTGCCCTACCGGATTGGAGATGGTTCCCCTGCTTTACTTTGCTACCAGTCGGCCTGATTTCATCACCAATCCGGGGGCACGAATCCTGGCCTGGATTGATATGTCTATCACAAAAAAATAGGGATACTCCTTCTTTGGCAATCCCTATAAAAAACTCAAACAGTTTCCTGATCGCCAAATAGACTACAGCACCGCCTTTTGCCCGAATCGCCCATATGGTTCGCTGCAATATCATAAAAATTTTCATGTTGAATTGCATGGAATAACCGGTAGTTGGCTTTCTCAAGATCGCGTTTCATGCTTGGTTGTGCGTGCCAGGGCATGAAAATTTTTAGGAATTGGTATATAGAAAGTCGCCGATATTATTTAAAACCGCTTTTTAAAAGTGCTTCGGCCAATGATCCCTGCGGGCGGGGCTTTCTAGGTGAATGTTTCCTTTTGGGAGGTTTTCTAGCGGCTTGCTTGGCCTTGGATTTACCCCTCTCTTTTTGCTTGGGTTCGGACGCCGTTTTCATGGAAAGAGAAATGCGGTTGCGGTCCGGATCGATATCCAGGACCGTTACCTTTACCTGCTGCTGAACTTTGACGATATCGGCCGGGTTTTTGACAAATCGATTGGCCATCTGGCTGATGTGAACCAACCCGTCTTGATGCACACCGATGTCCACAAAGGCACCGAAAGCCGTGATGTTGGTTACAATTCCGGGAAGCCGCATGCCTGTTCTCAGATCGCTTATCTTATCGACGCCATCCGTAAATGAAAACGCCTCAAAGGACTCCCGCGGATCCCGTCCGGGTTTGGCCAGCTCTTCGAGGATGTCCGTCAGTGTAGGGATACCGACGCTTGCGGATACATACTGATTGAGGTCGATCTGTTTGTGCCAATTCCTTTGCCGCATCATGGCCGAGACCGAAGATCCCAAATCTTTGGCCATGGCAGCGACAATGTCGTAGCTTTCCGGATGAACAGCGCTGGCATCCAAGGGATTTTCACCTTCGGTGATACGCAAAAAGCCGGCAGATTGTTCAAACGCCTTGGGACCCAGGCGGGCTACTTTGAGTAGTTCTTGCCTATTTTTAAAGGGGCCGCCGGCATCGCGATGAGAAACGATATTCTTAGCTATCCCTGCATTCAGGCCGGAGACATAGGTCAGTAATTGAGCACTGGCACGGTTGAGGTCGACGCCAACGCTGTTGACACAGCTCATGACAACATCGTCTAACGTCTGCTTAAGGGCACTCTGATCTACGTCATGCTGATATTGTCCTACGCCGATGGATTTCGGATCTATTTTAACCAACTCGGCCAGGGGATCCATTAGGCGGCGGCCGATGGAGATGGCCCCCCGGACAGTCAGGTCCAAATCCGGAAATTCCTCCCGGGCCACTTTGGACGCCGAATAAACCGAGGCACCGCTCTCGTTGACCATCACGATTTGAGTATCAACTGTGGCCAGTGCCTCTTTAAGAAAAGTTTCTGTTTCTCTGCCGGCTGTACCGTTTCCGACGGCAACCGCTTCGATCTGATACTGCTTACATAGGGATAGAATTTTGTCGGCATCCAGGCCGGCTTGTTTGGCTGACATGTGCGGAAAAATGGTGTCATGATGCTCCAGTCTGCCTTGGGGATCCAAGCAGACAATTTTGCATCCGGTTTTAAAACCCGGGTCGATACCCATGACGCGTTTGGCCCCCAGTGGCGGAGCCAACAACAACTGACGCAGGTTTTCAGCAAAAACCGCTATGGCATCCCGGTCAGCATTGGCTTTGCTTTCCACCCGCGCTTCGGTTTCCATGGAATTGGACAACAATCGTTTATAGCTGTCTACTACGGCCAGCTTAACCTGCTCGGCATCCAGACCGTCTCCTTTGAGAAACAATTCTTCCAATATGGCCAGAGCCTCAATCTCCGAAGGTGCAAAATCCAAAATAAGAATATTTTCTTTTTCACCGCGTCGCATGGCCAACAGTCGGTGCGACGGCACCTTGCCGATGGGCTCCTGCCATTCGAAATAGTCTTTGAATTTGGTGCCGCTGGATTCCATGCCGACAATTACCCGGCTGTTTATGGTTGCCCGGGTTAGAAAAAGATCTCGCAGGCGGGAGCGGGCCACATCGTTTTCATTCACGATTTCTGCAATGATGTCGCGCGCACCAGCCAGGGCGTCTTCCACGGTTTCAACCTGTTTTTCCTGATCGATATAGGCGGCAGCTTCCCTACTGGGATCGATGCCATGCTGTTCGAGGATTAAGTTGGCCAGAGGTTCCAGGCCTTTTTCTTTGGCAATGGTCGCCCGCGTGCGTCGTTTCGGCCTATAAGGAAGATAGATATCCTCCAAGATCGCCATGGTTGGCGCCCCAAGAACCTTTTGACGCAGTTCATCGGTGAGATGGCCGTGCGTTTCCAGAGATTTTAGTATGGCATCCTGGCGGTCCCGCAGGTCGTTCAGCTGTTGAAGTCGATCGCGGATGGCGGTGACGGCAACTTCGTCCAAACTTCCGGTAGCTTCTTTTCGATAACGGGCGATGAATGGAATGGTGGCCCCGTCCGATAACAGCGTCGCAACTGCATTTACCTGTGGTTCGTTGATGGTAAGCTCTTGGGCGATGATGGGGGAAAAATCTTTCAAGGAAATCCTCCGGTTTATATGAGAATTGATCATTCAGGGATCAAAATGGTCAGGCACCTCTATCTAAAACCGCCGATTTTGTAAAGAGAGAAAAGAATTTATACTCCGAGTCAAGGCTATGGTGAAGGATCACCCCTATATTTTTCGAATGGAAATATCAATCCAATTTTGTATTTGTGCCCCTGGATTGGTGATGAAATGATGCCGACTAGTAGCAAAGTTAGTCGGGAACCATCACCAATCCAGTAGGGCACTCCGTTAGCGAGGCAGATTCATTATGATATTTCTATTCGAAAAATATAGGGGTGATCCTTCTTAGGGTTGGGGCTATGGAACGATATGCTGACAAACGCTTTGTAGTCACTGGTTTTTGGCTGAACGTAAGGCATGGCGCTTTGAGGCCGACAGCACGCTTTTGCGCATCCGTAAGGAGCGCGGGGTAACCTCCACCATCTCATCCGCACGAATGAAACTGATGGCGAATTCAAGCGTTATCGGTTTGATGGGTGACAGGATTACATTTTCATCTTTTCCGGCAGCACGCATATTGCTGAGCTTTTTTTCCTTGCACGGATTGACGTTGATGTCTTGGATGCGGTTATGTTCGCCTATAATCATACCTTCGTAAGTGGGGTCGCCGGGCTCAACCAAGAGGCGGCCGCGTGGTTCGAGATTGAACAACGCATAGGGGACGGCCGTTCCCGTGCGGTCGGCCACAATGGATCCGGTGAAACGGCTGGGGCAATCGCCTCGATGTTCGCCATAGCCGTCAAATATTGAGTTAAGAATACCGGTGCCGCGGGTATCGGTGAGAAATTCATCCCGATAGCCGATCAAGGCCCTGGATGGTACCGAGAATTCGATTCTAACGCGTCCGCTGCCATTGTTGACCAAGTTGAGCATCTTACCTTTGCGTAAAGAAAGTTTTTCCACCACGATGCCTAGGAACGATTCGTCGCAATCAACAAATAAGGATTCCAGAGGCTCGAGCTTTAACCCATCCTGATAGCGGTAAATCACTTCAGGTTGTCCCACACAAAATTCATAACCCTCACGTCGCATGGTCTCAATTAAAATGGCCAGTTGAAACTCACCGCGTCCTTTCACCAAATAGCTGTCCGCTTCATCAGTTTCATCCACCTGAATGGCAACGTTGAGCAGGGTTTCCTTTTGCAGGCGTTCATGCAGGCGACTGGACTGAACGTACTTACCTTCCTGGCCCCCAAATGGGGACGTGTTGACTGAAAATTTCATGGCCACAGTAGGCTCGTCAACACGGATACGCGGGAGGGCCACAGGATGTTCGTGATGGCAGATGGTATCGCCAATTTTTACATCTTCAATCCCGGCGATGACTACGATATCGCCGGGTTGAACCGCATCGACATCGGTGAGTTTCATACCTTCATAGATCTGAAGTTTAGATACTTTGAGTGCGTTGTTGTTGCCGTGTTCATCGATGCAAACCAAGTTGTCGCGCGCGCGGGCACTGCCGTTGAAAATTTTGCCCACCGCCAATCTGCCCAGATAATCGGAGTAGCTGAGATCGGAGACACGCATCTGGAAGGGCGCCTCCGGATCATAGGCCGGTCCTGGGATTTCATGGATAATGGCCTCAAAAAGGGGATCCAGGTTTTGGCCGGCACCATCAGGTTCTGGGGTAGCGACGCCTTCACGACCGATGGCATAGATCAACGGAAAGTCGATCTGATCGTCGGTGGCATCCAGGTCAATCAGCAGATCATATATCTCGTCGAGTACTTCGGATGCACGAGCATCCTGGCGGTCGATTTTGTTAATGACCACAACAAGTTTCAAGCCCGCGGCCAATGCTTTTTTAAGCACGAACCGCGTCTGGGGCAGGGGTCCTTCGGATGCATCCACCAGTAAAATAGCGCCATCGGCCATGGATATGGCTCGTTCCACTTCACCGCCAAAATCCGCATGACCGGGTGTATCAATAATATTGATCCGGATACCATCGCGTAGGACAGAGCAATTTTTGGCCGCGATGGTGATGCCGCGTTCTCGTTCCAGGTCCATGGTATCCATGAGCCGGTCATCCAGTATCTGATTGTCCCTGAAAAGGCCGGATTGGCGAAACATGGCATCGACCAGGGTGGTTTTACCATGATCAACGTGGGCTATGATGGCAATGTTTCTCAGGTGTTGATTGGTTTGATGGGTCATGCGAAAATTGGATAATTTATTCGATTTCAGATTATGAAGTGTTTTTAACGTCGACCATGCAGCCGTGCATATCAAAAAAAGGCACGACCGGAAAGTACACAAGTTTCCGGTCGCGCTTTTTGATTCTCAGGGTTAATTTTCAATTCGGGTCGATAACCGAATTGAAATGCCGTGTGTCGGTTCTCAGACGGAAGGTTTTGAAATCCATCTATCCGGTATTGCCCCGAATCAATTTGCAGGCTTTGCTTTCGGGTGCGAACAATAGCACAGCACTCATTAAGAGCAAAGGTACCGCAAAGAAAAAACCGATGATGGGTAACACGAGCGATCCGATAAAAGCAATCACAAGTGCCAGGGGTAGCAACAAAAGTCCGAGTGACCGACTGGATATTTTCTCTGAAGTACAATCATTTTTATTCATGGAGCACCTCCTATCGATTGAGTTCCGTTTCCATGGCATCTTCCACGCGCATGTGCTGACTTTGCCAGACATTGTTGTCATTCATGTAGGCTTCCAGATTGCGATTTCCCAAATGGGCAACCATTTGCATGTCTTCCATAGCAGCGTCCGCATTGGATAGCTTAGCGTGCAGCGTAGCTCTACTGAAATAGGCGGCACCATATTCAGGGTTGATGGCAATGGCTTGATCGAAAGTGCGGATGGCATCCTCATAGTTTCCGAGTTTTTCCAAAACCAGGCCGCGTTTATGAAAAGCGCCGGCATGCTGTGGGTCGAGTTCAATGGCCCGATCAAAGTCAGCCAGGGCTTCCGATAGTTTTTCTTGCTTAAGTAAGGCAGTCCCACGTGTGATGACGGCTAGCTTATGGGCTGGATCTAATTCCAGGGCCCGGGTTAGAATTTTTATACTTTTATCAAATTGTTCGTCAACAAAGGCACCGACCGCCTCGTTGAAAAGATCGTTTGAAGTTTGGCTCGTATTCATACTGTTCCCTCCATATATGGACATCGCAAGGTGCGATGATACATTGTAGCAATAGTGCTTAGATTCTAAATACTAAGACATTGAATTACAGTTTCAAGAGGAGGCGCTTTTTATTCTATGATAGTAAAGTGGTAGGTAATCCCTAGGAAAGTAATTTATTTGAATAATATCGCCCGGATTCAAGGTCGACTTTTTACGGCTTTGGCAATTCGCCCCAGCGCTTCCAAAAGGAGGGAACGCGGGCATGCGATGTTGATGCGTTGAAAGCCATTCCCCTCGGGGCCGAAAAGGCTGCCGGGGTCAAAACAGACACCGGCTTGATTTAAAAATAGGTCGTTCAACTGGTGGTTATCTAAACCCAACGATCGGCAATCAAGCCAGACTAAATAGGTGCCTTCGGGCTCAATTATCTTAATCTCCGGGATGTGGTGCGAAAAAAAATCGATCATGTCGCGGAGGTTTCCATGCAGGTATTGCAACACCGCATCAAGCCATTGCTCCCCATTTTCATAAGCAGCGCGGCAGGCAGTGATGCCAAACGGATTGACGCCGTACAGACCATTAGATTGGATAACCTGCTTAAATTTATTGCGAATTTTTTCATTGGCTATAATGATGTTTGAGGTCTGCAGACCGGCTAGATTGAAAGTTTTACTGGGTGCGGTGCAAATGATACTATTTTGGGAAAAAATTTCGTCGACCGCGGCAAAAGGGATGAATCGCTGAGCGGGGAATATCAGATCGCCATGAATTTCATCAGATATGATCAATACATTGTTTTGCAGGCAAATTTGACCAAATCGGCGTAATTCCTTAGTGGTCCAAACCCGTCCGACTGGATTATGCGGGCTACACAAAATAGCCAGTTTAACCTTTGGATCGGCCGTCTTGACTTCCAGATCCTCAAAGTCCATGTGATAGCGATTTCCGCTTAGCACCAAAGAGTTGGATACAATGCGGCAATCATTGTTTTTGATGGCGCTGAAAAAAGGATAATAGACCGGCTGTTGAACGAGAATTTTTTCACCAGGACGGGCAAAGGCATTTACCAGCATGTGAAGCGCCGGCACCACACCCGGGGAAGATACAATCCAGTCTTTTTTTATCTGCCATCCGTGTCGTTTTTTCATCCAGTTCGAGACAGCCGTGAGGTATCTTGTATCTGGGGTGGTGTATCCGAATATACCATGCTCGGTACGTTGTTTCAGTGCACGGATTACCGGTTCCGGACATGCAAAATCCATATCGGCGACCCACATGGGTAAGACGCGGTTGTTTTCATCGCAGGCATTGATCCGGTTTTCATCATTGGGATTGTTCCAATCAGGGGCAAACTCCCATTTCACCGAACCGGTATTTGCGCGGTTAATTATTTTATCAAAGTCGTATGACATAATATTCCTCTGCTTGATATAGCATCTCCGTGAAATTCGATCTGGTCTAATTTCAATATTCGTTGTCTGATTTTATTGAACACCTGTAACTTTATGCTTTTAACTGTTAGCAACCCAACAGCCTACCGCCGAATATGCGACAGCCTGATTTATATAACCTATAGAAACTACACACTAAACACTAGATGGATTGCACAAGCCACCGCGGCATGCTATAACACAATGAAGAGATGAACCACAACCCCCAGGTGACCATGAAAAAGAAAATCCCTCACACCAAACGGCTGGGCACCATCATTGCGATGTTCCTGATAACCGGAGCGACTGCTCCCTATCTTTACGCGGCGGATTCGAATACCAAAACATTTTCCTGGTTTTTTCTGTGCGTCGGTATGCTCGGCGGTCTTTCGCTTTTCTTGTATGGTATGGAGAAAATGAGCGAAGGCCTAAAACGAACCGCCGGCAATCAGATGCGGTCCATACTGGCAGCTCTGACTCGAAACCGCGTGATTGCAATGTTTGTGGGCGCTTTTGTTACCATGGTGATCCAATCCAGCAGCGCGACGACCGTCATGCTGGTCAGCTTTGTTCAAGCAGGTTTGATGTCATTTGCCCAATCCATGGGAGTCATCTTAGGGGCGGACATCGGTACCACCATCACAGCACAATTGATCGCTTTTAAATTGACGGACTATGCCCTGCTGATGATTGCCATCGGATTTTCGCTGCATATGTTTGGTAAGACCCGGGCAACCAAGAATATCGGTGATGTAATTCTCGGTTTTGGTATTCTCTTTTTCGGCATGAAGCTCATGAGCGACGCCATGAAGCCCCTCAGGACTTACAGCGTGTTTATCGACAGCATGCGCCAAATGGAAAATCCTATTCTGGGTATCTTGATCGGGGCCCTGTTTACGGCTCTGGTTCAAAGCAGCAGTGCCACTACCGGTGTCGTCATTGTGTTGGCCCAGCAAGGTTTTATAACGCTTGATGCCGGGATTCCGCTGGTCTTTGGTGCTAATATCGGCACCTGTATTACCGCCGGTCTGGCTTCCATCGGCACCGCGCGTGAAGCCAAGCGGGTCGCCTTGGCCCATGTTATTTTTAAGCTGGCCGGGGTCCTGCTGTTTGTTTTCTGGATACCGGCGTTTGCCGATCTGATTCGAACCTTGGCCGAACGATTCGACTCTGGTACTGCCCGCCAGATTGCCAACGCCCATACAATATTCAATGTTGCCTTGGCTCTGATCTTCCTGCCCTTTACCGAGCAGTTTTCAAAACTGATTCTCAAACTTTTGCCATTGGAATCACGGCCTAAAGACGTCATTATGAGCACCAAGTACCTGAATGAAGAGAGTATTGGCACCCCGGCCGTGGCTCTCGAATTAGCCAGGGCTGAGATTGCCCGCATGGCAAAATTGATTTGGCGCATGCTGGCGTCAATAATAATCCCCTTCATGTCCGACGAAAAATTGATTCAAAAAGAGGACATCAGCGAGGAGGAAAAGGAACTCCTGATCCGTGAGATTCCCACCATGGACTCCTGGCGGACGGATCTGTCGCTTCTGGAAGGCCTTGATATGCGCGAAGAAAAAATTGATTATATCGAGCAAAAAATCCGGGAGTATCTATTTAAAATGGTTGGCCAGGGCACTGCGCCGGACCAGGCCAATGAGGCTTTTGGCATCATTTCCATTGCCAGCGATATGGAAAGCATCGCCGACCTCATTCACCGCAACATGATGCCGCTGATAGCCAAAAAAAGAGAGCTTGAAATCGATTTTTCGGATGAAGGAAAGGAAGAGATCTTAATCTATCATCAAAAAGTTTCACGGCGGATCGAATTGCTCCAGGATTCCTTTATCCTAAGGGATTTGGAAAAAGCAGAGGAAATTATGGCCAGTGAACGCTCCTACCTGGATCTGGAAGATCAATACCGCGCCCGGCATCTGGAGCGTATTCGACAGGAGCAAGTGCAATCGGCCAAAACCAGCGAGGTTCATATGGAATTGATGGATCTGCTCAAACAGATTGTGGTCTATTCCAGTAACATTGCCAAAACGTTTTTAATCAAGTGCCAAAACGAAAAATAAAGCTAGGAAGAAAACAGCATGTATCCAGCTGACGACTATCCGAAATCCTGGTTTCCGATTGATTTCAAGGATACCGAGATTGCATTTCAACACAAATCCGATTTCGATCTAGCCCGGTCTTATGTGATTTTTCTACTGACAAAGAGCCCTTCTCTGGTAAAAATTTTATCCAAATCAGCCAAGCTGGCATTGACGATGGGGTTGCCGATTGAGCCGATCATCAAAGCCACTGTATTTAAACAGTTCTGTGGGGGTGAGATACGGAAAGAATACCAAAAGGTAATCGACCAGTTGGCGCGGGCAGGTATCGGGACCATCCTGGATTATTCCGTAGAGGGTGAAGGTAATGAGACTGAATTTGAGAGAACCGCCCGGGCCATTGTTCAAACCATCCAAGCAGCGCGGCTGGCAGACAATATACCCTGTGCCTGTATGAAAATGACCGGCATTGGGGACGCCACCCTGTTTGCTAAAATGACTGCCGGAATGACTTTGACGCCCGATGAAGAGACGGCCTGGACCCGGCTTAGGGGGCGGTTGGAAGCAATTTGCAAACAAGCGGCTGAATCGGGTACACCCATTTACATTGATGCGGAAGAGAGTTGGATTCAGGGTGCTATGGATAAATTGGCCGAGGAGATGATGGCGGCTCACAACCGGCATAGCGCGATCGTATTTACAACCTTACAATTATATCGGACTGATCGGGTGGATTACTTCAAGCGGCTGATTGCATCGGCCCGCGCAAAATCTTTCCGATTAGGTGTGAAAATTGTGCGGGGGGCCTACATGGAGCAAGAGCGGGATCGGGCCAGAAGGGTTGGCTACCCATCTCCGATTCACCCAGACAAACCCGCAACAGACCAGGCCTTTGATGCGTGCATCCATCTGTTTGTCGATAACATCGAGAATGTTGAGATTTGTGTGGGCACCCACAATGAATACAGCTGCAGGCTGCTGGCAGGCCTTATGGCCGAAAGGGACATTCCTACGAATCATTCCCATATTTATTTTTCTCAGCTATATGGTATGAGTGATCATATCAGCTACAAGCTGGCCCACGCCGGCTATAATGTCACCAAATATCTGCCCTATGGACCGGTAGCATCAACCCTCCCGTATCTAGCGCGCAGGGCAGAGGAAAATACAGCCATCGCCGGTCAAATGAGTAAAGAGCTGGAAATTATCGCGCGGGAACGGCAACGTCGAAAACAAGTCAGGCTGAGAAATTCCTGAAGGATGGTTCATCTCCCATCACCTCCAAACGATAGTCGAAAGTTGAGTAATACTAGTTGTCAAAAAATAGAGATACTCCTTCTTTCACAATCGGAACGCTAATTTGACAATCCTTATAGAAAGAATAAGGCACGCTCCACGCTTTTTCACGCGACTTGACACAAGCCCACAGAATGATTTATAATTATCCTTAAGCTTTACGAAATTTGCTATCCTATGGAGGTTGTCATGGAGAAATTCCCATTTCCAGACAATGGTGGCAGAAGGCGTTCTGAAGATCGGCGTATATCAGTTGATTCCGATTTTACACCCGAAAGAAGAAGCGGTCAGGATAGACGTGACGGCGTGGATCGGAGAAAAATACCCAGGGCGTAGTTTCCTAGCGGTCAAACGGGTCTGTTTATGAGCCGGTCCTATCAAAGCAATACTTCGTGCTGACGTTATCTTTCAGCCTTCCAGAAATTCTTCGATTAGTTCAAAGGGCATGTGCTGGGTAATGTCGCGCGCATAAAAGGCGCCGGCTATGATTAACTCCTGATCGATGAGAAAATCTGATGGTAGACGGGAGTATGTGCCCTCCCATTTGCCCGGCATCAAACCGGATGAAAATGTCTCACCAATCTTTGAAAATTGCCATAAAGACTTGAACATTCCCCACCAGGATGCCTTAACTTTATACAGGTTATAAATATCCTGGTCAGGATCGGCGATCACCCGAAAGGGGGGGTGTTTCGGCATAACGTATTTGGCTATGCTTTCAACCGGTGATTGAAAAACAGCAACTACTTCCAATCCTTTTTGACGATAGCCGGCATATTTTTCTTTCAGCTTGAGGACCCTCAAGCGACAAAATGGTCAGGATGCATAGCGGAAAAAGGATAGTAACAAGCGTTGGCCTTTATGGTCCGCCAAGGCAAATTCCTTCCCGGCCATGTCGTTTGCCCGAAATAACGGTGCCGGTTGTCCGGGTTCAAGTGCCACGGTGTTTCCTTTTTGCATTGTTAACAAGATCGAAAAAGAGTCTAATAATTAAAATTGGATTAGGCTGTTAGGCTGAAGACTGTTAGGCTGTTAGCAGCTAGTAGTCTAACGGCTTAAATGCCTAATACGCTAATTGTTGATCCCTTGAGCTCAAAAAAAAGGCAATGCGAGTTAAAAGTTTACGTGGTTATCCATAAAGCTCAAGTTAATTGGATCAGGCTCACTGTTATTCAGATTTACCAGCCAAAACTCGTTCTTAAAGCACTGTAACGGCCGCCGCCGCTCGTCAACAAATAGATACTACAGCTAAAGCGGTGGTCATGTAACCATAGTCGCTGATTTCATAACGGCGGCCTAACAGTGATTAAAGAACTCAAACAGTTGCCTGGGTTAAAACTGAATACCAGCGAGCCTGCTTTGGGCGCCTCTTGGGCTTTATAGATAAACGCAAAAGTTTAAATGCGTAATTTTAACTTGCATACTACTCTGCTAAAATGAAGATAAACTTGTTTTTAACAATAATAATTCTCAAAATTTCATGAAATCTCCTGGAGAGGGGGAGGTATATATACCCGCCGCAATCCCTCCTTGAGTGAAATAGCTTCTTCGGGGCAAAATCGGGCACAAACACCACAGCCAATGCAGGCAGACTCATCTCGCACGGCCAGCTCATCGTCATCCAGGGAAATGGCATTCGTGGGGCACCATTCGATACAAGTACCACAGCCTGAGCAAATCTCCTGGTCAATAATCGCTAGATGATAGGTGGAATTGATCAGCGGGAGGGTACCATTCCGCCACAAGCCGAAGGTGTCGCAACAATCCTTGCAGCAATTGCAAATGCTGGTTTCGGGGCTGTCTTCTCTGGAACCTGGATGAAATGCCTTGTGAACTAAACCGGCCTCCTCGGCTTCGTTCATAATGCGCAGTGCTTCTTCGCGCGAAACTTTTTGGGCAAAACCTTGGGCGGCTGTATGCCGTGCGGATTTGCCAAATGTAAAACAGTTCAACATCGGTGCCCGGGTTTCGCAATCATCTCCCAATAGACTTCGGCGCTGCCTGCAAAAGCAATATCCCACCGCAATATCGTCAAACTTATTTATGATATCTGTTATTGTTTGGCTGGGAAGTACGAAATCCTCGGGCATGTCTACTTTTTGGTCAACTTTAATGATCTGCAATTCTTTGCCGGTGTCGTCCATCCGGGCCGGAACGGTACGATCTGCTGCAGGGGCCGCCGCAAACATGGGTTCCAGGGCATCATAGTTTTTTTGAACCTGGTCACGCAATTCCGCCAATAAGGTTTCAAACAGTTCAGCCAGCTCGCGCTCCTCATCGCTGCCGATTAACTTGGTCATAAATTTGTATTCCATGAGTCCGATCATCACCAGCGGCAGCAGCCGGTAAACCATGATGCCTTTGGAACTGGGTTGATTAAAAAGCAGTCCGGCTTTCGCCAGTTTGTCCGTTCGCCGCGCAATGTCATCTTCGGTCCAGCCGCTGGTTTGCATTAGCTGATCCATTGTCTGGGAAGATGCATCCTCAAATGCACATATCAGATCAAGAATATCCTCATCCGTAACGACCCTTTTAATTATGGCTATGGCCGTATCGCTCAATGGAAAAGGGAATAATCCTTGTTTACAAACTATGCCGGTGGCTTTTTGGTACTTTTGTTCCAGGGTCAGTTGGGTCATGCTGTCTCCTTCGATCCGATTCTGGTAAAATCCAATTTAAGGTATTTTCTAACTAGACGAAAGTACCATAACATAAAGGTTTTAAATTTGACAGGTGATGGATAGCAACTTTTGGGTATATTTTACCTATATTTTCCACGAAGCTGCCATCTTTTTGGGTAAGGTATTATTGCTGGATCCCTTTTGATTGAGTTGCTATAGTCACATGATAGTAGATTTTTATCAAAACAATGCAATATAAGGAGGCCGCATATGACAGAAGGAAATGATGCCAGTTTTGAAAAAGTATCCACATCCGACAAGCCCCTCTACGGTCCACGACGTTTGTTTCTTTGCGGCTTTCCGGATGGCGCCCAGCCAAAGTTTGAGATTGTGTTGAATGCTGTAAGTCTTCAAAATGTCCCCAAAGTGTGGGTGACGGATGATCAGGTTGATATGTTATTGTCCGAATTATTGACATTAGCAGATAATACTGGTGCCGGAATTTCCTCAAGTCTGCCCAGGGCCATTATTGTGGCCGGCATTTCTCAGACAGAGCTCATCAATCTTATGACAATATGCAAACAGGCAGGCATGAAGGGTGCATTGTGGGCAACATTGACACCGGCATCTGAAAGCTGGAGCGTCCAACAACTTCTGGCTGAACTGGCAGCCGAACGCGAAGCCTTATCCAAATCCCAAATCTAGGTCAGATCAACCACAGCAGAAAGTCTTTGCAGAGTTTTCTCTAGGTAGTCTCCATCCTCGATCCGGAGCTCAATGGCTCTGTTGGGGCAAACGGAGACACAGCGCCCGCAGGCACGGCAGGATTCATCGATAAAAGCTTTATCCGCATTAATATGAATAGCCTCAACAAAACATATGTCCTGGGCACAACTTCCGCACCCCCCACACCCATCCGTCACAAGTACCCTGACACCGGGCATCCGCATGAGTTTATCACCGATATCGGGCGTTAACGTCGGCAGTATCCGCCAAAAACAGCAGCAGGGACAGCAATTACATACCGTAAACAATTTATGGCCTGGGTGTACATTGAGCCATACTGAGTCGAGTTTGTTGCGGCCCACCAGATGAACCAACCCCATTTCCCGGCACAATGCCACATGTTTCAGGGCCTCATCAATACTCACCGGCCGGCCGTAATTGGGATGAATGTCCATGGCCGCGGATCCCATAAAGAGGCAGCCCATGTCCTTGGGAAAGTGACTGCAATTAGATGATTCACGGCAAATACAAAAATCCATAATCCAATGATGCCGAGCTTTTTCAATAAGTTGGGTGAGTATTTGTGAGGGCAGAACCATGTCAGATTTAGCATCAATGCATTGATTTATGGGAATCGTTTTGTCACGCGGAAGAAAAAGGATGTCATCATCCTTAAACAGCAGGTGATCCAGGCCGCTACCAATGAGGGGCAGGTTGGACAGGCGGGAGAGTAGTTGTCTTTTCCCAAAGGTTAGATTTACAAGGGTCCTGATCCAGTAGGGGCCAGCCAATTTAACTCCTTTTTAATGGCAATTTCAAAAGCGCTTTTTACCAATATCATTACCATTTCAATGGACACAATTCAATCTTTAGACATGCCAGGTGATAGTCGGATCGGTTGGTGCAGCATTGGTTTTATTTTGACAATCTGCGCCGGCACAGTTAAAAGTTGGTGATAATCTTTGAATTGTGTGCAAACCGTGTTGCGCTGAACTAGCATGTATACGCATCAATAATGAGCCAAGGATGGCTTTCCACGATATACCAGTCACCATGTCAAATCGAAAAGACATCTTCGAGAAGTGGTTTGAAATTTTGGGGGCTTGGCTATTTGACAATCCCCTAAAAGTCCTGCTGGCAGCTTCTATGCTGGTGGGTTTTTTCGCTTTGCAAATACCGTCGATTTCAATCGATACGTCCTCCGAGGCCCTCTTAAAAAAAGATGACCCCAGCCTGCAAGAATACAATCACTTTCGAGATCAGTTTGGCCGGGCGGAATTGATTGTCATCGGAATTCAATCGGCAGACATTTTCAGCCAGACCTTTTTGACACGCTTACAATCTTTTCATAAGGAATTGGAGCGTGAGATCCCTTATCTGCGAGAAGTTACGAGCCTGATCAATGTCAGACGGACCCATGGCAGCCAAGCTGAATTGATTGTAGAGGATCTACTGGAACACTGGCCACAGAATAGATCCGACCTGGTGAGCTTGCGGTCGACGGTCATGTCGAACCCTTTTTACCTGAACTACCTGGTATCAGAGGATGCCGGCATGACAGCGGTTATCATCGAGACGGAAGCCACGGTAGACGGAGATTTCGATTCGGAGGCCGACATTCTGGCTGAGTTTGACCGGCCCGGTTCGATACCGGAATCCGATAAAGAGGCGTCGCATTATTTTTCGGAAAAGGAAAATCGGGAAGTCGTCTCCGCCATCAACCGGGTTGTGGCGCATCATGATGGTCCGGATTTTCAAATCGTCGTTTCCGGTGGCCCGGTGGTGGTAAATGCTTTTAACCAGGCCACCATGCAAGATATTCAGCGCTGCATCTGGCTGTCTTTGGTATCGGTGGCCTTGTTTCTGGGCATGTTATTCCGGCGCTGGTCCGGTGTCATCCTGCCCATGATCATCATCGTTGCCGCACTGGCTTCCACCATGGGTATCATGTCGTTGACGGGTGTACCCATCAAAATCACCACGACAGTCATACCTGCTTTTCTACTCTCAGTCGGGGTATGCGATTCAGTCCATATTCTGGCTATTTTTTACAGGTTGCTGGACCAAGGCCGTACCAAACGAAAAGCCATGGCAAAGGCCTTTGGTCATTCGGGCATCCCCATTTTCATGACCAGTTTGACCACCACAGCCGGGGTGCTATCATTTTTATTTGCCGACCTACAGGCCATAACCGAAATCGGTATCTTTGCAGCGGTCGGAGTCGTACTTGCGCTGATATATTCGATTATGCTGATGCCGCCACTGATGGCATTGGCCCGGGTCAAACCCAAAAATAGAGATACGAATCGTATCCTATCCATGGACCGCTTTCTGGGGACTGTGGCTACATTTTCAAGTTCCAACCGGAAAAGGATCCTGCTAGTGAGTGTTTTGCTTTTCATGGTATTCTTTCCGGCTATCTTTCTGCTTAAGTTTTCTCATAACATCGTCCGTTATTTTCCAGCTGGATCCCAGTATCGACAAGATCTCAACATAATTGATACACGTATGAAAGGGAGTATCACCCTGGAGCTGGTGCTGGACACCCAGCGTGAAAACGGACTGCATGATCCGGACATATTAAATCGAATTGAGGCTTTTAGTCGGCAGACGGAAATCCATCAAACTGAGGACATTTCGGTGGGCAAGGTTTTTTCCCTCACGGATATTCTCAAAGAAATTCATCAGGCGCTCAATGAGAACGATCGCGAATATTATCGTATTCCCCAGGAAAAGGCTTTGGTCTCCCAGGAATTGCTCTTGTTTGAAAACAGTGGCGCCGATGATCTGGAGCGCCTGGTGGACAGTCAATTTCAAAAGGCTAGAATAACGGTCAAAACACCTTGGGTGGACGCTGTGGTGTGTGAGCGGTTTATCGAAACCATTCAGCACAGACTAGCGGCACAGTTTCCAGATTCGGTGTCTTTCCATGCCACCGGGTTGATGGCTCTATTGGCCCGCGCCATCAGCGCTGCCATCTACAGCATGGCCAAAAGCTATCTGGTGGCTTTTATCGCCATCACCCTGTTGATGTTTATCCTGATTGGCAAGCTGAAATTGGGATTGGTGAGTATGGTTCCCAACCTCCTGCCGATCCTTACCACCATGGGAATCATGGGCTTGCTCCATATCCCGCTGGATATCAACAGCCTCATGATCGGCAGCATTGCCATCGGCATCGTTGTGGATGACACCGTCCATTTTATTTACAATTTTCAGAAATACTATGAGCAAAAATTGGATCCCGATTTTGCCATACGCGAGACCTTGTTGGGTGCCGGGCGGGCTTTGTTGATTACTTCCCTGGTTTTATGTACCGGTTTTTTTATTCTCATGGGCGCCACATTGCACCATCTGGTTAATTTCGGCTTTTTCACCGGCATCACCATTTTAATTGCCTTGGTGGCTGACTTTCTTTTGTTGCCGGTAATTATGATCTATATGCACCCTCCAAGAAAAGATAAAACCATATTTTAGCAGCAGTACAAATATTACCTGTTGCCATGGTTATGCTTCCATATAATTCGGTTTCGGTATCGCTATCGAAATCGGTATCGTTAAAATACCCCAGTCCTTTGGCCTATACTAGGTCTTCGATACCGATACCGATTTCGATGTCGATACCGATGCCGACAGGTCTCCCAAATGGTGCAGCGTTTTGACTGAGATGTTTACGGATTGAGTATCAGTGTTGACTTGGCGTGGTCCTGAATGGCCTTGTCGCTGAACCACCAGTAGACTTTTTCACCGTTGATGAACGGTTTAATCTGGTCTTTGGTGTGAGGGTGGAAAAGGCGTCCGCACACGCCGCCCGGCAGGACGCCTAGTACTTTCTCGGTATCACTCAGGTCGGCCACCATACGCATGGAATCCGAAACGATGACATCGAAAGGTTTGTTAAAGCTATAGTAATTGCGCAACAGGGTTTCAGACGAGCCGCTCACCGGAATCCTGCCGCTGCCCACGAGCCCTTTGCCAAATCCCTGCCGCCGGATGGGGCTGACATGCTCGATGGTATGCAGCTTACCCCATACCCATTTGTCGGGATTCTTCCCGATTTCTGTTTTAAGCCAGGCGATGGCTTCGCGGGCCGCTTTCATAAGCAGATCGTCGCGGGTCTCTTGAATATCCTTTGTTTGAATATCGTCAAACCAGTCAGCATCATTCTTCATAACCATTTGCATCAAACGTTCCTGCCAAAAGTACCAATTGTCCAGCATGGTTCGAGCCAAATCTTCACCAAGTTCATCTTTAAAGGTCAGCAGGGCAAAGTTCCGATAGACAGTTTGAAATATGGTGGGTGCCACCTGATCTGCCTTATCATGAAAATCCCACTGGGAAAGAATGCGGCTCAGGCCGGCGGTATCATCGCTGCGGCCAAGCACCTCAGCCAGGATGGGTGCAAGATTTTTTGCCATCAGGTTGAGTGTGTCCCGCTGAAACTTCCAATGATCATCAGCCGTTTTTAAACCGGGCCGATCCAGCAATTCTTTCAGTCTGCGGTAGCGGTATGAACTGGCCGCATGGGAGGAATAGTAGTAGGGAAAATCACTGGCCGGTGTGTAGTGATTGCAGGTGCCCAGCCAGCCCCGTTCCGGGTTGACCGACCGGGGCATGTCTTCAAACGGAATCCAGCCGGTCCAGTTATCATTGGAATCCGACACTTGGTAGGGCAAGGTACCATCTTTCTGCCGGCGGATGGGCAGCTTCCCGGATGTTTGCCAGCCTATATTGCCATGCTTATCTGCAAACACAAAATTGAGTGCCACGAAACTTAGATCTTTGAGTGCCGATCGCATCTCTGAGACGGACTGGGCGTACATCATCCGGTCGAGCCCGATTTTGGGTTGAATCGTTTCGAAAGAAGCCCATCGAAGCGTGAGCACTTTCTGGGTATCCAAGTTCGGGAAAATATCCGATATCACCGGCCCGCGATTGGTTAATCTGATTTTTATGGTTTCCCGGCGCAAACCATCCGCTGCTTCTTTATCTTTTATGGACAGATTTTCTTCCAGAATAGTAAACGGAATCGATGTCTGACCTTCTAAATAATTGTCCGGATTGTTGGGATCGATTGTTTCCACATAAAGATCCTGCGCATCGCCATAGGCATTTGTAGCTCCAATCGCAAGATGTTCGTTACGAAACACAATCATACCGCCCAGGCCGGGAAAACCGGCACCCACGATGCGAAGATCGGGTGAAATTATGGCACAGGGGTACCACGGTCCCGGCAAAATGCGGGCATCCAGGTGAGGGTCGCTGGCCACAATCGGTTTGCCGCCCGGTGAGAGTTTTCCGGATGCCGCCCAATTGTTACTACCAAGTTTAAGGGGGCCGTTTGCAAGATAGGCCTGAATCAAAGCATCTCCCGCAAGACCAAGAGATTGAGAAAAAGAGGCAAACGCATAGGCCTGGTTATCATTTGGGGCCGGATCATCGGGATTGATGTTGAGCGGGAATAGCGTTTGGGCCATATCGGGTCCGATTGCCTCAGAAAGCATCTGGGCAATGATTTCAGTTTTAATGTTGGCAGCTGAATTCCAGCTAAGTAGTAAACCGAGTGAGAGGGAATCCTCAATAGCCCAGGGAGTCGGTTTGATCCCGGCCAACTTGAACTCCAGATGATGGGTTTTTTTGCGCGTATCGATATACGCGTTGACGCCGTCAACATACTTTTGTAGTAGCTGCCGGTCTCGCGGTGCCAGAATATCCGCCTGGATTTTGGCATGACGAAAAAACCCGATGGTGCGCATACGGGTATCCAGCGGTATTGCCTTTTCACCGGCCAACTCGCAAATTCTCCCCTGGGCAAAGCGACGCGTGACTTCCATCTGAAACAGCCGATCCTGGGCCGTTATAAAACCGTGGGCCATGTAGGCATCATCCGCACTCCGGGCATAGATGTAAGCCATGCCTTTTTCATCCCGCATGACTTTTACGGGTGCTTTTAAACCCTTGAGATTCAGTTCTCCGCTAGCCTGGTAATCGTTTAGAAACGAGCAGCCCCAAAGCAATAAGCCGGTTAGAAAAAAAATGATGGTCGTGCGAATCATGCCACATATTTTTGTCGTCATCTGATTATCCCCTTTCCCCGCTGGCATATTTATCAATTGAGATGTTCTGCGACATCAGGATGTCGGAGTCGTTTTGGTTAGGTAAAGTTTCTGCAGTGGATCAGGTAGATCTTTATAATTGGCAGATGCAGCCGTATCTGTCAAATCAACGCCGTTGAAGGTATTCCAAAAAAGAACGGTTTGGGATGATGTATCGGTGCTGTCACAAAAATCCATCACTGCCGCAAACGTTTTGGCCGTATAGGTCGGATCTAAAATGATCCCCTGGCTTTCTTTTATTCTCCGGTAAGCTGCCGTACCCTTTACAGTCGGATGGCCGTAACCATTTCCCAAATAATTATCTAAAATTGCTGGTGCTTTAATATTCAAGTCCGGCAGGTTCTGGTCAACTTTTTTGAGACAGGCATAGGTTTGCTTCATGAGGCCGGTAACCGTACCGCTAGTGGTTGCCGGTATGGGACCCAAACGGGCTGGGCTGACCCGGATGCCAACAACAGAAATTGGCAGCTTGGCCAATGCGATTCCCAAGGCCAGTCCCGCCAGCGTGCCGCCCGATCCCAAGGGACAAAATATTGTGCCTGGTTGGGGCATTTGGCCATCCTGGATTTGCCGCCGCAATTCAAAAGCTGCATCCACATATCCGATGGTGCCAATTGGATTGGATCCACCGGGATAAAGATAATAGGCCCCCGGATAGCGCATACGGCCAAACAGATAATAATACAGCATGGCATTAAAGAGGGTTCGTTTGTAGACCAGGCGGGCTTTATAGCTGGTAAAAAGGAGCAGTGTCTGTTTGACATTTGCGGTAACCGGTTGCCTGAACAGGATCAAGGTCGTACGCATCCCCAGGCGATTGCCAAAGATCGCGGTGGCCAAACCATGGTGGGTGCCAATACCGCCGGGTGTGATGATATGCGTCTTGCGTTTGGCCTGGACATCAGCCAGGATAAAGGCCAGCTTTCTGACTTTGTTGCCTGCGTAAACTGATGAGCTGAGATCGTCCCGCTTGATCCACAGATTATTGCAGCCCATATTTTTTAGGGGTTGAACCGGTGTTGGCAGGCTACCGATACTGATTCGGGGAATGCGTTCATTTAATCGGGGATAGCGATGAAATAGAGCGATGCTGTTGTTGGTGTTGTTCATTCCAATTCTCTATTACCTGAATCTTGCATGAAATTTGATGATTTTTTTCTCAAACCTTTAATTGATACTGATATAGGGCATTTTACGGCTTGTTTTCAATTAACCCATTGGTTTTTGCGGATGACAGTCCTTTTTCACACATAAAATTTCACCCGGAGGGCGAGCCGGAGTCTTCCATATGCTGCGTTGCCAAGGGTTCGAAGTAAAAAACTACGACTTGACTTCGGCTGAGCTCAGTCGATGCCCACCCTTAGACGCCTTTCCTATGAAAGCCTCCGGCTCGTGCAAGATCCAGGTATTAACTTTGCAAGTTAGCTTACGTGAAACCATAATGAGCCGGCTACTGACTGTCGTCAGAGAGACTGTTAAGGAGTTGAGAAACGGCCACTTGCTGCATGGTCAAACGGCTTTGTAGATCTAACGACACGGGCGTTTCGATGGTGAATACATTCCGGCTGTTGTTGAGACGATAGTAGTTGGCAATGCTCAATTGCCGGGTCAACCGCATATACCAGAGTCCCCACATGGGCGCATCGATGATGCCATCTCTAGTCTTAAGAATAACCATATTGACATTCTGCTCAAGGGGAAAACCCATTTGGCGAATTGACTTTGTAATGTCTTGGCTGAGAGTGAAATCCTTGCGGCCATACTGATAAAGATAAAATCCGGTTGCCGATGGGTCTTCGTGCAGATCGATCATCAGGTCATAAGGACGATCGGCTGCATAGGATTGAATCAGTTTTGATTCCTGGGATCGCAAGGCCGCGAAGTCACGGTTCACGTCGATACCGTCCCGGTTGAAACGGATATCGTGCTGCCACCCCCAGGGATTGATGATGGGGACAATGTCAATTGCAATATCCGGAAAGGTTTCGGTAGCATTAGATATGGATTCAATAAACCGAATCAGGCATTCGACTCCGGCCGGTTCGTTGCCATGTATGCCCGCATTGATGAGCACGTGCTGACGCGCTTCTGAAGCCGGCTGGAATTTAATTAACCATATAGGTGCCAGGTAACCGTCATATGTTATGGATCCCAATTCCTGCAGAGTGAGAAAAGGCGATGCCTTCACAGCATGATCTAAACGCTGCTGAAGGGCGGCTAAATTACGGGTGGCTTCGAAGGATTGTATGAAGGGTTTGTGGTGACCGCTGGCGCACGCAACCAGCATGACCACCAGACACAGCAGGGAGACGGAACGAAAATGAGAGTTCATGCCGTTTTTATTATATGAAATAAGTACTTAAATCAAACAAGAAACATAAATGGTGAAACGATTTTATTTGGCAATCAGGACTAGAGCCAAAAGCGCCACGCCAACCCCGGCCCACTGCTGAGACAGCAATTTTTCTTTGATGATCACCCAGGCTAAAAACACGGTTGCGGCCGGGTACAGAGAGGAGAGGGTTGCCGAAATATCCAATCGCCCGATGTGAGTGGCCAAAGCAAAGAAGAGATTGCCGAAAACATCGAAAACACCGGCCATGGCAATTAAGGGCAGCTGATTTTTGGGTGGGAGTCGGGTATCTGACTTGAGTAGAAATAAAATCAGAACCAAGGGCAATGACATGCAACGGGTGCCCACCAGGGGCCATAGTACCGATTCCTGGCTGGCACTGTCGATGAGAACGAAGAATAGGCCGAAACCCAGTCCGGCCAGCAGGGGAAGCGTAAGTTCGGAGAATCGATAATTTCCATATTCCCTCTTGGAGTAGGAAAGCAGCCAGACCGAAAACAAGGCCAGAACCAGACCAAACAGTTTGCTCGCAGCCGGAAGCCCTTCTTTGAAAAATGCAACCCCGATGGGAATCAAGGCCGTAACCACAGCCGATAGCGGCGCGACAATCCCCATGCGACCCCGGGCAAGGCCTGCATAGAGGGCAATCAAGCCGAGTATTCCCACAAGACCGGCCAAGCCTCCGTACATCATATGGCGCCAAGGGGGAAACGGATCGGAGATTATCAGCGCCAAGGTGAAAAGCAGCACGGCCCCGACGAATTGCGAGAAGAGAATTACGGACAGAACGCCGCTTTTTTTAGAGGCAAAGCCGGCACTGAAATCGCCGGTTCCCCAAAATATGGCTGAGCTGATGCCATAGGTAACTGCTAATGCTTCGGGACCCATAAAAGTATGCTTCCTTTCCTCAACTGTCTTGAATAACCTGCTTATGCATTGTGGAAGATCGAAGCTGGTACGCCCCGAATATGAGGAAAACGACCAATCCAAGCACGAATATCCACGGAAACCACTGAAAAGATTGAATAAAAATAAGACCTTCTAGTTTCTGAGCATCGATCTCCGGATGTAATGCGGATGTTCGCGGCTTGAGCCAGGCCAGGAGAACCGAATAGAGTACGCCTAAGAGTCCGTAAAAAAGATTGAAGGACAAACCCTTAAAACTCAAAACTGTGGCTCGATGGCTGGAAGGCGTGATTTGGTTCAGATAGTGGCTGACAAAGAATCCGGTCATATACATGCCGCTAAAAAGAATGATGGCCGGAACCAATCCGATGATGGGTTTGAACAATGACATGCCCACCAATCCGATGACGGTTGTGGCGGCGATGCTAAGCAGGTTCATGCGCGGCGTGAAGCGGTCGGTCATCTTCATGGCGATACGGGGTATGACAAGACCTAATCCGGCCAGCAATGAGCCGATGAGGCCGAATGTTGCTTCCGGGATTTCAATTAGACGATAATACTGACTTGTCAATGTGATGACCATGCGGATAGTACCATCGAAAAGAAAGCCGGCGGCGATAACCACCAGAGCCCACGGCGTTATCAGGATCCAACGACCGGCTTGAAGTGTCTGTGTAAAAATGTCCTTGACGCTTCGACCGCATTGCTCCATTCCGCCGCAGGCATCATCCGGCGAGATGCGTGACGGGTTCATGCGCAGCGTGACGATCAAAGCCCCGAAAGCCATACCAAGGGTCAGATAGATGGGAAAGCGGATTGTATCGGCCAGCGATAAATGCACATTGAGACCGGCCCAGTTTATAACCTGATTCACGAAGGCCGGGTCGTAAACAGCGGCGCCTATTGTGGTGGCAATAATGGCGGCCATTGAGCGCAGCCGCATCTGCATGGCCAAGACCCGTCTCCATTGAGATTCGCCCCCAGCGGCCTTTAAGGCATCGTAGGCCAGGGCTTCGTCGGCACCACTGGCGGCGGCTTCGGCAGTCCCGCTGAGTACGCGGTTGATGAGAAAAACCGTAAAAAGTATGCCGGAATAACCCCGTGGTACTATACACAGCAACAGCATTTCGATAATCATGAGAGCGCTGGCGAAGATTAAGAGATTGCGCCGACCCCATATATCGGCGAGAGCACCGGAGGGAACCTCCATGATGACGATGGTAGCGGCCCAGACGGCATTCATAAGCGCAAACTGGGAAAGCGTCAGTCCAAAGTCGATAAAGAGAATCGTAAAGACCGGATAGTAAAATCTGGCATTGAAGAATATGCGGAAAGCGATAAACAGCCTGATATTGCCTACAACAAAGGGCGATGTGATGGGTGACTTCGGGCCAGTCATCTATTAATGTTTTCCTGGATTATTTTTGGAGTTTCTGAAGTACATTCTTAGGGCAATCCAAATATCAGTATGGGATAAAAACAAAGGCAAAATATAGGCATTGAACCTAATATTGCAATAGAAATGATATCCTGAATAGGTATTCCGGGATAAAAATGGCACTTGTGCTGTGCCAGCGGTTGACATAGTATGCTGTGAGATGAAGCCGTTAGCTTAAGGAAGTAAGCGACAAGCTGCTTAAGGCTGATCGCTTACGGCTTATGGCGATAAGCAAAGCTTATCGTTTAGCAGTTGAGCTCCACACGCTCAACTGACGCTTCAATCATTGTAGCAAAAGGAAGTATCAGATGACGAAGTTCACCTTATTTCGGCTTAAAAATGCTTTGTTGATATCCAACATTATTGCAAATACATGCGGGATCATGGTCATTGCCATGAACTTGAGGCGGTCACACGCTTTGATCGATCCGGCTTTATTGGAGATGGTTCATCTGGTCAGTTTCATATTCGTGCCGCTCTCTTTTCTGGTGCCGACGATCATTACCATCATTTATGAAAAACCGATTCGAAGATATCTGGAGAATGTTTTTCAAAATAACACAAATCAGAACTATGTAACCCTTTTAGCGCGTCAGCGACTGTTGAATGAACCCTTTTTTCTTATCATCATGGCGTTTGTCGTATGGCTTTTGGCAGGTTGTACCTTTGCCGTTGCATTGTGGAAACTGGGTGCCGAGCGACTGGTCGTAGAGGAAGCTTTTTTCATGAATCTGTTCACGGGCTTTATTACTGTGACCATTGAATTTTTTGTGCTCGAATTTGTATTTCAGCGACGCCTGGTGCAGTATTTCTTTCCCAAGGGCGGGCTTTCGACCACGGCCAAAACATTGCGGATTCGAATCAGAACGCGTCTCATGGCGCTGATGCTGGCCATTAATGTTGTACCGCTGCTGGCGCTGTATGCCGACATATCTAAAATCTATACGGAATCAACGGGTCTGCATCCACAGCTGCCTCAACTGATGCAGGCCATCAAGTTTGAAATTTTGATTTTTTTTGTGGTGGGGTTATGGGTTGTTTTTCTCGTCAGCAGCAATCTGACCAAACCCTTTGAACACATCATCCAGGTGCTACGAAATATTAAAAACGGGGATTTTAAAAGCCGGGTGCAGGTGACTTCCAATGATGAAATCGGGTACACCGGCGATGTGATAAATGCCATGTCACGAGGACTGGAGGAGCGTGATCGCATCCGCCAATCCCTGACCATGGCCAAGGAAATTCAACAAAACCTGGTACCCAGAAAAAATATCAATACCAATGGTTTGAATCTGGCCGGGCGCAGTGTCTATTGTGATGAAACCGGCGGGGATTACTATGATTTCATTTCGGTCAAAGCAGAAGGTAATTCCGTTACGGGTGTGGCTGTGGGCGATGTAAGCGGACATGGGATTTCTTCGGCGCTACTCATGGCTACGGTACGGGCC
>CAYVMI010000032.1:0-66676 GCA_964452555.1 uncultured Desulfobacterales bacterium
CCTGTGACCCCCGGCTTGTAAGGCCGGTGCTCTCCCAACTGAGCTACCCGCCCATAATTAAACCCTGGCTAGCTCTTTAAAGACCGTACAGGTACCAACATTGCATCGCAATGTCAATTAAAAAATCTTCAATTTATGTTCTTAAAATCTAAAACGCTCAAATCAGTTTAATTTATCGACGGTCTTTCTTCAGGTGCTTGTTTGGATATATCAAACACCATGTCACTGCGCTGGAATGTGGTCTCGCCTTCTGCAAGGATCAAGGCATGGGTCAAAACTTCGTCCATATGTTCCACCGGAACAATCTCAAGCTGCTTGGAAATCGTTTTGGGAATATCTTTGAGATCTTTTCTGTTCTCTTTAGGTATTAAGATTTTCTTAATTCCAGCCCGATGCGCTGCCAGGATCTTTTCCTTCAAACCACCGATGGCTAAAACGCGGCCCCTTAAGGTGATCTCACCGGTCATGGCCAAATCCCTGTGCACCGGCCGTTTGGCCAAGGTAGACACAATCGATGTACACATGGTAATGCCGGCCGAGGGCCCATCCTTGGGGATAGCGCCTTCCGGGATATGGATATGGATATCATAGTTTTTATAAAATTCTTCGTCGATCCTCAGTTGTCTGGCCCGTGAGCGCACATAACTGATCGCCGCCTGGGCGGACTCCTGCATGACATCGCCCAGCTTGCCCGTGACAATCTGTTTGCCCTTGCCCGGCATCATCAGGGTTTCGACGGCCAGGAGTTCTCCGCCCACCTGAGTCCAGGCCAGCCCGTTTACCAAACCGATTTGATCTTTTTCCTCGATCTGGCTGTGCTTGAACGGCGGTGGCCCCAGCAACTTCTGGACAGTCTTGCCGGTGATACGATAGAGTTTATCAGCTTCCGTCTTCAGAATTTCCCGGGCGACTTTGCGGCAGATGGATGAAATTTCACGCTCCAGGTTGCGAACCCCGGCTTCACGTGTATAACGCTGAATAATGGTCGACAAGGCCGATTTTGTAAATTGAACCTTACGTTCGGCCAGTCCATTTAAGTTAACCTGCTTGGGAACCAGAAAGTCTTTGGCAATATGATATTTCTCATATTCGGTATAGCCGGGCAGCCGAATAATCTCCATGCGGTCTTGCAAGGGCAAGGGAATATCCGGAAGAGTATTGGCAGTGGTAATAAACAGGATATCCGTCAGGTCGTAATCCACATCCAGGTAGTGATCATTGAAGCTGAAATTTTGCTCGGGATCCAGTACCTCCAGCAATGCTGCGGATGGATCGCCGCGGAAATCCATGCTCATTTTATCGACTTCATCCAAGCAAAACACCGGGTTGTTGGCGCCTACTTTTTTCAAAGACTGAATTATTTTTCCGGGCATGGCGCCGATATAGGTGCGCCGGTGTCCGCGAATCTCGGCCTCGTCGCGCACCCCCCCCAAAGAAAGCCGGACGAATTTACGACCGGTGGCCCGGGCTACCGATTTTGCCAACGAAGTTTTACCCACGCCCGGCGGTCCCACTAAGCACAGAATCGGCCCCCGGATTTTTTTCATCAGACTCTGAACCGCCAGATATTCCAAAATACGCTCTTTGGGTTTATCCAGACCATAGTGGTCCTCGTCGAGTATGATTTCGGCCTGGTCAATGTCATTGTTTACCCGGCTGCGGTTGAACCACGGCAGGCTGATGAGCCAGTCGATATAGTTGCGCACTACAGTGGCTTCCGCTGACATGGGGGTCATCATTTTGAGTTTGCGAAACTCCTGCCAAACCTTGCTGTTGGCTTCCTTGGACATGCGTTTGCGCTTGATCTTTTTTTGCAGGTCCTTGAGTTCATCGCCAGGATCATCCTCAGTGCCCATTTCTTTGCGGATGGCGCGCATCTGTTCGTTCAGATAATAATTCTTCTGGGTTTTTTCCATCTGCTTCTTGACGCGGCCCTTGATGCGTTGATCCATACGGAAGACCTCAATCTCCATATTGGTCAACGTCAGCATCAATGAAATCCGCTCCACCAGTGAGAGCGTATCCAGTAACTTTTGCTTATCCTCGATTTTAAAAGAGAAATGGGCTGCGATGGTATCGGCCAGTTGCGATGAATCCGAGATGGCGGCAACACTGCTGGTCAATTCTTTTGAAATGCTTTTGTTAAGTTTGGCGTAGGCTTCGAAATTCTCCAGAAGGGCCCGCTGCAGGGCCATGATTTCGGTTTCGGACTCATCCGGCTCGGAGAGTTCCTCTACCTCCACTTGAAAGAATTCCTGGTTGGCAATGAAGCGATTAATACGGGCTCGTTGTTTGCCCTCCACCAAAGCCTTGACGGTCCCGTCCGGAAGTCGCAGCAGTTGCATGACATTGCCGATTACGCCGATCTCGGCGATGTCTTTTTCGGTGGGGCTGTCCACGTCCGCTTTTTTCTGGGTGGACAGAAACACGCGCTTATCGGTCCCCATGGCCGTGGCCAGAGCACTCACGGACTTTTCTCGTCCCACAAACAGGGGCGCGACCATGTAGGGGAAAACCACGATATCCCGTAAAGGCAATAAAGGCAGCAGGTGCTGGCCGGAAATTCGTTCTTCACTGTTGAATATTTTGGGCATGTTGACCATGAGATTTTTCTCTCTATCCTAAAACGATTACTTTGGATTGGTTGATATCCAAATTGAGCGATTGTCGAGGTTGCCGTATAGACAAGGAAGATGCCATTTCGCTATAGTGTACTAGGCGGGATGACATCTGACGCCGTAAATGCGGTAAGAACGGCAATCCCAGCGGGTTTCAGATTTTAAGAATTCAAATCGATTAGTTCCGTTGAAAATAATATTTTCTCCAATATTATTAAAATCTTAAACGCTCACTTTGGATTAGGCTTGCTTCTTAGTCTGCTCGTAAAGCAGAATCGGTGCTTCGTTGTTCAGAACTACGTCTTCTCCGATTACACATTCCTTTACATTCTCAACCGAAGGGAGGGTATACATGATGTCAAGCATGCTCGTCTCCATGATAGCTCTCAGTCCCCTGGCACCTGATTTGCGCTTTAAGGCCTCAGTCGATACCGCTGAAAGGGCACTGTCCGTAAATCGAAGGTTTACCCCTTCCAATTCGAACATGTGCTGAAATTGTTTAACCAGGGCGTTTTTCGGTTCCGTCAAAATGCGGATTAGGGATGCCTCGTTGAGTTCGTCCAGCGTGGCAACCACGGGCAGCCGGCCCAAAAACTCGGGAATCAGGCCGAACTTAATCAAATCCTCGGGCTGTATCAGTCGCAAGATATCGCCGATGGTCCGGTCTTCCTTTTTGATGATCTTGGCACCGAAACCCATGGCCTTGCTGCCCAGGCGTCGTTGTATGATCTGATCCAATCCATTGAAGGTGCCGCCGCAGATGAACAGGATGTTGGATGTATCCACCTTGACAAAATCCTGCTGGGGGTGTTTGCGCCCACCTTTGGGGGGCACACTCGCTGTGGTCCCTTCAATGATTTTGAGAAGTGCCTGCTGCACACCCTCACCGCTTACGTCGCGGGTAATGGAGGGATTGTCGGATTTGCTGGCTATTTTATCTATCTCGTCTATGTAGACAATGCCGCGTTTGGCTTTTTCAACATCGTAGTCGGCGTTCTGCAGCAACGATAGAATAATATTCTCAACATCTTCACCCACGTAACCGGCTTCGGTCAAACTGGTGGCATCGGCAATGGTAAAAGGTACCTTCAAAAACCGGGCCAAAGTTTGGGCCAACAAAGTCTTGCCGCATCCGGTGGGTCCGATCAGGAGGATATTGCTTTTCTGCAGTTCCACATCACCCTTTACCTGGGCCTCTAAACGCTTATAGTGGTTGTAAACAGCCACCGCCAGCACCTTTTTGGCGGACTCCTGCTCGATCACATATTCATCCAGCATTTCCTTGATTTCCTTGGGAACCAGGAGGTTCTGGACTTCACCGGCATCTTTCTTGGTCTCTTCTTCGATGATCTCACTGCACAGCTGAATACATTCATCACAGATATAGACCGCCGGACCGGCAATGAGCTTGGTGACTTCTTTCTGGTTCTTGCCGCAGAAAGAACAGAACAGGTTGTCGTTACCTTCTTCTTTGATCGCCATTACTTGGCCTCCATCTCGGCGATTTTGTCGAGATCTTCTCGGTTTCGAATTACATGGTCAACAATGCCGTAATCCTTGGCTTCAACACCGCTCATAAAATAGTCTCGATCCGTATCTTTCTGAATTTGCTTCAGACTTTTTCCGGTGTGGCTTTTCAGGATCTCGTTGAGGGTTTCCTTCATCCGCAAGATCTCTTTAGCCTGAATTTCGATGTCGGATGCCTGTCCCTGAAAACCACCCATGGGCTGATGAATCATTATGCGCGAGTTGGGCAGTGAATAGCGTTTTCCAGCAGCCCCGGCAGTAAGCAACAAAGCTCCCATGCTGGCAGCCTGACCTATGCAAACTGTGGTCACATCGGGTTTGATATACTGCATGGTATCGTATACCGCCAGACCGGATGTCACGATGCCGCCGGGCGAATTGATATAAAAATTGATATCCTTATCAGGATCTTCGGATTCCAGAAACAGAAACTGGGCAATCAACAGGTTGGCGATCTCATCATTCATCGCCGTTCCCAAAAATACGATTCTGTCCTTGAGCAGCCGCGAATAGATATCGTAGGCGCGCTCACCCCTGCTGCTTTGATCGATAACCATTGGTATTAATGGCACAATATGTCTCCTTATTTTAAAAGCCCCTCTGCATTCCGCCGATAAATCTTAACGACTTTTTTGGGTTAATGGGGTGTTGAAGGCCAAAAACGCCACCCTTTCGTTTATGGAGCGACGCAGTTGCCTTTCATAACATCGTGCAACGATGTTATTATCATTCACTTTTCTTGTCGGCAGGTGTTTCTTTTTCAGGTTCAACATCTTCTATGTCGCTATTTTCAATAATAAGCTTAATCGCCTTTTTTTCAAGCAAAGCGTGTTTAAAAAATTCCAGGCGATCCTTGTTCTGATCGTAAAAGCTCTTGATTTGCTCCACCGGCTGGTTGAAGTTTTTGGCCATGTCCGCATAGCCGGCGTCCAGTTCCGCGTCGTCAAGCTCGAGTTTTTCTTGTTCGATGATCTTACCCAAAATTATCTGACGGCGTACCTGTTGCTCTGCGGTCCCGCGATACTGCTCCTGAAGCTTCTCCTTGGTCAGGCCCACCTCCTCCATGGAGGTGTTCTGGTAGGCGAATCGTCGTTCGGTGTCGGCAACAATGTTTTCAAGCTCGTAATCAACCATGGCATCCGGGAGCTCAAACTCCGTTTTTTCGATGATTTGTTTAAAAATCTGCTCGTTCAGCTCCTGCTCGATGCGCTTTTCATAGCCTTCTGCGAGGTTCTCTTTTATCACATTTTTCAAATTTTCTAAAGATTCAAATTGTCCCATGCTTTTGGCAAAATCATCATTTAATTCAGGAACCTCCTGCTTGCGGATCTCTTTGATTTCCACCTGAAATTGAATGGTAAGGTCCTTCAATTTTTCATTGTGGTAATCTTCCGGGAAGGTCACATCGAAGTCAACGTTGTCGCCGGTTTTCTTGCCTATAAGGTTGTCATCGAACTCCTTGGCAATATGGGCCGACCCCACCTGAAGGCTAAAACTTTCGGTTTTACCGGTCTCTTCATAAGGTTGACCATCCTTAAAGCCTTCATAATCGATCAATACAAAGTCATCGGATTGAATCGGCCGGTCTTCCTCAATTTTAACCTGCTTGGTCATATTCTGTTGCAACATACTCAGCTGAGCCTGCATTTCTTCTTCGCTAACTTGATAATTGGTGCGTTTCAGATTCAGTCCTTTGAAATCAAGATCGGCCAGCTCAGGCTTTACTTCCACTGTGGCATCAAAGGCGTAATCTGATCCGGCCCTCAGTTCGGGTGGATCGACCTGGGGTGTGGAGATGATTTTAAGCTCGGTTTCCTTAATGGCATCGGCAAAGGAGGTCTGGATCAGACGCGAAGATACATCGGCCTGGACATCTTTTTTATATAGTCTTTCCAGAACCGATCGTGGCGCTTTGCCCGGACGAAAGCCTTTGACTTTGGCATTCTTTTTCAAGTTCAGATAGGCACTATCGAGTTCGGTCCCGACAGTCTCTTTTGGGACCTCAATATGCAATATTTTCTTGACACTGCTGACATCTTCTACGTTGACTTTCATGGTGTTCCTTTCTAGATATCACCTGAATTTTGCACGGCCCGGAGGCTTTCATAGGCAAGACGTCTGAGGGATGCCTTCGACCAAGCGAATTAGTTTGTTTAAATCGAAGGCTTGACGTAGTGATTTACTTCGATCCCTCAGCAACGCAGCATATGGAAGGCTCCGAGTCGCCCTCTGGGTGAAAATTGATAAGAAATAAATGGTCGACATTTCTAGATTCATTTAGCTTATGGCCATATAATTATAATTCTTAATATATCCCTGATTTAATGCAGTCTCAACAAGTTCTTATCAAATTGCATGCAAATTACAGGTATAATATACCGAGTGCCTGACATCTTCTGATTGCCAGGCACTCGGCCTGGACTTTCCATGAAATCTGCCGTATCCCATGAAAGGTCCAGGATAGAATAATGCTTGTTGGTGCGAGAGGGGAGACTTGAACTCCCACTCTGTCGCCAGAGCTGGATCCTAAGTCCAGTGCGTCTACCAATTCCGCCACTCTCGCGTCTTGACTTTCCTGCCAAAAACCGTCAGATTCAGGCAGGAATAAGTTCTGGAAAAATAATATCAAACCATGTGAGTGTCAAGAACTATCCGCGAAAATACTTGTTATGTCAGTACATTTCAAAAAAGTCGCTTCGCAGGTTTTCACCAACCGAATTAATTTGGGTTTAGGGGATGGCTATGGCTCCCAGGCTCTAAAGTGTTCCCGAAAAATATCGTCGTTTCAAAAGGTAGCAACCGGCAGATTCCGGTTTTGGATGCTTGTATCTGTGTTCGTTCCCATCTTATTCCTTTGTCTATCAGTCGCCTATGCCCAGGATACCAACCAGCAGACAAAAAACACCCGGGTTGTCGTGCTGGATCCGGGTCATGGCGGACAGGATCTCGGCGCGATCGGTCCCGACAATGTAACCGAGAAAAACATCGTGATGAATTTTGCCAGGGCCATGACGGAGAGACTGCGGACATCCTACCGTGTTGTTTTAACGCGTAAGGATGATTATAAGGTGGGATTGTTTGACCGAACAGCGATAGCCAACCATCACCAGGCTGACCTTCTTGTCAGCCTTCACGCCGGCGCCAGCCATCGCAGTAATCCGCGGGGTATATCCGTATTCTATTATGAGGCTAACAACGGTCAGTCAGCCGGAGCAGGTTTTCAAGACGAACTGCAGGCGGAAACTTCCCGGTCCATCCAACCCTGGGAGCGGCAGCGATCTCATTCGACCGGCAAAAGCCGGTATTTCGTAGAACTATTGAAAAAACGTTTGTCAGCCAACTACCAAGATCTTGAACATTATAGCGGGAGCGCTCCTTTGCTGGTTCTGGCGGGTGCCCGGATGCCTGCGGTACTGATTGAAATCGGCCATGTTACCAATCCCATGGATGCCAAAGCCTTAAGCGATGAAGCCTGGCTTACGGAACTGGCTGGACACATCTGCGACGCCATCGACGATTTTTTTTCGGACGATCTGAGCCTATAGCTCGAGTATTTCACCTCGAGTATTTCACACGGTCTTTTAAGATCCTCGGGACGGTATTATGAAATATTCATGCTACACTTGCACGACTTTAAAAAGCGTGCTAATTAGCCCCAAATTTTGTATTCGTTGCTTGAGAGTTTTGACTTTTTAGAAAGCAACACCTATATTATCACCGAATTACACAGGTACCCACCAATCAGCACCTTCATATCGGGGCGTGGCGCAGCCTGGCAGCGCGCCTGCTTTGGGAGCAGGAAGTCGTAGGTTCAAATCCTACCGCCCCGACCAGTCTTCGTTCGTAACAAAGTGAAGAACGAAGGCTGCCGCGACCTAGCTCGAAAAGTGATGACGGTACGGCTCGGCCGCCATCTCTTTCATGCGCTTGAGCTTCGATGCACTCATGCCGCCGTACTTAGATTTCCGGTTGTAGTAGGCGGCGTCAGAGATACCGTGCTTTCGACAGATATCCTTAACTTTGACACCGGCATCCGCCTCATTGAGGATCGAGATAATCTGTGTGTAGACAATCGAGGTTTTTTCATTTAAGCCTCCTGGTCCGTTTGTTATGCCAGAAAGCTCTACTATTGAAATGCAAACTTTTAGGGGAAGCATACGAATAGTGTTTAAGTGTTATCAGACGTTCTTGATAGTTTGGGGGGATGGTGTGCACAATAGTATACTTCCGTGCAGTCGTCGCAAGAGTTTTTTATTCAATCTGAATGGCTAAGCCCCAGCTCTTCCAGCAGCAGGCAGTAGGCCCGCCGGGCGCGCTCGAAACTGGAAAGACGGAAAAACTCGTCAGGTGCATGCACCTGCTCGTCTTTTAAGCCAAAGGCAAAATTCACCGTATAAACACCCAGTTCCTTCAAAAGGATGCCACAGATGGGAATGCTTCCGCCCATGCGGATATAGTAGGGTTCTTTGCCGTAAATCTGTTTGTGAACCTTCCGGGCCGCCTGATTTCCCGGATGGTCATGGGGGATCACGTAGGGGTGTGCGCTGCTTTCAATCAACTGGACGTTGACTTTCACGCCGGGCGGCGTGTGTTTTTCGATATGGGTTCTGACAAGCCGATTGATTTTCTTAGGATCCTGATCCGGGACCAGTCGGCAACTGATCTTGGCGTTGGCCTGACTGGGGATTACGGTTTTCACACCGCTGCCCTGAAAACCGCCCCAGATGCCGTTTACCTCCAGAGTGGGGCGTACCCACATGCGTTCATACGTGTTGGATCCAGGCTCCCCGAAGAGGCCTTTGAGGTCAAGTTCCCGGCAATAATTCTTCTCATCAAAGGGAACAGCGGCAATCTGTGCCTTCTCCCAGTCGGATACCGGAGCCACGTCGTCGTAGAAGCTCTCAACCAAAATTTTGCCATCAGTGTCGCGCATGGACGTCAGGATCTGCGCCAGGGCATGTATCGGATTGGCGAATGTGCCGCCGTAAACCCCGGAGTGGACGTCTCTGGAGGCCCCCTGTACGCCGATTTGCAGGGCACAGAGTCCCCGCAGCCCCAGGTTCAGGGCTGGCTGATCATTCTCCCACTGCCCCCCGTCGGCACTGATGATCATGTCGCAGGCCAGAAGTTCCTTGTTGCCGGCAATAAAATCCGGCAACTGCGGGCTGCCGATCTCTTCCTGACCTTCAAAAAAGCATTTGATATTGACCGGCAGCTTGCCGGAAGGCTGCATAAGGGCTTCCACAGCCAGCAAAGCAGCCAGCATATTTCCCTTGTCATCCGCCGCTCCGCGGGCATAAATGCGATTGCCTTTGACAGTTGGCTCAAAGGGCGGCTGCGTCCACTCATCCAGAGGGTCCACAGGCTGGACGTCAAAATGGCCGTAAAGCATGACGGTCGGTCGGCCGGGGGCATGCAGCCAGTCAGCATACACCACGGGATGACCACCGGTGGGCATGATTTGGATGTTTTCCAGGCCGGCAGCCTTTAAACGCTTGCCTACCCATTCGGCAGCAAGTATCACGTCACCGGTATGTTCCGGCAGGCTTGAAATGCTGGGGATACGTAAAAACTCAACCAGTTCCTTAAGGTAACGATCTTTGTTTTCCGATAAATAATTTTCCCATTTGCTCATGTTCAGCTCCTGTCACTATGGATGGATTTCGCCTTCCACCGCATTCTGGTTCTGCATTACGTCAACGACCACCGACCTTGTCGGTGGCATGAAAAAGGATCCTTATCTTTTTTTATAAAGCTCAGCAACATGGTCGCTTCGCCGATGGCGTGGATCTTCTCCACCGACTAGGGCGGTGGCTAATAATTGGAGTCAACCGGATTTTAAAATGACCGCGCTCATTTTGCAGCAATACGGAGGTTTTGTCCATGGAAAATCGTTATGGCACGAGGTCACCGTGGAAAGAAGCTGCCGATTTTATATTCAAAAGGCTTATTGAACCACACTGGAATTGGGAAGTTTAAAACCGAAAATCAGCAACCTCCGGCTGAGCCAGTGGCTTGGGATATATTCGCAAACTAAAATCTTCGGCGTTAAAATAGGGCTATTCTCACATTCCCCGGTTGGGGCATTAATATCCTCTTTGGGGATCAACCTCGTTCCACAGCGCTTCTCCATTGCGATAGCGGGACAGGTTTTCCGAAAACATCTGTGCCGATTTCTCGAGCCATCCATCGTAGACAGATGAACAGTGCGGTGTCAGGATTACGTTTTCGTACCGCCACAGGGGATTATCCTGGGGCAATGGTTCCGTTTCGAATACATCGAGCACCGCTCCACGGATCCGGCCGGTATCCAGCGCACTGATCAGCGAAGACTGTTCTGTCACACCGCCCCGGGAGACATCGATCAATACCGCATCGGGTTTCATGGCATCGAATGCAGCCCTGTTCACCAGCTTGAAGGTACTTTCAAGACGCGGCACACACAGCACGATAAAGTCTGCCTGTGCCCAAAGCTGCGGCAAAGCGTCTACGCCGTAAACCCTGTTGACGTAAGGCGTCTGCCTTGGCCGGGCGCGCACGCCCAACGTTTCGAGACCGAATAGTTTGCATTTCCTGGCAACTGCCTGTCCGGTGGGGCCCAGGCCTACGATCAGCACAGTTTTACCCTTTACCGGCGCCACCTTTCCGGAAATCCATCTTCGGCGTTGCTGTTCCTGTCTGAACCTGTCCAGGTTCAGACTGAAATGCAGCATACCCGCCAGGGCATACTCCGCCATCATATCTGCAGCCACGCCGGCCGAGTTAGTGACCTTCACCATGACGGGGTTCCATGGCTGCAAGTGGTCTGTTCCCGATCCGGCGACAGAAACCCACTTCACACGATCGTTTTCAATCAATGCCTGGCGTGGAAACACGGCTTCGGCATTAAAACGCAAGGTGTGGACCACTTCTGCCCCAGTCTCGGTAATCAAGCCTGACAATTCCCCGTGGTTCGCACAAAGATGAATTGTCAGGTCAGGGTGCCGTTCCTTTACCACTCGACTCGCAGCTTCCGGATCGTCCATATGCAAAATGACACAAGGATTTGTCTTCATGGCTTCGGTGTTCCTCTAGGCGTACATGTTTTCATTGCAAAGAGTCGCCCAAATCCTTCGATGCAATCGTCGAATCCGAGTAACCCCATTGCCTGGAACATCATGGCTTGATTCGAGGTGACCACTGGTTTGCCTAGTCTGGCCTCCAGTTCCGCAATCACTTCCACGCTGCGCATATCGGTACACGATAACACAAGCGCCTCTGCTGTCTTGCTGTCAGCCTGCACACCCAGCTCGAACACCTGTTCCGGCGTCATCGCGCCCTGCCCTGTATTGTCGAGGATCTCCGCAACTTCGGCCTGGGACACAGTCTCGAAGCCGCTTTCGGCAAGAAACGAAATAGCGTCCCGGTTAATCTTTTTCACGTAGGGCGAAGCGAACGCTATGCGCTGGACACCGAGTGCTTTCAGGGCGTGTATAAGCGATCCTGCCGCAGTCACGGTTGCGGCACCGCCGAGGGTTCTGATCCTGTCCGCCAGATCACGATCAAAAGCCGGGCCATGGGTCAGCGTTGCCGATGTGCATCCATACAGCACAACATCGGGACGTGAGCCCAGTAAAAGTCGCAGCGGCTCTTCGACATCAGCGGCTCCAAAAGCAGCCATTTGTTCCGCGTCAGGTATTGCGTGCGGGTCGTAGCCGGCCATACGGGTCACATGCAAGGCCATACCGACAGGGCACATCATCTGCATGTCCGGCTCCAGATTGGTGTTGGTAAAAGGAACCAGGACGCCAATGCGGGCGCGGGCGCGCAAAGAGGTTGTCATGAGCCGTTCACCCCCGGACAGGCTCGTGCAAGCACAGCCAGAGCCAACTCCATGTCCAACGCCGGGCCAACGGTGGCCCTTATACACGCCGCCAAACCATAGCCTGCCATGCCGCGCATCAGGATTCCCTCTGCACGCAGCGTCTTGTCAACAGCTTGTGCGGCCTGTTCACTGGGAAATTCGAGCAATACAAAATTAGTGAAACTTTCCAGCGCCACGATACCCATTTGCCGGGCCTGGCTAATAAAACCGTCACGAACCGCTGCGGTCTGCGCAACCGTTTCGAGCATATAATCCTGGTCCCGCACAACCGCAGCGGCTGCCGCCTGTCCCGCCTGACTGATGTTGTTCGGGTTGAGCAGTTTTCTTACTTCAGCTGCCACCGCCGGGGGAAAGAGCCCCCAGCCCACGCGCATTCCCGCCAGTCCATAAGCCTTTGATAAAGTCCGCAGCACCACGGTATCGCCGCGCTTGATGAGATCGAACACCTGTTCCTGCAGATGATCGGTAAACTCCCCATAAGCCTCGTCTACCACCAGTAGAACGTGTTCCGGCAGTGCCTCACGCAGGCGGACAATCTCATCACGCGGAATTCTGGTACCGGTTGGGTTGCCGGGATTGGCTACAAAGACAACCGCGGTGTCGGGCCGCACTGCCTCAAGCAGCAAATCGACGGAAACCGTGAAATCCGGCTCGGCCACCTGATCCAGGTCTGCCCGGACCATTTGTGCTGCCGTACTGAAAAAGGCGTAACCGTATTGGGTCGTCAAAACCCGCCGGCCCGGTCCGGCGTAAGCTCGTACGATGCAGGCAATCAACTCCATGGAACCGGCACCACACAAAATCTGATCGGACTGCAGACCGTGAATTTCGCCAATTGCCGCCCGCAATTCAGACCAGTCGGGATCGGGGTAAAATTGTGTCCCCGGCATTACATCGGCTGCTGCCTGCAGCGCTTTTGGACTGGGCGGTCGCAGGCTTTCATTCTGTGCCAGCATGACGGGGCGTTTCCCGGCAGCCACAGATAGGTCGGCAAGTACGTAGGAGCTCATCTCCGCAATATGGGGCAATGCTTTAATCATTGGCGTTCCTCCTCATGGGATAGACCGTAAATTTCTCTTGCAGACTTTCGGCTGACCAGGCCTTTCGACACATCTTTCTTGATGCGTTCGGGCTCACGCTGTAACGGGTCACCGAATCCTCCGCCTCCAGGCGTTTCGAATATCAATGTTTCGCCGGCTTTGATGCGCACTTCACCCTTGCCCGGCAATATCCTTCCCTTATCGGTGCAAACCTTTCCGGCCGCTCCGTCCAGGCCGCCGCAACGGCCCCGGGCCGGATTATTGACACGTTCCACCGACAGAAACAAAAGGAAGTCTTCATTCACAGCGGAAGTAACCTCGAGACGCTGTCCGAGTCCTCCCCGGTAACGCCCGGCACCGCCGCTGTCAATGCGCAGTTCCCGCCGCTTAATCAACACAGGTGCAGCACTTTCCGTGGTTTCCACCTGGCTTCCCCACACGCCACTCGGAAATGCGGTGGCACAGAGCCCGTCTTTGTGCGGACGTGCCCCAGTACCGCCATTAAAGACCAGTTCCAAGGCAAACCTCCGTCCCCCATTTTGGGCAGCCTCCGGTGTGTGCCGCAGGGGCAGATCGTACATACAGGAAGCCCCTTCCGCGGGAACCCGATCCGGCAACGCCTGATGCAAACAGCCAAACACCAGGTCGGGTGTCATCTGTCCGATGGTATGGCGCATGGCCACCGGAGCGGGATGTTGTGCATTGAGAATACAGTTTTCCGGCGCCACCACCACAAAGGGCTCCAACGAACCGGCGCTGTTCGGAATCTCCGGGCCGATGATACAGCGCAGGGCAAACACAGAATAGGCTGTTGCGTAATTCAGGGGCACATTGATGCCTTTGCGGGAACACCCGGAAGTACCGGCAAAGTCCAACAATACCCGTTCGGCGGAAATGGTCAGAGTGGCGCACAGTTCGATCTCGTTCTCGTATCCGTCTATTCTGAGCGTGCTGCGATATGTGTTTTGGGGTACCGCCGCAATCGCTTTCAGGGTTGCCCGCCTTGAAGTCTCAATAATGTAGTCCGCCAGGATCTTAAGCGAAGTAATCGAAAATTCCTGCATCATCTCCACCAGGCGCACCGCGCCCTTCTCACAACAGGCGATCAATGCGTAGAGGTCACCCTCGTTGGCAACCGGCTCGCGTGAATTGGCCTTGATGATCTCTAGCAGCAACCGGTTCACCTCCCCTGCTTCCACCAGCCGACAGGGAGGAACGAGCAAACCCTCGTCCTGAATGTCGGCGCCCTCAGGTCCCATGCCCAATCCACCCAAGTCCACCAGATGCGAGGTGCAGGAAGTAAATCCAACGACCCGCCCGTGGTAAAATACCGGCATGAAAAGGAGAAAATCATTTAGATGACCGGAGGCTAGCCAGGGATCATTGGTGACGAAGATATCCCCTTCGCGCATCTCATTCAGGGTAAAACGCCCGCGCATCGACTTGACGGCTTCTGCCATCGTATTGATGTGGCCCGGCGTGCCTGTGACCGCCTGGGCCAGCATGCGTCCTTCCAGGTCAAAAATACCTGAAGATATGTCCCCGCACTCTCGTACAATGGGACTGAAAGCCGCACGGACCAGAGCCTGCCCCTGCTCTTCCACCACTGCCAAAAGACGGTTCCACATCACCTGCAATCGGGTAGTAGAGACAGCCATGATCATCTACTCCTTTGGGGAGCGCTGGCCTCCCCGCTAAAAACGCGGTTCAAAAGAAGATTGCCATCGGCGTCGACAACCGCGGTAAAGTCAGCACTGACCAGTGTGGTGGTCTGCGGCTCAAGGATGAGAGCCGGGCCGCTAAGGGCGTCACCCGGTTCCAGCGATGAACGCTTGTACACCCCTGCCTCGACCTCGTCACCGGTAAGGTCGCACAAAACCGTACACCTTTGCTGTGGTTCTTTTTCCCGTCTGCGCGGAACAGCCCCCGTGGTGGATATAGGTGCCGGCCGGCTCGAAACCCGTACCGACCAGTTGAGTATCTCGATGGCCATACCCGGCACGGTGCGTGAAAACTGCAACGCGTACTCCTTTTCGAACGCTTGCTGCAAGTGAGCTATATCCGCATCCAGCAGGTCACGATTTGGCAGATCTATTTCGATCTCATGTCCCTGCCCGTGGTAGCGCATGAAAGCCGTTCGTTGGTACAGCAGCTCGTCACCGGACGTCCCTGCCCTGACGACGGTCTCGGCCTCATGGATCATGGCAGCAAAAAACCGGTTGAGGTGCCCAATATCAAGCTGATCCAGTATACTGTAATGTGTACGCACAAGCTCAAACGATACAGGCGCGAACAGGAAACCGACTGCAGATCCCACGCCCGGATCATTGGGTATCATTACATGTTTTATGCCTGCCTTTCGGGCAACCCGGGTAGCATGTAATGGACCGTTACCGCCAAAGCTGATGAGGGTACGATTATCTAGATCCTTGCCGGATTCCACTGCATGCATCCGGCCCGCATTCGCCATGTTCTCGTCGACTATCTGGCTGACGCCTTCGGCCGAATGAAGCGCATCAAGGCCCAGCTTGCTGCCTAAATTCTTTTCCAGAGCCGTTTTAGCCGCCTCTTTGTCAATGGTAAGACGCCCCTCGGCAAAAGCCTCCGGATCGATATAGCCCTGCATCACGTCCGCATCGGTAACAGTCGCTTCGGTGCCCCCCCTGCCAAAAGCCGCCGGCCCCGGCTCACTGCCGGCGCTCCTCGGTCCCACAGATAGGCGACTGAGGCTGTCGATTGTGGCGATGGATCCACCACCTGCGCCGATTTCAATCATCTCCACCACTGGAATCCTGACCGGCATGCCACTGCCTTTGATGAATCTTTCCGCACGGGCAATCTCAAAACTACGGGCGGTCTGCGGCTGAAAATTGTCAATCATGCACAGCTTCGCTGTTGTGCCGCCCATGTCAAACGAAACGACCTGGTCCAACCCGGCACATGCGGCCACCTGTGCGGCCAGAATAGCGCCGCCGGCCGGCCCCGACTCCACGAGTCGAATTGGGTATTTAGCCGCGGTTTCCATGGTGGTCATCCCCCCCCCGGCGGTCATCATCAGTATCGGACAGGAGAGCCCCTCAGCCGCGAGACGCTGAACAAAATCCTCAAGATACTCGGACATCAGGGGTTGAATGTAGGAATTGGCGATGGTGGTACACAGGCGATCGAATTCGCGCGCCTCCGGGCTCACCTCGCTGGATAGAGAAACAACCAGTTTCGGCATCCTTTCGAGCAGGATCTCTCGCAGGCGCTGCTCGTGCAGTGGATTTGCATAGGCATGCAACAAACAGACGGCTAGCGCTTCAACGCCAGCCTGCCTGAGCTCCTCTATCAGTGCGTCGGCAGCCGACTCGTCCAGTGGTTCGAGTATGTCACCTTGTACTGACATGCGCTCAGAAATGGTAAAACAGCGTTCACGCGGCACGATCAAATCGGGTTTATCGATATTGATTTCGTACTGGCTGTAACGTCGTTCGTAGGCAATTTCCAGAATGTCACGAAAACCTGATGTGGTAATGGTTCCGACCACCGCACCCCTGCGCTCGATGAGCGCATTGGTGGCCAGGGTCGTGCCGTGGATAAAGCCCTTGATTTTTTCAAGCGGAATACCCGACGCCGTAGTCACAAGCCTGACCCCCTCAAGGGCCGCCAGGGTTGGATTTTCTGGTGTGGTGGCCGTCTTGGCGGTGGACAATATGGTCCGCTGGCCACGAATTAGTACTGTATCGGTGAAGGTGCCGCCAATATCGACGGCGATACGAAAGGAGTTGGTCTCACCCATGGGTTGCCTCGATGCTAAAGGACTAAAGTATGCAGGCACATGGCCCGGTACGGGGCGCCTGCGACCTTGGTGGTTACTGAGACACGCGAATAGGTTTGTCAGACAACCAGATCAGATCTGGTGGCACGGCGGCCGTTGCGTCTGTCGAATACCTGGTGAAACATGGAAGCAATCCAATGGAATGAATGGATAAAAATAGCTGAACAAAAAATCCCTGTCGATGCGACTCCCATCACTGGATGATAGGCGATTATTTTCGGATGCGAATTTAGCAAGACTTTCTAATATTGTCAATAAGCATGAGGTTTTAATATATGATGAAAGCGCTTTATGAATTTCTATAATTGTTATTCGAAAGCAATCCCTTTATAAGCTTGGTTGCTTGATTCAGTTCAATATGAAAGTTGTTAAAGACAACCTTTCCAGCTGGATCGATAATCACTTTCCAGGGTGTGCCCCCGGAACGATAGTTTCGCATTATTGCCGGAATATCATGCGATATCTGATTACCGGGCGCATGCGCCATGGGGATTGCTATTTGATATTTCAACTGGTTTTTTCTCAGCTTGTCCCGGGTGTTAAAACCGTAGCCTTCAAATACGGTTTGGATACCTAAAAAAATGACATCATCGGTGCCTTTAAATAACTCCGTGAGTTTCTTGAGGGTTGGAAACCCAACCCTTTGACAGCCCGGTCACCAATCTTGAAAAAAATACAGATAAACGACCTTGCCACGCAAATCGCTCAAACGAACCGGATCAATCTTATCGCCATTGCCGTCTATCCAGTCCAATGGGCCCAGTTCCGGGGCCATTTGACCCAGAATGCCATATTGGCTTTGGGCCGAGGCTTCCGGAGTTTCCAATAGACTCCCGGTGAGCGATGCATCAGTGAAAATAAACAATGGTATGCCCAGGATCAGTACGAGCATAAGTATCTTAATTTTAGAGTCTACAAGCTTTGGTTGTTTCATCGTATCCGCCTTCAATATGCTTAATTTAAATCCTATCATATTTATTTTAAGAACTTTTTCTTCTTTTCGGTTTTGATCTAAGTCAAGGTCAACAGCCCCACCATGTGGCATACATACAATATATCCATAATATTTCAGGAGGCAAAAAATGAATGCCGGAATTGAAACCTTAGACCTACGGCCGCTGCCGCCGCCCGAACGGCACAAAATGATATTTCAAAAATGGGAAGCCTTACAGACAGGTGAGGTTCTCAGGATAATAAACGACCACGATCCCAAACCGCTGTACTACCAATTTGAAGCTGAGGAGCAAGGCAAGTTTGAGTGGCAATACGAACAGCAGGGTCCGGTGGACTGGATTGTCAACATTAAGCGTATTTAAAGCGGCCAAATGATTTGTCAATTTCAGGAGCATTGGATGGAAAAAGTTCATCTAATACTGGTGACTAGGAGCTGTTTCTAAATTAAGTTTTTGACTCAAGGTCAAGGCGGACTCTTTTTTCAACCCGCAGACATACATTAGAAGTGGTGTTAACTCCACTTCAAGTATTATCGAGGATTTGAAACAAGAACCTACACAGAGATTGAGCAAAAGGATATTTTAGAAACAGGTCCTAATTCGATATCAGCCAATGGATAAAGATTACGATTTAAAGTCCCAATATGCATAACCTTAAAAGATATTTCCGGAACCTCTCTCTCAGCGACACTCAAATCCATCGCAAAATTGTTCAATATCTTTTTTTAGCCACGACTGTCTTTATTGGAATTAAGTTCAGCCTTTTCACTAGACAGCTGGAAAATGGCATTATCCCGACCATTTCCCGGCCGCCCGGAATAGAGGCATTTTTGCCTATCAGCTCGCTGATAAGCCTCAAGTACTGGGTTCTAACGGGTATCTTCAACCGTGTTCATCCCGCCGGTTTGGCCATCCTGTTGATCATTTTATCAACCGCCATCGTTTTAAAACGGGGGTTCTGCAGCTGGGTGTGCCCGTTTGGGCTGCTGACCGAATATCTAAACCGGCTGCATCGCCTCATCTTTCGAAAATCTATCCGAATCTCACCTTGGTTAGACTATCCGCTGCGCAGCCTGAAATACTTTTTGCTGGCCTTTTTTCTCTGGGGAATCCTGGTCAAAATGAATGTTTTCGCGCTGGATTATTTTATCTATAGCCCCTACAACATGGTGGCCGACATTAAGATGCTGTACTTTTTTAAAAACATATCGGCATTTGCACTCGGGGTTATATCTGCCTTGGTAATTTTTTCGATCCTGGTCCGCAATTTCTGGTGCCGCTACCTGTGCCCCTACGGTGCTCTGCTGGGTGCACTGAGTTTTGTGAGTATTTTTAAAATCCGCCGCAATCGTCAAACCTGCACCAATTGCATGCAATGTGCCCAGGCCTGTCCGGTTGACATTCGGCCCCACCAGACCACAACGGTAATATCGGATGAATGCCATGCCTGTTTTAAATGCATAAATGCCTGCCCTGAAAAAAACACGTTGTTTCTATCCAGCCTCAAACGGGGTGGATTTATGAAGCCTTGGGTTTATGCCGCCACCATCTGCTCGCTGTTTTTAGGGGGATCTTTGCTGGCCAGAGCGACCGGCCACTGGCAAACCGCAATTTCGAATAATGAATATCTATTCCATGTTCAAAATCTTCACTTGCCCTTCTATCAGCACACGGGTCAGATGCCGGGTTACAATAAGGATGCCTGGTTGAAGATGATGGCGGAGATTAAAAAGTTCCAGGGCCCAATCGGCAATGATCACACCAAAGGAAGGTCTTCGGTTAGAAATAGTCAGGATTAATTCTTATAAAGATAGTATTGTTTCGTTTTAGGTCATGCCGAGCTTAGGAGGCTGATTCCCTGTACAGCAGCGTAACCGTTAAATTACGTTCAACACCGGCCTCATTGGCTGTCATCGATTCGGATTGCAGCATATTTACAATTTCGATGTCTGGATTTTGCGACAGCCAGTCATTGATCTGCAACTCGCCGGGAGGATTAATATTGGTGGTGCAGTAGCTGAATATCTTCGCCTTTAAAGTTCCCATGTTCCGATCCTTGTTAGTTACGTTTCAGGATAAGCGCTTTTTAGCGATATTAACCCCATTTTAGGTAAAAAGCAAAGATACGGCACACAATCCATCTCCCTGCCAGAGTCAGTTTGCTATCGGTTTTGTTGCTTGAATATCGGCAGAAACAATCAGGTCGCCGATGCGACCATCGGTATTCGGTGAAAAAGCTTCACTCATATCCTGGCTTAAGCCCCGGTAGCTTATGCTGACGTTTTCAAACCCCGCCCCCTCAAGCATTTCACGGGTTTCCTCGATTGTTGCGGCGCCTCCGATACAGGCGGACACAAGCGACAGATCTTCCTGAATCTTTTCAGGCAGCGGTGTCTTTGCAAGTATGTCTGCAATCGCAATACGGCCCCCGGGCTTGAGTACGCGCAGTGCTTCGCCGTAGACTGCCTTTTTATCCGGAGATAGGTTAATGACACAGTTGGACATCACCATATCGACGGTACTGTCGGGAACCGGCAGGTGCTCGATCTCACCCAGGCGAAAGGAAACATTCCCTATTTTGTTTTGATCGGCATTCAAACGGGCTTTGGCCACCATGTCCGGTGTCATGTCAATGCCGATAACCTGACCGTTGACACCGACTTCTTGGGCTGCCAGAAAACAGTCAAATCCGCCGCCACTGCCCAGATCGACGACAGTCTCACCAGGGCTCAGGGAAGCCAGAGCCACCGGATTACCACATCCCAACCCCATGTTGGAACCCTGTGGGGCGTTGTCCAAATCCTTTTGTGAATAGCCGCCGGTATCGCCGTCCCTTTTTGGGGAGCAATCCACAGGTCCGCAACAACTAGAGGCGACCTGATTGGATATTCCATCGGCTGGTGAGCAACAAGTGCTGGTGTGCTTTTGCTGGGGTATGACGCCATCACTGTTGGCAATCTGAGCATACTGTTCGCGAACTGCTTTCCTGATTTTTTCTTTTGAACTTGTTTCCATGAGTACCTCCTTTTTTAAACATTCCATTTAGTTGCTGGTAACTTTTTTTGAATTATCGGACAGTTGGCGCTTTAGCGCCTTTACCATTCTGGCGATTTGTTCGGGATCGCGGCTGCAACAACGAAACAGGCTTAACCAATCCTCATGATGTGTTTCTTTTCCATCTTTGTTGGTTGTATTCATTTGATACCCTCCTTGCATTAATTGTTTTGCCTTTGGCACGATTTTATTTTGATTGTTCGAAATATATCGAATTGTTTAAATAAAAAATATATTGCTATTCGAAAAATGATCTTAGTGCCGAGACTGCTTCAGGATCGATCCAGCAAACTATTTTCTGACCCTGCCTCTCCCTGCGGATTAGTCCGGCCTGACGCAATTCTTTGATATGGTGCGAAATTGTTGATCCAACGATCCCCAGGTCCTGACCTAACTCACCGACGCAAGCACAGCCCTGGGGTCCGCCGCAATCCATGATGCCGCTTTCGGTTCCGGGTTTGCAGCATGATATCAAACGCAAAAAAATACGAAGCCGGTTGGTATTGGACAGGGCCTTGAACATTTCCGCGTATCTGGGCAGATCTTTATCTAGAGTATTCGACATATATCGAAATATAATCGACTGGTCGTCTTTTGTCAAGTCGCCTTTGATAATTTTCGGGCTCATAACCATTATCTATCGGCATTATTCATAACCTTATTTTGGGTAATATATGGATTGTCATAATAACGTTCCGACTGCGAAAGAAGGAGTATCTCCTTCACCGTGGATTTGAATCGGAAAATATATGTGACAACTGGTATAGTTCCGATCCATTTTGAATAATTCCCTTAATAACTTCAGAACGGGATTGACACATGCATTCATGTGCACTAATGTATGCCCATGGACATCATCAGTGAACCCAATCGAAAAATGGCTGCTGAAGATTTAATTAACGCCTTTGACTTCAAGTTTTTTAAAACCATGAGCGAGCCGGTTCGCATGCAAATTCTGAAATTTCTGTTGCTGAACGGAAGATCCGACATTGCCACAATTGCCGAAGACATGCCCCAGGACCGCTCCGTGATTTCCAGACACTTAAATCTCATGTCCGAAGTGGGAATATTGCAATGCGAAAAGAAAACCCGGCATGTTTTCTACGAAATTGATGGCACCGTATTCCTGGATAAACTGGAAACCATGGCCCGACAGATTCGCAAATGCATACCGGTTTGCTGTCCGGATTGCATAAAATAAAAATTTTAGCCTAATTTATGCATACAAGCGCACATGAACACAAACCAAGACCTTACAATTTAGGAGACCTGAATGAAACTGACCAAAACGCTCAAAACACCGGATGAAATTGTAGCCCGTATGATTGAATTATCTGAAAAGCAATATAACTGCAGTCAAATTCTCATGGCACTATTTCTGGAGCATGAGCAAAAAGAAAACCCGGACCTGATGCGAGCCATGTCCGGCCTCGGCGACGGCTGCGGATTCTTTAAGGAAACCTGCGGTATCATGACAGGCGGAGCCAGTGTTTTGGCCTTATATGCCGGAAAGGGCAGTGATCACGAAACCGAATCCGATCACTTATTGCCCATGCTGGAAGACTTTGGCGATTGGTTCAGGCAGGAAACCGCTAAAAACTTCAACGGTACCCGTTGTAAGGATATTGCTGGAGATCTGGTGGGAACACCCGAGGTCAAACAAATCTGTGGCGGATTGATATTCCAGGCCTATACCAGAATCAATGAAATATTAGTTTCCTACCACCCGGATTCGCCCACTAGGTAATGACTTATATAGGGATACTCCTTCACCATGGATCTGAATCGGAATATATTTCTGACAGTTGGAATAGAACTTTGTATTGCAAACCAATTTAACTTGTCAGAACGGCTCTGACCGCTTTGCCCATGGTTTCCAGAAGATAAGGCTTGCGAATGTAAGTACCGGCACCCAGGCTCAGGGTTTCTTTAACCTGATCGGTTTCTGAATACCCGCTGGCGATTATGGCTTTCTGACCGGGATGCTGTTGCAGAATCTGCCGATAAGTTTCCAAACCATCGATTCCGGGTTTCATGATCATATCCAGCACCAACAGGTCGCTGGCATGGGTAGTTAAATATTCCACGGCGGCCTCACCGCTGGGTACCGCATGTACCTTGTAGCCCAGCCGTCTAAGGATGCCGCTGGCAATCTCGCGTTGTTCGGCCACATCATCAACCACCAGGACGGACTCCCCATTGCCCATGTAGGTCTCCACGGATGGGGCCGGTGTTTCCAAATTTACTGTTTTATCGGTAGCGGGGAAATAGACCCAAAAAGTCGTGCCTTCATTTTCCCTGCTGTGCAGGTCGATATAACCGCCATGATCCTTTACGGTAGCCCATACCACCGCCATACCCAGACCGGTACCAGTCCGCCCCTTGGATTTTCTTGTAAAAAAGGGCTCGAATAACCTGGCCGCGACTTCAGTAGACATTCCCAAACCCCGATCTGATACAGAGAGCCGAATATATTCTCCTGGCGGCACACTTTCATAGCCCATCAGGGGTTTTTCAAAGCCGCAGTTTTCTGTCCGAATGGTGACATATCCGCCCTGGGGCATTGCTTCAAAAGCATTTGAAATCAGATTCATCAGCATTTTGCTCAAATGAACTGGTGACCCCTGCATATTCATCAGGTTCGAGGCCAGCTCGGTCTCGATTCGCGTCCGAGGATATTCTGCACGCAGGGTTTCCATCTCTGGGCTTATTAAATATTCCGCAACTATTTGATTGGCACTGAGCGTTTCCAGTACGGGCACACTACGTCTGGCCAAGGTTAACAAATCCTGGACAATGACGGCCGCCCTTTCTCCCGATCTTTTCATGATCTCAATCGGTTCTCGATACGGGCTTTCCTGGGGAAGATCCATGAGGAGCAATTCCGGATAGCTTACCAAACCTGAAAGAATATTATTCAGATCGTGGGCCACACCACCGGCAAGCGTACCAATAGCCTCCATTTTCTGGGCTTGCTGCAATCTTGTTTCCAGCTGCTTGCGCTCCGCCTCGGCGTGCAATTGGTCGGTAACATCTTGTACAACACACCGAAACCCAGTTGGACTACCATCCGCAGATCGTATAAGCGCAACAGAAGAGCGTACGTAGCGCTTGAAACCATCCGCAGTAATGATTTCCCATTTCATGGACTTAATCGGCTGACCGCTTTTATAAACCCCATTGAATGCCGAGTACACTATTTTGGCTGTAGCCGCCTCCATAAATTCGCGGTTGTTCATTTTTAGCAATCGATCTTTGGTGTAACCGATAATCCGCCGCATGGACTCATTAAAAAAAGTCAGGTTGCCCGCCAAGTCCACCTCAACATAGCCTTCTTCCATGTTCTCCAGGATATTACGATATTTTTCTTCACTTTTGCCATAAGCATCAAAGGCTTGTTTGCGCTCTAAAAAAAGCTGATCGAGATCCATCTTGATCAGCTGAATGGCTTCAAAAACCGGTTTAAATGGATGGGATGAATCCATAGGTTCCGAATAGATCGTGTCGCTGGAATCCCAGTCAATTCCTCCCAAGAATTGCAGCAGTTCATCCACATACTGCTGGGCCTGATTCTTGGTTTGATCACCGGCCCGAAAGGTAGCGGGCGGAATTTGCTTGTTGCGGGCTTTGTGTGCGGCAATAATGTCCAAAGCACCGGACAAATCGTCTACAACTCGAACTTCATACGGCACAAAGTAGCTTCCCAAATGGGTGGCGGTGCGCATGAAGCGATTGGCCCCATGAATGAACCACAAAGGGAAAGGATGCTTTTTATACCACCGTGAGGTAAACTCGATATATCGCATCCTGGCTTTCCAGGTCATACCTTCCAGGTCATTCACCCCGTTAATATAATAAAATGATTTTTGGGGAAGCCCGACCTTGTCAAACACACCCTCAAATGCCTCCCAAACATAGGGCATATGCTGCTCACGTAGATGTCCTTTGGCCACCGTATGAAGAATATCGTCCGCGATGATCTCGTAATGAACACTGAATCCGTCTAGATCCAGACACCAATCCGGGTCTGTTCTAATTTTGACCCGATCCTGTTTGACACTGATGGCGGATTGTCGCCCCAGGTGGTCCATCTTATGGGATGAAAGGCCGCTCATTGTAATGCCGGACCTTTCCATCATTTGGAGTGCCGCTTTTATGGCCTGGCTGTAGTCACCGGCAATTTCAACATCAAAGTCGAATATATTCAAGCTCTTACCAAGCCGGATACTGACTTTCAATACCAACGAGGCATTAAAGAAGACAATCCCACCGAATCGGCTAACCGCTTTATTGCGCTCAATGTAATAGCGACGTGCCTCCGAAGACATACCCACAATTCTGGAACTATCCAACAATCCGAAAACCGTTTGGCCGTCATCAAAAGCTTCCTTAAAAAACCCGTCTATAAAGGCGAGGTACTGCTTAACATCATCGAGGGTGATATAGCCTTTGGGCTCGGCTAAAAGAATATTTGATCCGATGGTAGACAAGCTGATACTAAACTCACGGCCAAAATCTACATCCTGCCAGGCGCGATCCTGGCGGATGGGCAATCCGCTCACACTGCAGCGTGGTTGGTCTAGATTGTCTTTAGGTGCGACGTCCAATTGCTTGTTTCCTATATTTATCTGCCTCTTTTGATTGAGCTGTTGCCGACGACGTTTTTTCAAAAATTTTTAAAATATTCTCCCAAATTCAGGAGGCGTCATACCATATTTATTCCGGTTTCGCCAATATGGATCAAGAAGGATTTTTCTTATGGGACCAAACTGACGGGCTGTAAATAAAGAGGCCATAAATTAATCGATATGCCATAATTTCAACGTATTAACACTACAAACGAATAATATCCCGTTTGATTAATCCTCTATAATGCTTCGAATCTTTTGTGATAATTCCTCCATGTTAAAGGGTTTCTGGATAAATCCGTTGCAACCGCGCTTTAATATCTCAGTTGCCTCACCGCTCATACTATATCCACTCGATAGAAGTACTTTAACATGAGGGTTCATTATCTTCATACGATCATATGTTTCTCCACCAGCCAATTGGGGCATTATCATATCCAAGATAACCAGGTCGATCTGATCCCTATGGTGCTCATAGACCGTCAGTGCCTCCGTGCCACTACGCGCCAGCAAGACTTTGTAACCGATTCTTTCAAGCATATGTGTGCCCACATTGATAATCATTTCCTCGTCATCCACCAGCAGAACGGTTCCGCTGCCTTTGCGGATCTTGGCCTGTTTCTCGGTTTTGTTTACAACAGCCGACGCAACTCTGGGCAGGAAAATAGAAAAGGTGCTGCCTTCACCGAGTTTGCTTTCAACATGGATCATGCCCCTGTGGTTGTTGATTATGCCGTACACCGACGCCAAGCCGAGGCCGGTTCCGCGATCCACATCTTTGGTGGTGAAAAAGGGATCGAAGATCCGCCGTCGAGTGGTCTCATCCATACCGGTCCCGGTATCTGTTACAACAATTTTTATGTATTCACCTGGTGAAAGACCGTATGGATAGACGGCCTGCTCATCCAAAGCAATGTTAGCTGTTTCGATGAATAGCTCGCCACCGGTGGGCATAGCCTGCCAAGCATTTACAAATAAATTCAATAACACTTGCTCGAGTTGTCCCCGATCGGCCTCAACCGTCCAAACATCATCTTGGTATTTAGAATGAATGATGATCTCTTTTTTTGTGCGTCCAAACATCCGGGCACTTTTCTTAACGGTTGCATTGATATCGATTGGTTTGACTTCATAGGTACCACCGCGGGCGACACCTAATAGCTGTTTGGTGAGTGCCGCGCCGTCCCGGACATATTGTTCGACATTTTTTAATCTTTCATAGTCTGGATCGTTGGAATCCCGGTCCGCCAATATCAACGAAGCATTGCCCTGGATGCCCATCAACAGATTGTTAAAATCATGAGCAATCCCGCCGGCCAGGGTGCCGATGGCCTCCATTTTTTGGGACTGCGCCAAAAGCGATTGCAGCCGCTCTCTTTCCCTTTCAGCCTGTTTTCTTTTGCTAACGTCACGGCTGAATACTGCCAGTTGACTAACTTTGCCGGTATCATCCAGGATTGGCGTGATGGTGGTATCAAAAAATAATCCCGCCGACTCAACATCGTATCGAATAGCTTCTTTGGACTGGAGAACTTTCAGGGCATTCTGCCTATTTGCCTCATACAATTCATTTTGAATCAGTGTTTCCAAATTCTTACCGATGATATCCTCAACCGCTTTGCCCATAAAGCCGGAAAAAACCTTATTGGAAGCAATAATATTATATTGGGTGTCCAATAAAAATGCCGCCGCTGGAATCGTATCAAGCAGGGATTGAACTGTACGCTCGCTTTGCCTCAACTGCCTTTCTGCCTGCCGTTTTTCTTCCCGCAGATTTATGGTCTCAAACATTTGGTCTAAAGAATGGAGCAAATCCATGGGTCGGACCGGTTTTTGAAGGTACTGAAAAGCACCCTGTTCAAGCGCCACCAGGGCGGAATCCAAATCGGCAAAAGCGGTCATCACAATACACATACAATCCGGGATGGTTTGCTTGAATTCAGTCAGCAAATCGGTCCCGGGTCCATCGGGAAGTTTTAAGTCAAGTATTGCAGCCGCGGGTTCCTTCTCCTTGGCGATCTGAAGCGCCTGGCTGCAGTTGGGCGCTGAATATGGCAGGTAGCCCTCATCTCGAAGGATGTCCTCCAAGGTATCTCTGAGCCCGTCGTCATCGTCGACAATTAATAGTGTTTTGGTATTGGTGTCCATGCTAGATCCTATTTATGATAACGTCCCTCTTTTTTTGCCGTAATGATCTGATCGATAAGTTCTCTCAATGTTTCGAATGCAAATGGTTTGGCCAGGCAGGAATGCGCATTCTCGTTCAAAGTCTGATCGATTAGATCGCGCATCTCATCTTCATACCCCGTCATGATAATCGTTACCGATTTGGGCTGCAGCGGCTTGATGCTGCGATAAACTTCCAGACCATTCGATTGGGGTAGCTTCATGTCCAACAGCAGGATGTCAAAAGACTTATTCTCCGCGACGCTAACCGCTTTTTGCCCATCTTCGGCCACTGCCACCTCATACCCCTGTCTGGTCAAAAAGCGGTAAAGGGTATTACCAAGAGCCTGGTCATCATCCACCACCAGTATGCAGCCGCCTAAATTGCCTGCTCGAACCTGTTCGATCAGATCTATCAATTGAACCATGTCCAGGGGTTTGTTGAGTACCTCACAAACACCTGCTGCGTGTGCTTGATCAATCAGATTTTCCATGGAATAGGCTGTAAACAGAATGACCTTGATCTGAGGATTGTGTTCCTTCATTTTGAGGAAACTTTCCACGCCGTTCATGCCCGGCATTTTGATGTCCATCAGGACCACATCAAAAGGATCATTGTTGGCACGATTTAAAGCATCTTCTCCGTTTGTAGCAGTATCCACATGATACCCCTGATCCTCCAGGACATCTTTGGTGCTGTCCAGAAAGTCGAGGTTATCGTCCACCAATAGCACATTCCCTTTCATGTTTGTCTCCTAGTGCGTTGTGTATTACGATCATTTCTGCGTCACGGCCGGGATCGTAATCATAACCTTAGTCCCAACATTGGGTTTGCTTTCCAATGAAACCGTGCCGTCATGTTCTTCAATTATTTTGCTTACATTCGCCAATCCCAGTCCGGTACCCCTTGCCCGGGTCGTAAATAGGGGTTCAAATGCCCGATCCACAGTCTCCGGATCCATACCGATGCCGTTATCCTTAACCTGGAACATGATACCGGTATCTATTCGGGTTGAGCTTATTTCAATAATTGGTTCATAGATATCATCCGCTTTTCTCTGCTTTTGCTCTGCGGAGGCCTGTAAAGCATTATCGATTAGGTTCACTATGACGCGTCGCATCTTTTCTTTGTCGAATTGAATTTTGGGCAGGTTGGCTTCCAGCCTGATGTTTATGCCGGTGTCGTTGGGCGTGGGTAGTTCGTTCAACACCTGCTCCAACCAGGGGTTGATTTCACCCACAACCATTTGGGAGTGCCTTCCACGGGTATATTCCAGTAGTTCGCTTACAATCGAATCGCAAATCTCCACCTGATCTTCAATCCGGTTTAAATGTTTGATGATTTTTTCATTTTTTTCCTGATTTTTTTGCTGAAGGTAAAAAGCAGACGATCGTATCACGCCCAAGGGATTGCGAAGCTCATGACTCACCGTGGCCGTAAGCTGCCCGAGTACCGCCAGACGCTCCTTTTTCAAAAGCTCATCCTGGGCCTGCTCCAACTCACGGGTTCGCGCTCTAATCAGTTCTTCCAGATGCTTACGATACCGGTTCAATTCTTCCGCCGCCTGCTTTGCCGCTGACACGTCCTGTATGGTTGCAATGATACGATTCTGACCGCCGATGACAGCGTGTTTCAAATTAATCTCTGCCCAAAATAATTCGCCGTTCTTGCGTTTGCCCAACCACTCAAAATTTTGAGGTCCTTCCTCATAGGCGTTCTTGACATATACGACCGCTTCTTTTTGGGAATAGGGCGACTCGCCCTGTGAAAAATCCTGAATAACATTACCTAGTGCCTCTTCTCGCGTAAATCCGGTCATATCCAGTGCGGCCTGGTTTACATCAATAATTCTGCCTTGAGTATCATGTACAAACATGCCATCATTGTTCTTATCAAAAAGTTCGCGGTAGTTCCGCTCCGACGCGGCCAGAGCCGCTTCCATGCGTTTCTGTCCTCTTACATCCCGCATGATGGTTGAAAAATATTCAATTTGTCCATCGGGTGACCGGTGTGACATAATCACTTGGGACACCGGTATTTCCACACCGTCAGGCCCAATTATAGCGGTTTCACCCAACCATACACCCTGATCCCTGGCTATGGGTAAACCTTCCTTTTCTATGATATCGTATGCCCATTGCGGATGTACATCCGGTATTTGTTTGACCGATATGTCGGCACCCAAATCCCAGCCCAATAGAGTCTGGCCGGCCCTGTTCATAAAAGTAAGTTGGCCCCCGGGTGTTGAAGTCGAAATCAGATCGCTGGTGGACTCCAGGATGCTGGTTAGACGTTCGCGTTCTTCAACCATATATTTACGCTCAGTGATGTCCTCGTGGATAACCACCACTTCGGCAATCGCACTGCCCCGTTAATAGCCGGATTTAGCTGTTTTGGATCGTATTTAATGGGCGGAATTTCGGAAAATTCACCGGCAAATCCCCTCTGGATATAGGTCAGGAGACCCTTATCTATGATGAGTTTGTCTTGCAGGATGTTATAGCTCTCATATCGTTTATGTGCCTGCTCGGGAGTTAGTGACCATAACTTTTCAGAAGCCGGGTTGCCGTAAACCAATCGGCCGTCAGGAGCAAAAATCAGGGTGCTGAACGGTGACTGCTCCACCTGCGAACGAAATCGGATTTCGGAAGCCTGCAGCGCTTTTTCCATCTGTTTGCGTTCAGATATATCGGTCATCATTCCGGCCACCCCGGAGATTTCGCCCTCTGCATTATGCAGGGGTACCACGGATAGGCTTACATCTACAGGTGTCCCACCTTTTTTTTGGCAGCACACTTCCATACCGGTGATATTACCGCCTAATATTACCATTTGAAAATTTTGTTCAAAGTCGGCCTTACTTTCTGTAGGGATAATCGGAATCGGTATGCCGAGTACTTCTTCCGCCCGCCACCCGAATATTTTTTCTGCTGCCGGACTCCATAAAGTAATATTACCTTCCAGGTCGAGAAGCGTTATGGCTATGGGCGAAGCTTGTATCAATGCCTGGAGTTTTTGGTGCATTTCCCGTAGTTCAGATTCGGATCGCACTTCCTCGGTTACATCCCGAATGACACCAACAATGCCACGGATATCACCATCTGAGGTTTTAAGCGGCAAAAATTTTTCCCTGGTGAAACCCTCGGTACCATCACCAAGACGGTAAGGTATGTTCTCCCTACTGACCACTTCTCCCCGCATTGCCATCTGCATCATTTCATCCACCCCCTGTTCGGCAAGGTGGGGGAAAATATCCCAGGGCAGCTTCTTGTTTCCGACAACCTCTTCACGGGGCGTTTTGGAGATTTTCTCCATGGCGCTGTTCCAGTGCGTATAATGAAAATTCTTATCCTGGGCCAATATTCCTTCGCTCATGGATTCAAGAATGTTGCTGTACAGTTCCTCGCTCTCCCGCAGCATTTCTTTTGCTTTTTTACGTTCGGTAATATCTTCGGCAATCCCGGCGATGCGTTTGATTTGGCCATCATTTCCTTTAATCGCGAACCCTCTGTCCAGAACCCAGCGAACAGAACCATCAGGTCGCACAATCCTGTATTCTCTATCTTCTCCACCACCTGTTTCCAGAATCTTGGCAAATGATGCTTCAGCATATTGGGCATCATGCGGGTGAACGCTATTGCCCCACTCCTCATAGTGCTCATAGAGATCTAAAATTGATCGACCCCATACTTCCTCGTAAGCCGGGCTCACATAAAGCACCTGTTGCTTTTCCCAGTCAAACAACCAAAAAACCTCTCGAATGTTCTCGGCGAGTTCTCGAAAACGTTCTTCACTTTCGCGTAATGACTTTTCGGCCTGCTTGCGATCCGTGATATCCAGGACTTGCCCCATGGTCTGAACTGATCCATCAGGATTAGGTATGGCCGTAGCGACCATTTCAAGCCGTCGTTTTTCACCATCCTGGCGCACGATACCCACTTCGTACCGGCTGGGTACATCCTCGCCCTTTTGTCGTCGTACATATCGATCCGCCACGAACTCCCGGCTCTCCTCATCCAGCACCGACCTGAAATCTATACCTTCAATCTCATTAGGGCCGAAACCCAGAATATGCGAAAGCTCTTCGTTGGCATAGACAAAGCAGTAATGCTCATCCACGAGAAAGATGCCGGCCTGCGAGTTTTCCACCAGCGTGCGAAACAGTGTTTCACTCTCCCGCAAAGCCTCCTCGGCCTCGATTGTTTCGGTTATGTCCTCCACGATGCCGTGGTAATGGGTTATGTTTCCATTTTGATCACGTTTTATGGAAGTAGTGTCTCGTACCCATTTGACAGTGCCGTCCTGGGCTACGATTCGGTAGGGCTTATGATTGAATCGCTCGCGTCCCTTTTCAGCACTGAAAGTTTCGACCTCCTCACCCACACGATCAAGATCTGCAGGATGAACCACGTCCACATATGAGACCTTGCCCGACATAACTTCTTCGGCCGTGTATCCCAGCAAAGAAACCACATTTTCGGACACATACTCTACCGGCCATCCTTCCACCTTTTGCCAAAGAAATGCTACAGCCGGGCTTTCTTTAATAATCTCATAAGCTTCTTTTACTTCTTCCTCGGCCGCTTTTTGATCTGTAATTTCTTGTACTGCCCCCAATATCTGCTTTAAGCGATCTTCATTTTCATCCCACACAGGCTCGGCAAAATCTCTCAACCATCGAACATTGCCGGCTCTATCAAAGATACGATATTCTATGGTGGCAGACTGATTAGAATAAATTTTTTGAAGCTGTCTCATGGGAATTTTCATATCTTCCGGATATATTAGACTTTCCCACCCTCCACGAGCTGTTACTTCTTCCCTGGTATATCCTGTCAGTTGTTCAACCGCTCCAGCCACCCACTCGTTGACGAGTTCACCGTTGGGCTCCACGCGATAGGAATAGGCGTAATCAGAGGTTAATCCGGATATGGCTCTATAGCGAGCTTCACTTTCCTGAAAGGCCGCCTCTGCTTGCCTGCGCTCGGTTACATCCATAAATGTCACCAACACTTGTGTTATTTTGCCTAGGGAGTCTCGCATTGGCTCCGCATTAATTATTACCCATTTAATATCAGCGGTGCAGGGCCGAACAATACCTCCAATCATACCCTTTAAAGACTGACCACTATTAAGTACCTGATTAACAGGAAATTTTTCTATACGCAGATTTTTTCCGTCAACATCCAGAAATTTCCAGGATGGATCTTCCGGCGTCCTGCCCATAATTTCATTATCTGTTATTCCTAGTAATTCTATTGCGGTGGGATTGGAATGGATTATACGTCCCTCAGCATCATGAATGACCACTGCGGCCTGTATTTTTCGGATTAATTCAGCTTCCGTTTTTTGATAATGGTTACATTTGATTTCCAGATCATTAATACGATTTTCGAGCTCTGCATAAGTTGGTTTTGCTGCCATGGGTCTACCTTTTGGGTTTGAAACGAAGCTTGGCTGTTTGATCAGCCAATTGTACCGGATCCGAAAGCGGCTATCGATGTTTTAATGAATATCCTCTATGACATGCATCACGAGAGTAGAGAAATATTGATTCAGGAAGGCAGAAGTGATGTCTTGTCAGTATTGATAACAATACTTAACAGCTTTTTAATAGTCAAGAATGTAAGTCCGGCTAAAATACTTAATTGATTTTCGATATTTGAATGGGGGCCGGGATATAGATTGAGACGCATCAAGAAATGCAAAACGGAAAAAGACGAAATATATCACTAAAGCAGAGTGCCGGGCTTTGTATTAAGCTTGACCTGGCCTTGATTTAGCACGCTGGCACCATTGATGAATACAGCGTTGATACCGCTGGGTGTTGCGGATGTACGCAAGTCCGTATTATTGTCCTTGACCTTGAGCCAGTCAAACACGAGTACGTCGGCAGCTTTGTTCTTTGCCAGAATACCGCGGTCTTTTATACCAAATCGGTCGGCCGAAGCGCCGGTCATTTTATGAATAACGTCTTCGAGACCGGTTAGATGATATTCGCGGGCATATTGTAAAATCCTGGGAAAGTTACCAAATGCAGCCGGGTTTTGCACGCCTTCCAGATGAACATAGGCATCCGTCTGGAACAAGGCGGCGGGGTGGGCGATCATGGCCTTGACCTGATCCAGATTACTGTATCGGTGATTTAAGACCGCGGCCATACCGTTGGACTTTTGTACAAAGTCGATAAAGTTTTCAAATTCGCCCATATTGCGTTTCCGGGCGATTTCTTTGAGAAACATCCCATTGTATTGTTCCAGCCCCGGATGGTTGGCTTTGGTAATTTGAATATCTTCATAGCCAAATCCCAGTAGGCTCTTTATAAGTGTCAGTTCTCCTCTTAGTTTGAGGAGTGCCCAGCGGCTGCTAAACACCTGCGGAATACGAGCCAGAAACCACTCCGGTAAGACCACGTTGATATTAGAAACACCACAATGATAGGCATAGGTATCAAATTTGATATCCAATCCCTCTTTTATTGCCTGATCTATTAGCTCAAATGCCTTTTCATAGGTTGTCCAAGTGCGCTCCCCCACGAAAATCAAATGCGAAAGCTGCATCCGAACACCGGTTTCACGGGCCATATTGAGCATGTCTTCAATCGCCAGCAGATTGTGGGGTGTGCCAAAAAATTCCAGTGGATAGGTGCCCGAAAGTGCCGAATAGGCCTTCATGTGGACGGTGATGATTTTGTCCTTCTGTTTTACCAAGTTGGCGACCTGTTTAAATTCATCCAGGGTTACAAAGACATCCGGCTCATACTGCAGGCCAAAAGAAACACCGCGGGCACCCTGATCCAGAGCCTCCTCCAGGAGGTACATCTGCTGTTTCATCCGGTCCCCCGTCATGGGTGTGGGATCGAAACCCTGCAGGGATGCGCGGGTGGTGCCATTGCCTGCCAGAGTTGCCAGGTTGTGTGTAATTCCATTTGTTTTCAAATATCTGAAATATTCCGTCATACTGGTCCATTTAAACTCGTACAGACCCTGTATTCGCCGGTTAACGGTTTTATAAAAATCCGGATTTTCAAATTCAGCTTTTTTTAGATCCGTGCCTTTTTTAAAACCGGCTACCCCAAAACCGCAATTTCCCCCAATAAATGTGGTGACACCCTGTCTGGTAAAAGGGGCTGTAAGATCCGGGCGGCCAGCCGCCGGCAGGACCCAATCCATATGGGTATGCATGTCGATGATGCCCGGGGCTATCACCCGGTTTGTGCAGTCAATTGTTTGTCCTTTAAATTCTATGTCGCCCTTTATAATTTCTTCAATCCTATCGCCCTTAATCAGCAGCGAACCTTTGAAAGCCGCTTTGCCGGTACCGTCCACAATCAATCCGTCTTTCAGCATTACCTGGCTTTCATACGTGTCCTGCAAGACCACTGACTGACTAGCACGGCTAGCGTTATCTTGATGATTAGCCTGCCCCGCAAATGCACGTTTAGTTCTCACCCCTTTGAATAGTGGAAGTGCGGCCACAGAAACAATCAGTTTAAAAAGCCATCGAATAAAGGCACGGCGCTTTAGATTCATTTCAATCATCCTTTGTATCGGAGTCATGTGATTCTCACTTTTAAGCGGTATTGAAATCTTTGAACGGGAATTATTGTGAGTTACAAATGATAATGACAAATTATGAGTAGATGCGCAATGAAAAGCGAAAATACCTGTACCGCTTTGCCCACGAAGCGGTACATTCTTTTGACAACAGCTATAGAGAAGGATAGGAAGGTTATGCGGTAGTGGACCGGCGTTGTGATAATGCCAATCGATTTTTCAACATTTATGACTGAACTTAAATCACAAGGACTTTTTCCAAACCATCTAGCAAATATTCTATTTCATCATCACTGATATTCAGCGGCGGTGATATGCGAATGGTATGCCCGTGACTGTCATTGACGATGATGCCCAGGTCTAACAGCTTGCGGCAAAAATGCATGGCATCACCATGTTTCACCTCAATGCCGATAAAAAGTCCTTTGCCCCGAATTTCTTTGATATGCGGGGATCGTAGGGCAATCTTTTCAATGCTGTCCTTAAGTTTTTGACCTTGAACCGCGGCCCGTTGGGCCAGTTTTTCTTCTTGCAGCACGTCCAGAGCGGTTATACCGGCGACACACGCCAATGGATAACCGCCAAAGGTCGATCCGTCCGACCCGATATTAAATGCCAAATCCATAAGCTCTGAATTGGTTACAAATACGGATAACGGTACCAGACCACCGGATAAAGCCTTGCCCAGGATGAGGCCATCCGGCACGATGTCGTCGTGCTGGAAACAAAAGTTTTTGCCGGTTCGGCCTAATCCAACCTGTATTTCGTCTAAAATGAGTAAGAGATCGTGCGCGTCGGCAAGGCGACGCAGCCCCTTCAAAAACCCAGCCGGTGGGACTCGCATTCCACCTTCTCCCTGCATGGGTTCAACCAGTATACCGCAGGTGTTTTTGGTTATAGCGGCAGCTACCGCCTCCAGATTACCAAATTCCACGGCTACAAATCCGGGGGTCAACGGCCCGAAGCCGGCCCGATATTTATCCTGGGATGAAAAGGAAATGGTCGTAATCATTCGCCCATGAAAATTATTGGTGAAGACGATCAGCTCTTGGTTGCCATCGGGTATGTTTTTTTTCTTCCAGCCGTAGTAGCGCGCCATTTTAATGGCAGTTTCCACGGATTCGACCCCACCATTCTTGGGCATAACCTTATTGCCGTCAGTGCCGAAACGCGGCCCTAACTGAGGAACAAATGCAGCGGTTTTGGCTAAAAACAAGGCCAACGGGTCAGTATATACAACATTGGATATGACCGATGCAAAGTTACCGGTCAGGGCCCGAATCATGGCATTGACAACTCTAGGGTGGTGATGGCCCAAATTTGCAGCCGAATATGCAGCCAGGCAGTCCAGATATTTTTTACCGTCGATATCTGTGATCCAACTTCCCTGGGCATTTCTAACCACGACGTTCAGACGATTATAATGGTTGGCACCCGATGTCTGTTCCATGGCTAAGACGGCTTCATCGGACCGGTTGGAAAAACCCAGAACCGGGGTATCGTATAATGGAATGGGTATGTTTAGCATGTTCGCACCTCCTTGCGCGAATCACCCGATTTTATCAGGGGACCTGGTGCGCGGTAATATTTTACCTTCAGCGTGTTGCTTACAAGGTAGCAACATTGTACCATAGGGTAACTTTTCTTGTCAATACATACAATTTTCTGTCCTTTTTTTATTTTGCTATCACATTGATATTATAATATATACTCTTTACCAACTGTCCAGGGACTTTACCGGTGCGATGACATAACAACCTATTATTATTCATATATATCGACTCGCATCTCCATAACCGGGGGAAAGCTTAATGGAACTCAGTGCCATATTACGAGACTTCGCGTTTTCAAAATACGAATCCACCTGTTATCTGACGTTACTGGCCAACCATCCTGCCAACGGCTCTCAACTGAGCAAGTTATCCGGTATCGCCAGATCGCGGATATATGATGTATTGAGGGGTCTTGTTTCCAAAAAGCTGGTGTTCGAGATCGAAAAGGGCTTATATGTGCCACTGCCGCTTGAGGAATTAAAGAAGCGGCTGCGGGGTCAGTTTGAATCCAATTTGAAGAGCCTGGACGATCAGTTGGAGGCCTTGAACCGGCAGTCCAGCTTTGAGTACCTGTTCACCCTAAACGGTGTGACCGAAGTACTGGCCAAAGCCAAAGACATTATCAATTCGGCCACACAGGAACTTTACATTCGGATTTTTCCAAACACATGGCGACACCTGCGCAAAGAAATCGATACGGCAATCCAGCGTGGGGTGGTGGTGCGATTTATCGCCATGGGACCGATGGATTTGACTTATAAAATTCAAGTTTCCCATCCCGACGTTGAGCATCTTGTGGATAAATTAGGTGGGGAATCCATCGATATAATCGCAGACAAATCCGAAGCCATCGCCGGAATTTTTCAAACCGGAAACACGGATCATTCGCCTTTTATTTGGACACGCAACCACTGGTTCGTCATCGCCAACCGGGACAGTCTGCGCCATGACTTTTATCACTACTTTTTAGATAAGATATACGAGCGGGGAGAATCACTTACCGAACAAGACAAACGGATATACGACTTTATTAAAGCCGATGACTGATTAAAGCAATGCTTATGGCATTACCTTATGCATGGCCACAATCTCGATCTGGGTTTGAGGCACGTCTCGGAACCGTCCCTGACTACCGGTTTGAACTTTGGAGATAGCATCTACCACCTCCATACCCGTAATTACCTTTCCGAATACAGCATAGCCCCATCCTGATGGTGTTTGGCTCTTGAAGTTTAAAAAAGCATTGTCCACCGTGTTGATGAAAAACTGGGCTGTAGCACTGTGGGGATTGGGTGTGCGGGCCATGGCAATCGTCCCGCGATTATTGCCAAGACCATTGCTGGCCTCATTCTGAATGGGTGTCTGGGTTGGTTTCTTAACCATATCCTTTGAAAACCCGCCTCCCTGGATCATAAAACCGTGTATGACCCGGTGAAAAATTGTGCCGTTATAAAAGCCGCTATCAACATAGCGCATAAAATTTTTGACTGTCAGGGGCGCCTTATCCAGATAAAGTTCCAGAACAATGTCCCCTTTGGTTGTCTGCATGACAACCTGCGGATTGGAATTAGTTGCTTCCTGGGCTACGGCCGTGCCGACCAGACAGATAAGTATCAATAACGTGCTGATTGCTTTTTCCACGATAGGCTCCTTTATAATGATTTCCTTGATAAAATCGCATTATTTGTGCATTGATCCCTTTCATGTGTCAACCCAATTCTTGACTTGGTTAGGGTGTCTGTTCTAACTAATGTCTATCATAAATGGAATATGGTGGAGGAAAATTCATGAGAAATACCCTTTTTTTTCTTTTTATATGCCTGCTGATTCCTGCATCATCTGCCGGCACAGAATTACCCATAAGTGAGGCAACCAGTGAGTGTATCGACTGTCATACCACCTTTCAACCCGGTATCGTAGAAGACTGGCAGCAGAGTCGTCATGCCCGTATCACCCCGACCCAGGCCATGCAGACCGATGCGCTTTCCCGAAAGGTATCCAGTGATACGGTGCCGGACGACCTCAAAGATGCGGTTGTGGGCTGCGCCGAATGCCATATGCTCCGTCCGGAATCTCATAAGGATACCTTTGAGCATAATGGCTACGACATCCACATTGTCGTCAGCCCCAATGACTGTCAAACTTGCCATGCCGTAGAGGCAGAACAATATTCGCACAATCTAATGGCGCATGCCTATAAAAATCTGGCCGGCAACAAACTCTATCAAAATCTACAACGCAGTATCCTGGGAAAACCGGTCCGAAACAATGGAAAGCTGGATTTTAAACCCGAAGGTGATCTTGCCAAGGCCGAGGCCTGCTACTATTGTCACGGCACGGTTTTAGAGGTCGCCGGAACGGAGGTGCGGGATACGGATGCTGCCGGTGAGTTGGAATTTCCCATTCTCAAGGGCTGGCCCAATCAGGGTGTCGGGCGCATCAACCTGGACGGTAGCAAGGGCGCCTGCACGCCTTGCCACACTCGCCATCGCTTTTCCATAGAAATGGCCCGCAAGCCATATACCTGCAAGGAATGTCATGTGGGGCCTGATGTTCCGGTTTACAAGGTCTACTCATCCAGCAAACACGGCAATATTTTTGAATCTCATAAAAGCGCTTGGAATTTTAAAGCTGTGCCCTGGACAATCGGCAAGGATTTCACGGCACCCACGTGTGCCGGTTGTCACATTAGTCTGCTGGTCAATACCGAAGGCGAGGTGGTGGCCGAACGATCCCACCGCTTCAACGACCGGCTGCCCTGGCGACTTTTCGGGTTGATCTATGCCCATCCCTACCCCAAAAATCCTGACACCAGCATCATTCGGAATGCCGCCGGACAGCCATTGCCTACCGACATGAACGGATCACCGGTTCAAGACTACCTGATTTCACCGGATCAGCAGGCTGAACGCAGCCGTCAATTACAGCAGATCTGTCTGAACTGCCACGGAACCAGTTGGGTAACCGGCTTTTGGCAACGATTTGAAAATACCATTCATGAAACCAATGCCACTACACTGACAACCACCCAGACCATGTCCGATATCTGGCAGGCTGGCTTGGCCGATCCCCAAAATCCGTTTGATGAATATCCGGAAAAAATTTGGTCCAACCAGTGGCTGTTTTACGCCAATACGGTTCGATTTTCGTCAGCTATGGGGGGCGGCGGAGACTACGGGGTTTTTGCGGATGGCCGTTATCAAATGGCCGAGCAGCTGTTGAAGCTGGATGATTGGCTTCGGTCTGCTCAAAACCGTAAACCCTAAACACATAGGCTGTAGGCACCTAATAGTCTAAAAGTCTTCAACCTACAGCCTGCTCTTACAGTTCCATATCCACCATCACTTTGGTGGCATTTCCTGGATGAACACGGGATTCGTAAACTTGCGGAAGTTGGTCCAGGGATATTAAATCGCTTATCAAGGGTCTGCCGTCCAACTGGCCCTGGGCCATCCACGCCAGGCATTGCTGATTTTCGGCATGGGTATTCGAATAGGACCCGGTAAGCAGAACCTCCTTAAAATTAAGGGTCATCGGTGTTATCTGTGCATCGGCATACATGACACTGACCACACATACGATCCCGCCGCGTGCAGCTGCGTCCATACAGACCTGAACCTGATCAGGTACACCCGAGCACTCAAAAACCACATCATAGCCGTTTCCGGCGGTTGTCATAAAAACCTTTTGATTCAGATCTTCGCTCAATGGATCTACGACATGATCGGCTCCGAAGTTCAAACCAAGTTTGCGCTTTGCTGCCACCGGTTCAGACAGTAGGACTGGTCCAAAGCCTATAATTTTAAGCAATTTAACCAGAGCCAATCCAATGGGCCCGCCGCCCACAACCAGAGCGGAACCTGATTCTCTATTAATGCAGGTAACCGCATGCAAAGAAGCTGCAAAGGCTTCTGCCAGGGCTGCATTTTGGAAATCAACACCCTCTGGTATGGGAATCAACATGTCAACATAGGCTACAAAATATTCGGCAAAGGCGCCCGGCAAGTCGCCGATCCCGATTGTGCGTCTATTTTGCTGGCAAAAATAGGGCCGGCCGGAGTGGCAATCCGGGCAGGTCCCGCAAGACGTGGGGCGGACGATGACTGCCAGCCCTTTGGGTATGTTCTCTACCTGACTCCCGCATGCTACCACCGTGCCGCTGGTTTCGTGTCCCAATATGATACCGTCCGGCAGGCCACCGCTCTCAATCATGGAATGGTCGGAACCACAAAACCCGGTATGGGATACTTTCACCAAAACCTGATCCGGTTCGATTGGGGGTATGGGAAGGTCTTCGATGACCAGGCCTCTGCCTTTTCGATAAACCGCTGCTCTCATAATCCTTGTATCCTGCATGAAATTTGATGAGTTATTTTTCTACCTTTATCGAGTTTTTCTTCAAACTGAATAACATTTTAAAACGATTACCCAATAGGTTGAAAAGGATATGAGCATGTTATCTCCTCAAATTTCATGCAGAAATCAAGGATATTAATCACGCCATGATTTTATGGAACGCAACTTCGTAGCGTTTTCTCAAAGTCTAAACCTAAAATTTGCACTGCCCGTAAGCCTTGGAATAATACTCGTCAAATTTCAAATTTTAGATTAAGGCAAGCACAAACTATCTAATCGTATTTAAAAACAAACCAGTGTGAGGTTCTTATTTAATTTTAAGTTGAACTTGTTTTATCTGAGCGATTGTCGAGGTTGCCGCAGGTACAAGGAAGATGTCGTTTCGCTATAGTAAACTATGCGGGATGTCGTCTGACACTGTAGATGCGGTAAGATGGGCAATTGCTCATATTGAGTAAAGGTAGTCGAAGACTCCCAGCACCATCTCTGAGACAGCCTGATTACCCTCAGGGTTGCCGGCCAAACCATAAATGGCGGCTGTTTCCGCCGGAGTGCCTTCTTTTTCCTTAGCGTACGCCACGCCTTCTTTTAAGTCAGTTGCCCACTTCTGGGCCACATCCCCTGCAAAGGTCTGGGGCATGGTCACACAGAAATGCAGTGCCGGCGGTAGTTGCAGGACGTTGAAACGCCAACCGCGGGTTTTCATGAAATCATTGACATGGAATACATCCACACTGTCAGATTGCAGGCTGATTAAAAATGTGGGCTCGCCGATGAGATCCAATTCCGGTATATCTGCCACAACGGCCTTCATTTCATCGGCCACATCCATGATGGCCTTGACCGCTTTTAAATAACCGGCTTCCCCCAGATATACCATGGATGCCCATGTGGCTGCCGTAAGTCCGCCCGAGCGACTGCCGGCCGACGTGGGCGAGGCATACATGCCACCGGGCCAGTCCGGAATGTTGAAATACTGGTATCGGCGCAATTGGTTGTTGCGATATAGCACCACTGAAGTCCCTTTGAGGGCAAAGCCATATTTATGGGTGTCGGCCGACATGGAGGTTACCCCGGGCAGACGAAAATCAAAAGCTGGAATTTCATACCCTAATTTTTCGATCCAGGGCAATATAAAGCCGCCCAAACAACCATCAACATGAAAGCCGATTTTGTGCTCCAAAGCAATATTGGACAGATCTTCCAGGGGATCGATCAATCCATAGGGGTAGTTGCCGGCACTGCCCACAATGGCGGCCGTGTTGGCAGTTATGCATTCGGCAACGGCCTTGGGATCCACCCGGTAATCAGGCCCGGAAACCGGTACATGGATCATATTGATGCCAAAATACTCCCCGGATTTGTCAAATGCCGGATGGGCCGTATGCGGCATGATAATCTCAGGCTTTTGGATTCCTTTTTGATCTTTGGCCCAGTCGCGATAGACTTTCATGGCCATGATGATACTTTCGGTGCCGCCCGATGTCAGGGTCCCGCACACCTGTTCCTCGGGGTTTCGTTTCTGGACTTCACCAGCATGCAACATGTTGGCGGTCATGGACAGAATCTCGCTCTCCATTTTGAACATGCTGGGGCACAAATCGAACTGGATCGTGTTCATGTGGGAAAAGTGCTTAAAAACTTCATTGAGAAAGGCCCGATGTTCCTCACCACCATGGTAAAAAGTTCCCGAAACCAGACCGTTTTGCCAACGGCTGTTTTCTTCCGTGGCCATGGTTGTCAACTCGGTGAGAATTTCTGCCTTGCCGCGCCCGGTTTCAGGGATAGCCGCGTGGGTTTCAAAGCGTCCTTTATACGGCTTAAACGGGTCAACTGGCTGGGGTTCGTTGGACTGGTCTGACATGTTTCCTCCTTCATTCAGCTTTAAGAGATAAGCCTTAAGTGTTAGAAGTGGTTTATACCTGATTGCTCATTGCTGCTGGTTTAAAGTCTTAAATATAGACTTGTTCTGTTTGTAAAAAAATCGATAGCCTCGATACATTTTATCGTAAGTTTCGCGGTTGGCTTTATCCGGATGAAACACCTGTTTGATGACCACCCCACTGGCTATTTCCGCTGGGGTCAGGTGTCCCAATGTGTAGAATGCCAGCATAGCTGCGCCTATTACGGTGGTATTCAAGGGATCGGCTACTTGATGGACCGAAATATCCAGTACATCCGCATGAATCTGGGCCCAAAGATCGGACAAGGCGCCGCCCCCGGCAAAGCGAATATGATTAATTTTAGTACCTAAAAATTTTTCTGCCGGTTCGAGGACCCAGCGGTTATTAAATGCCAGGGACTCCATTACCGCCCGCGCCATTTGATCTTGGGTGCTTTTTAGCGACATATTGACAAAACCGCCGCGGGCATAGGGGTTCTCATTGGGCACCATGGATCCATTCAACCAGGGCAAAAAGACAACCCCCTCGCTACCGGCAGGTACCGAAGATGCCATTTGGTTAAAAACCTCATAGGCGTCCAGTGACAATTGTCCAATTTTTGCATCATTGGGCGGTAATACAAAATTTTTTAGAAAGAAATCAACACATCTTCCGCCAACAAGCTGTTCTCCTAATAAATAATATCGATCGGTAAAAGGGCTTGGCAAAGATGTCATCACATGACCGACATCTGTTTTTTTGAATGGCAAATGACAGGTCAGGTACATGGAAGTCCCAATATAGATCATGGGTTCAAAATCTTCCAATGCACCGGCGCCAATCAAAGATGCATTGGAATCACTAATGCCAGCCACCACTTTGGTGTTAGGATCTAAACCCAGTTCGGCTGCCACTTCAGGCAACAGTGGCCCCACCACGCCGTCATTGGGGATCAAGTTCGGAAACTTATCTTTTGAAACTCCGGCAAGATTCAGGAGATCTTCATGGTATGCAGTACGCCCCCACTGGCGTGTATCCACGATGGAGAAAGGCACCATGGTCTTTTGGGTGGCCGTAATTTTTCCTGTCAGCCGGGCCGTGAGATAGTCCATGGGTTCTAAAAATTTGAAGGTTTTGTTGTAGACATCGGGTCGTTCATTTTTAATGAACAGGACGTGACCCAAAGAGTCGACCCCGGTTTGGGATGGAACGAAGCCTGTCAAACGAATCCATTTGAGTAATTTGCCAAGGCCATATCCCATAACGCTGGGAAAACCGGCAATGATTTTTCGATTGTAGGGGCCGCCGCGCGTGTCCAGCCAATGGATAGCATTCATCAGATGATGACCCGTTTCATCCACCGCTACAGCCAGAGACCATTGGGAATCACACGCTATGGCAACGATATCGCTAGATGGCACGGCGGCTTCTTTAAGGACCTTTTTAGATCCATGCAAGGCTTTTTGCCACCATTCCTCAGGATCCTGTTCCGCACCGCCGTTGGGAAGCATTAGGGTGACAATTTTTTCTTCAGCGCTGGCAACCACTTCACCTTTGTCAGATATCAGTGCGATCTTATGCCCCCCACTTCCCAGGTCGATGGCCAGGACATAGACTTGCTTATCACCGTCAACAGTCTTATGGTATGGATTCTCGATCATATGCTTAACAATCTTATCACTGGACAAATAAATTGGACACCATGTTTGTGACCTGTTAAGATGGTTTTACTTATACCTAAATTGAGCGATTGTCGAGATTGCCGCAGGTACAAGGAAGATGTCGTTTCGCTATAGTGGTCTATGCGAGATGGCATCTGACACCGTAGATGCGGTAATATCGGCAATCCCAACGGGTTTCAAATTTTATGAACTCAAAATGATACGATCCATTGAAAGTACCTATTTTCCGACCATTCTTAAAATTTGAAACGCTCAACTTAGGTTATCTCAAATATACGACTTAGTACAGTCTTAGCTTAGATTGAATATCAATTGGCACCATGTGAAGGAGGCCCCATGTCCACTGAAAAATCGCTCGAAATATTGAAAAGTGCTCTACTCCTGGAACTGCGAGGGAAAGCCTTTTATACCAAGGCGGCAGACAGCGCCAAGGATCCCGATGTAAAGGAGTTTTTTATGAAATTGGCAGATGATGAAACCAGCCATATTCAAATGTTATCGGACCAGTATAAATCCTATAAAAATGAGGGCACGTTCACAGCCTTTGATCGTGATGTTCATGATGAAAGTGTGGCCACCACCGTATTGAGCGACAAACTGAAAAAACGCATTGCCGGCGCCGGGTTTGAATCTGCTGCTATTTCGGCTGCCATGGGCATGGAAGAACGTGCCGTAAGCCTCTATGCCCAACGCGCCGGTGAAGCTTCCGACCCTGAAGAAAAAGCATTATATGAATGGCTGGCGAAATGGGAAACCCAGCACCTGGAATCACTGGCCAAAATTGAAAGGGAAGTTACCGAAGCCATTTGGAATGATAATAGCTTTTGGCCCTTCTAATTTAAAATTGAGCAACTGATCCTGGTAGAGACATAAGTAAGTTTCTGTTTCGAATAGGAATCAAATTATCACATATCCTGTTTCCAAAACGCTCAATTTTAAATTCTATCAAAAGCTTGCTCGAGATCGGCGATCAGTTTCTCGGTATCCTCGACGCCTACCGATAGACGGATCAAACTCTCGCTCACCCCGGCCTTGTGGCGCTCTTCCGGGTTCAAAGCCACATGGGTATTGGTAATCGGTTGATTGGCCAAACTGGTGACGCCGCCCAGGCTGGTTGCCAGCTTGATAGTCTCCAGTTGGTCCATAAATCGTTTGGTCACTTCGAAATCCGCATCCAATTCAAAGCTGAGCATGCCGCCAAACCCCTTCATCTGCCGGCGAGCGATTTCATGGTCCGGATGAGAAGGTAACCCGGGATAGTAAACCTCGCGTACTTTTTTCCGGCCTTGTAGGTACTGGGCTACCTGCATGGCATTGTGATTGTGTTGGCGTACGCGCAAAGATAGTGTGCGCAATCCCCTGCCAATTAAAAAGGCGGTCATGGGATCCATGATCCCGCCTAAAATCTTGCGATAATCCCAGATTTTTTCAAAGCGGTTCCGATGGCAACACAGCATGCCGCCGGTTAGGTCATGGTGGCCACCCAAATATTTGGTTGCGCTGTGGATGACGACATCCACACCCCAATCCGCAGGTTGTTGATTCAGTGGAGTGGCAAAGGTGGAGTCAAGTATAACGAGGGCACCTTTGGCATGGGCCGCTTCAACCAAAGGTAATACGTCCACAACCCGCAGTAATGGATTGGTGGGCGTTTCCAGATAGAGTACGGCCAGGCCGTCCTCAATAGCATCGATAAGCCCCTGCATGTCCCAGCAATTCAAAAAAGATGTGTTTACATTGAAGGCCGGAAGTATGTTGTTCAACAACTCAAATGTGCCGCCATAGGTTTCACGCATAGCGACAATGCGGTCGCCGGCTTTCACATGCGGTATGATTGCAGTTGTGATGGCTGCCATTCCAGATCCAAAACCGATGGCGTGCTCATAGCCTTCGAGCGCGGCCAGCCTGTCTTCGGTGTCACGCACCGACGGGTTATCCCAGCGGGAATAGATGTAGCCGCTGCGGTTTTGGACCACATCGATCATATCATCAGATTTGTCGAAATAGTAGGTTGCTGTCTGGTACACCGGCGGTATAACGGGTTTGCCCTTCATAGCTAGCCTCCAAAACTCGGTTTGAATATCGTGCTATTTATTTTCCTGCTCCATCGCATAAAACAGCAGGTAAATCCATATGATTTCATCTTTAAATCTAGTTCTCATTAAGAAATCGACTTATTTCTATTTTATAACGCCTATGATAAGGACCTATAACATGAAAGATCTGGATGTACTCGTAATCGGACGCAATTGTATCGACTATATCTCTGTGCTGGATCGCTTTCCGCATGAAGATGAAAAAGTAGCCTTGAACGCCAAATATGTTGAAGGTGGCGGACAAGGCGGTACTTCGGCCAGTTGTGTTGCCACGCTGGGCGGGAAGACCGCGGTAATCGGTTACATCGGCGATGATGACATCGGCAAACTTTGCCTAAAACGTCTGACCGAATGTAATGTTGATACGCGCTACATTCGCGTAATCGAAAATGCCGCCACCCCAATTGCCTATTTGTTTGTCAACCAGTCTACCGGCAAGCGGACCATTATATACGAACCCAGTCAACTACCGGATATCACACTGTCAGAGAACCTGGATCCTCTCCTTCTCAGCGCTAAAACGGTTTCACTTGACCCGCAGACAACCACCCTGGGTCCGGTACTCAAACAACGGATGCGAGCGAATGCCAAGCTCATTTATGATTGTGAACGCTGGAAAGATCGGCTGGAAGACATGATGGCAGCGGCTGATTATTTCATCCCCTCTTCAGCTTTTTTCGACACCCGCAGCGACCTGTTTGAACCAAATCAGTTGATTCCGAATATCATCAAACTGCGGGAAATGGTGCAAGGTCAATTGATCGTAACCCATGGTCATGAAGGCGCTTTTTACCCCCTTAAGCAAACTCTGTATCAGGTTGCCGCACCCCGTGTTCCGGTTGTGGATACCACGGGTGCCGGGGACAATTTCCACGGTGCCTTTGCACTGGCCATCGCCCGTGGGTTCGATACCCATGAAGCTGTCAAATTTTCTGTGGCCGTAGCTTCACTATCCTGCCGGGAAATCGGCGGCCGGACGGCAGTTCCTGAGTGGCAGGAGGCCCTGGAACTTTCCCAGCAACTGCAAGTTGACACGATCTCCCAGCTATAGATCCAGATATTGTACGATCTCCTGAATTTGAGATTCTGTTGTGCGCGTCTTTAAAAAAATTGCTCGGGTTACAGCCTGCCAATTAATCCGTTTTCCGTCTAAGGTTAAAATAATGCGCCTATCTTTTTCCGCCTGCAGGATTATATCCCTCAGCGCGGCCGAATCGTGGCAAACGACATCCAAACCCTGCGCTCTCAATAGATGTGCCAATTCTTCTAAACCCGCATCGGTTATAAACCTGGGTCTGCGTAGCGGCCGGGATCGTACCCGTGTCACGGTTTCGATATTGAACCGTTCGAATACTGGATAGACACTGACGCGATCATCGGCCTGAATAACGCAATCAGCGTCCGCCGGCTGGCTATTTACCAGAATCAGATCAACTTCCTCCATGGGCACATTCAAATCCAATAGTATAGACCGAACTGAGCAACTTCCCGGAATTGGTATGCAGATATCCTGCTTTCTTTCATCCGCTGGTAGATAGTCGTTTAATTCTTCATATAGACGCATTAAGGCCATAGGGACATCCTGAGATTAATATCTAGATTGAACGATTGTCCAGATTGTCGCTAGGTATCCCGCCATGTCAAGCAAGATGGTGTTTTGGGTAATATCATATGTCAGCGCGAACTATCAAATCGCCGGACAAGTTGTTTAAACTTACGCGTCGACATATCGCCACTGTCTCGTTGATAACGCAGGGCAATAAAGGCATCCACAATCGTTGCTATCCGCTCTTTCAATTCAGGTCGATGCATGTTGACCATTTTGGCAAAGTCCAGAGGACCCTGGGCCGGATGCTTCTGGAGGCCAAAACGTTCCAACTTGCGACAAAAGATCTGATAGGTCTCCTGGATCTGATCTTTGCGGTAAAAACTAGACCGGACATGATATCGGTACATAACCCAAACGGCCACAACCACAATTGATGCCATCAAGCCCACCATCCATATCCATTGGTTTTGGGTGATCATTGCATGGACATTTCTAAGTAAACCGGCCTGCTCGGTTCGCGAATATTCCATGAAAACGGAATTCCACCTGAGATTGACGGCATCTACCAAATAGGTCAATCTCTGGATATAGGCCCGTAAGCGTTGGGTGCCGGTCCGGTTGAGGAAATCGGGCAAATCATCCGTGGCCAAAGACTCTATAATCCCCAAGGAAACGCGTTCCGGTGCGACCAGAGCCGTTGGATCGACACGAATCCATCCCTGGTTGTTAATAAAAACCTCCACCCAGGCATGGGCGTGATATTGTTTGACGATCAAATAATTTCCGTAAGGATTCAGATCCCCGCCCAGGAATCCAACCACCACCCGTGCCGGGACACCTGCCGCCCGCATCAAAAATGTAAATGCCGATGCAAAATGCTCACAATACCCGCTGCGCGTATTAAATAAAAAACCGTCTACCGGATTCTCACCGAGCAAACCAGGCCTGAGCGTGTAAAGAAAATCACCTTGCCTAAAATAGCGCATGGCTGCATTCAGGATGGCCTGGGGTGAGTCCAGGCTAGATGACCAGCTTTCAGCTAGAATGCGGCTTTTCGGGTTGCCTTCCTCAGGAAGCTGCCGGGCCATAAGCTCCTGAGCTGATTTCAATCGCACCTGAACATCCCGGGCGGAGCGCACGCGATAGCGCTGAACCGTGCGGACGGGCCAGCGTGTCCTTAACGTGAAATCCTCTGTAAGGGCGGTAAAGCGGGGGGCCGTAACCGGCACATCCAATGCAAATAGGTGCTGTTTACGATGAGGCTCCAGGATGACGTCATATTCGATATAATTTTCGGTCCGGATAAATCGTTTGTTATGTCTCGGTACCTTCCCCTGGGTCCAATGCTTGCCATCAAAATCCCACAGCACCAACCCACGCCAATAGAGGCTCTCAGCCTCCGGGATTTTTTGATCAAATTGAACCCTAAAGGCGGTTTGGTCTACCTGTACCAGTTGTGATATGGATCCCGGCCGCAATGTATCGGTAAATCCGGTTTGGCCCGCAAATCTCCCCGGTAGTGAAAAAATAGAACCCTCCAACCGCGGAAATAGTATAAACAACAATACCATCAATGGGATTGCCTGGAGCATGATAATGGTGACCAAGCGCAGGTTGACCCGGATCTGCCTGCCTGGATGGTTGATATGCACCAGGCATGTGCTAGTGGCCAAAACCGAAATAAACATATAAAGGCTAATAATCAGGTTTTCGATACTGAATAGGCTGATGATGATGATAAAATAGGCCATAAACAACGTTACGACCCTGTCCCGGTGGCGCAGGGCTTCCAGCGGCTTGAGCCCGGCCATCACGCACAACAGGCCGATAAAGGCCTGGCTGTCCAATCTAATCCCTCCTAAGAAAATCAGGATGAGCATACATCCCGCCAGCGTAAATATGATGCGGGTTATCCGCCCAGGCTGTGGCAATTTGCGTCGGTAGACCAGGAGCGTATAGGCCCAAAAAACCGCACACCATCCCGATACCCACAAGGGCATGTTCAGGAGCAGCGGACCGATAACAATGCCTAATACGGCGATGATCGGTCCAGGATGATGCGTAGTTAATTGCATTAGAATAAGGCCAATGCACGCAGACAAGCGTGCTTATGCTGATTTCCCCGGTGGGGAGAAATGATTTGCCCCGGCATGCTGATACCATAAGCCAATTTTAAATGATGCGCCTTAAGTACCATGGCACACAATATCGAAAGTTTTGTCTCCCTGCTTTCGGAATTAATTTTTTCCCAGTTTAAGCATAATTCCGGTGAAGTATTTTGGACAAACTCCTTGACCAGGAGCCCCTGTCCCTTTGAAAAAGCTTTCCAAAAAATGTGTTTGAGGGCATCGCCGTTTTGAAATGTGCGCAGTCCTTTAAAGTCGTCGGCTGAGCTTTGGCTGCCTCTCCGGGATTCATGCACAGCCATTAAATCCTGGGCAGTTAGTTGATTCACCGGTATGGGTCTGGGATAGACCAAACAGGTGCCGATTACAGTGAAGCTGCGGCTGATTCGAAACAGACCGAAAGGGTATTCCGTTGCCAATTCCAACCTATCCACGGAAATGCGCCCTCTTTTGGGCGATTTTATGGTCACCGGAATCTGATTGCCGGACTCGGCGGTTGAGGCTACCAAGGTTTCTTGGCTTTGATTTAAATGGAACCGAAGGCCATAATGAGTAGCGGGCATATGTTGCAAAATTATTTCAAAGACAGCATCCTGGGATTCGAAAATAGGTTGGGTCCGAACGGTCTCCACGGCAATGCCCTTGATATTACCATATGTGTGAGCGATGGAAACCAGCGCCATACTCCCGAGCAAGAAGGTAAAAAGGAAACCCAGGTTGTTATTGTAGTTGATGGAGCCCATCAGCATGCACGCCAAGGCGATGATAAACATCCATCCGAATCGGGTGGGGGCAAAACGGGTGACTGCCGCTTTGTAATTATTGCTGGGAACTTTCATAACGTATCACTTGAAATACTTGCCTACTTGGTCACTTACAAGTTCAAATGACAGTAAAACGCACACATTTTGGTGACGGATCAGATCATACATATCGAAACCGGTTTTTCCAGGCTTACAATTCGATCCCGATTGTTGCGGCCCATCCGCATTAAGGTATGGGCACTTCATGCAATATGGAAATCAACTGCTGCCTGGGCAATTCTTCGAGGCTCTCCTTTGAACGTAGACGGTGCCCAACCACCCAGGGCATGATATGCTGAACATCTTCCGGCAATGCATAGTCGCGATCATTTATGAAGGCCCAGGACCGCGAAGCCTGAATGATCGCCATGCCGGCCCGGGGCGAGAGCCCCACATGAAAATGACTGGACGTTCGCGTAAAATCTAAAATATCCTGAATATAGTTGAGCAAGGGATCAGATAGATGGACCGCGTTAATGTGGTCCTGAATCGCCACGACTCTTTCCGGCAGGATGCACTCGGGCATTTCCAATAATAGATCCTTGACCTGGCCCTTTTTCAACAGCTTGTTTTCGGCCATCCTGTCCGGATATCCAAGCTCGATTCGCATGAGAAAACGATCTAATTGCGATTCCGGCAGCGGAAAGGTTCCATATTGTTCCAGTGGATTCTGGGTGGCGATGACAAAAAAAGGATTTTCAAGCCCGCGCGTTTCTCCCTCGATGGTAACCTGCTGCTCCTCCATGGCCTCCAAGAGAGCGCTCTGGGTTTTAGGTGTGGCCCGATTAATTTCGTCAGCCAATAACACCTGGGTGAATATGGGGCCGGGGTGAAAAACAAATGCGCTCTGCTTGCGGTCGAATATGGATGTCCCCAGTACGTCGCCCGGCAATAAGTCGCTGGTAAACTGAACCCGCCGAAAATTTAAACCCAGACAGCGCGACAATGCCTTGGCCAGGGTTGTTTTGCCGATACCCGGTATGTCTTCTATCAACAGATGACCTTTGGCAAACAGACATGTCAGAGCCAGGCGAATCTGATCTTCCTTTCCCAGAACAACGGCACTGATTTGATCGACTATCTCGTGGAATTGGTTTTGCATGACGGCTCCGACTTTAGAATTAATTGGGGGTATGCTATATCCTTTGCATAATGGCAAGATACCATGGAGTCGCACTTTCTGTCAAAAAAGGAGCCGAACAAATGAATGCCACGGTCTTTGAACCCGGAGAATTTTACAACTATCCGTTGATACTCAAAAAGCTGCTTAAAACACCTTTGATCCACGCACCGGAAAAAGAAATTGTATCCGGCGAACAAGGGCGCTACACCTACGTGGAACTGAACCAGCGCATCCATCGTCTGGCCGCTGGCTTGAAATCAGTCGGCGTGCGTTCCGGAGATGTGGTTGCCGTGCTCGATTATGATTCCGCCCGATATCTGGAATGCTTTTTTGCAATTCCCATGATGGGTGCCGTATTGCAAACCGTGAACTGGAGATTATCGCCGGACCAGATCGTTTACACCTTACAACATGCCGAAGCCAAGTACATGCTGGTTCATGCTGATTTCCTGCCGCTGATTGAAACCCTGGGGGATCGGCTCAATCAAATCAAAACCATCATCACCGTTAAAGCAGACGGCACCGAATCGGGTGCAGCGCCAACCGACCAGGTCGATCTAAATGAAATGCTCCGGGATGCCCCGGATCATTATGATTTTCCGGACCTGGATGAAAACACCAAGGCCACTACATTTTACACCACCGGCACCACCGGAGATCCCAAAGGTGTCCATTACTCGCATCGTCAGCTGGTTTTGCACACTTTGGCAGTCTGTATTGTCTCCAGCGCCTATCACACGCTTTGTCGCTTTCGTTCCAACGATGTCTATATGCCACTGACCCCCATGTTTCATGTGCATGCCTGGGGCTTTCCCTTTGTGGCCACCTTGATGGGCGCCAAGCAGGTATACCCCGGTCCGTATGAACCGGAGCGAATTCTGAGGTTGATCGAAACCGAAGGGGTTACCTTTTCCCATTGTGTTCCCACCATTATGCAAATGATATTGACTTGCCCATTGGCCAAATCCATCGATTTGTCCCGCTGGAAGGTAGTGATGGGTGGGGCGCAACTGCCCAAAGGGCTGGCCAAAGAAGCCATGGATCTGGGCATAAGCATTCATGCCGGCTACGGCATGTCCGAAACCGGACCGGTTATGACCATAGCCACACCCAATGAATCCATGCTCGATTGGCAGGGGGATCAATTGTTGAATGTGATTACCAAGACGGGAAAACCACTACCCCTGGCGGAAGTGGAAGTGGTGGACGCCCAGGTCAACAAACTTCCCCATGATGGCCAAACCACCGGGGAAGTTGTCATGCGATCGCCTTGGCTGACCCAGAGCTACTTCAAGTCCCCGGATAAAACCAAGGAATTGTGGAAAAAAGGCTGGCTCCACAGCGGTGATGTGGGCCATATCGATTCGCACGGTTATCTACAGATAACCGACCGGATCAAAGATGTAATCAAGAGCGGCGGCGAATGGGTGTCGTCGCTGGACCTTGAAAACATCATGAGCCAACACCCGGCCGTGCTGGAGTCTGCCGCCATCGGCATACCGGATGAGAAATGGGGCGAACGCCCCATGATGATTGTAACCCTAAAGCCGGAATTTACAGATCAGCTTTCAGCGGCCGATTTTAAGGACTATATGCTGGAAGCCGCCAAACAAGGCAAGTTGCCCAAGTATGGCGTGCCCGACCGGTTTGAATTTGTGGACAGTATTGACAAAACCAGTGTGGGCAAGCTGGATAAAAAGGTGTTACGTAAAAAATACAGCCGATAGAGCAGGCTGTAGACTGTAGGCCGCTGACAGCCTATGGTCTATAGCCTTTATTTTGCTACGTTTTTAGAAGCCCCAATCGTTGAGCCTGCTCACACAGTAGCCTGGCCATGCGGATGGTGGCTTGATCCACCAGACGACCATCCACCGACACAGCCCCGCGTCCCTTTTCAACGGCGGATTGATGGGCAGCCATCACAGCCTGTGCCCGTTCAATTTCCGCCGATGTCGGTGAAAATACGGCATTGACAATATCGATCTGATCCGGATGGATTACCCATTTACCGTCAAAACCCAAGGCATTGGTCATTTTGGCGGCGCTCCCCAGTCCCTCGGGATCTTTAAAGTTTCCGTAAGGGGCATCGATTGCCTGCAGATTGTTGGCTTTAGCGGCCATAACAATGCGGCTCATGGGGAAGTGCCAGCGATGGCCGGGATAAATTTCCGCCTCACCCTCACCATGTCCGGAAATAGATATCAAGCGTGCGCCAATGGATGCGGAATAATCGGCAATTCCAAACACCAATGAAACCAGACGGTCGCCGGCACCGGCGATGGCAGAAATTTTCTCAAGGCCCTGGGCACTTTCAATGGAAGCCTCAATTCCGATGTCCGCATCCGGTTGCCGGTCCATTTCGACACCATCCAACAACCGCTGGACAAAATGTATATCGCCCGGATGGTTTACCTTGGGGACAACCACCGCATCCAGTATATGCCCGGCTTCGGCCGCAATATCGATGATATCCAGATAGGCAAAGGGCGTATCCAAACCGTTGCACCGAACCGTAACCGTTTTGGTGCCCCAGTCCGCGGAGCACAGGGTCTCAATCACTTGTTTGCGGGCCTCTATTTTCTTATCCGCCGGTACGCTGTCTTCCAGATCCAGCATCACATTATCGGCTGAACTGTTAAGTGCCTTGGTATGCATTTTTTGTACGTGCCCCGGTACAGATAAAATCGATCGACAAATTGGTTTCAACCCAACCCCCTTAATTCTTCTCTTGTATTATTGATCATTTTAAAGGTTTATTCATATCGGCACGTAATGGTACCAAGGATTAACTATATGATTTAATCATCAAATAACAAAATCCAAATATCAAATAATATCCAATATACAAAACCCAAATTTAAAACTATCATCTTGGTTTGGTAGTTCGATATTGTGATTTGAAGCTTATTTGTCTTTTGGAATTTGGAGATTGGTATTTTTGGCAATTATTCCTTCCCGATTACTTCTGCCTGCGGTATATGATATTTTTCTAAAATCCGTTGCGTAGCGGCCGCGTACACACCTGCATCCAGGACTACCTTATTGCGCGTGTAATTCTTCTGGAATTCGATGACGTGGAAAACCTCCCGGGGATGCTCAAAAGCCTCTTTAAGTTGCGCCATCGAGCCCACCGGCATGCCATTGACCTTACTAACCACCAAATCCCGGAGGTTGTGATAACCGATATTGTACGTATCCGGCAGGACATGGCTCAGTATTATGATGCGGGTGCGTTCTGGAGATTGATCAAATCGCTCCAGGTCCCAGGCCAGAACTAAGCGCGTTGTGGATTGGGAGCGCCAGTTTTTCCCCCTCCCCCGCAAGTAATTATAATCCAGTTCACGAAAAACCAGCCCCCCGGCCACTAGATATGCAGGCATGTAGTCCGCACGCCAATAAGGTATCAAGCGCTGTTTGAGTGGAAACCCTAGCAACGGCATTTGCACCTCTGCTAGTTTGCCCGCTCGAAGGAGCGATACCCTAATCGTATCGCCGATCACATGCCCTTCGGTAATGATATTAAAAAAATGAAGTTGTCCATAGTCCGGGTGGCGATAATAACCATGACTATCGATCGCATGCCCGTCCATGGAGAGCAATAAATCAAGCGGCCTCAAAAAATCATATCCGGTCTCGCCGTACAGACAGTTCCGCACCAGTATGCCGCGCGGTGGTCCCTGCAAACCGAGCCATTGCCCCACAGTTTCGTCATTTTGAACCTGGTATGAAAGACCGATCAGCGTCGCAAATCCGCGATAAGTACCGGACTTGGCCATATCGCTGTAGGCTGCCAGTGTATGGGCTGGTAGAATTTCAACCATTCCCTTGGCATTGTAGACTGTCAATCCGATCAATTCGTCATCCATAAATACCGGATCGACAGCGCCGGCGCCGGACAAGTCGGTGGTACCCTTGAGCACGGCATGTTGCACCTTTCCGGTACGGCTGGCGACCACCTCAACCCGCCTCAGACGGGTCTGCGCAACTTCGAGTTGACGCTTCTTCCACCGGACCGATTGTGCTTCGCCAGCTGAAACCTTGCTTTTGGAAAATGTTACCGGCTCAAGATCGTTAAAATATCCGGGTATCGACACGGTAAGCAGAGCCAGATTTATTTCCCGATCCATATGATAAATCCGGGCTGTGGCCCGGCTGGGTTTGCCGTGTTTTTTTACTTGTATCAAGGTTGCATTTGAAACAGCATGAGCCGTGGTCAGCAGCATTGAATCACTGACCACAATTGCCTGGGCCGACCGATGCCCGGGTTTATTTTTGTCCCAAGGCCGATAAGTATTAAAAGACTGCCAGGTAATTGAAAGGGATACCACCTGATTTTCATAATGTCCGGCGAATGCTGCCTGAGAGCCTTGAATCAGACAATATGCCAGCAGTATTGTCAAATAGGGTCTCATAATCTGCGATCCCTCGGTATGCCGTATTGCTTCAGGATGTCTGCATTGGCAGCTGCAACTTTGCCGGCGTCCAACACGTGAATTATCCCGGATTCGAATTCCAGCACGTGGAAAGGACCCGAGTTGGATTCAATAGCGGACACCAGATCCTCGAGTTTAGAAATAGCTTTTCCATTCACTTTTTGCAGCAGCAGATTTTTGAAATTGGGCATATCGGCGTTGACGGGATGATCCAGTCGTCTCAGAAAAACAATGGGTTCCACATTCAGGTGGCTGGGATTTTCTATGGATTTGAACTGATATGTATAGCGCAGTAATGCGGGTGCATCGGCGGCCCAGTTGCGACCGCTTAGCTTTAAGACCTCCACATTTAAAGGAACAAATATAAGTCCGGCATACACAAAATAACGCGGCATACGGTCATAAATATTGCCCTTGCGGATCAATGGCGGATAAGGCCGCATGGGCACTGCCATCTGGATGGTTTTTCCATCTCGCCAAACGACGAGGTTGACGATTTCACGATTCTGTTTGCGGTCCAAAAGCACGGCTGCATCCAAGCGTAGGCCCTGCATGACTATGGTTCCATCGTTGGCCACCGTGTGATCATCTATCTGGAGGATCACATCCCCCGACCGTAGATATCCGTCCCCACTTCCTTTTGGATATACATTTTCAACAATCATGCCTGTCTGGCCCGGCTTTAGACCCACATAATGACGATAGGCGGGATTTTCCATATTCCGAAACATTACAGCTAAATCCGGAAAACCGTCATAGGCACCGTCCGCGATATCGATTAGGAAATGCCGGACCACCTCTACCGGAATCAACCAGCCCGTATTCTCCAAGCGGGAACTGCCCTGGAAAGCCACTCCCACGACGCGTTTTTTTTGAACTACGGGTCCGCCGCTGTTACCCGGATTGATGGCCGCATCTGTCTGCACCGTCAAATGGTAATCAATCATGGAATGCATGTAGCGGTTCATCTCAATACGCGATACCACGCCCTTGGTGGAAGAGATACGCTGACCGCCGGTTGGATACCCAATGGTTTCCACGGTTGAGCGTAAAGCCGGCAGACCTCCGAACGTCACCGGGGGAATTGCAGACAGCAGCTTCTTATCTATTGGCTCCAAAACGGCCAGGTCGCAATCATGACCAATATGCTTCACCTCTGCCTCGTAGGGCCGTGGATCGTTGTTCAAATAGATCAACAGCATCCTGGAATCGCTGACCACATGGGCATTGGTCATGATCTGGCCGTCCGAAATCACAAACCCGCTGCCAGTAAGTTTACCCACAGAATTTGCGCTCCAGGGCGCATCCCAACGGCCACGTTGATAGTGGTTGACAATTCGCACCACCGATGCTTCTATTGCGGCCGCTTCAGCAACTGTCGTTAGGCAGGTCAAACAAATCAAAAGCAGGCCAAGTATGCTGAGACGATTTTTCATTGTAAAAGTCACACTACCATCTTTATCAATGTTTATCAATTTTGAGGACCCTATAGATTTCGTGGTTATATTCAAAGCTTGGTTTAAGTCCGGCTCGTTGGTTTTCCGTTTTCACCAGCCAAAATTCGTTCCTCAAACAGTTGCCTGGACCAAAACTGGCCACCAGCGACCCATCGTCAGACGCCACTTGAGCCTTTTGGATCTGCAGCCTAGATTTTGGTAAATAAATATTGGAGTTATGCCGCTGTCAAGGATTGAATTCCTTCCTCAAAAATGAAATCGCGCTGCAATTTCATTTTTGCTTGACAATCTTCGCAAAAATTATAATATTATCTATTTTTCGAATCGATGAAATTTAAGTTCTCTCAAAATTTTAATCCATCAATATTTTGAGATGAATTATTTGAAAGGTTTACAATAGGAGGCATGTAACATGTACGCTGTGGTAACAACAGGCGGAAAGCAATATCGCGTTCAAAAAGGGGAAACACTTAAGATCGAAAAAATTCCCGGAGACGTGGGCTCTCAGGTGGCGTTTGACCAGGTTTTAATGGTTTCCGATGGTGATCGGGTTGAAATCGGTCAACCTCTGGTGGAAAATGCCGTCGTTAACGCGCATATAGTGGAACAGGGAAAACACAAGAAAATTTTGGTGTTCAAATATAAACGTCGCAAACGATTTCGCAGAACCCAGGGACACCGACAGCAATTTACCGCTGTAAAAATAGACGACATTTCTCTCTAATCCAACCGGATGATGATCTATTTCATGCATCCGCATTAACGGTTGGAACGAGAAAGGAAACATAAAAATGGCACATAAAAAAGCGGGCGGAAGCTCAAAAAACGGTCGTGACAGCAATGGTCAGCGCCGAGGCGTAAAATGCTATGGCGGACAGACAGTCAAAGCCGGCAATATTCTCGTTCGGCAATTGGGAACCAGGATTCATCCGGGCGAAAATGTCGGTATGGGTAAAGACTACACCCTGTTTGCCAAAGCCGACGGCATTGTATCCTATGAACGACTAGGACGGTCGCGTAAAAAAGTCAGCGTTTATACTGTGTGAAATTCATAGACGAAGCCACGATAACCATCCAATCCGGAGACGGCGGCAGCGGATGTGTTAGTTTCAGGCGGGAAAAATTCGTTCCCCGCGGCGGGCCCGACGGCGGTGACGGCGGCAAGGGTGGCGATATTGTCCTCAAGGCTTCAGGCAGAAAACGGACTCTTTACGATTTCCGCTTTAAACGCCATCTCCGGGCCAAAAACGGCGCAGCCGGCCAAGGCAAAAAAAAGACCGGTAAAAAAGGCAGCGATCTGATTGTCGAAATTCCCACCGGTACAGTGGTCACCAACATCGAAACCGGTGAAATCCTAAAAGACTTCATTACCCCCGACGAAACTTTTATTGCTGCAGCCGGCGGTCGCGGCGGCCTTGGCAACCATCACTTCAAAACGAGTACCCACCGAGTTCCTCGTTTTGCCCAACCAGGAGAACCCGGACAAACCCTGCATTTAAAACTGGAGCTTAAGCTAATCGCGGACGTGGGCCTTATCGGCCTACCCAATGCCGGCAAATCGACCCTCATCAGTAAAATCTCGGCAGCCAAGCCCAAAATCGGATCCTATCCATTTACCACCCTGGTCCCAAACCTGGGGGTGGTGCACACAGATTGGGGCGAACCCTTTGTGGTTGCCGATATCCCCGGGCTTATCGCAGGCGCCCATGAAGGCGCCGGTCTGGGCACCCAGTTCTTACGTCATATCGAACGTACGCGAATGTTGGTACACCTGATTGACGTCTGCGAGATCGATCCGGTCAATGTGCCGGCAGCTTATGAAACCGTCAACCAGGAACTGGTCAAACATAATCCATCATTGGCCGAAAGGCCCCAAATATTGGTATTGAACAAAATGGACATGCCCGGGGCCGAGGAAAACGCGAGGCTTTTTCAGGATGCTATGCCGGAGCATGAGGTTGTCTCTATTTCCGCCCTTACGGGCACCGGCACCCGGCGGCTGTTGTCACGCATCCTCAATATATTGGAGGGAGATTAATTTATGCGGGTCGGATTATTCGGGGGAACGTTCAATCCTATCCACCACGGCCACCTGCGTGCGGCCGTGGAAATTCAGGAAAGGTTCTGTTTGCAGAAGCTCTACCTGATCCCCGCAGCCTTGCCTCCCCACAAAGATTTAAAAAATGTGATCTCGGCAACCGATCGGATCGAAATGACACGCTTGGCCATTCAGGACTATCCGGACTTCATTTTATCCGACGTGGAGCTGAAACGGACCGGCCCGTCATACACGGTCGATACGGTCCAGGCATTTCAGAACCATCTGGACCCCGGCAGCAAGCCTTTTCTGATCATGGGCCTGGACGCCTTTCTGGAAATAGACACGTGGAAATCCTACAAGCAGCTGGTTCAATTGCTGCCGATCATCGTAATGGCCCGGCCGCTCCGGGAAGAAGCTGCAACCAGTCGCCCCTGGTCGGCCATGAGCAAAATAATTCATACCCGGATTTCGGACGCGTACCAGTTATCTGAAGATAAAAGAAGCTACCTACACGACCGCTATCAACCGATTTATCGACAATCCATAAGTATGTTGGATATAAGCGCAACTAAAATCCGGCATTTGGTTCGGCAAAAACGATCCATTCGATATTTGGTTCCCCAATCTGTTGAAAATTATATTTTAAAGCAAGGAATCTACGCATGACAGACATGGATGGCAAGGCAATCCAAGTGACCATCAAACCATATATTCAGGCCGTATTGGGTCGCAAAGCCCAACAGGTCGTCATACTTGATGTACAGGATCTGACATCATTTGCGGATGCATTTATTATCTGCTCGGGCAAGTCGAATCGACAGGTTACCGCCATAGCGGAACATGTCCAGATCGAATTAAAAAAACAGGGTAAGCATCCGATTCATGTGGAGGGCAAAAAGGAAGGCCATTGGGTTTTGATGGATTATGGCGATGTGATCATTCATATTTTCTTTGAATCAATACGCGAATTTTACGATCTGGAAGGGCTGTGGGTGGATGCGAAAAGGATTATCATAGAAGACGAAGCATGACTAATATTCCTTACAGGTTGACCATTTTTAAGAAGTCATAATTTTCTATTTTCATGCGTTTTAAGTTTTAGGTGTTAAGTTTTAAGTTTAGCTCATAGCGATTGGCTCATAGCCTACCTAAAACCTAAAACTTAAAACCTAACACCGGATGAATTAGTTTTTGCTAATTCATGGATATTAAGAGGTTCAAGGGGCCGAGGATCCCAAGGTTCAAGTGTAAGCCCAGGCTAATAGGCTGAAGACTATAGGCTGTATGCGCCTAATAGTCTAAAAGCCTACAGCCTAACAGCCTATTTTTTCTATTCCAAAACAAGCATATCAATTGAAGCATAGCTCAGTTTAAAAATATGACAAAAGGCATACTACATGACCATTAAGAAAAAATGTATGTTAATGATCCTGGACGGTTGGGGGGTTCGCGATGAATCCCATGGCAATGCCGTTGCAAAGGCGAAAACCCCCATCCTGAATCAACTTCGAGATTATTACCCCGGTTCCTTGTTGACTACCTTTGGCAATGCCGTAGGTCTCCCCGACGGTATCATGGGAAACTCGGAAGTGGGACATTTAAATATCGGTGCCGGCCGGATTGTTTATCAGGATCTGCTGCGTATCGATCGGGCCATTGCCGATGGTCGTTTTGCTGAGAATAAAGCCATATGTCACTTAATGGCAAAAGTTCAAAAAAACGGATCGACTCTGCACCTCATGGGACTGGTCTCCGACGGCGGGGTCCATAGCCAATTAACCCATTTGCTAGCCTTATTGGATATGGCTGCTGCCCATCAAATCAAAAAGGTTGCGGTGCATGCCATCATGGACGGCAGGGATACGCCGCCTAACGGTGGGGCCGGTTATCTGCAAACGCTTCAATCCCATCTGGACAAAAGCGGTTCCGGATTTATTGCAACTATCTGTGGTCGTTATTATGCCATGGATCGCGACAAACGTTGGGACCGTATCGAAAAAGCCTATCGGTTGTACGCACGCGGAGATGGTATTCCGGAAAGCGATGCCCTGGCGGCCATCCAAAACGCGTATCAAAAAAATGAGACTGACGAATTTATCAAGCCGATTGTCATCAAGGATGCGGAGGGCATACCGCGCGGGCGGGTTCAAGATGGCGACGGTATCCTTTTTTTCAATTTCCGAGCTGATCGGGCCCGGGAAATAACACGTGCATTTACCGATGAGGCCTTTGCTGAGTTTGAACGCGATCCCTGGCCGGCCGTGTGTGGCTATACCTGCATGACCCTTTACGATGCCGAATTTACGCTGCCCATCGCATTCGAACCCAAGTCCATGCAGAATATACTCGGTCAAATCGTCAGCGATGCGGGATTAAAACAACTGCGGATTGCCGAAACTGAAAAATATGCCCATGTGACTTATTTTTTCAGCGGAGGCCGTGAGGAACCGTTTCCGGGGGAGGACCGCAGTCTGATCCCATCGCCGCGGGAGGTGGCCACCTATGATCAAAAACCGGAAATGAGCGCCATAGAAGTAACTCAGGAGGTTCTCAAACGTTTGGACAGTGATGCTTACGATTTGATCGTACTTAACTTTGCCAACATGGATATGGTCGGCCACACCGGTGATTTGTCCGCGGCTGTGAAAGCCTGTGAAACAGTTGATGGCTGTGTGGGGCAAATCGTTGCCAAGTTGCAGGAAAAGCAATGGTCAGCCATGATTACGGCCGATCACGGTAATGCCGAAAAAATGATTGATGATGACGGCAATCCACATACCGCTCATACAGTGGGTCGGGTGAACTGCATTCTGGTGGATGATTATTTCAAAGGAAAGGCTTTACAGGATGGTGCTTTGTCTGACATTGCCCCCACCCTGCTTGAGATCATGGGCCTACCCCAGCCCAAGGAGATGACGGGCCGATCACTGTTGCTTCGCAGCCGTTAGCAATAAGCTAACAGCTCTAAGCCGCTATCAGTTTATGGCTAAAACTCCAACTAGTATTACCGAGTAAAATAATAATGGACGGTTTTGTATAAAGGTCAAATTCAAGGCGTGCAAATTTTGTAGTTATGAGGCGTACTGATTGTACGTCGAATGTATTGCGGCCTTTATCTTGAATATGTTTTCATCCAAGATAAAGGTTTGCAGCACAACAAAGAAGTTGGGCTTTATACGGAACCGTCAGTAGTTACTGGCCAGCTATTGTTTGCTGACAGTGTTTACAAACCTTGGCGCGTTTTTTGACGATCTCTGCACAAAAGGGACACTCTCGCGTAAAAAACCGCTCATGAATCTTACCAACGGATTCCTCCAACTGGTTTTCGATCAATTCGTTACCCACCCTTAGATTTCTGAGGGGTTCGATGGCTTCCAGATCGCCAATGTCCCCCAGCATTTCAGCGGCTTTCAAACGAACACGCGCCGGCTCAGTGGGATCCAGCAGCATCCGCAGGACGGTTTCGGTATCTTTATCCACAAAGCATTGGGCCAAGATAGAAAAACCTTTCTTAATGGCCTCTTTGAGCATTTCTTCCTGCATGAGCACCTGGTCATCAATGATTTGTCCTTGGGCACCCATGGGGCTGAAAACCGGCATCAGTTCAAATTGCTCTGTCCCCGGGTAGTTCATTTTGCGGTACGAAGCGGTATGGTTGTAGTTTTCTTTCATATTTTCCCATCCTTGGCTGTAGATGGGACAATCGTCATTGAAGCACAAATAAAGATAGGGTGCACCCCAACCAAGTCCATCGCTAAAATTGATGGGCGGAACCTCCCACAAATTCATAACCTCGCCACAGTCCGGGCATGTGGGTTTGTCTTGGGCCATGATTTTTTCCAGCACTTCTTCTTTGGTTTCAAATACCATGTTTCCCCCCACGTAAAATCCTTCACCGATTTTACGTTATGCGGCGGCACCGCCACATAATTATTTTAAATCAATACGAATATTTATTCAGTAATCTCAACAAATCTGCAACAATAGTAAGCGTCTTTTCATGATTGTCAATTTTAAATGGGCCGCGCCAAGGAGGCGCGGCCCATTTAAAATTAGGGGAAGATTTTACCCGGGTTAAGTATCCCTCTCGGATCAAACAGATTTTTGATCTGGTGCATATAGTCGAGACTTCTGCCATGCTCAGACTTCATATAATCCCGCTTGCCAATGCCGACCCCGTGTTCTCCGGTTGCGGTTCCACCGTAGGATAATGCCTTGTCCACCATCTCCTGGCTTATTTTTTCGATCAATTTCCAATCATCCGGGTTATTCTTGCGCCCGGCCAGGTTCAGATGCAGATTGCCGTCGCCCGCGTGGCTAAAAGCATAACCGGGAATACCGGCCGTATCGGCCGCCTGGCGCGCACTGGCGATAATTTCGGAATAGGCCGTCGGCGGAACTGCCACATCGATGACTTGGGTGCTGCAGTCCGGATGGTTGCGAATAATCATCTCGCCCAGTTCATGACGGGCCTCGAAAAAGCGGTTGCGCTCCTCACGCCCCAGACCCGATCGAAACTCAATCTGACCGGCCTCCAGGCAGACTTCTTCGACCAGTTCCAGAATCTCACTCAGATAAGCCAGGGAAGGCCCGTGAAATTCAATAAACAATGTGGGTGATTCAGCCAGGCCCAAGTTTTTTTCCTGGTTGAACAGTTTGATGCAGGCCGTATCCAGGAGCTCCAGGGAAGCGGGATTAAGCCCCGCGCGCCGTATCGTTACCACAGCTTCGCTGGCCGCCTCGATGGAAGGGAAGGTGACAATGGCGGCTGCATATTCCTCAGGCAGGCCCACCAGACGAACCGTGGCTTGAACCACGATTCCAAGAGTGCCCTCGGAACCCACGAATAGATGCAGTAAATCATAGCCGGAGGAAGTCTTGGCAGTGCGTGATCCGGTTTCAATGACATCGCCGTTGGCCAAGACCATTTTCAGCCGTAAAATATAATCTTTGGTGGAACCATAATAGACCGTGCGGGTACCACTGGCGTTGTTGGCGATCATGCCGCCGATTGTGGCCCGGGCTCCCGGGTCGGGTGGGAAAAAAAGTCCGGTATACTTGAGATGGTCATTTAAATCCTGGTAGACCAGGCCTGGTTCCACATCCACCTGGAAATCCTCGGTACGCACATCCAGTATCCGGTTCATTTGAGTAAAATCCAACACAATGCCTTTTTGAATGGGTATGGGGTTGCCTTCCAGACTGGAACCCGATCCCCAGCCCACCAGCGGGATGCGGTTATCGTTTGCATACCGTACCACTGCGGCGACTTCGGCTTCATTCCGGGGCCAGATGACCACTTCGGGACGCACCGGCGCATGTTGGGACTGATCCTTGGCATGCAGATCCAGTACGGATTCGCCGGTGGATATGCGATCGGGTGGTACCTGTTTAGATAATTCTTCGATATTCTTCGGTGTAATGGGATTGAAATCCAAGGCAAATACTCCTGATTATTTTAGTTTGAGTTTCAATCTAATAAGGGAAAGGATCTCGGGAGTCAAGTAATAGCCATCCAATGCAAAAATCAACATATCAATAAACAATTAGCAAAACACAACCTAACAATCAAAAAAGCTTCAGCCTAAAAGCCTATGGTTTCGGATCCTATACTCCAATTAGAATGATTTAAAATTAGTCAGGTAGGGTTAAGGTATTATTGTGTATCTTGCACGAGTTCGGGGATTTCATAGGCAAGGCATCTGGGGGCGACGTCGTAGTCGTTACTTCGAGCCCTCAGTAACAAAGCCTATGGAAGCATCCGGCTCGCCCGAAGGGCGAAATTTGATGAGATGAAATCTTTCAAACCTTTTTAATTAAGAACGGCCTACTCCAAAAAAAATTAAAGTAAAAAATCTCATCAAATTTTATGCAAGCGAACCGCGATCCAGATTTCTGTACTGTACCGCCTCGGCAATATGGTGCTGTTTCAAATCATCAGCGCCCTCGATATCGGCGATGGTCCGGGCAATCTTCAATATCCGGCTGTGCGCGCGGGCTGAGAGACCGAGCTTGTCGATGGCCGTTTCCAACAAATCGTGACAGGCATTATTGATATAGCAGTGTTGCTTGATCAGACGACTGTTCATCTGAGCATTGCAATAGATGTGCGTATGGCCAAATCGGCTCGATTGTATCGCCCGGGCGTCAGCCACACGTTGGCGGATGCTTTCGGAGGACTCGGATTCCACAACCCCTTTGAGCTCTCTGTAGGGCACGGCCGGTACGTCCACATGCAGATCGATACGGTCCAATAGGGGTCCCGAGATTTTGGACCGGTATCGCTGTATCTGATGAAAGGTGCAGCGGCATTCGTGCTTGGGATCCGAGAAATATCCGCAGGGACA
>CAYVMI010000033.1:0-66589 GCA_964452555.1 uncultured Desulfobacterales bacterium
TGCCCCATACGAAATGATCACCGCGGCGGTGCCGGCCCTTTCTTTCAACACACGGGTCACCATCCCGCCCCCCATCTCCCCTCCGCTAATCACAAGGTTTCCGCTGGTTGCTGTTATCTGGTTGGCAACTTCGATTACTGGCGATGTCACCACAGCTTTGTATTGCTGTCCGGTTTCATCATCGCAAAAGAGAACATCCATGGTCCCGGCACCAATATCCACAAGTAAGTACTTGCTCACGATTTTCTCCCCCTGTTAGCCGTTTTTTGCAGCCGATCGCTTAAGGCTGATGGCTGCGTCTTTAACCTAATAGCATTTTCCCTGTCATAACGGCAAGCCTGTCAAATACCTGAAGATGGTAAGGTTTTGCTTTGACAGGGATGATTCGGTTGAGTATTAAACCGGGTACATAATAAAAAAAGCCCGGGCTAATAAGCCGAAATCTGTTAGGCTGTCAGTTTTTTATCTATAGCGATTTCACTGTTTGAACATACCCTCATGTTGGAAAGGGAATACCTGATGCGCGAACTTAAAGTTATTATTAATCAGATCCAAACTTATCTGCAATCGATCGAAGCGGAAATGTTTTCATTCCTTGAAGATATCGTCACCATTCAAAGTAGTAGCCACAATAAGCCCGGTATCGATCAGACTGCCGACAGGATTGCCGCTGCCTTTAAAGATCTGCCCGTCACCACGGAGGTCGTTAACCAGGTGCTTCAAGGAAACCATTTGTTGGTACGGACCCTGGCTCAGCCTGATTTCCCCAAGCAGGTCCTGTTGGTTGGACATATGGATACGGTATTTCCCAAGGATACGGATTTTAACTGGTATAAAGAGGACGAAACCAAAAGCTATGGTCCAGGTGTGGTTGACATGAAAGGCGGTTTGGTGGTTGGAATTTATGCGCTAAAGGCTCTCAACCAACTTGGCTTGCTCGAACAGTTCCCACTGACTTTTATTTTCAATTCCGACGAAGAAATCGGTTCCAGAAGCTCCATCGACCTAATCCAGAAAGAGGCCAATGCCAGTGTTTTTGCTTTTGTTTTGGAAGCAGGTGGAGCAAATAATCAGGTCGTCACGGGCAGGAAAGGTAATCTGACCATTGAACTCCATGTACAGGGCAAAGCCGGGCATGCGGCTTTCGCGACCCCCAAAAAATCAAGCGCCATACTTGAATTGGCCCGTAAGACTATTGAATTCGAGGCTTTAAATGATTTTGAAAAGGGAATTTCCATCAATGTGGGTAAAATCGATGGCGGTATCGGTCCCAACACGATCCCTGAATTTGCCAACGCCCAAATTGACTTCCGCTACGTTAATTCGGTTGACCTGAGATTTCTTGAGGAAAAGGTGACCAAGATCGCTGAAACAATCACAGTTCCTGGAACCCTAAGTCGTGTCGATTTCATTTCCGGTAGACCGCCCATGCAGAATAGCGAAGACAATCGTAATCTTTTTGAGATCACACGCAGCATTGCCGAACAATTGGGCTATTCATTGCAGGAGGAATTTCGGAATGGTGTGTCCGATGCCAACTTCATTGCCGATCTGAATGTTCCGGTGCTGGATGGTCTGGGACCCATCGGCGGGCGGGACCATAGTCGCGACGAATACATGATCAAGCAAAGCCTGCCCCAACGAACCCTGCTTTTGGCCTGCGCCCTGCTTGAGTGCTGGAGGGCCTTTGGTAGCTCTTAGCGGTTAGCTCTTGGCTTTTAGCCGGCTTAGAGCTAACAGCTAACCTCAACGATGCAAAAGCCTGAGGGCTTCAGAGTCAAGGCGTCTGAGGGTGAAGTCGTAGTTTTTTACTTCGAACCCTCAGCAACACAGAATCTGGAGTCCTCAGGCTTTCCCAAGGGGTAAACAACATGGCAAAATCAATGCTATCCTTCTTGTCCTGGTGTAGCTCAATGATCGAATAAAAAAGATTCCCAGGAAAGTTTTAAAATTCGTCGTAATCTGCATAATGTTCATCATAATAGCAATAATTTATCTATACCTTGCCATGTTGTTTATGCAATTTTGTGGTTAAGAGCTGATACGAAGTATCCTGGTGGAATTAACTACCGCCAATACCGCCGTACCCATATCTGCGAATACCGCCTCCCACATGGAAGCCATCCCCAGACTGCCCATCAGAATGAAAAAGCCTTTAATCGCAAATGCCAGGCCGATATTTTGCCAGACGATTCTACGGGTTTTATGGGCTATGCCGATGGCTTCGGCTACCTTCCGGGGTGAATCCTGCATCAGGACCACATCGGCTGTTTCGATGGCGGCGTCCGAACCCAAAGCTCCCATGGCAATGCCCACATCGGCCCTGGCGATTACGGGCGCATCGTTGATGCCGTCACCCACAAAGGCGATACTGCCGCCCAAGCGTTTCTGACTCTGGATCTTTTCAAATACGCGGACTTTGTCCTCGGGCATTAAGTCCGCATGGTATTCATCAATGGCCAACTGTTTGGCCACATACTCAGCAGCACAGGCATTATCGCCGGTCAGCATGGCAACCGTATCAATACCTGTCTTTCTCAGGCTCTCGACGGTCGATTTAGCATCCGGGCGAATTTGGTCACCGATGATGATATAGCCGGCATATTGATTGTCAACGGCCACATGCACCACCGTACCGTCAAAATCGCAACGATCATGAGCAACGGATTCTGAATGGAGCAAGCGGTCATTGCCCACCAGAATTTCCCTGGTTTGATAATTGGCCCTAACGCCACGGCCTGCCAGGTTTTCGTGTGCTGATATATCATGGCTTTTCAGCCGCAATCCTGTTTGTGAAAATGCCGCCAATATGGAGAGTGCGATGGGATGGTTTGATTGCGCCTCGGCAGCGGCCACGAATTCCAGCACCTTATTTTCAGAATAGCCATTATACGTGGCAATCTCCGACACCTTAAAAACCCCCTGCGTTAACGTGCCGGTTTTATCGAACACCACTGTTTTCACTTTTGCCAGGGCATCAATAAAGTTGGATCCTTTGACCAGTATACCCCTGCGGGAAGCCAGACCGATCCCCGCAAAATATCCCAGGGGTATGCTGATGACCAGGGCGCAGGGACAGGATATCACCAGCAGCACCAGCGCCCGATAAACCCAGGATTTGAAGGTTGCATCCGCAAATAGCAGGGGCGGCAGAAAGGCAATCGCGGCCGCTATTAAAACCACTGCCGGCGTATAGTAGCGCGCAAATTTGGTTATGAACTTCTCGGTCCGGGCCTTTCTGGCGGTGGCGTTCTCTACCAATTCCATAACTTTGGCAATGGACGATTCTTCAAAGCGCCGGGTAACGCGCACGGTCAAGGCCGCAGTCTGATTAACCTGCCCGGCCATGACCTCACCGCCGGGCGCTATCGATATGGGCACTGACTCGCCCGTCAGGGCGGATGCATCGACCTGCGATGTGCCTGACAACACCTCACCATCAAGGGGGATTTTTTCGCCGGGCTTGATTAAAATAGTATCACCGATATTCACCGATTCCGGAACTGTCTCCCGAAATCCCCGTCTGGTTTGAACCACGGCTTTTTCGGGTCTTGCAGCTAATAATGCTTCAATGGAGCGGCGTGATCCGTCCACGGCCCGGTTTTGAAGGAGTTCGCCGATTTTATAAAAAATCATGACACCGATGGCTTCTGAATAGGCGTGAATCATCAATGCTCCTACGGTAGCGATGACCATCAGGACATTTTCATCGAAAAATTCGCGGCGCCGTACGGTTTGCCAGGCCCCTCGCAGAACATTGAAACCGGCCAAGAAGTAAGCCGTCAGGATAATGATAAATTCCAGGCTTAATAGATTATTTTGATGAAACCATGACTCCCAAAACATTTGAGTGAGCAGCAGCAGGATGGCTGCAACCAAACCAAGGATCTCCTTCTTGGGGATTTTCCCTTGGACCGGCTGTGCATGTTCATATGGCCCGACCCGCTCAGATTTGTCCACCACTTCAACATCCGGTTCGATTTCAGCCACCGCTGCAACTACCTGAGCGACATTGCTCGATTTAATATGCAGGCTTAACGTCGCAAAATCGACCACTGCATTTTCCAAACCTTCTCGTTGATTCAAGCCCTTTTCAATTTTGGCGGCACAATTGGCGCAATCAAGATTTCTGAGTTCAAATTTTCGCGGTTTTAATTCTTCAAGCATTTATTTGTTCCTGTCATTGTGGAAGTGGTTTTAAAGCCCGTCTAACACCCGATATCTGTGTTGGGCGTAATCTGGTGACTTAAAACAAATTCTGTTAAATCGTTAATTCTTATGTACGAATTTCAGCATGTGCCCGGCGACAACATATCGGCATTACTCTTGGATGTGCTCCATGCCGAGATTGAGCAACTTGCGCATATGGTCGTCATCTAGTGAATAATAAATCACCTTTCCGTCCCGGCGGCTTTTAACGATTCGTGCCTGTTTGAGGTTTTTCAACTGATGTGATACGGCCGGCTGTTTCATCTGCAATAATGCGCAAAGATCGCAAACACACATTTCCGACTCGCTCAAGGCCCACAGAATCCTGAGCCGGGTCCCGTCGCCAAAAAGCTTAAACAGATCTGCCAGATGATCTAAATAAGCTTCATCGGGTAAACGGTTCTTAACATCGTTAACCACCTCAATGTGAATACCTTTGGTGATGCAGGCCAGGCTCGCATCGATGGGCTGATCGGTTAGTTGCATAGGCACCTCTTTATGGCTCGAATATTTTCTGTTATTTTAAATTATCATATTAACATATGTACATATATTAATTTTTTCCGGGGCTGTCAAGAGCCGAGAAGAAAACTGTTGTGTAGATTTTTTTTCTTTGATAGAAAAACAATCTATATAAGGAGAAAACACATGCTGGGGAAATGGGACCAATATAACGAAATCGCCAAGGGGATTGCCGCCCTGTTGCACCCGTACGCTGAAGTCGTTGTGCATGATCTCCAAAAACAATGCATCGCTGTTCTGGTAAACAACTTTTCAAAACGCAGAGTCGGCTCACCCACGTTGCTTGAAGATATGAAATTCACACCCGGGCAATGGGTTATCGGCCCGTATGAAAAGCTCAACTGGGACGGGCGTAAACTTAAATCCATCAGCGTCGTTCTGAGAGATAGCGCCGGAACCCCGGAAGCGATCATGTGCATCAATCTCGATGTGTCCGCGGCCAATGACTTGCATCAGCGCCTGGAGATGTTTCTGAGGCCGGTTAGCATGATCGCCCAGCCCGACGAATTGTTTAAAGATGACTGGCACGAACAGATCAATCGATTTATCAATGCCTGGCTATTGGAACACAATCGAACCATCGACACCCTGCACCGAAACGAAAAACGCACACTGGTTAAACGCCTCTATGAACAGGGTGCATTCAAAGGCAAACAGGCCGCCAGCTACATCGCCAGAATTCTCGGACTCGGAAACTCTACAGTATATAAATACTTAAAGGAACTGCGCTTATGATATCCGCCGCAATCTCCTTGATCGGAACCTAATCCATTGGGGTGTATTACGGTAAATGAAGATCGCCCATCACCGGCCTTAATAAAGCGAGGCCACCCAAAACTACTTACTTTTATCGGGAGGATTATTATGCTAAAAAAATCACTGATACTTGTACTGGCACTTACCGCATTCACCGCAACGGCGTTTGCCGGCCCAAAAGTAATTGTAGGAACATCCGCGGACTGGCCCTTTTTTGAATGGGTCGACAAAAAGGGCAACATCGTCGGGTTTGATATGGACGTCATGCGGATGCTGGCCAAAATCAACCAGTGGAATCTGCAAATCAAGGATATTCCTTATGATTCGCTGATCCCGGCACTGAAGGCCGGCAAAATCGATATCATTGCCGCCCAGACCAATATCACGCCGGAACGGGCCAAGCAGGTCGACTTTTCAGATTCCTACTGGACCGCCGATCTTGCCATCCTCGTGGGCAAGGATGCCGATATCAACATGGCGACAATGTTCGCAAAAGGCCATAAAATCGGTGCCCAGACCGGCACCACCCAGGCCGGCTTTCTCGAGGACGCCATAAAGGCCGGTGCTAAAATAACGTTTAAACCTTACGAAACCAATGACCTGATTCTCATGGACATCAAGGCCGGTCGAATTGATGCGTTTATCGGGGATACACCCGTAGCCAAGGTCTTTGCCCGAAGCTGGCCTGTAAAAATGATCGGTATCCTTGTGCCGGACAATGCCGACTGCGGTTTCATGGTTCAAAAAGGGGATCCCAAGGGCCTGCTGAATCAGATCAACAGCGGGGTCAAAAAACTGCAGAGCGACGGAGTCTGGCCGGTTTTGACCGATGCCTATGCCGGTGGGGACTTGGATAAGATAACAGAATGCTATGCCGGCGCACGCGGCCTGTTGGAATCCGGCGATCTAGGGGGATACGCGGACAAGCTCAAGGGCTGTATGATGAAATAGAATCGTCGCTGTCTGTTCCGGGACCGGTTCTCGGAATTGGCCGGGAACCGGGGATTTGTCCCGGAACTCCTGACAACCAAACGGATGATTGATGGAACGATTTTCAAGCCTGATGGTCATATGGGAATCATGGCCCATGTTTCTTCACGGCGCCGGCATGGCCGTGAAGCTCTGTTTCATTTTCCTGCTGGTGGGGATCGCCGTGGGTTTGCCGGCGTCCCTGATGCAGGTCTATGGGAACCGCGCCGCACGGATATCGGCCTCCATGCTTGAACAGACCTTTCGGGGCCTGCCGGCACTGGTGATTCTGTTTCTTTTCTATTTCGGTTTATCAGAATTCAACGTCTCGCCCCTTATGGCCGCAACGCTGGCCATGGGCCTCCGTTCGGCCGCTTACCAATCGCAGATATTCCGGGGTGCCGTCCAATCGATCGAATCCGGCCAAATGGTGGCGGCGCGGGCCATCGGCATGAGCCGCTTCAAGGCGATCCGCTGTGTCATCATTCCCCAGGCCCTTCGGCTTGCAATCCCGCCATGGTCGAATGAATATGCCAACGTGATGAAGGACACCTCTTTCGTATTTGTGGTTGGCATCGTTGAACTGATGCGCCAGGGCCGCTACGTGGTGGCGCGGTCCTTCGGTAATGCCTTATTGGTTTATTGTGTCATTGCCGTTATCTATTTTGTCTTGACCTACTTCGGTACGCATCTGCTCGGACGTCTTGCCAAGCGTCTGGCCATACCCGGGCATTCCACCGGTGGTGCCGCTATGAAAAGGATTTGATCTCGTGGGTGCTCTCCTGACAGTCGAAGACATACATAAAATTTATGACCAAAAACATGTCCTCAACGGTATCTCGTTTGAAATGAAAAGGGGGGAAACCAAGGTCATCATCGGACCCTCCGGAACGGGTAAAAGTACCCTCCTGCGCTGTGTAAACCGTTTATCCGAACCCGAACAGGGCCGTGTCGTCCTGGACGGCGTAACTGTATTGGACAAATCGCTTGATCACCCACCCAAAGTGGATATCAACCACATCCGATCCCAGATCGGGATGGTTTTCCAGAACTTTAACCTGTTTAGCCATCTGAACGTACTGGGAAATGTCAGTTTAGGGTTGATCGAAGTCAAGCATATGCCTAAAAAAGCGGCCCATGAACGCGCCTTGCAGGAAATCGAACGGGTCGGGCTGATGGAAAAAGTAAACGCATACCCGGCGCAGCTTTCCGGTGGCCAACAGCAACGTGTGTCCATTGCGCGGGCTCTGGCCATGGATCCCAAGCTCATACTCTTTGACGAGCCCACCAGCGCTTTGGATCCGGAATTAATCGGTGAAGTCCTGCGGGTTATGATCAAATTAGCCCAAGACGGCATGACCATGCTGTGCGTAACCCACGAACTCGGCTTTGCACGCAGCGTTGCCGACGAAATTATTTTTCTCGACAATGGCAAGATCCTGGCGCAGGATTCACCTGCCGAGCTGTTTTCAAACCGGACCCATCCCCGCATCAGGACCTTCTTGAAAAAAATTTCGGAATTGTATGGTGGCGCCTAAAATGGAATTCCTGGAACTTGCCATATCCACGCTTCCGCAGCTGCTGATGGGCTTGAAAAACACCCTGATGCTGACAGCACTGGCCATTGCGCTGGGTATCGGTCTCGGTCTTGTTCTGGCGCTCTCCAAGGTCTACGGTCACGGACCTATTCGTTGGATTTCCAGCGCTTATATCGGCCTTTTTAGGGGTACACCGCTTCTGACGCAGCTGTTCATTATCTATTTCGGGCTTTCCTCCATCGGTATTGTCCTGTCTCCGTTTACAGCTGCAATTCTGGGGCTGGGGCTCAATTCGGCCGCATATCAGGCCGAGTATTTCCACGGTTCGATCCTGGCCATCCATCCCGGGCAGATAACCGGTGCGTTAGCGCTGGGAATGAGCCGGCTCAAGACCATCAAATGCATCGTTATTCCCCAGGTCCTGCGACTGGTCATCCCGTCCTGGTCCAACGAATTGATCAGTCTGCTCAAATTCTCATCCGTGGCATACCTGATCCAATTCCCGGAACTTCTTTTTCAGACCAAGTTCATCGCCTCCAAAAATTTCCGTATGTTCGAGCTGTCCATTATAACGGGCATCATTTACCTTTCCGTTGTTCTGGTTATTTCGCATTTCCTTCGAAAACTGGAGTTGAAACTGCGAATTCCAGGGTTGGGAACAGGAAGCACTTTCTGATGAGAATCCAAACGCTAACGCCATGGCCAGTGCAATTCCCGCTGGCAAAACCGGATATGACCAACCCTAAAATCATTAATAAGGAATTAGTCCATGGGTACTGACAACCCCCTAAGAGCCCGTGTTTATCAAGACGTTCTAGCCGCCGAGGACCGGATCCGGCCCCATATCCGCAAGACCTATCTGGCGTACTCCCCTTATTTGAGCGACCGGGTCAAAGGACAGGTTTACCTCAAACTTGAATGCCTGCAGCATACCGGATCATTCAAGTACAGGGGAGCGCTCAACAAGTTTCTGTCCCTGCCCCCGGAAGTACGACAGAAACCGATCATCACCGCTTCATCCGGAAATCATGGTACGGCGTTTGCCGCCCTGGTTCAGAAATTCGGTGGGCAAGGCATCATATTTCTGCCTGAAAACGCATCGACTGCCAAAGTAGACGCCTTGCGCCGTTACGGTGTGGAACTTAAATTTTTCGGTACGGACTGCATTATGAGCGAGACCCTGGCCAGGCAGACGGCCGACCAAAAAAAGCAGGTATTTGTCTCGCCCTATAACGATTCTCAAATTATCGGCGGACAGGGAACCATTGCCGTGGAATTAATGCAGCAGCTGGAATCCATGGATTCAGTTCTCGTGCCTGTAGGCGGTGGTGGATTGATATCCGGGATTGCCGGATACTTGAAAACCGTACATGCAGCGACGCGGGTAATTGCCTGTCAACCCGAAAATTCAGCCGTCATGTATGCCGCCATCCAGGCTGGACAAATTGTCGAGATGGCATCCAAGCCGACGCTTGCAGACGGCACCGCCGGTGGGATCGAAGCCGGAGCCATGACCTTTGATATCTGCCGCGAAACGGTCGACGGCTTCATACTGGCCGATGAAAATGAGATCCGCGCTGCCATCCGGGTCATGATCGACCACCATCAGATGCTCATCGAAGGCGCCGCCGCACTGTCTGTGGCCTGCCTGCTGAAGGAGAAAGAACGTTTTCAGGGCCAACAGGTGGTCCTGATCATCAGCGGCCGGAAAATCACCTCCCAATCCCTCAAGGAGATTTTGAATGCAGACGCCTGAAATGACCCCCCGAACCATTACGCGGGACCAGATCGAAGCCATCGTGAGCGGAATGGATCCCGCAAACATTATCGATGCCATCCAGGAAGGCTTCGTGGCCTACTCAAATGGCAGGGTCGAGGTGCCGCCGGTCGGTGAAATGCTTTTCGACAATCCCCCCGGAGAAACCCATATCAAATATGGTTACATCATCGGGGACGATGCCTATGTCATTAAAATAGCATCCGGATTTTACCGGAACAGGGATTTGGGCATTTCCCCAAATTCGGGTTTGATGCTCATGTTCAGCCAGAAAACCGGCAGGCTCGAAACTATCCTGCTCGATGAAGGGCACCTCACCAATGTTCGAACGGCCGCCGCAGGTGCCGTAGCGGCCCGCTTTCTCGCCCCCGGGGCCGTTAACCGAATCGGCATACTGGGTGCCGGCTACCAAGGCAGGCTGCAGCTGGCCTACCTGCAAACGGTTACACCCTGCCGCAACGTAACTGTGTGGGGTGTGAATCAGAATGAGCTGGATGCATACCGGGAGGAAATGAGCGCCAGGGGCTATGACGTCCGAACCACCCTCGACCCGGCCGACGTCGCTGCAAACTGCGATCTTATCGTGACGGCCACCCCGTCAAAAAAAGCCTTGCTCATGGCGGATCAAATCAAAGCCGGTACCCATATCACCGCTATGGGATCGGATACCCCCGAAAAGATTGAACTCGATCCGGCCATCCTGGCAAAAGCGGACGTGATCGTAGCCGACAGCATCGCTCAAAGTCGATCCAGGGGCGAAATTTTCCAGGCCCGCCAGTCCGGTGCACTGACGGAGGATCGCGTGGTCGAGCTGGGACATATGATTTCAGGTCAGGCGCCCTCACGAACCGACGACACTCAGATCACCGTAGCCGACCTGACCGGTGTAGCCATCCAGGATATTCAGATATGCAAGCTTGTGTCCAGGGCCAGCGGTAACTTGCCCTGAACATCAGACCGACACCCCTAATGGTAAAGGGTTCCTCGTTTACCATTCGGATGAAAGGAGCAGTTTATGAAGTTTGAAACCTTTGAATTGGAAAGAATTCAATCCCTCTATGAAAATACAGTCGAATACAATTTAACCGAAAGCGGTATCCATCCGTTTACGCCCCGGGAACTCCTCAGTGAAACTGAAATCGAAACCCTGCTGGATCAAAGGCTCGGATACGGTCAGACCAACGGATCCATCCAGCTGAGAGAGACCATCAGCCAGCATTACTCCGGTGCCGGTATCGATAACATTCTGGTAACCAACGGCTCGGCCGAATCCAATTTCACCTTTGCCTGGAGTAATATCCGGGCTAATGACGAAGTTGTCGTCATGCTGCCCAACTACATGCAAATCTGGGGGATTGCCCGCTATCTGGGTGCCGATGTCAAACCCTTCTATCTCAAGGAGGATCTCAATTGGGCTCCGGACATCGAGGAGTTAAACCAACTGGTAAGCCCCCGAACCAAGTTGATCTGCCTGTGCAATCCCAACAATCCCACGGGTTCGGTGCTTTCTGCCAATGCCATGGATGCCATCGTCGAGATCGCCAAGGGAGCCGACGCCATGCTGCATGTGGATGAAATCTATCGGGGAGCTGAGCTCGAAGGCGACGAAACACCCAGTTTCTACGGTTTGTACGACAACACCGTCGTCACCATGAGCCTGTCCAAATCCTATTCATTGCCGGGTTTGCGTATGGGATGGCTGGTGGGGTCTGCAGCACTCATGGAAAAGGCCTGGGCCTACCACGACTATACCTCCATTTCAACGACGATTATGAGCCAGTACATGGCCACTCTGGTGATGCAGCCGGAACGACGAAAAAAAATATTGTCTCGGGGTCGAAGTATGTTGCGGGATAATCTGGCGGCATTCCAGGAATGGGTCGATTCCCATCTGGATCTGTTTGATTTCATTCCCCCGCGGGCGGGCGGCATGGCCTTCATGCGCTATAACATGGCCATCAATTCCACAGATTTGTCAGACAAACTCCGGCGTGATAAAAGCGTCTTCATCATCCCCGGAGACTGTTTCGGCATGGATCATTATCTGCGCATCGGTATCGGGGGTGAAAAAGCCCATCTGCTGGCAGGGCTGAATTTGATCGACGAAACATTGCACCAATTGAAATCGGGGAGCCGTCCCTAGGCGGCATACCTGTCAGCACCCGCTCCCCACCCAGCGGCAACACACACGGAGAATATATCGATGAAACGCATCATCTGCCACGGAGACAGCCTGACCGAAGGCGCCGATATCGAAACCGGCGGACGTTGGCCTTCTCTGCTTCAAACCGCACTTAATATCCAGGTGGTCAACAATGGTATCGGAGGCGACAGTACGGCCGGCATGCTGAGTCGGTTTCGAACTGAAGTCCTGAATTCCGGACCGGATGCTGTTATCCTCATGGGAGGGACCAACGATTTATGGTGGGATCTGCCCATCAATATTCCCATATCCAATCTGTTCACAATGGCTTACCAGGCCCAGTATTATGAAATTCTGCCCCTGTTCGGGCTGCCCATCCCGTTTCTACCGGACAGGGCGGCTGAACAGGCCGGCAGTGCACCTGAAGCAGGGTTCAAAAAAATGTCCGCCCAGCTCGAGCAATTCGTCAAGCGACTTAAGACCAGCGCCGAGCAATCCGATATAGCTGTTCTGGATTTTTACAGTCTGTTCGTGGACCACAACCAAAGCATACACGCTGACAGTTTTCTCGAGGACGGTGTCCACCCCAACCTTTTGGGCCACAAGCGCATGGCTGAGTTCGCGACCCTGGCAATTGAGTCATTACTAGGCCATTCATAGGCATCGGCCAACGCATCTCCGGATAATTAAAAAAACGATTGGTCAGCATCAGACCGGGAACGCCAATCCAAATTTGATTACATCTATACCAGTTGTCAAAAATGGGGATACTCCTTCTTTCGCAATCGGAACGTTATTTTGACAATCACTATATCCTGAAATACCGTAGCAAACCATCTTTCCCCATTCTGATGTCTTATTTTGAGGCCGCCCGTATTTCTTGGATTGAGCTTTACGATCCAACATGCTAAACAGTATCCAGCATGCTACAATGGCCGAAGGCCCTGGAAAACAGGCTGCCTGTGTCTTGGGTTAACATTACGATTCGTTTACTAAATAGCACGTTGAATATTAGCTGAACTCCTAATTGCGTGCCAGGTCCGCGACTCTTAAGCAAGGAGAGCTCCATATGCCCGAAATTCAACCTGTTACAAAAATCCCCCATCAAATAAAGAATGTTTTGGCCGTTGACAACGATGCCATTATGCTGAAATTTCTTTCTCGAATCCTTAAAAAAGCCGGTTTGCATGTGGAGACTGCTTCTGATGGGGTCACGGCCATCGACATTCTTGAATCGTACACACCCGATCTGTTTTTTATCGACTTGGTGATGCCCAATATCGATGGCCGCTCGCTATGCCGCATTGTCCGCAGTCGGGAAGCCTTCCAAAATACACCCATCGTTATCATTTCTGCAATTGCGGCAGAGGAGTCCATCGACACGGTTTCATTGGGCGCCAATGTCTGCATCGCCAAGGTTGCTTTTGGCGACATGGAAACCATCATTACAAAATTTCTGGACGATCCCAGTTTGCTTTGGGAGCCGTCTCTGGGCAACCGCGTTTTGGGAGCGGATGAATTGGCACCCCGCAACATAACCAATGAACTGCTGACCATTAACCGGCACTTTCACATCATGCTGGACAGTATTTCCAACGGCATTATAGAATTGGATCAAAACAAGCGGATTATCTATGCCAACCCGGCGGCTCTGAGTTTTTTCTCCATGACCCCCGAGACCATGTTGGGGAAAAACATAAGCCAACTTTTTCCCGTACCCAGCAACGATCCTCTGTATAAGATGATTAATCCGCCTGAGACCCGAAAAGAATCAGACCAACAATCCATTCAAATGGCCATCCAAGAACGCATTCTCAATATTAACGTGGTCGCATCCGGCGCCAGTCGCGAAACCCAGGTGATTATCCTGGAGGATATCACCCAACGCGAAACCTCCAAACAAAAACTGATTGAAGCCAATAATAAGCTTGAAATTCTGGCTCGGATTGACGGCCTGACCAGCGTTTCCAATCGTCGTCATTTTGACGATCTACTCCCGCAAGAATGGGGGCGGATGCGACGTGAAAAAGGGGAATTGGCCCTGCTTATTTGCGACGTCGATTATTTTAAACCGTACAACGATACATACGGTCATTTGGAGGGCGATACCTGTCTGCGGCGTATCGCTCAGGCCATCGATTCCAGTCTCCAGCGGCCATCTGATATCGTGGCGCGCTATGGCGGGGATGAATTTGTGATCCTGCTGCCAAACACCAATTTAGACGGCGCCCTGCACCTGGCCGACGAGATTCATGCCCAGGTTAGTCAACTAAGAATAAAGCATGAGCAATCACCCATTGCCGATTGGGTGACGGTAACAATCGGAGCCTGCAGCGGTTTCCCGGATGAAGCCCTACCCGAGTACAAATTCATCTGGCTGGCCGACAAGGCCCTTTATGAGGCCAAATTAAAGGGGCGCAATTGCGCCGTGGGGAAAGCCTGGCCCGACTCCGGAATGGTAGCCTAGGTTATCTGCAACCTACCTCAAAATTTAAAATCGGTCTCTAACCCGGGACTGGACAGATAAAAAGCGGTGCTTCCACGTCATAGATCAACATATCGAGCCGCTTTGCCATAACTCCCCGGAAAACCAGATTATTTTGAGATGGCTTGCGGTCATCGCAATCCCTATCATCGTTTCAGGAAAATAATAACACCAGCCTTAGGTTTTTTGATCAGGCGCCTTTGGTTTGCCCGGGCAAACCCGATGGTTTCAACCAAATTCCGTGTAACCCCGGATATGGCGCTAAGCAGCCAATATCATACCTGGCTTGACAGGCAATGATCGGAACGTATAGTATTTTAAGAAAACCGATTCGATCTTCTGATTGTCACGATATAATCTTCATGCTCCGAATGGTGCCCACTCCTATCTAATTATCTCTCGGCACCGGCGATTGAATTCTCTAGCTTAATCGATTCTTAAAACGCTGCTACAAGGATACCCATGGCCTCCCGGAAAAATGTCTCTTTCGTACATGTTTTCTTCATCATACTCATATTGATGACGACGCTTTCCATCGGCATTATCGGTTACCTGTGGATTTCTTCAGAATATGCCCGGTTTCGACAAAAATCCCAGCAAATCCGTTCAGATTTCATTGCCTCCCGCAAGGCCTTGATCAAGGGAGAAGTGTTACGTGCCATCGATTTCCTTGAATATAAGAGAGCCCAAACCGAAGAGCGTCTTAAGCAGGACATCAAAAAGCGTACCTATGAGGCCCATGCCATTGCCACCAACATTTATTCGCAATATCGGGGACAAAAGGACCGGACTGCAATTGCCGAATTGATTAAAGAAGCCTTGCGCCCCATTCGATTTAACAATGGTCGCGGTTACTATTTCGCCGTGTCCATGGACGGCGTCGAACAGTTATACCCGATTCGTCCGGAATTTGAAGGTGTCAACCTGCTGGACCTTAAAGATAGCAAAGGTCGTTTTGTTATTCGCGATGAAATCGCCATAGTCAAAAAATCAGGGGAGGGATTTATCACCGACCACTGGCCCAAACCTGATGAAAACCCGGACATAGCCTATGCCAAGATATCTTTTGTCAAACATTTTAAGCCCTTGGACTGGTATTTCGGTACGGGTGAATATCTCGACGATGTCACCAAAGAGATTCAGCAGGAAGTATTGGACCGTATTTCCAAAATTCGCTTTGGCAAAGACGGTTACATATTTGCCGGTCAATTAGACGGCGTCAGCCTCCTGGGGCCTGCCGTGGGCCGGAACATGCTCGAAGTCACCGATGCCAAGGGCGTTAAAATCGTCAAGTCCCTGATTGAGGCGGCCCAAAGCGGCGGTGCATTTGTGCATTACGTGATGCCCAGGTTCGAGGGTTTGCGGCCTGCCCCTAAAATCAGCTACGCACGCGAAATCATGGACTGGAAATGGTATGTGGGCGCCGGCCTTTATGTCGACGAGATCGACCAGGTCATTGCCGAAAACAAAATTGCTCTGAAGGAAAATGTTCAGGATCAAATTTTAAAAATAATATTAACCCTTTTCGGTCTTGTGGTGGTTGTAATTGTAATTGCTCGTATCATCTCAAAACAGGCACAGGAAAGTATCTTTGCGTTCAGTATGTTTTTTGGAAAAGCGGCTAAGGAAGCGGCCACCATCAATCCGGAGGATCTGAGGTTCTCTGAATTTTCCAATCTTGCTGTATCCGCCAATCGTATGATCGACGAACGACGCACCATGGAAGGGGAGTTGCGCGAAAGCCGGGAACGCTGGCGGGCCATCGTGAACAATGCCTTACTGGGTGTTTATCAAGTGACGATTGAGGGTCGTTTCATTCTGGTTAATCCCAAACTGGCTGAGATGTTTGGATATGAATCTGCTGAAGAATTCTTAAAATCCGTGACCAATGTTACCGAGTTATATGTTGATCCTGAAGAGCGAAAACGCAATCTAAACATGCTCAAACAGCAAGGATTTCTGGATCGGAGCGACGTTCGCTTCCGGCACCGGGATGGCAGTGAAATCTGGATACAGGCTACCGCCAGAGTCCTTCATACGGATAAGGGCGCTGACATCATCGAAGGTTTTATTACCGACATCAGCGAACGGGTTCAAGCGGAACGCGCTTTAAGGGAAAGCGAGGAACGTTATCGTGTACTTGTGGAACTCTCGCCGGATGCCGTTATTGTCCACCGAAATTCGAGAATCGTCTATATCAACCAGGCCGGCGTCGAAATGCTGGGCGCCGCCCGGAGCGATGAACTGATCGGCCGAAATGTCCTGGATATTATTCATCCGGACCATCATGACATTGTCACCAAGCGCATCGAAAAGATTCAAACCGAAAAAAAGCCGCTGGCCCGCTTGGAAGAAAAATATCGACGCCTTGACGGCCGAATCGTTCATGCCGCCGCCGCCGGCACCTTTGTTCAGTATGACGGAAAACCGGCCTCATTATCAGTTATTAGCGATATCACCGCCATCAAAGAAGCCGAAGCCGAAAAAAGAAAATTGGAATCCGAGCTGCATCAAGCCCAGAAAATGGAATCCATCGGTACGCTTGCCGGCGGCATCGCCCATGACTTCAACAACTTGTTAATGGGTATACAGGGTCGCACCTCTCTGATTATGGCCGAACTGGACAGCTATCACCACCACCGGGAGCATCTCCGCGAAATCGAAAAATACGTCAAAAGCGCTACCGAATTAACCCGCCAGCTATTGGGATTCGCCCGGGGCGGCAAATATGAAGTCAAACCGGTTGATTTGAATATCTTAATCGTTACGTCATCGGAAATGTTTGGGCGAACGCGGAAAGAGATCAGCATCTATCGAAAAACCCAACCGGACATCTGGACCGTGGAGGCGGACCGATCACAAATTGAACAAGTTCTTTTGAATCTGTATGTAAATGCCTGGCAAGCCATGGCCGGCAGTGGTGAGATCAGCATTGAAACTGAAAATGTGGCCTTGGACGAAGTTTTTGTGGCGCCTTATGGCGCGTCGGCCGGTAATTATGTGAGAATTTCAGTGAGCGATTCCGGCATGGGAATAGCCCCTGATATCCAGGAACGCATCTTCGATCCTTTTTTCACCACCAAGCAGCATGGGCGCGGCACCGGACTGGGGCTGGCTTCTGCTTACGGCATCATAAAAAATCATGGCGGTATCATCACCGTCTCCAGTGAAATCGGTCACGGAGCCACCTTCACCCTATATCTGCCGGCTTCTCAAAAACCAATTACTGAACGAGCACCTTCGACCTCAGGTCCCCAAAAGGGAACCGGTACGATTTTGATGATTGACGATGAAAAACTGATTCTGGATGTGGGGTTAAAACTGCTTGACGGTCTCGGCTACACGGTACTCACTGCGGATGATGGCCGGAAGGGCCTCGACACATATGCCCGAAATCAAGCAGATATCGACTTGGTCATACTCGATTTAATCATGCCCAAACTCAGCGGAGGTGAAGTCTTTGATCAACTTAAAGCCATAGATCCTGACGTGAAAGTCCTGCTCTCCAGCGGATACAGCATGGACGGTCACGCCAAAAAAATCATGCAGCGCGGTTGTGATGGTTTTATCCAAAAACCCTTTACCATAAATGAAATCTCTCATAAAATAGCCGATATTTTAAATCAGCAATAGATGCCAGCGCCGAGTCGTTTCAGTTTTTCCACTTTCTTCCCTGCTTGACAAGCATTCCAAAGGTTCCTAGATTTCTAAGTCAACCGAATGAATACCCCGGCTTAAATCTATACTGCCTGTTAGAAATATGTTTCGATTCAAGGCTATGGTTAAAGGGCTGAAAAAAAATGTCTACACTTGAAAAAAATGACAACCAATTCGGCAGTCTTGTCATTCTCTCCGCCTGTCTGTTGCTGATGCTGTCTTTCGGATACCGATCCGGATTCGGTTTATTTGTCAAACCTGTTTCTGACGCCAATGCCTGGGGCCGCGAAGTCATATCCATGGCCTTAGCTATTCAGAACCTTTTCTGGGGAATTATCGCTGTATTTGCCGGCGGCCTGGCCGACCGTTTTGGCAATGTTAAGGTCATACTTGCGGGGTCTGGCTTATATGCGCTCGGCATGCTGCTCATGTCCGGCGTTGAAACCCCTTTAATGCTCAACCTATCCGCGGGTGTGCTGGTGGGTGCCGGTGTAGCCGGAACATCATTCGGCATCATTCTACCGGCCATGGCTCGGGCTGTCGGCGAAAACCGGCGGCAATGGGCCCTGGGTCTTGGAACGGCGGCCGGATCTCTGGGGCAGTTTGCTGTGGTACCGGTTGCCCAGCAATTGATCGACACCTTTGAATGGGCAACGGCCTTGAACATTTTGGCCGGTTCATCACTACTGATGGCCCTGTTGGCCATGCCCTTGGCAAAGTATTCGGGCGGTGATGACCCCGCTGCGGGTATCCTGAAGCAGACAGTTCCGGATGCGCTGCAGGAAGCTTTGGGACATCCCTCCTATATATTGTTGGTAACCGGTTTTTTTGTATGCGGCTTTCACGTTGCCTTTATCACCGCACACATGCCGGCCTTTCTCACGGACATGGGATTCAATGCCGGGATTGGCGCGTGGAGCATCTCCATCATCGGTTTGTGCAATGTTTTTGGGGCATATTTTTCCGGACTTCTATCCGGCAGGATATTCAAGCGTCACGTGCTGATTTTTATTTACCTGGGACGTTCAGCGGCCATCACGCTGTTTTTGCTTATTCCTATCAGTTTAGCCTCTGTAGTCATTTTCAGTGCGGTTATGGGTTTCTTATGGTTAGCAACCGTACCGGCAACGTCCGGCCTGGTTGCCGTCATGTTTGGCACACGTTACATGGCGATGCTCTACGGGATCGTATTTCTGGGCCATCAACTTGGCAGTTTCCTGGGAGTTTGGCTGGGCGGCTGGTTGTACGATCGGACCGGAACATATAATGCCGTCTGGTGGATGGGAGTAGTACTTGGCGTCATGGCCGCAATTTTGCATTGGCCCATCATTGAAAAGCCGGTCCGTAACCCATCCGCTCAACAGGTATGACAATCTCGTTAATGCGCATGCAAAATTTTACTTTTCAAAAGTTTGATTGTTGCCCCTGTAACCTTTTCAAATTTAGTCTTCCATGAGGGTGTAGACCATTGTAACAGTGCGCTTGAATCTTTGCGGGCTTCTTTCTGATCGATTAGACCGAACTCCGGCCGCAGGTCCGGGCACGCTAGAAACATATCCAAGCGTTGATCTAGTTCCGCCTGCCTATATTTGGCTATAAATTCGCCATATTGCTCATCCATTATTTTGCCTCCAATTTACTATTCCGGATAAGTCTTACCCGGATATGTACGCGTATTGGCTAAACAGCCTTTGATTTCTGATCCGACCCTACAGATGTATCGTTGTTATTCTTTTCGCAAAATCATGCACGTGGAGGTTGCGTGGGCGTAAATACGTCCATCGTCGTCTGTCAAGGTAGCTTCAGACATGCCGATTCGATTGGATATATGCAGCACCCTTCCTTTGGCTCGAAGCAGCATTTCCGGTGGAATTGGTTTCAGCATCTTTACATTCAAATCCACTGTTCCGTAGCTCTCCTTATGTTTCAGCATGGTGTGAACGGCTGCCCCGGTTGCAGTGTCCAGGACAGTAGCTGCAAAACCGCCATGTACGCCGCCCATGGGATTGAGATGCCGATGGGTTGCCCTGGCCTGAAACTCAATGGCGCCCTCTTCAACCGCCATGATTTTCATGGGTATGGTGGTCGCCATGGTTGGCATAGGAAAGACGCCGTCTTTGATGCCTTGCATTATCTCTTTGCCGGTCATATTCTGCCCCATCATGTTTCTCCTTCCAGATCCATAATATACCATTTGGTATATTTGTCACCAAAAAAAATTAAATCCGCAATTCGGCATTCACCAGATATATGATTTGGTCGATGTTGCGGCTCAGGTGAATACTGTTGCCCGTAGCCTTGGAAAGCATGAGCCCGCCTTCGATTAGCGAAACAAATACCGAGGCGAATTGCTCGGGTTTTGCATTGGTTTGGATTTGTTTGTACTTTATACCCCGTTGAATGATTCGTGACACCGATTGCACCCAGGTAACGATGGCTTTGTGTACCCGTTCTTTGAGGGCGGTATGAACATTGTCTGAATCGATGGCGGCGTTCAAAAGCGGGCATCCGCCCTTGCTTGATATATCATTGAATTCATCTAGATAAAAATTGGCAAATGCGATCAGTTTGTCACAGGCATGATCTTTTAAACGGACAACTTTACTGATCCTTTGTGAGATCTCTTCAAAATTATACTCGAATGCCGCCAGGGCGATTTCATCCTTATCATTGAAATTACCATAGATCGCGCCTTTGGTCATCTGAATGGCATCTGTTATCTGGGACATGGTGGTACCATGATAGCCGTACATATTAAAAATCGGCGCTGATTTGGCTATGATGGTATTGCGCGTTTCTTGCGCTTTGCTCATGGGGATCACCTGTATGGCTTTGCTGCGATTTCTTAATCTTGGCATTTAACATTATACCAATTGGTATATTTGTCAAGTATAATTTTCAATTCCAAAATGATTGTAAATTTTGTACGACGTCACTTGGCTCGCGCACGGCCTTTGGATTCCAGTCGGCGGGATACATATCCCGGTAGCGCGGTGAGGCAAAGCGACTGTCAATCAATAAAACCACACCACGATCGTATTCAGATCGAATGACGCGGCCCGAGGCTTGAAGGACCTTGTTGAATCCCGGGAATATATAGGCAAACTCATAACCGGCCTCGTACTGCTCTGCGAAATAGACATTGATGAGCTCACGCTCCAGGCTGGGAGGCGGCATACCCACCCCCACAATCACCGCGCCGGTAAGACGGTCGCCCACCAGATCGATTCCCTCTCCGAAGACACCGCCCATGACCGCAAAGCCCACCAGGCACGAACTGTTATGTTGATGAAATTTCTTCAGGAATTTCTCCCGCTCGGTTTCTGAAAATCCCGGCCGCTGTATGATCGTTTCGATATGGGGACACTGCAGCTGAAACGATTCCGCCACCATGGTCAGATAGGCATAGGACGGGAAAAAAATTAGATAATTGCCAACCTTTTGGTTCACCAGGGCGCAGATTAATTCAGCCACGCGTTGTCGGGTATTTCGGCGGTTCCGAAAGAAGGTCGATACACCTGATACCAAGAGGCATAAATTTTCATGGGGAAACGGCGTGGTCAGAACCAGATCCGAGGAAGCCTCGCCACATCCGAACATCCTTTGAAAATAATCAATTGGCGTTAGGGTTGCGGAAAAAAAGATTGTGGCCCGTCCACGATCAAGTACTTTACTTAGCGGTCCCGAGGGATCTATACAAAAAAGCTTGATCCGAAAATCCTTTTTAATCTGTTCACAACAGACCGCATAAGATGCGTCGAAAAGTTCGGCCACCTTCATAAAACGCACGATCTGGAAATAGCATTCGAGCAATGCCTCCCGAAACGGGGCTTCCCGATTGAGCGCCAGCCATTTTTCGCATGCTTTTATCAAATCCAAAAAATTGGTCTGTAAGTCTTCGGGAAGATCATCCAGTGCAAAGGCCGGCCCTTGGCCCTGATTGGATTTCATGATCTTCAAAAACTGGGCGTTCGCTTTACCTAAAATACGATAAATATCCGGGAGTGCATCTTTAACGAGTCGCCTGAGCGTTAGCAAAGATTTTTTATATATTTCCGCCGAATACATTTCTCGCGAACGATCGACCAAGTTATGGGCCTCATCCACCAGAAATAAATATGTCTCGCGCAGCCGCGTGAAAAACCGGCGCAAATGCGCCTGGGGATCAAACACATAATTGTAGTCACAGATGATACAATCGGCCAATTCCGACAATTCCAATGAAAATTCAAAAGGACAAATCCGAAATTGGCGGGCAACCCGTTCGATAAATTCCCGCTGCCATTGGTCGGTATCATAGGCGTGCGCCAGGGCCGCATCGATACGGTCATAAAAGCCGCGGGCAAACTCGCAAGCCTCGCGGGTACATTCAGTCTCGGCCTGGAAACAAATTTTATCCTTGGCAGTCAACGTCACAACCTTTAACCGCAAATCCTGTGCGCTTAAAACATCGAAAGCCTCCTGGGCCACTTGTTTGCCCGTCGATCGCGCCGTTAGATAGAACATGCGATCATACTTACCCCGGGCCAGTGTCCTTAATGCGGGCAGGATCGCGGCCATGGTCTTGCCAATGCCTGTTGGTGCTTGCACCAACAACTGGGCTTTGTCCATAATGGCCTGATAGGTTTCCTCCATCATCTGCGACTGCCCGCGTCGGAGGTCTGCAAAGGGAAATTGCAGCGTCGCTATCGATTGATCACGATCAGCCTGGAACTGCTGAATCCTTTCCATCCGGTCCACCAGACTTGAGATCAGCTGCATAAAAAATTTTTCCAGCTCATTAAACGTGAATGATCGTTTGATCTCGTGCGTTAGACGGGTATGTAGCTGGGCATAAGTCAGGCAGGTATCGACCGTCTCGAGCCGATAATCCTTGGCAGCCATGTAGGCATATATTTTTAATTGAGCCCAGTGATGGGGGTTCTCCCCTATCTCACCCGGTTCGGGCTTGCGGGTGGTGGTTTTGATTTCTTCCAGTTCGATGCGTCCGTCTCTCCTGCGGATACCGTCTATGCGGCCGGACAGATGGATTGTCCAGGCACCCATATGCATGCTATGCGAAATCGTGACCTCGGGCTCATAACCTTGAGGCCGGGATCGCTGAATCATCTGGTGCAGGGAGATGGCGGCCGTAGCCCGATCCGGAACAAAGATACCGCTCTCCAGATCTCCGGATCGCATAAATCGTTCCACCAGGTTTCTGACGGATATGTGGATGGTTTGGGAAAGCATGAATCGGAAATATAAAATTATGGATTTAAAAAATGCTGAATTAAAGGATCGTAAATATGATTTGAACATTCAACATCCAACATCGAACGTCCAACATCGAACTTTTTAAATGCCAAATGCTTCGGTTTCGATTTAACCGGGTATGCAACAACAGTTAGTCCACCATCCAAATTTCACTCAAAACTAAATAGAATACTCACAAGGGTTTATCTTCCCACTTAAGAAGAAATTCATAATCGGGGCAAAATTCCTTCTTCGATGTTCGATGTTGGACGTTCGATGTTCAATGTTTAATCTCCTATTTTTACGAAAATACTTTTAAACCTGAAACCATAGTTAATCTGCTAAACTGGTTCGTGCTTATAGCTTATTGCTTGTCAAGATTCAACCCGGCTAACCGGCGCCAACGGCGTCACATGATCCACCGTCAAAGTGGCCGCACCCCAATCGACTTCCACCTTCCCTTCCAGTACATACGGCCGGTTGCGGTCGACCATGTGGCAAAATCGCTCATAGGTTTTGGGGAAGAATGTGGTCTCGACCAGACCGCTTTCATCCTCAAAGGTTAGAAACTCCATGGTATCGCCGTGTTTGGTTTGGACGCGCTTACCCGTAACCAGCCAACCGGCCAATCGGATGCGCCGGCCAACATAATCATGAATACGGATCGCTGAGATCGGGTCCTGCTGCTGGAGGAGACGGCGGTAAAGTTGCATGGGATGGCGATCGCACAAGAATCCCAGGATCGAAAATTCCCGTCGCAGCCTTCCGAGCTCCTCGGCTTGGGGAAGCCGCGGCGCGGCCACATAGTTGGCGGCATCATCAAACAGCCCTTGGGGACGCAGGCGCCGGGTTCGATCCTTTTGCCAACGGGCCAAATCCCACAGGATTTCAGCCCGATTTCCACTTTCGCAAAATGTATCCAGCGCACCACAGTGAACCAGGGCCCGGGCCTCGGTTTCATCAGGCCGGACCCGCTTCAAAAAATCCCCCAGGCTTTGAAAAGGTTTTTTCCGACGCTCGGAAATAATCGCAGTCTGGCAATTGACGGACAATCCTTTGACTGAAAGCAGCCCCACCCGCAGGGAACGGCCTGCGCCCTGCCACGCGACTTCACTGCGTTTGATATCCGGCGGCAGAATGCAAAGTCCCATTCGACGCGCCTCAGAGACATAGGCAAAGGTACTGTAAAACCCCCCTTGATTGCTGATAACGGCGGCCATGAACTCAGCCGGGAAATGAACCTTGAGATAAGCGGCCTGAAAGGAGACCCGGGCATAGGAAGCGCTGTGAGGCTTACAAAAAGAATACCCGCTAAAACTCATGATCATGTCCCAAATCGTGGCGATGGTTTGGGCAGATACCCCCCGAGCGGCGGCCCCCGCGGAGAACCGCTCAAAATAATCCCGGAGTTTAAGTTCGCGGTCCTTCTTGGACATTACCTTTCGCAAACCATCGGCTTCGGCATGGGAAAAACCGGCAATGGCCACGGCAGCCCGGGAGACATCCTCCTGATAAACCATGATGCCAAAGGTCTCCTCGAGTACGTCGCCTAGCAGGGGGTGGATCGGATCCCACGCGCCGCCGTGCAGACGCCGGATATACTCCTGGATAAATCGGTTGGCTGCCGGGCGGATGATGCTGCTATGGATGACCATATGTTCAAAGTCACCGACACCGGCCTTTTTCTGCAAAAGGCGGGTGGCCGGGCTTTCAATGTAAAAACAGCCCATGGTGTGACCTTGTGCCACGGCTTCCTGGGTGGCAAAATCATCTTCCGGCTCCCAGTGAGTTTCGTCCAGATCAGCGCCATTCTGATGCAAATTTTTAAGTGCATCCCGAATCACACCCAGGCTCCGGTTTCCCAAAAGATCAATTTTAACCAGCCCGGCCGTTTCGGTGGCATCCTTTTCCCATTGCAGGATGGGGACGCCTTTGGGCGCGTTCTCCAAGGGCACATATGTATCAATCGGCGCGGGGGTGATGACCACGCCGCCGGGATGAACCGACAGGTAGCGTGGGATGCCCGTAATCCGCTGGGCCAGGCCAATGATCTCAGGCCAGGGATCGGTGTAATCTAAATGCTTCAATTCGGGCAACTGCCGCAGCCGGGTCTCCAAATCAGTTTCGGTACGGCTGCTGTAAAAGTAAAAGGGTAAGCGTTTGGTGACCGTATTGATTTCCTGATCCGGCAGCCCAAACACCTTGGCAACCTCACGTAAGGCCATACGGGGTTGAAAAAAGACATGATTTGACACCATGGCCGCATGCCCCTTGTGCTTGGCCAGAACCCGGTCCAGAACATCGTCGCGTTCATCCCAGGCAAAATCCACATCCAGATCCGGTGGATCATTGCGCCCGGGATTTAAAAAACGCTCAAAATAAAGGTTGTGCTTGAGAGGACAGACGTTGGTGATTCCCAGACAATAAGCGATGATGGAGGCCGCCCCGGATCCACGACCGCAGGTACGCGGACTGTGTTGGACGATATCCCGTACCACTAGAAAATAGGCACTAAACCCCATATCCGCGACCACACGCAGTTCGTTCTCAATCCTTTCGACCACCGGCTCGGCTAGTTCCCGGCCATAACGTTGCCGGGCTCCCCGGAAAACGGCCTCTCTGAGGCAAACTCCGGCCGAGCGGTCTTGTTGAGCCTGCCATGGCGGCATAACCGTACCAAACTCGGGGCCGGTAAAAGTCAATCGCTCGGCCAGATCCCGGGTTGCCTCAACAGCCTGCGGACAGACTGCAAAACGCCGGGCATATGCCTGCGGTGATGCCAGCCAAGCGTCGGTTGGCGCCGCATCGCCTTTTCTTAACTGAGACAGGCTGGTATTGCGGTCAATGGCCCTTAAAAGCCGATGGATGGATACATCTTCCGGAGCCAGAAAAAAGCTGCTCGGGCTGGCGACCGGGACCACCCCCAGACGATCCGCCATACGACACAGGGGATGCGTGCGCATCAGTGGACGACGAGGCATGTGGACCATCACGGAAACCCCGGCCGCATACAAGGTTTCCAACAGATCCGGATCGTTTGCCAAAAAAACAAGTCCCTGGGCATACGCACAAACCGCTGCCCCAATTTCAAAACTGTCATTCAAATGGCGTTGGGTCAGTATACGGCAGAGATTGCTATAACCTTTGTCGGTTTCCACCAGACACACCAGGCGTCTCTTCGAATTCGGATCCGTCAGCTCGGCCCCAACGATGGGTCGCAGTCCTTCCTGTCGGCAAGCTGCCAGAAAAGTCCACAGACCGTAAAGATTGTCCGTATCCGTCAGCGCCAGCCGATCATAACCCATAGCGGCGGCAGCCCGACAGATGCTTCTGACGGAATCGACGCCCCACATAAGGGAATAATGCGATCGAACACATAAGGGAACCACGGTAAGCTCTCAATCTAAAATTTTTTTGAGGCAACGCCAAAGTAGCGGGCAGCATTGAACGCCCAACATTCATATGCTAGACGGCTGGGATGCTGGGATGCCATGTTGTACAATATGAATAATGAATATCGAACAGGGAATGATGAATTCTGAAGTTTGCTAATTGACGCAAGCAACACTTCGATATTCTGAATTCATGTAGTCGATATTCGATATTTCAAATAGCTTACCCTCCACCCCTCCATCCCTCCGACCCTTTTTTTCATCTTTCGATATTCGGTTATGCCGCCAGATTCTCCCCCACCTGAATCGCATTCCGGCCAAAACGGTCGCGGATACGATCCAGAACCGTCACGAGCTTGGCTTGTTTTTCCTGGCGGCGCTCCGGGAACAGCGTCATCTGGGCCGGCGGAAAAACCAGCCGATCACACACCAAGGACACATGTCGAAGCCGTATCCGACGGGTCCACGCCAGCAGCAAAGCCTGTCTGGCTAGACCAAACAGGGTGGCGTCATTGGCAGTCGCCGGACGTGACGCAAATTGACGGGCCCGACGAATTCCATCGGAATAATCCAGAACGACGCCGATACGGCCCGCGGCCAGCCGGCGGCGGCGCAGGTTACGACCGGCGTCTTCGGTCATGCGGTATAAAGTCCGTTCCAAGGTGGCCCGGTCATTGGTGTCGCGACTGAATTCATGCTCTATCCGGACCACCGGGCGTTTCTTACCCACGGGCAGCACCGGAGAATTGTCGATGCCCCGGACCGATTCATACAGGAAGGTGGCCCGTTTACCAAACGGAACCTCCAGATGCTGCCGGTGCAGCGCCGCAACCTGGGATACCGTCGTGAGGTTCAATTCCTGCAGCTTGAGAAGGTCGTCCTGTTCGATCCCGGGGACAAACCAAATGGGTAACGGTGCCAAGGTCGCCTGCTCTTCGCCTTCGGCGACAACATATTCTCCCACGGGCTTGACCAGCCGGGTGGCAACCTTGGCCACCAGTTTGTTGGGCGCCACGGACCATATGGGTGAGAGGCCCAGGCCGGATTTCATGTGGCGGCTCAACCGCCAGGCCACATCAACGGGAGGTCCCCAAAGGCGGCTGGTTCCGGTAACGTCCACAAAAAGATGCCCGTCTCTTTCACCACTTTCGATCAGGGGCGAAAAAGGCAGCGCTTCTTTGAAAACCGACCGCATGGCACGCTCGTACCGATCCGGGTGCGGCGACAGGGTCCAGGCATCCGGACACACCCGCAAGGCCCTTCTGAGGGCCATCTGTTTGCGGACGCCATTCTGATAGGCTTCTTCGCTCATATCGTATACCGCCGATCGGGTGGAACCCTTGGGCGCAACGATAACCGGGCGGTCCGCCAACCGGGGATCCATAACCCGCTCAACGGCCACGGCGAAATCCGCAATATTGATGTGAATGATAGCACGGGACATTCTGTCACTCTTGGCTTTTAGCTCTTGGCTCTTAGCTGTTTGCCGCCAAGAGCTAATAGCTAACGGCTAACAGCGGCAATCGGCAGATTGCCTACACCAGCCCCCTCTCCTTCAGCAGGGTCTCCAGAGCCAAGGCATTGCGAGGGGCCTGGGCCTGAACATGATTGTTGAAAAAAATGAGACCGCTGTGTGTGTACGCGGCCATTTTCTCGATTCGCTCTTCTGCCCACTCGCGTAGCTCAATATCGCTATAGTCGTAATTGAACTGCTTTTGCATATTTCCGGAGCGCCACCCCCTGGTATTGCGGCCATGCAGACGGATGTAAAAAAGATCGGGGCTCGTAACAATATCCACCGTTGGGAACAATCCTTTGATGGCCGGCACATCCACGGCAACCAGCGTTATCCTGCGCCGCTCGAGCTCCGCATAAACGCTCTCTGTGGCCCAGGACACATGGCGGAATTCGATGGCCAAGGGCAGTCCGGCGAGCTCATCCAGCAAGGCCGCCAGATAGCGCCTGTTTTTGGGGATCCGATGGAAAGAGGGCGGAAATTGTAACAAAACAGCAGCCAGTTGGCCGGCCTGGATAAGCGGGGCAATACCGTCGCGATACTGCTTGGCGTGTCCGCGCCAGGCATCGGCATCGATCTCGTGGGTCAAGTACCGAATCAATTTGGCCGCAAACCGGAAGTTTGGCGGCACCTGTTGCCGCATCCGTTCAACCGCCTGTGATTTGGGCATCTGATACCAGGTATAGTTCAGCTCGGTTACGTCAAATGTCTGAGCATAGCATGCCAGCATGCCGCCCGATTTGGTGTCCAATGGATAAAATCCGGCCTCGGCCCATTCAGCGTACGAATAGCCGCTGGTGCCAATGCGGATGTCACAGCTGTATTTTGGGTTGTTTGTTGCGTTCATTGCGTTTATCGCATTCATAGATCAGCCGTTTAGGTGTTTAGGCTGAAGACTGTTAGGCGCATAGAGTTCTTGGTTATTGGCTCTTAGCTCTTAACGGCCAAGAGCAAACAGCTACCGGCTAACAGCCGGCAATCGGTGGATTGCTCACCCTTCAAGCCTCCAACCCTCCGACCCTTTGAATCCCGATCACCTTCCCCTGCACCAGCACATCACCGAAGCCGTAGCGCATAGGTTTGTATTGCGAGTTTTCCGGGCGGAGCTCAATATGATCCTTATGGAGATAAAATCGTTTGACTGTTGCTTCTTCACCATGGATCAACGCGACCACAACCTCTCCGTTACGAGCATATTGTCGCGGTTCACAAATGGCCAGATCGTTATGCAGGATTCCGGCATCCTGCATGGAATCGCCGCTGACTCGTAACGCAAAAAGATTCTGGCCCCGATAAACGCCAGCATCCAGAACGACACTTCCATCCCACTCCTGTTGAGCATACATGGGCAAACCTGCGGTAATGCTCCCGACGATCGGCACTTCACGCCAACGCTGTTGTGCAGCCGTTTCGCTTACGCGGTTCAAAAGATGAACGGATCGGCTGTAGCGTCCGGCGCGTTTAACATAGCCCTTTGCCTCCAACGCTCTCAGCATCTGTGCGACGGCAGTGTGGCTCACACCCAGATCTGAAGCCGCTTGCCGGAGGCTGGGCATCCGGTTGGACCGCTCGATTGCCCGGTGTAGATATGTCAGAAACTGCTCCTGCTTGGGGGTTAGTTGTTCTCGCATGCACCCTCCTTCCGATCTGAGCGTTTCAAATTTTAAGAGGACTCGATTTATTCTGGTTTCAATGGATTTGACCCATTTTATTCTTAAAATCTGAAACCCGGCGGGATTGCCGATCTTACTGCATCTACGGCGTCAGATGTCATCCCGCATAGTTTACTATAGCGAAACAACATCTTTCTTGTACCTGCAGCAACCTCGACAATCGCTCAGATCAGAGCAACCTTTGTTTAAAAACCGACCTGAAAACCCATTTTTCCCCATCATAATCCTTCAAAATGTAAATGTCAATGTAAATATAATGTACATAAGTCGCGTTGCGGGCTTCGAGGTTCGCGTTTATGAGTTTGTTGGGCTTGTTGGGCTTATTGAGTTCGGGATCGCTATCGGGATCGAAATCGGGATCGGTTGCTATTTTCTCGATTCCGATAGCGCTCCCGATACCGACCCCGATCAGCACGCAGCGTTATAGTTTACATTAGGGTTTGAGGATTCGAGGATTTCAGGGTTCAAGTGAGGCCCAAAACCTTTATCTAAAACAGCCTTTGGGTATCGGAGTGGGTGGTTTGGAATATCGAATAACGATTACATGAATTCAGAATATCGAAGTGTTGCTCACGGCAATTGGCAAACTTCAGAATTCATTATTCGTGTTGTACAACATGGCATCCGAACGTCATAGCTTACATTAGGGCCGACGGGTCGAAGGGTGAGCAATCTGCCGGTTGCCGGCTGTTAGCCGGTAGCTGTTTGCTCTTGGCCGTTAAGAGCTAAGAGCCAATAACCAAGAGCTCTATGCGCCTAACAGCCTAAACCGCTAAAAGGCTTGGATTGGCGCTTAATAGTCTGAGTCCATGAATAGAGGCTATCTCAAGAATAGGATTTTGGTCCCCCTCGACATGCTCGGGACCGAAGGCAAGCTCAAGACGGTCTAATGTTTTAACCCCGGGCAATACATTAGAACTGGTTTTGAAACCAGTTCAGTTATTAGCAGTAAATTAAAGCAAAGACCCAACACCGAGATTAGTTAAAAATCGAGCTTGATGAAATGATTAGGCCTATCTCAAAATAAAGATAAGACACGCTGGCAAGGCGTGGAGCAGCGAGAAAGCGGAGCACACACGGAGTATGTGAGCATTATGAGCTGCTCCACAACACCGCCAGAGGGATTTAGATTAATTTGAGATAGGGTCTAAAAAAAAGGCAACCATGCTATTATAGCATGATTGCCTCTGTCTACTTTCGGGGTATGGCTTAGAGATAATCGAGCAGCTTTTTGCCTGCAGAAAACTTTACGACATTTTTACCCTTGATTTTGATGACTTCGCCAGTCTGCGGGTTGCGGCCCTTGCGGGTTTTGCGATAAACTTTCTTGAATGTGCCGAATCCGACCAAGGTTACCTTGCCATTTCTTTTCTTGAGTGCCTTGGCTACATTGCCCATAAATGAATCAAGAGCTGCGCCCGCGGCGACCTTAGAAACGCCTGCATCCTTTGCCATCTGTTCAATCAGTTCTGCTTTTGTCATGTGCTCCCCCTTTTTTGGTTTGGTTTGGTTCTACCAGGACAACATCGTTGAAAGCGAATTACAGTAAGAAAACTAAAATGTCAAGAGGAAAAGCTTATGAATTATGGATTTATAAGCATCATCATCTTAAAATAGCTACCGAAGCCTTTTCGCGGCATTGAGTCCGGTAAAATCTTCCGGATAGCAGCCGGGAATGAAGTCGGCAACTATTATACCGGTTCCTAAAAATAAATGCCGAACTATAAAATGATTTAAGCGGCACATATATTTGACAAACGAAATGTAAAATCTGAATATGACAAAGCCTATGATGAGTTTTCGGGTTGCTATTGACATCAAACGTGTCATTTGACATATGGCCTCTGACAAAACCTATAAAGCCCCATATTCGCAAAAAGGGAACCACAAAATGGATAAAAATAAAATTGAAGTGACACTCCAACCGGAAAATCGCCCAATTCAGGCCCGGACGGGTCAACCCCTCCTGGAAGCTATGATTGATGCCGGTATTCTGCTGCGGGCGGATTGCGGTGGCAAGGGTAAGTGCGCCAAATGTCGTATTCAAATCTCAGATGAGAGCCGTAGCTCAGTATCCGAGCCCACGGATGCCGAGCAGCGCATATTGAAAGCTGGGGAAATTCAAAATGGCTATCGCTTTGCCTGCCAAGTTTCAGCATCGGAATCTGTCGCCGTAAGCATACCGGAGCAGACGCTGCTAAAACCGGAAGTCGCCCAAAAGGGCCCTACCTTGATACCGGAGCTGAAGCCGGTGGCACCCAAAGACACAAGCGCGCGCTTTGGTGTTGCCGTAGACCTGGGTACCACCACCATTGCTGTCTATTTGTGTGATATCAACCGCCGCAAAGTTCTGGCATCTGTTTCCCTGCGAAATCCGCAGGTGATTTATGGTGATGATGTCATGAGCCGCATCACGGCTGTTTATCAGCATGACAATCTGCTGGCGAAGCTTCATAAATCAGCCGTACAGGCCATTGAGTGGGGTATTTATTCTTTATGTCGATCCTCACAATTACAATCGCATCAACTGGATCAGGTGGTGGTGGTTGGCAACAGTACCATGATTCATCTATTTGCCAATGAAGATCCATCTTCTATCGGCGTCTATCCCTATGAGCCTAAGTTTAAAGATGAACGCACACTTACAGCCGCATCACTGGGATTCGGTTTTAATCCTGACGCCGCTGTAACAACCCTGCCCTTAATTTCGGGATTTCTGGGTTCCGATATCATCGCCGCCAGTTTGGCAGCCGACCATCGCCAATGGGACAATGGAACCATGCTGATCGATGTGGGTACCAATGGCGAAGTCATCTTGCGGCAGGATGATCAATTCACGGCCACGTCCTGCGCAACCGGTCCGGCTTTTGAAGGCGCCTCGATTCACCATGGCATGCATGCTATCTCCGGAGCCATTGACGCCGTTAAAATTGATCCACAAAACGGGCGTCCAAGCTGCTCGGTTATTCAAAAAGATCCGGCCAGATTAAAGAAACCCTCAGGAATATGCGGTTCCGGCGTCGTCAGCGCCATTGCCGAGCTTTACCGCTGTGGTATCATATTGCCGGATGGCCGCATCCTGCCTGACAATTTCCCGGATGTATTTGTACACCACGAAGATGAACCTCCGGCATATGTGCTGGTTCCGGCCGAACAGGCCCAGGCAAACCGTGCGGTTACCTTAACCCAGGCGGACATCCGCGCAATTCAGTTAGCCAAAGGTGCACTCTATACCGGCATCAGCCTGCTGTGTCAGGAAATGGGCATTGAAAAACCCACGCGCATTCTGATTGCCGGGGCTTTTGGCAGTTATATTGATATTCAGGATGCTTTGACGATTGGTCTTTTTCCGGAGATGGATTCGGCGGAGGTAAAAGTTGTGGGCAACGCTGCCGGAGCCGGTGCAATTCTGGCGCTGTTTGATGATGCCTATCGCCAAAAAGCCCTGGCATTGTCCCGCGAAACCAAGGTGGTGGATTTAGGTGGTCATCCCAGTTTTCAGGATGTGTTTATGAACTCACTGGCATTTCCAGAGTAAAGCCATAAGGCCGCTTGCCAATCGGGGTCGGGATCGGTATCGCTATCGGAATCGAGAAAATAGCAACCGATACCGATTTCGATACCGATAGCGATCCCGAGCTCATGGACCCACCAAACACGTACCGACCCTGACTCCTGAATCCTGACTTCTTTCTTCCTTGGCTCGCCATAGCCCTGAGCCTGCCGAAGGGGCGACGGCGGCTGACTCCTTATATAAACCACGCACCAGTAGATTATGAAATATCAGCCCTCAGCTGCTGATAGCTTATGCCTTATTGCTTACAGCTATCGTTTCTCCCACCCGGGGCACCACGACATCATAACCATCAGACTGCAATACCCGGGCAAATGCCAGTGATTGATCTTCTTCACCGTGAACCAGAGCGATCTTTTTAATGCGCAGATTGGACGATTTAAGGAAGTGACGCATTTCTTCCTTATCGGCATGGGCGCTAAAGCCACCCAACTTTACCACCTGGGCTTGAAGCGGATATTCCTTGTTCAAAATTTTCATTATGGGCGGGGCTCCCTTGCGTCCGCTCTCCTGATAGGCAATTCCCTGATCCAAAAGTCGGCGCCCCAGGGTATTGGCGGCCATGTATCCGACAATCAGGATGGTATGTTTGGGATTGTGGATTTTGTAACGCAGGTGGTGGAGTATCCGCCCGGCTTCACACATGCCCGACGCTGAGATGACGATATGGGGTTTTTCTTCCCGATTTAAAGCCATTGATTCTTCAACCGAGGAGACGAAGTGGATCTGATCCAGGTAGAATGGGTTTCGACCTTCCTTTAAAAAAGTATCATGGGTTTCGGTATCATATACTTCAGGATGTTCGCCAAATACGCGCGTTATTTTAGTCGCCAGCGGGCTATCCACGTAAATCGGCACCTTGGGTGTTTGGTCCTCTTTGTAGAGTTCGTGGAGCGTATATAGCAACTCCTGGGTACGCCCGTATGCAAAAGACGGTATCAATATTGATCCGCCCCGCTCCACGGTTTCAACCAATATCTGCTTTAGGCCCGGCTTTAAATCCTTGACAGGTTCGTGCAAACGATCGCCGTAGGTACTTTCCATGATCAACAAATCCACATCCTGATCGCCGGATTCAAAGGTATTATTCGGATCCCGGATGATTGGCTTTCCAAAGCGACCGATATCACCTGTGTAGGCAATCACGGCTTTATGCCCATTCTCCTGGACTTGCAGCATACTAAAAGCAGAACCCAATATGTGCCCGGCATCGTAAAAAGTGCAGGTGATGCCCTGTCCGGCAGGAATGGCATGTCGGTACGGATAGCCATCCATGACATCGATGGCATCCTCGGCATCTGCGATGGTATATAAGGGCTTGATCCCGGCTATATTATGCTCGGTCATCAACTGATCGATTTTGATCACATCCAATTGATGACGATTTTTCTTTAAAATCTTCTGGATTTCACGGGCCTCTCGCTGACTGGGTTTAGGGCCATTGATTCCTTTTTTTAATTGGCCTAGATGATTTCGCAAGGTTTTATAATTTAAGTAGGCGGCATCTGATTCCTGAATGTGGGCCGCATCCAGAAGGAGGTAATTGCAGGCATCAGCTGTGGCCCGGGTACATAAGATCCGGCCGTTGAATCCCTTTTTCACCAAAACCGGCAGCCGCCCGCTATGATCGATGTGGGCATGTGACAGCACGACGTTAGTCAGACCGGCAGGATCCAGCGGCATGACCCGATTTTTTTCAAAGGCTTCTTTACGAAGGCCTTGAAACATGCCGCAATCCATGAGAATGCGATCCTGATCAGTTGATAATAGATGCATGGAACCCGTCACTTCTCTAACCGCGCCGTAGAATGTTATTTGCATGGTGTTCCTTTCTTTTAGAGTAATGGGCACTGTATCATAGCATTATTTTCATTTTATCCGTTTCTACATAAAAGGGTTCAAGGGGCCTAGGAGCCAAGGATTCAAAAGATAGCATATTAGGTGTTTAGGCCGTTAGACTATTAGCGGCAACAGCCTAACAGTCTTCAGCCTAATAGCCTGATTTATTTCTTGGACCCGTGGCCCCTCCGTTATGAATACGACAACAAATGCGTTCTTAGATTAGCCTTTTTATTCTTAATGCCCAGTTTTTGCCGAATGCTGTCCCGATGAGATTCAATTGTGCGCGTGGATAAAAATAGGGTTTCGGCAATTTCTTTTGTGGTTTTGCCATGCTTGACCATATTGGCAATCTGCATTTCAGCCGGGGTTAAATTTAAGTAGCGTGTGGACAAAGATTTGGCAAAGGGCGCCACGATGTCGTTCAGATTAGACGCCATGATCTCCAACAATGTTTGTTGACGGGAATCCAATCGGCTGGCCTTTAACTTTTCCAAAAACGGCATGATCAGCTCTTTTACATTATGGATCACATGCTCTTCGAGCTCATCTTTATCTTCTTCTCGTTTTTTGAGCAAAACCTTAAGAGCCGTATTCATCTCCTCCAAGTTCTCGGACTTGATCCGCAATTCCCGGGTGCGTTCCTCGACACGCAGTTCCAACTCTTCTTTAGCTTCTTTAAGTTTTTGCTGCATGATATTCTTGTGCAAGGCTATTTCGATGGCGGCCAGTAGTTGGCGTTCCTGTAACGGTTTTAGTACGTAAGCGTAGGGTCCAATGGGCTTGGCCCTTTGAATCATTTCTTCATCGGCATAAGCTGTCAGAAAAATGACCGGCAGATGCAGGGCATCATTGATTTTGGCCGCCGCCGATATGCCATCCAACTTGCCCGGCATCACAATATCCATCAACATGAGGTCCGGTTTGAGGTCTAAGGCCATTTCAACAGCGTCTTCACCCGAAGGGGCGATTCCCACCACATCATAACCGTTGGATCTCAGACATTCTTCGATTTGAGAGGCGATGATGATCTCGTCGTCGGCAATAACAATTCGCTGCATGGCTACACTCTCCTTGTAGGTAGAAAGTCGATACTTAAAAACTACTTATAATAAATCCATAATTCTCGAAAACCTACGTCCTTTTTATACATTCAGGAGCAATTTTGATAGTTTGTTCTACGGAAAGACAATGTAAAAGGAAATAATCAATCAACATTGAACATCGGACTTTCAACATCCAACATCGATTGTGGAATCGCTCGCACAGTGCCGGCGCTTACGCCACGTGTCGCTCTTACCTTTTAAGGAGGGTAACAATCCTTAATCGATGTTCAGTGTTCGATGTTGGATGTTGGATGTTCACTTTTTGATCCATACCAATACAGCCATAAGAATACGCTTATATCGGAAAAACCAGTTTCAAGGAAAAACCTTTGGGAATATTTTGCCCCATTTTCAATCCGGAATTGATTCAAGCCTGCTGAATCGTCCAGCGGCTTTCAAGCCGATTTTGAACAACCGAGGCAATATGCCCATCAAAATATATGTGTTCAATTAAATAGGGTTTGCCCCGGCACACAACTTCGAGGTGGTATTGATCGTTAAGACGCTTGACTGTGCACCGGGAAAGGCCGGCCATTCCCAGGCCTTCTGCTTTTAAGACAGCTTCTTTGGCTGTCCAATAGCGAAAGAATAGTTTTTCCGATCTTTCAGCTTCAAGTTGCCATTCAGCGTCTGTTGCAATCCGATTGAACATGGCATTCGAGATGGGCTTAATTTTTTCAACGTCGATTCCGGTCGGCTGCAATGAAATGATGGCACCCACATACTTGGGCTTATGGGTCAATGACCAATGAAGATTGTCAAATGGCTGCGGGACGCCCCTATCGTCCTTAGCCAACGCTCCCAGCTGTATCTGACTTTTTTTAGCACAAATCTCAAGCGCCTGACGCGCCAGCATGCTCAACATCTTGACACCTTGTCTGCCGGTCAGCGACCGATATCGGTGTGGCACGGCTAGGATAACCGGATGGATGCGATCAATGAGATCCGCCATGGCGTTAGGGTTCATTTTATTAATTTGAAACGTTCGATTTCGGTTTTAATTTCAATGCCTCGGCATAGACCTGTTTTTTCATCAGGCCATGCCTGGCAGCAATGCGCTTGGACATATCGGAAAGGCTGGCATCGCCGGTCCGAAATTCCTGCAGAATATCCTTACGGACGGCATCCATATTCGGATCGTCCGAACCGCTGAAACCATGCACCACCAACGTACACTCTCCCTTGATTTCCGCGCGGCTGTTAAGCTCCGCCAATATGTCCGTCAGGCTTCCCCTGATAAATTCTTCGTGTCTTTTGGTCATCTCGCGAGAAAGCACAGCGTCGCGTTCCCCCAATGTTTGGATTAAGCTGCTGAGCAAAGCTGAAATCCGTCTGGGCGACTCATAAAAAATGAGCGTTTTGCGTTCCTGCTGCAGGGTTGTCAGTATTTTTTTTACCTTGCCCGCCTTGCGAGGCAAAAAACCGATAAAAATATAAGCATCGGTGGGTAGTCCGGATGCACTTAACGAAGCGAGCGCCGCTGAAGCACCCGGTATGGGCACGACGCGAATATGAGCCGCTGCCGCCGCTTTTACCAAACGATAACCAGGATCTGAAAGCGTCGGTGTACCGGCATTGGAAACAAGCGCAACGGCATCTCCGGACTGCAGTCGCTCAATCAACTCCGGTGTTCGTTGGGATTCATTGTGCTCGTGCAACGATTTCATTTGGTTCTTGATAGAATAGTGGTTCAGCAGTCGCTGGGTGTGCCGGGTATCTTCAGCAGCAATCAAGTCAACCTTTTTTAGGGTCTCAATGGCACGCAAAGTGATATCGGCCAAATTGCCGATGGGTGTTGCGACCACATAAAGCGATCCACCCGTGTGCCGCTCACCCTGTATGGGGGTATTGTCTGAATCCATTGTAGTAAACCTCAACGTTGCAGCAATGAGGTAAAGTATTTCAGGAAGTTATATACGCTTCGAGTCCATCCGAACCGAATGGCCGATTTTAGAATGTTTACCATTTTCGGATTAAAGGGGTCAACAATTAGCGAATTAGGGATTTAGACTTTTAGACTATTAGCAGCTAACTGTCTAAACGCTTTACAAACAACAGCCATTAACAATAAGTGATTGATACCTAATTGCTTGCGGCTGATTGCTCAATGCTAATACAGGATTTATATTGATATTTTTAGCAAATTTTCCTACTTAGAAGGTACTTTCCAGGCACATGGCACCTAAGCAATGCCCAACCACTGGCAAGCAGACGGAGACCCAAGGGGATCCCCACGAGGTATATATACCTGGAAAGTCATCAAATTAAGGAGGCAGATATGAAACGTACCCTGCTGGTAATTTGGCTTCTCATAATCTTAGTTTTCATGCTCTCCTGCAGCGGCCAAGCCAAACAAGTGAAAAATGACAGTCAGAATTCGCCGGCTTGGATCGAGACAGGTGGTGTCAGGCAATACCCGTCAGATCTTTTTATTACCGGTGTCGGCAGTGCGGATGTAAAATATAACGATACCGCTGCTGCCCAGGCCGAATCGGACTCCAAATCCATAGCCCAGGTGGCCAAACAAATTGAAGTTGTTATCCAGCAGCTTTCATCCAGTTTTGAAAGGGAAGTATCCGCCGGCAGCGGACAGTCGCTTAATCAGCGCGATATTTGGGAAAAGACGGCAGCCTATGTCAAAATAAAAGTGGAGGGTGTCCGTATCCAAAGCCGTTACCATGACAAGAAAAGCGGTCGCATGTACTCCCTTGCCGTACTGGATCGTATGGCTCAGGGCCGAACCATATCGGATGAAATTAAAACACTCAAATCCAACGCAGCGGCCATGACTGCCGAAGCGGAACGCAGCCAAAAACGGGTTGACAAGGTACATCGATCGGTTATGGCCTATGGATTGGCCATCAAAAAACTGATCCTGGCGGTCAGAAAGAATCAGTACCTGGGAATTATCGCACCAGGAATGGTGGACCGGGATCTACCCGACGTGCTAGCGGGCTTACAATCCGACATAACCGATCTTATGTCGGCATTTACAATGGAGGTTATCGCCGGCGACAACCAAAAGGGAATTGTAGGCGGCAATCTTCCTCAACCATTAAAAATCCGTGTATACTATCGCAATCAACCGGCGCCGGCCATACCCATCAATTTCTCATTTGTTCAGGGATCCGGGAATGTCGATCCCTATGCTCGGTCGGATAAAAATGGTCTTGCCTTGTCAACTGCCGGCAACCTGGGGCCGACCGGTAAAAAAATTAATAAAATCCGCGCCGCCGTCAATGTCTATCCATCCGATCCAAAAATTCAAAAAGAACTGAGCACCATTATCGCACCGACCTACACCCAATTTACCTATGAACTCCCCCCCGTGGAGGAAATACGTGTGGCCGTCCTCATTGCCGAATACAATCTGGGATATGAACAACGAGAATCTTACCTGAAAAATTTGGTGGTGCTGTCTCTGGGCAGATCCAAACTGCAAGTTATCAAGGAGGTGCCCCCCGAATATCGCTTGGAATCATATGATCTACGCGGTGGTCCTGGATTGAGCGCCAAATTGAAACAGCTTGCGGAGATAGCCGATTTGGCGGTGGTGGGTGAGTCCAGGGCCACGCTCCAAAACGTCAGCTCGAGTTCTGCTTTAATCATTGCCAAGGCGCGTGCGATTATTAAAATATTCGATTTGTCCACGAACACGGAAATCGGTAATGTTGACCTGGTAACCAAAGGTGCGGGCCCGGATCGAGACGAAGCCGGCCGCCGTACCCTCAAGAAGATTTCCGCTTCGGCCGCCCGCGCTTTTGACAAGGAGATCCAACGGACTTTGTTTGGCAAGTAGCTATATTGAAGCTTTCAGCGGTGAGCAATCAGCTACAGTTGTTAATGGCTTCTAAATAGTGTGGATTATAAAAATGAATTGGACCGGCTGAACCAAGAACCGTTTATTATTCAACTTGTTTTTAAAACAATGGGAACTTCCAACATCGAATATGGAATTCTACCTTATTTTTAAAGAAGGGGAAAGCGACACGCGGCGCAAGCGCCTGCCCTACGCGAGCGACTCCAAATTCGACATTGGATGTTGGACGTTCGATGTTGGATGTTGATGATCGATCACCTCCGAACACTTCAACACTATAAGATATCCAACTAAAATGGTGTAGTATTAATTTAATATTCTACCTGGCCGGAAGAACCAAAAAAAGGCTGTAAACCATCAGCACTAAACGCCTAACAGTCTACAGCCTAAACACCTAATCGCCTTCAGTTACTGCTTGAGTCTGTCAAAGAACTCCCCCGGCACCGTTACTTCCATTTCAACCTCTACGGCGCCGTCCGGCATTTCACGTTTATCGATAACGCGCGCGCCCCTCAGAAAAGAACTCACCTGCACGTTGACCTGGTCGCTTTCGGTCATGAAATCCTTTACCGTGGTCTGAGAATCCACTTGCGCACCCTGAATTTCCTGAACCAAATTGCGCATGGCGTCAGCCTGAGCCGCTCTTGCCGCCAGTGTTCGCGCCAGGGTCGGATTCTTATGTTTTGACGAAGGCACACCGATTCCGCGGGCCCGGAATATTCTCGGCTTGGAGGGTGCTGGTTTGGGCTTTGGCAAGGGCGCCCGATAAAGGGCCACCAAACGGCTGTCCTTGTCCACCTCAACATCCACTGAAGTTAACAGATTTCCCAGGGTCACCCCGACCACTTTAACATTGATGTAAATGACATCATTAAGCTCGGAAACTGTTCCCGAGATAATCGTCTCAGCACCTAGCAACTTTCCAAAGGATTGGGTCGATGACTCGTCCACAAAAGATGAAACTTGGAACTCCTGCTCGGCAATCACCTTATCGATGATGGCGCGTTCCAATACCGAGAATTGCTCCGAACGGGAGAAATATGGTGTTAATTTCTCAGCAATGTAGCGGCCCAACTTTGAAACGGACTGATCATCGTTGATCAGATCGGCAATAGCAATAACCATGGGTTTTGAGGGCGGGCCTCCGGATGACCCCATATTGGAGGATTCGCTCTCGGTATAACTTTCCTGTGATGCAACCGCGGTTCTACCTTCCTGTTTGGCTATTTCGGCCTCCAATTCGGCCATGGCATCTTCGGCGTTCTGCTGGACCTGTTCTTCAGGGGTGAGCATCTCTTCCGCTCCACCGGAAGTGGTGGCAGAAAAACCTTGCGATTGGCGCAGGTAGTATATTTCTTGATTGAGCTGATTGCCCAGGTATTCAAGTGCCTCTACGAACTTTGTATACCGTGGGGTTGTTTTCTCTAGAGGCTTTGGCTGCATCGCGCTATCCGGTGCTGGCGGCGCACCCGCACATGCAACCAACATGCATATCATCAAAATCGCTAAAACCGTCGATAGTACTTTCAACCTTGCCTCCTTTCTCACCAAATATCTGCAGGTTATGTAGCTTTCCAGGTGAAATGCGATCGTCGCTTATTTTGATAAGCCGGGCTTATTTTCACGAGCCTGGTTTTTGGAAATAAGCCACATCACGCCTGGTCCGGAGGGATGCCCGGAGGGTGGTTCTCTGGGTTCGTATTCTGGAAAGATATAAATATCAGAGCGCAGACTATTCAGTCAATATTTCTCTTGTAAATCACCATTTTTACAGAAACTACCAAACGCTGCCATTAATACCTGCATCTTGCACAAGTCGGAGGCTTTCATATGCAAAGCGTACTAAGGGATGACTTCGCCCTGACCGCTTCGACAAGCTGCAACCGAAGTCGTGACCTAGTGTTTTATCCTGTCTCGTCGCAGCTCGCAGAGCGAAGTCGGTTTCGAATCCTGGACAACGCAGTATATGGGTATCTCCGACTCGCCCTTCGGGTTATATTTGATGGCTACATAAATACTTTCATCCGCAAAACCCAATGGGTTTAATAAAAACAAGCTGTAAAAGGTCCTGGACCCCTCTCAATTAAAGGTTTGAGAAAAAATCATCAAATTCCATGCACGATTCAGGTAATACATTATTTATAACAATTGGTTAGAGATGAAGCCCGACATGTCTCAGTTGGATTTCGTATTTTCAATTGACTTCTGCCTGTTTTTAACTTATTTTTATATGTATATTTAAAGTGGCTACACCATGTTTCAAACTGCCTCAGATCTTGTTGTCATTTTCTCATAACTGTCTCTTACCTCGCTAGAGAGGAGGTGAAAATTGGTGAAACCCTGTAAATTATTACCACTTTTACTTATCGCCTTGCTTTTATCGGGCTGGATCTTCAGCCAAGCGGCCTACGCCTATTCACCCAAAGAAATTTATCAAAAAGCAGGCCCGGGTGTTGTTTTCATTTTTGCGTCCAAGGGTTCCAGTAAGGGCAGTGGCGGAACCGGGTCCATTATTACCCCGGACGGCCTGGTGATTACCAATGCCCACCTATTTACTCAGAAAGATTCTTCTAATCTTCTCAGTAACATAACGGTTTTCCTAAAGCCTAAAAGGGTTACCGGAGATCATAAAGCCGATCTTGCCAAAGGGTATCGTGGCAAAATATTGGCCTATGATTTACCGCTTGATTTAGCCCTTGTGCAAATCCTTAACCCGGACAGACGATTTAAAACCGTACCTTTTGCAGATTCTGAAACAATTGAGATCGGCGAACAGGTTTACGCCATCGGTCACCCGGAACAGGGGGGCTTATGGAGCCTGACCACAGGCGTTATCAGCGCCCGCTGGAAAAATTACGGCGGTATTTCCGGCAAACATCTTTTCCAGACCGATGCCAGCATCAACCGCGGCAATTCCGGTGGCCCGCTGCTTGATGATAAGGCCGCTATGATCGGTATTAATTCCATGATCGCCCGTAAGGCTTCCGATGGACTTACCATAACGGATGTAAATTTTTCCATTCGTGCCAAAGTTGCCATCGACTGGCTCAATCAAAAAGGATATCCAATAAAAACAGCAGCCAAAGCGGCACCAGCGCCAAAACCGGTTGTACAGCAGCCTGAAACAACAACCCAGACGCCGCCGGCCAAGACAACCCCCCCGGCTGAAACGACTGTTAAACCTAAACCACCGGTTAAGGAGGAAACCGCAAAATCACCGGTAAAATCGCCTGCCCCGAAGGACGAACCCGCTCTCACAAGAGAACAACCAAAAGAACAGACGGCTCCGGTTACACCGCCTCCACCCAAAAAGAAGCCGCCTGTGGCAAAAAAACCGCCATCCAAAGATAAAGTCATCGCCCAAAAACCAAAAACAGGAAAAATCTTGACCCAGAAAAAACCCTACCGGATGGATTCCCTGTTGGAGGGCATGCGCGAAATGGAAGATTTAATGGATGAAATGAAAGATATGATGAAAGGCTTCAAAGAAAGGAGAAAAAAATGAAAGCAAAATTCCTCGTAGTGTTCTGTGTATTGCTGGTAACCGGAATGTTTCTTATGGCTGGCTGTTCGAAAACCCCTGAAAGTGCTTTCTCGCAAGGTCCGGAATGGGTCTACAAGGGCAGTGGGGCTTTCGACGTTGAAAAAGGCAAGGTTTTTTACGGGGTCGGTATCGCCTCGGGCATTAAAAATAAAGCCCTGTTGGTAACCACGGCGGATAATCGCGCGCGGGCAGAAATAGCCAAAACGCTTGAAACCTATGTTGCTGTTTTAGCTAAGGATTATATGGCTTCCACCACAGCGGGCGACATGTCTGCATCCTCGGAAGAGCAGCATGTGGAACAAGCCCTGAAAACTTTTTCAAAGACCACCTTGCATGGAGCCACCATTGTTGACCATTGGCAGGATCCGGCAGATATGACCATGTATGCCCTGTGCGAACTCGATATGTTTGCCTTCAAAGATGCATTGGACACCTATAAAGAACTTGACAAAAAGGTTCGCGACTACGTCCGTCAAAATGCGGAAAAAATGCACGATGAACTCGAAGAGATGGAAAACAACTAATAATATAATAATATAAGCAAGTTAAAAAAAGCAGCGCCTTATAGGCGCTGCTTTTTTTTGGGCGGACAACCATGGGCGCACCTGTTTTTCTGTGGAGGTACTTAAATTAAATTAAACTTTTTCTCATAAATGCCGATGATAATTCTAGATTAATTGTTAATGGCAAAAGACACATATATGTTTTATCCATAAATCAAGAGACGGTTTATATGGCGTTTCCCAAAATTCTAGTGGTGGACGATAGCGCAATTATCCGTAAAGGCGTTGAGCTGCAACTCAGGGATAGTGCTGTCATTACCCAGGCCCCCAACGGTCAGGAAGGGTATGATCTCGCGCTTTCCAAGGAATTTGATCTTGTTGTAACCGATGTTGAAATGCCACTGATGGATGGCTATGAACTCTGTCGTCAAATAAAAAATACTGAAATAATTCAACATATACCTGTAATCATTCTGAGCTCCCTGGATGCCGATCGTGATATTGACAAAGGATTCCAGGTTGGTGCCGCCGCCTATATAACCAAAAACGATGCCCAAAGTGAGTTGAAAGAAACCGTTGAACACGTTCTTGAAAAATCGAAATTCAAACAGGATCGTACCATTTTAGTGGTTGAAGACTCGGATACCATTCGCAGTGTCGTAAAAAAAGGACTGGCGGAGGCTGGATTTAAGGTTGTAACTGCCCAAAATGGGCAAGAAGGCCTGGATAGGATTACCGAGCAAGATCCGGATTTAATATTAAGTGATATTGAAATGCCCAAAATGGATGGGATTTCATTTTGCACAGCCGTCCAGGCGGATGATCGCTATGCCGCCATACCTTTTGTGGTGATGAGTACCAAAACCGATCGGGCACTCATGCAGCGCATGCTGCAAAAAGGTGCGGATGCCTATCTGGCCAAGCCATTTAACATTGACCAGCTCGTAATAACAATCGAAAGGCTGTTGTCGGATCAATATCAGATGCTTATTAAGGACCGGGAGCGTCTGGATTCTGAGCGGCGCATGATGCTGGCCGGTATCACCAGTTTAATTGAAGCACTGGAAGCTCGCGATCCCTATACCAGAGGTCATTCCGAATCTGTGGGGAAAATTCTTAAGGGATTGGCCGCTGATATGGGAGCGTCGGCAGAAGAGCTGGAATTGCTGGGAATCGCAGGCGGTCTACATGATTTGGGCAAGATCGGTGTGCCTGACGCCATTCTCCTAAAACCTGGCAAGCTCAGTAAAGATGAGTTTGCCGCCATCAAAGAACACCCTGTCATGGGCGCCAATATCCTGGCACCCATCGATACCCTCAAGGATTTGATCCCGATTATACTGCATCACCACGAGCGCCTGGATGGCAAAGGGTATCCCCATGGTCTTAAAAACAAGCAGATTCCACTTTGGGCCAAGGCAACCGCAGTAGCTGATACCTATCACGCCCTGACCAGCAATCGTCCCTACCGTCAAGGTCTATCCCAGGAAAAAGCCTTCCAGATTATGCAGGACGTCCGCGGGACCCAGTTGTGTCCAGAGTGTTTAGATGTTTTTATGCAATGGATTTCTAATTAAGTGTCCGCCAGAACGCCTCACACCTGCTTCTTCCATAGAAGAAATTATATTTTCATAACCAAAAGTGCCTAAAGTGAACTAAAATGAGCTAAAGTGCCTAAAGTTAAGGAATACTATCTTATTTATAAACGATAGAGCGTAGCGATTCATCAACTTTAGCTCACTTATAACTTTAGATCACTTATAACTTTTGGGTAACCTTCTGGTTATTACTTGAAGTAATGATTTATTTTTACTTTGTGCTACTTCACTTGTAGGCTAATTCAAAAGCATTCTGAATGTGGTCGATCGCGTTTTCTTCACCTGTGGAGAGTACCGTCACCACATCGAACCGGGCGCGTTGATCCATCTGGTGGTTGGTTTTGAGATAGTATAAAGCGGCCATGGAAATTTTCCGCTGCTTTTTTTGGGTAATCGCCATCCGGGCGCTTCCGAAAGACAGGGAACGCCGGGTTTTAACCTCCACAAACACAATGGTCTTTTTCTCTTTAGCAATAATATCGATTTCCCCCACCGGACATTTAAAATTTTGCTCCAGAATTTTATAAGCCTTCTTTTTAAGATAGCTTACAACGGCTTTTTCACCGGCTTGGCCGATTTGTTGGCGTTGCCGGGTCATACGAGTGTTTCCTTAACGCCCTTATAGCTCTTGCGGTGGATAGGCGAGCAACCGAATTGACGGACCGCCTTTTTATGGGCTTTAGTTGGATAACCCTTATGTTTTGCAAACCCATATTGTGGGTAAAGGTCGTCATATTCGACCATTAAGCGGTCTCGGGTAACCTTGGCAATAATGGAAGCCGCAGCAATTGACATGCTGCGCGAATCACCTTTTTTAATCGTCTTTTGGGGAAGGGGCAATGAAATTTCAAATATGCCGTCCACCAGCAGGTAATCTGGATTTACAGATAGATCGGCCACGGCCATGGCCATGGATTGGAGCGTTGCCTGGAGGATGTTGATGCTGTCGATAGTTGGCGCATCCACGATGCCCACGCCTACGGCCTGGGCGGATTCCTGAATCCGCGGGAACAGTTCCGTCCTTTTTTTGGGACTCAACTTCTTGGAATCATCAATACCATCGATATCAAATGAATCCGGCAATACCACTGCCGCTGAAACAACCGGGCCGGCCAGGGGACCCCGACCGGCCTCATCTACACCGGCAATTTGGAAATAACCACTTTTTCGAGCTGCGCTTTCGAAAGCCCACAGGTCTTTATTCATACATTTTTAATTAAAAATTGGCTATTTAGGGGCGAAACGCTTTTCCTTGATCCGGGCAGCCTTGCCTCTCAATTTTCGCAAATAATAAATCTTTGCACGTCGAACCCTGCCATTGGTAATTACTTCAATGTTATTAATGACAGGTGAGTTTAACGGAAAGATGCGCTCTACACCGATGCCGTAGGATACTTTTCTGACCGTAAATGACGCATTAACCTTATTCTTGCGTTTGCTGATCACCACGCCCTGAAATGCCTGGATACGCTCCTTTTCACCTTCACGAATTTTTACATTGACCTTGACCGTGTCGCCGGGATCAAAGTGGGGCAGATCCAAACGCATGATTTCTTTTTCAAGCTGTTTAATTTTTTCCATGATTAACTCCAGTATGATATTTTTTTATCTCTTTCTTGATTTAAGCGATAAGCACTAAGCTGTAAGCAAATAGCAGCTTCCAGCCCAAAGCTCATAGCTCAAATTTGATGACCAGTAAAAATCAGAATTCGACGGCTTTGTAAAAAGTTCAAATTCAAGGCATGTAAATTTTGTAATCATGAGGCGTACTTACTGTACGTTGAATGATTGCAAAATATTGCATAACACAGAAGTTGGGCTTTTTACAAAACCGTCAAAGCTTATGCTCCCAATAGCCGATCCAGTATGATCGCCGCTGCCGATCGAACCGACAAATGATTATAGTCTGTAGGCCCTTTTATGGGTTCCAAAATATAATCGGCCTGCTTCATAAAATCATCCGGCAAACCCCAGGCAGTGCCAAAAATGAGGGCAATCGGCTGCCCGCTGCATATGTTTTTTCGCATCGCAGCCATGTCTGTACAACCAACGTGATGGCGTGCACTGGTCACGATGGTTACAGGCGTGCCATTTTCTTCCGCAGTAATATCATTCAGGGCGGCATCAAAAGAATCGCGCACCCGAATAATGGCCATGGCTTCCCTGCGCTTGGGATTATAAGTTGACCCTGCCCCTGATACCCAATGCGATACAATCTTGTCAACAAGTTCTAATTGATCTTGAACCGGTGTAACAATGTATAAGGACCGAACCCCATATGTTCTGCCAGTTCTGGCAATATCATGCAGGTCCAGGTTCGTCACGGCGGAGGCGATCACCTCACCATTTTTACCCAGGACCGGATAATGAACCAGTATCAAATGAAGATTGGGCCTCGATGATGTTTTCAATGTCTGTGCACCATTTTTTTAGGATATCAATATCCTGTGGGCTCAATCTTTTTGTTTTAAGCAGATCCGGACGTTTCAAAAAAGTACGAATCAGGGACATTTCAAGCCGCCACTGATCAACAGCTTTATGATTGCCGGAACGAAGCACCTCCGGTACCGCTTCGCCTTCAAAAACCGGCGGTCGCGTAAAGTGGGGGTGTTCCAATAGATTCCCGGCAAAGGAATCCAAAGCGGCTGAATTTTCATTGCCCAGCACACCGGGAATTAACCGGGCCACTGCCTCCATGAGAACCATGGCCGCCAGTTCGCCCCCCATCAGCACATAGTCACCAATGGATAGCTCTTCATCAACGAAGGACTGATTAATCCGTTCGTCAACCCCCTCGTATCGACCACATATCAGGATCAGTCCTTCAGACGCTGCCAGGGTTTGCGCCTGGTCCTGATCCAGCTTTCTGCCCTGGGGCGTTAACAGCACCGTCCGCAAATTTGGCGATCTACGACGGGCACTTCGAATGGCCGCTGCCAATGGCTCCGGCTTCATAACCATCCCGGACCCGCCACCGTAAGGCCGGTCATCCGTAACCTGGTGTTTGCCCTGGGCGAAATCTCGGATATTGATAACGCTTACACCGAGTCGTCCTTTTGCTACAGCTTTCCCGATGATGCCATGTTGCCAAAACAGATCGAACATCTCCGGGAATATGGTTAAAACGGTAAAGTTCATTGAGCTATTAGCTGTAAGATATTAGCCAAAAGCTGCCCACTGCTTCCGGCTTATAGCTTATCCCTTGAACCCTCGAATCCTTGACCCCTTGAACCCTTTCGTTATAGTCCTTCCGGTAGATCCACCCGCATGATTTTTCGATCCAGATCAACTTCCTTAACCACCGACGCCAGCGCCGGGATTAAAACCTCGGTCTGAGTTCCCGAGCTTTGTTGCCGGGCCACATACACATCATTGCTGCCTGTGGGGATGATGGCCGTCAGTTCACCGATATATTCCCCGCTCACGCTATATACGGCCAAACCCAGAAGGTCGTCCCAATAATAGCTGTCCCCATCCAAATCTTCAAGCGCGGCTTTTTCAATCAAAAGCTCCGATCCGATGAGCGCCTCAGCCTGGCTGCGATCTTGAATGCCGTCTAATGATAACAGTATGGTTTTGGAATGCGGTTTTGCCCAGTTAACCGTACGTACAAATCTGTTGCCGAGGGAATCCTTCAGGACAAGTTGCATACCAGATTGATATCTGGATAGCGACTCAGCGTAGGAGAAGACTTTGACAACACCCTTGATGCCATGTGCACCAACAATCTTCCCAATGGAAAGGAGATTTGCGTTATCCACAAAACTATTCGATAATTTCCAGGACAGTCCGCTTTTTAATCTTGGCCGATGCCGCACTTAGAATCGTTCTCATCGCCCGTGCGGTTCTACCCTGCTTCCCGATAACTTTGCCCAAATCCTCTTTGGCCACTTTCAGTTCCAGTACAGAGGTTTGATTGCCTTCAACCTCTTCAACTGAAACTTGGTCGGGTTGGTCCACAAGTGCCTTGGCAATATAAAAAATCAGGTCTCTCATCGCTCTATCTCCTTTGCAGCTTGAGAATTAGCGTATCGATATTATGCCGGACTCGCGAATAAACCTTCCTTTTTCAGTAAACTTTTAACGGTGTCTGAGGGAAGCGCCCCTTGTTCCATCCAATATTTAACCCGATCGGTCTTGAGCGTAACCTCAGCCGGATCTTTTAACGGATTATAAGTGCCCACGGACTCTAAAAACCGTCCGTCCCGCGGACTTTCACTATCTGCGACAACGATGCGGTAGAATGGTCGTTTTTTGGCACCATGCCGCGCCAACCTAATTTTCACTGCCATTAAACATCTCCTTTAGAAAGGGAGCATCCCGCGACCCAAGCCGCGCATGCCGCCTTTATTGAACTTTTTCATCATTTTAAGTATCTGGCTGTAATTTTTCAACAACTTATTTACATCTTGTACACGAGTTCCACTGCCTTTTGCAATCCTTTTCCGTCGACTTCCGTTAATTATGGTATGTGTTTGGCGTTCTTGGGGCGTCATCGAGTTGATAATGGCTTCAATTCGCACAAACTCGTGTTCATCCACTTCAAGATTTTTGAGCTGTTTGACCTTGCCCATGCCGGGGATCATATTGATCAGATCCGACAAAGATCCCATCTTACGAATCTGAACCATCTGGTCCCGAAAATCTTCCAGGCTAAATTGGCTTTTACGTAATTTCTTTTCAAGCTCAACCGCCTTTTCTTCATCCATAACGGCCTGGGCTTTTTCGATCATGGTCAGGACATCGCCCATTCCCAAAATCCGGGACGCCATCCTTTCCGGATGAAATGGCTCCAACTCACTCAATTTTTCGCCAACACCCACGAATTTGATCGGTTTACCCGTCACCGTTTTAATGGATATGGCCGCACCGCCCCGGGCATCGCCATCCATCTTGGTCAGAACCACCCCACCAATATCCAGGGCCGCGTCAAAAGATTGAGCGATATTAACAGCGTCCTGACCCGTCATGGCATCAGCGATTAGGAGCGTGTCCGACGGATTGACGGCTGACTTGATGCGTTGCAATTCAGCCATCAATTCTTCGTCGATATGCAACCGACCGGCTGTATCGAGGATTAAGGTATCACACCCGGCTTTTTGGGCAGCCCCTCTGGCAGCCTGGCAGATATCAACCGGATCCATATCGACTGTAGCCGGGTGAACCGGCACATCCAGCTGGGCCCCCAATTTAGTCAACTGATCGATGGCAGCCGGGCGGTATACATCGGCCGGGACCAAATAGGGATGAAATCCCTTGGAGCGGATAAATATAGCCAGTTTTCCGGCGGTTGTGGTTTTTCCCGATCCCTGCAGCCCCACCAACATGATCGACATGGGACGGGTGCCGCTCAAAGTTAGCTCTTGATGCTCCCCACCCATCAGGGTTGCCAGCTCTTCATTGACAATCTTGACGATTTGCTGGCCAGGTGTTAGGCTGCCCATAACTTCCTGGCCCAGGGCCCGTTCCTTGATATCCGCAATGAAGCGTTTGACAACTTTATAATGCACATCCGCTTCCAGAAGCGCCATCCGGACTTCTCGCAATCCATCCGAGATATTTTTCTCGGATAGCTTCCCGTGCCCTTTGAGCTTCTTTAAAGCTTGGTTGAGTTTGTCACTGAGGTTGTCAAACATCGAAATCGCCTATATTGGTACGATTATCTTCCTTTTATTAAACTGTTAAAATTAGTATTATCTCCCTAACATGTCAATAACAAATATGACGGTTTTGTAAAAAGATCAACTTTATAGTTGTACGGTCAAGTCCTGATTAAAAGTTGTCACATTTAAAGACTCTTACGATCACAGGAACCACCTTCTACCCTTCCCGTCATTCCCTTGGAAAAGGGGCACGAAGTGAAGCTTTAGCGCTATCCAGAAAAAACAGTAAGCTATCAGCTAAAGGCTCTTCCTGGATCCCCGATTTCTCGAGGATGACAACCGTAGACAGCTGTGATGCCGGGATGTTTAATGCTATAATGCTGTTACACACAACCCGTTTACAAACCTTTGAATTCCGTCTTCTAAACCGCTACGGTCAACATTCAACGTACGATGAGTTCGCTCCTTATTTACAACATTTGCATGCTTTAAAGTTGACCTTTTATCAAAACCCTCTATCTTATATGTTAATATTTCTATGATATTATGGCTTCATTGAATCAAAATCCGGTTATCATGTTTAAAAAACAAAAGAATGTTCTGAAAACGTAAATAGGCCGCATGAAACAAACCAGACTTAAACCCGAAATCAAGGATCTCAGCCGCAGGCAATTGGCGGATTGGTTTGCAAAGCATGGAACCCGTTCCTTTCGGGCCGACCAGGTGTTCAAGTGGCTGTACCTCCACCAGGTTGATGATTTCAATCAGATGACCGATCTGGGGAAAAAAACCCGTGAATTATTGAGCCAAAATTTCATCAGCAAACGCCTGACGGTAAAAGAAGTAGCGACATCAAAAGATAAAACGCGCAAATACTTGTTTGAGCTGACGGATGGAAATCTGATCGAATCTGTGCTCATACCGGAAAAACAGCATCACACGCTCTGTATCTCCAGTCAGGTGGGTTGCGGCCAGGCCTGCCGCTTCTGCCTGACAGCCCGTAGCGGCATGATTCGCAATTTGAGTCCGGGCGAAATTATTTCCCAGGTTCGGGATATTTGTCATCTAACCGCCGGATCCCAATCCCCCACGAATATCGTCTTTATGGGTATGGGCGAACCTTTGGCAAACTATGACAACGTCATCCAGGCTCTGGCTGTCATCACCGACAGCGACGTGGGGCTGAAATTCTCAAACCGGCGCATTACCCTGTCCACCGCCGGTCTGGCTTCACGTATGCCCGAATTGGGTCTTGATACCCAGGTCAATCTGGCGGTTTCTTTGAATGCAGTGGATAATCAAACCCGCAGTCGATTGATGCCCATCAATCGAAAATACCCCCTTGAAACGCTGATTGCTGCCTGCCGGGACTATCCCCTCAAGAATCGCAAAAAAATTACCGTCGAGTATATTCTGATGAAAGGTGTCAACGATTCTCCGGAAACCGCCCATGCCTTGGCTAAACTTCTCAAGCCGGTTAAAGCCAAAATCAATTTGATACCTTACAACGCTTATGATGGCAGTCCGTATGCGTGCCCTTCAGAGGAAACGATATTGAAATTTCAGGATATATTGATTGACGAGCATTACACCGTCATGATCCGGCGGAGCAAGGGACAGGATATATTGGCGGCCTGCGGCCAACTCCGCGCTTTTCAAGGTGAGCGTTACAGATTTTCAGAATAGAATTAATTTGTTAAGGTTTTAATCCTTTTGAATTCTTAAAATCTGAAACCCTTCAGTCTTCGCTCTTCGAGCTTCGCCCTGACAAGCCGGTTTTCGATCACCTGAAAAGAAAAATCATTTCATAGAACGTGACGAACATAATTATTTTAAGGAATGGCTGGATCGGAAGGAAAAATACGTATAGTCTTAAATATCAATAAATTATATTTAAAATTATTGCGACGGATTCCAGACAGAAGACTTGAAATCAGGCATAGGAGAATCATACCAAATTTTACTTTTTGACCTCATCCAAGACTTTTCTAACTGTTTTGGACAAATCAGCTTTCACAATCGGCTTGTATGCAAAGGCTTTAATACCGATTTCAGCTGCGGTTTCTTCGGATATCTTATTGTTGTAACCCGTGCACATAATAACAGGAATATCAGGTCTTATATTCATTAACCCGGCAGCCAGGATGTCTCCGGTAATATTCGGCATCGTCATATCGGTAATGACTAGATCGAAATCATATGGCTTTGATCTGAATAGTTCCTTGGCCTCTACACTGCTGGTTCTGGTTGTTACCGCATAACCCAAACGCTCCAAAATCAGGCTGCCCATTTTAGCAATCGGGGCTTCATCGTCAACAAACAGAATACGTTCTGTACCGGTGGGTAGTGCCTCCGATACGTAAAGGTTGTCGGCTTTCCGTTTGGTGGTAACAGGCAAATAGATTCTAAAAGTGGTTCCCTTGCCTTCACTGCTGTTAACGTTTATTTTACCATTATATGTTTCAACTATGCCGTGTGTCAGAGCCAGGCCCATCCCCGTACCTTTAGCAACACCCTTGGTGGTAAAGTACGGCTCAAAAATAGCGTCGATTATATCCGGTGCAATGCCGCAGCCGGTATCTGATACCGTTAACTCGATGTAGTTTCCAGGTTTTAAATCCAACTTTTCCCATTTTTCCGCATCATCAACCAAGATATCCTTCAGGCTAACGTTTAGAGTGCCCCCTGTATCCTCCATGGCATGAGCGGCATTGGTGCATAAATTCATCAGTATTTGATGAACTTGGGTGACATTGCCCATGATCAATGAACTAGATTCAATGTCCTGCTTGATTTCAATCGTGGTGGGAATCGAGGATCTTATAAATTGGAGGACTTCTTTGGTGACTTTATCAACCCGGATCGGCTTTAGTTCCTCGTCGGACTGTCGTGCAAATGCCAATATCTGCTTGACCAGATCTCTGGCCCGTATTCCTGCCGTATACACCTCCTGAAGATTTTCCTCCAAGGGTGTTCCTTTGGTGGCATCATCAAGTGCTAATTCTGTAAATCCCAGTAAGGATGCTAGTATGTTGTTAAAATCGTGGGCAATTCCACCAGCCAATGTGCCAATGGATTCCATTTTTTGGGCCTTCTGGAGTTCTTCCTCTAGTCTGATTTTCTTTTTCTCTGCCAATTTGCGGTCGGTTATATCTATAAAGCTGACCAGACTGGCTATCACGGTGCCATCTTTATCTTTTACAGGGCTTCCAAATACCTCCAGGAAAACTTGGCTACCGTCAGGGTGGACAACAATCATATCGTCTATAGAATGTGCTTCGCCAGAAATACCTCTTACAATCGGCATTTCGTCTGCAGGGTATAATTCCCCTGTACTAAGTTTAAACGCTTGATAAACCTCGGCGAGGTTTGTCTTATCAGCACTATTCATGATACCGCGGCCAAGTAAATTCAAAGCATGCCGGTTAGCCAAAAGCGGATTGCCGGTTGGTGCCTCAACCATGAAAACCCCCACACGCAAATTTTCCAGGAGCGTGCTCATAAGTTGATTCTGGGATTCAAGCTTTTTTTCGGCCTGCTGACGTTCTTTAACTTCACTATTCAAGTTTTTATTGATTTCAGTTAGGTCCAAGGTTCTCTGGGTCACTCTTTCTTCCAGGTCATGATGGGATTTTTTTAGCGATGTTTCCGCTATTCTGCGTTTGTGGATGTTTTGCATCAGGGCAAGAATAATGAGTGTTTGTATAATAATAAATAGAATCGCCAACCAAATTCTATATTTATACATATCGTAAAGAGATTGTGGTTTGTTTAAAAGAATTGCATTTTCAGGCAATTTGGAAATAGCAAATCCTATTTTTTTTAGCTGAGGGAAATTAAACATATACTGGTTGGGACTCTCCACGACCAAGGGGATTGATGCCGGTGATTTGCCTTGAAGAATTTCAACAGCAAGTTTAGCAGCTTCGGTGCCCTGGGAATGACCGTTTGTCACGTAACCTCCAAGAATCCCTTGCTCCAGGTAAACATCCTCCATGCTTATGATTATATAATTGCCGGCGTTTACAATGGCTCGGAGCGTGCTTTTAAGCGGCAGGACGACGTTGTTTTGATCTTTTATTCCACCGATAGTCGTTAGAAAGATGATACCTTTTTGGTACGACTGTAACTGTTTGATTAGAAATGAGAGGCTATCATTTGCTAATATTTCATATTTTATCTCGGGAAATTGAGATGCCATATCGGAAATGATCGTTTGCGCGATCGCTTGATGGGTAGATGAGCTATCACCTAAAAACAAGATTTTGCCTGGATTAGACGTAATTTGATTTAGCAGGGATAAATTCGGAATAATTTCTTTTTTCTCAAAAACGCCGGTATATTGTTCTCGGTCTAAATCATATTGAATGTCAAAATTGTTTACGCCGCAAAAAACAACCGGAACGGATTCGAACAACCTTTGTTTGAATTTTAGAAGGAAGCTGAGAGCATTATCATCGCTACAAAAAATCAAGTCCGGTGAGTAGTGAGCATATTTTTGTTTTAGGTAATGATAGAAAAAATCTGTGTATTCCCTGTTAAATACCGTTCTTTTAGTATCCAGATATTCAGTTGAAAAATTGATATTCCCAGATAAATAGCTCTTTATTAGGGTCTGGGTAAAACCCTTATTTTCAGAGCTGGTCCAAGGATATTCCTGATGATAAGAATGAAGAATTAAGACATTCTTGTTTTGGGCGAATGCAGTCGAATTTATAAAAATATTTTCGCTAGCAAAAATTATTAAGAGTCCGAAAAAGAGCCGGGTACTATTTTTCATATTGATCCTCTGGGGTGCAATACAGTCTGCAAATAGTGAAGGGGTGTGTTTCCTTTAATCCATATCTAGTTTCTGAACACAAAATGACTGGGTTTATAATTCTTGCGTTATTGTAAGCAATGCTACCTTCAAGCACAGTGTAGCTATTGGAAACTGACAAACTGACAATAGAAGCGGACTCGATGGATAGGTGGAGAGCGGCGGTTCTGATTTTTGCTTACAAGCTATCTATTTCCTTCCGGCAGCAGAGCAAAATGGCTAAAATAGTCATGTATTACGTGGATGCTCCGCTTTCATCTGGCTAATCCCATGTCAGAGGACCGAAACCTTTTTTCGAGATAAGTTGTAGACCGCCTCAGATAAAAAGGACAATATCAAGAAATCAAAAAAACCACAAGATGTTGACAATTCATGTAAGTTGAACCAGTCGGAATATATTTCAGCGTCGTGCAACAGTAAAATCGCCTTAATATCCATAAAGCTCAAGCAAATTTAATTCCGCTCGCTGGAGCATCGCTTGAGGTTGTGGATAAGCGCATTACCTTATGAGGTATTTGCTGACCGTCTTGGCCGGCAAGGGCAATACGGTCACAGTCTCACGACCCTGAGGGTTCGTTATTCTGACCTGGCAGGGCATATCGGCAGGCGCTTTGCTGTAACCGGCGCATACGGAAGCCGCCAGGAGCACTGCTTCTTTGGCGGCCCCATTGGGAATCAGCACCAACGGGCCGGGATAATTACGGACTTTGATGAGTGTGTCTTGGGTTGGCCGATAATACTTGCTTAGATTTTCATTATCGTTTTGGGTGCGGCCAACGATTATTTTGGCATCCGGATTGATCCTTAAATGACGCCCGTAGCGCAGCATGTGCAGTTCATTTTTAGCATAGTCTTTTTGGTGCGCAAACAGATCCCGCAGACGATTGGAATAGCCCTTATCCGTCAGCAGACAGCCTCCTGCCGGTGCCGGATATTTGGTAATGCCGAATTCCTTTGCAAGCCGAATCTGCTCCTTCCTGGAACGGCCGGCGATGTTGAGCAAGGCCTCCCGATCGATTAAACCTTCTTTCTCCGGAATCGTCGCTGCGAGTCTTTTGGCGCTCAACGGCCGCACAATATATCCGTCAAATCCCGAATTTTTTTCCACGTAGCGTAAGGATGGACGCGTTTGCGACATGGGACGCTGCCCCATGACCTCGCCGCTGAAAAGAAAATCAAACCCTTTGGCCTGCATCACCTCGCCGGCCATGCGAAACATGAGGGCGTGGCAATCCAAGCAAGGGTTCATGTATTTTCCATAGCCGCAATTGGGCGCTTTCAACATTTCCAGGTAAGGTTGGGTAATGTCTTGAACCATCAGGGGAATTCCCGTGATTCGGGACGCGTTTCTGGCCTTTTCTGCCGAAAAAAAGGGTGTTTCAAAAGTTATCCATTCCACCGAATGCCCTTGTTCTCGCAAAATAAGTCCGGCCAGCATGCTGTCGAGACCGCCGGAGCAGAGACCCAGCCCTCTACCTTTTTTATCATTGCTATTCATAAGCACTTTGTTTACTAGAATCGCCGTGAGTAGATATTCTGGACAGCGATTGGATTAATACTGCAGATTAGGCAACCATACCCCGAAGGCTGTAGGCTAGCCTACAGCCTAAAAGGCTTCAGCCTATAGCCTGCGTCAAATTTCACAGGCAAACACATACTCGCAGTCGAAGCACAGGTTTAGAAGGCCGGTATTTCGACCGTAAAGAAAGCCTAACAATGCTAAAAGACCGCAAACGTACCGACAAGATCCGTAAAATACTAAGAACCGCCTACCCGGAAGTCAAGACCCAGCTTGATCATGAGAACCCCTTCCAATTGCTGATTGCAACCATATTATCAGCACAATGCACGGATAAGCAGGTCAATAGAGTGACCGGGAGTTTGTTTAAAGCATTGCCGAACCCCGGCGCATTTGCCAAGGCCCCCTTATCCCGGATCGAGAGCCTGATTCGATCCACCGGTTTTTATCGCAACAAAGCCAAAAACATCCAAGGCTGCGCCCGGGCCTTGCTGGCTGACCATAAAGGTCACGTCCCGAATAAGCTGGAGGCGCTTGTAAAGCTTCCCGGTGTCGGCCGTAAAACAGCCAACGTCGTATTGGGCGCGGCTTTCAATTTACCGGGAATCGTCGTGGACACGCATGTGGCCAGAATATCGCGCCGCCTTCAATTAACCGAGCACACCGATCCCGTCAAAATTGAATTCGATCTCATGGATCAGATGCCCAGACGTGCCTGGAGTGACTTCTCTTTGCATCTGATTTATTTTGGTCGGGAATTTTGTCAGGCTAGGAAGCCGAAATGCCCGGGTTGTCCATTGAGAAGGCTATGTAATTCGCCTGACAAAATCGTATGATTTTGATCTGTTAATCATATTAGGATTGGAGGTTTGAAGGGGTGGTGGGGTGAAGGGGTGAAGGGGTGAAGGGGTAACTTTTGAACATCGAACATCCAACATCCAACATTGAACATTGAAGGATAATAAAAAGGGTTGGTGGATTGAAGGGTTGGAGGGTAACTATGAGCAATAAGCTATTAGTAGCTTCCAGGCGTCCCGGCATCCCAGCCTTATAGCAGTATTATCACAACAAACTAAAAACACATAACAAACTCAATGAACTCAACAAACTCAATAAACAAGCTTCTGCTGGGTGCCCACTTCTCAATTGCCAAGGGCCTTCACGATGCAGTCTACCAGGCCGCAGCGTACGGCTGCAATGCCCTGCAGATCTTCACCAAAAATGCAACCACCTGGAAAGAACGTACCATTACGCCGGATGAAGCCGCGCGCTTTAAAGCAGCTGTCACCGAAACCGGCATCGGATCCATTGCCGCCCATACTTCCTATCTGATCAATCTGGCATCACCGGAACCAAAAAAACATGATATGTCGTATAGTGCACTGCAACAAGAGTTGCTGCGCGCATCCATGCTGGACATACCTCACTGTGTGCTCCATCCGGGTGCGCACATGGACAGCGGAGAAAAAGCCGGTCTTTTAAAAATCTCTGCCAGTATCAATCAAATCTTTGCGGAGACCACCGGGATCACCACCGGTCTGCTGCTTGAAACCACCGCCGGCCAGGGATCGGGCCTGGGACATACCTTTGAGCAGCTGGCCGCAATCATCGATGCAATCGAGCAAAAGGATCAGGTCGGCGTCTGTCTGGACACCTGTCATATCTTTGCGGCCGGTTACGATATCCGCACCCGGGAAGCCTATGAAAAAACCATGAAGGATTTTGATACAATCCTGGGGCTGGACAAGCTGAAGGCAATCCATATCAATGATTCCAAAAAAGAATTGGGATCGCGCGTGGACCGCCATACCCATATCGGCCAGGGGCATATCGGTGTGGATGCCTTTAAATTGATCCTGAATGATCCCCGGCTCACACACAAACCTAAACTACTTGAAACAGCTAAAAAAGAAGGCGATATTGATTGGGATCAGAGGAACTTATCATTATTAAGATCGCTTGTAAGTTCCGACTAAATAAATCTTAATAAGGAGCATTCAGCACCGGATTTTCACATGAGGAGACAGAAGTCAGAATTCAGGAGATAAGGTTTCGGGCTACAAGTTCCGAGATTCGAGTTACAGGAATCGGTTTACAGCTTCCAGCCTCATGTTCCTTATTGTCCCAGCCTTCGGCTGTCATCTCCTTGAAAAAGGGGATCCAGGATAAGCCTTTAGCTGATAGCCGATTGCCTTTACCAGATTCCCATCCCCTCCTCCCAGGGGACAAGCTTTCATGGGAATAGCAGGAAGAGCTGACCGTTTCGTCTGGATTCCCTCTTCCGAGGGAATGACAATGGGGCGGCAGGCAGAACGGTTTTGTATTAATGGCGGTCCTGGTGAGGTGGTAATATGCTTTTAAGGTGACGACTATTATTCAGGACTTGATCATGCTGGAGATTGTTAGGCTATTAGACTTTTGAGCGTTCAACTGTTGTGAACCCTTAGCACCCTGCTATTGGCTACCATAGTGCCAACCACTATGAGCAAAGAGCTAACTTCTGAATTCTGATTCCTGACTTCTAATAAATCGACGTTCGATGTTGAATGTTCGATGTTCGATGTTTTTAAAATTATATTTGCTTTATATAACGAATCATACCAAGTTTATACACGATAATTTAAACAGTTGAGCAAAACATATTAGATCTTGAGCGACAGGAGCACAAAATGCCCCCTCCCAAAAGTGCCATGGAAATTTTCCAGCATCTGAATAAATCAAACTGCCGTGAATGCGGCGATCAAACCTGCCTGGCTTTTGCCGGATCCGTTTATACCGGACGCCGGGATCTGAGCGCATGTCCCTATTTGAATGACGAGGTCATTCGGAAATTTTCAGGAGATGCCGATGGGCAGCCCACACCCGAAGATAGCCGTTACGAATACCTGGAAATCCTGAAAGCCGAAATCTCGAAAGCCAATCTGGCGGAGGCAGCCGACCGTCTTGGGGCCGGGTATACGGATGATCGACTGCATCTGAAAATTATGGGTAAGGCCTTTAGCGTGGATGCCTCCGGAAATATTTCCACCGAGATCCATGTCAATCCCTGGGTGGCCATTCCATTTTTAAATTATGTACTCGAAGGAAAAGGGGTCGCCCCAACGGGCAACTGGGTATCCCTGCGGGAGCTGCAGGGCGGCAAGGAGTTCTACGGCCTTTTTCAGAAGCGCTGCGAGGAACCCATCAAGCAGATTGCCGACGCCTATACAGATCTCTTTGATGATCTGACTCACATGTTCAGCGGTAAGAAGGTGGCCCGGCAGTTTGAATCAGATATATCCGTTGTCCTGCATCCCCTGCCGCTGGTTCCTGTGATGATCTGCTATTGGCTGCCGGAAGACGGCCTGGCTTCGAGTCTCAACCTTTTTTTCGACGACACCGCAGACCAGAACCTCAATATCCGGTCCGTCTATACCCTGGCCGCTGGTCTGGCCCAAATGTTTGAAAAAATATCCCACCGGCACGGCACAAAAAAGCCCTAAGCATTCAGGGGTGAGCTTTCAGCTGCTGATTGCTTAGGGCTTATAGCTTAAATCTTATAGCTTATGGTGCCACCGTATCGCAGCGGTCGCCATCCCAATACCGCCAAAGATCATCACCAAAATGGGCCTGGTTCCTCACCCGCCCTTCGTCTGAGCTTGTATTGGCATCGATTTCCACGAGGTTGTCGCCCACGGCGTTGTAGATGTCGTAGAAGGCATTATAATCGGTGTCTGCATCCACACCGTATTCGATGAATCCGCCTTCATTGGTATCGCCCGTGCGGATGTTTGTGTATGTAACCTGCCAGGTCTGGTTGGCGACACTCCGGCTCCACTCGATGCCGATCCAGTCTTCGTCATCTGTGGGATTATTCTTGAGCGTCCAGGTTCCCGCCGTCGCCGGAAGATTGGAAGTGCCCCGGTACCAGAGAAAATCCGCGTATTCCCCCTGTTTGGTGATATACATGCGCCATTGGACTTCTCCGTCCTCAAAGGCGCCATGCAGTTCGGCGGTATATATGACGTTGAATATATTTACATCATAGGACCAGATCCAGGAGCCATCATTTTGAAGCACGGGCTCATGGTTAAAGGCCTCCACAAAAGACCAGGATGGTACCGCCAAAGTGACCCACAAGGCCGTGTTCCAAAAGCCGACCTGAAATGCTGCGTGGGTATAATTGGCCTGGGAACAGCTGCCTTGAATCGTAATCTCGTCGGGTTCTGTCTTGGGCAGCTTGAGTGCTTCCGCCGGTGCGATCCGGTCCATCGCGGCGCCACTGGCACGATTTCCGCCCATACTGCTGAAATCCGGAGCCAGGGTATAGGCCGGCGGAATTGTGGGCGCGTCATCATCGTCGTCGCCGTCTGAATCGTTCTCGCCGCACCCCGCCAATGTCAGCATCAAAATAGCTGCAATGAGCAGCAGCAACCGATGCCATTTAGTTTGCCAGGATGTGTTCATAGTGCACCTCCAGAGATCTGTGCCACGATTTTTTATTCAGAATGATGCCGGTATTGTAGCACCTCCTGAATAGCAGGTCAACGCTCACCGATCTGGTCGGTAAGGCATGGCAGATGAATCTAAAACTTGTGGCCGCAGATACCTTTTGCTATGGTGGCAAACGCCAAATTTAATGAAGATCTAAGCTAACTTTTATAAGGAAATGGTAACCATATGAAACTCGGCATTGTGGGATTGGCCGCTAGCGGCAAATCGACTGTTTTTGATGCCTTAACCAAGCAGCAATCAGATCCCGGCCCCAAAATTGAAGGCCGAATCGGTACCGTAAAGGTACCGGATGTGCGCGTTGATACATTGAGTCAGCTCTATCAGCCCCAAAAAACCATATATGCCCAGGTGGCCTATTATCTCCCGGGCACAAGTGGAAGTGCCCTGGAAGCCAAAAAGGAACAATCCATTTGGACCCAGGCGCGGGACTGCAATGCGCTTATTCATATTCTCCGTAATTTCAAGTCTTTCGGACAGGAAGCCGCCAATCCGCCCAAAGATTTTAAACGCCTGGATCAGGAATTGATCCTGGCGGATCTGGTCGTGGTTGAAAAACGATTGGAGCGCCTGCAGCTTGATGGGAAGCGGGGCAAAAAAGCCGATCCTGAGGAACTGGCCTTGCTGCAAACCTGTCTTGAAACTTTGGAACAGGAAATCCCCTTAAGAAAGCTGGAACAGGTGGCAGCCTCCCCCCTGCTTAGGGGCTTTGCCTTCCTCTCGGCCAAACCCATGCTGGTTTTGTTTAACAATGAGGATGAAGATGACCAGTTGCCGGAAATCAAAAGCCTTACGGATCAGGAAAACTGTTTGGTGATCCGGGGCAAGCTCGAGCAGGAATTGTCCCAAATGACGGAAGCGGATGCCGAGGAGTTCCTGAACGAATTTAACATCACGGCCTCGGCCATGGATCGGGTAATTCATGGATCGTATGAACTCCAGGGTCTGATCTCATTTTTCACGGTCGGTGAAGACGAAGTGCGGGCCTGGACCATCACCCAGGACACCTTGGCCGATGATGCGGCCGGCGTGATTCATACGGATATGAAAAAGGGATTCATCCGCGCCGAAGTTGTGTCCTATAAGGACTTGATGGATGCCGGCACATATGCCGCTGCCCGAAAATTAGGCACGGTCAGGCTGGAAGGCAAGACCTATAAGGTTCAGGATGGGGATATTATGAGCGTCAGGTTCAACGTTTAGTGGCTGTTGCCATAATTTTACCAGACACATAGATGTCATTAACTGACATAAATGGGTTCAAGGAAAACATTAGGCTGTAGCTTTTTAGACTGTAGGCTATAGGCTGCTAAACGTCAAAGGCTTTCAGCCAATAACAGCCTATAGTCTACAGCCTACAGCCTAATAGCCTGATTGTACATTCGAATCCATATCAACATATGAATAACAAAGTAAAACAACCACATATCGATTACAATAGAACATGTAGAATGGAGGCCCAAGAATGAATGATAAAGATCTACGCATCAATGGCAAGCGGCTGCAGGGGACGCTCGAAGCAATGGCTAAAATCGGCGCAACACCAGGCGGCGGTGTTCAGCGACTTACCCTCACCGACGAAGACAAAACCGCCCGGGATCTCTTCGTTAAATGGCTCAAGGAAATCGACCTCACCGTTACCATCGACGAAATGGGTAACATATTTGGCCGCCGGGCCGGTTCGGATGACAGCCTTCCCCCGGTTATGAGTGGTTCCCATATTGATTCCCAACCCAAAGGTGGACGTTTCGATGGCATATTGGGTGTAATGGGCCCCCTGGAAGTGCTGCGAACCCTGCATGAAAACGACATCGAAACCAAACGGCCCATCGTAATTGTCGATTGGACCAATGAAGAAGGCTCCCGTTTTGCTCCGGCCATGGTGTCCTCCGGTGTTTGGGCCGGTGCTCTGGATCGGGATTGGGTCTATGATCGCACCGACATCAATGGCACCCGGTTTGAAGATGAATTGATGCGCATCGGCTACAAAGGAGAAATGCCCGCCCAAAAATGGCCGGTGCATGCCTATTATGAATACCATATCGAACAAGGCCCCATGCTGGAACGCGAAGGCAAACTCATCGGTGCCCCCAAAGGCATTCTCTGCCTGCACTGGTACGATATCTATCTGGAGGGTGAAGCCAATCAGGTGGGCCCGACACCAATGGAGGGACGCCACGACGCCCTGTGCGCGGCGGCGGAAATGATCCTCAAGGTCAACCATCTGCCGGATGACATGGGCGGCAACATGGTGGCCACGGTGGGCGAAATTCAGAATTATCCCAACTCACGCAACATCATTCCCGACAAAGTCCATTTCACCGTCGATATCCGATCTTGGGATGACGATCATGCCATCAAAGCCTGGGAGCGGTTGCGCCAGGATTTCGAGGCCATTGCCCAAAACCGCGGCTGTCCCATCCGCATCGAAGAAACGTGGCGGGTGGAACATTCCCCCTTTGATGAAAACCTGGTGCAGCGCGTCCTGAATGTTGCCGACGAACTCGGCTATGCCAACCTCCATATGGTCAGCGGTGCCGGCCATGATGCCAGCTACATGAATCAAATCGCCCCCACCGCCATGATTTTTGTTCCCAGCATCGGGGGCCGCAGCCATGTCGAAGTCGAAAATACCACCTGGGAGGATTGTGAAGCCGGGGGCAATGTGCTGCTGCATTGTCTGTTACAATCGGCGAATGAGTCTTGAAATTAAATCGTGTTCCACGATTTAATGATAACGCGTACCTTTCGCCGCAGGGCGAAAGGCCGTCGCTCCTATTCCAAGGAAGGTACAAGCAATCGGTTTTTCACCCTCACCCGGCTTCCCATATCAAGGCGGAGGGGCTCAACTTCCCTCCCCTTGCGGGAGGGATTGAGAGAGGAGGAAATACGGGTTCAATCCTTTAAATTGTTGATAAGTCCTTTTATATTTTAAATTGGATTACAGTCACCTGGAGGAAATTAAATGAGCAGCATCAAGCAATCCCACGGCCTTCAAACCAAGGCCATCCATGCCGGAGAATCACCCCGAAAACAAGGCAAAGCCTCCGCGCCCCCGATTTGCATGTCCAGTACCTTTATTATGGAAGAAGCTCTAAGTTTCTCGGCCAACAATCTTCAACCGGATTCACCCTTGATCTATTCCCGCTGGGCCAATCCCACCAATACGCAATTGGAGGTTAAACTGGCAGCCCTGGAGAATGCGGAATCCTGCGCGGCGTTTTCCTCCGGGATGGCAGCTTCCAGCTCAATTCTGCTGAGCCTTCTCAGTCGCGGCGATCATGTGGTAATCAGCAATACCAACTATCCGGGAACCGCCGAAGTTGCGCGCGACACCCTGCCCCGCTTCGGCATTGAAGCGACTCCGGTTGACACCAGCTCACTGGCGGATATAGAGGCCGCCATTCAACCCAATACCAAAATGATTTGGACAGAGTCGCCATCCAATCCGCTTTTGCAAATCACGGATATAAAAGCAGCCGCAGACATGGCTCATCAGCGAGGCGCCCTTCTGGTTGTGGACTCGACATTTGCCACACCGGTTGCCACCAAGCCGCTGGATCTGGGCGCCGACTTGGTTATGCACTCATTGACCAAATACATCGGCGGACACGGAGATGCTCTGGGGGGATCCGTGGCAGGACGTCAGGAATTGATAGGCCCCTTACGCGGTGAAGGCCTGATCCATTACGGCGGCACCATTAGCCCTTTCAATGCCTGGCTGATCATGCGGGGTATGGCCACCCTGCCGCTGCGTATGCGTGCTCACCAGGAAAATGCCCTCAAGGTGGCAGCCTATCTTGAAAACCACCCGCGGGTGGTCCGGGTTCTCTACCCGGGCTTACCCTCCCATCCCCAGCATGACCTGGCCAAAAAGCAGATGCAGAATTTCTCCGGCATGATCAGTTTTGTCACCGACCAGCCCCAACGGGATTCCGCCCGCATGATGAAGGAACTTGAGGTAATCCACTATGCGGTTTCCCTGGGTCATCACCGCAGTTTGATATGTCTGATGGAGACGGCGGACCTGATCAACTCATCTTACCGGCTTGAGGGGCAGGAGCTGGAAAAATTCAAGGCCATGGCCGGGGAAGGCCTGTTCCGGTTTTCCGTCGGGCTGGAGGATGCCGACGACCTGATAGCAGATCTGGAGCGGATTTTGGATTAGAATAAAATCGCAGGTACGATTTATGAAACCAATTTAGAATGAATTTCCAGCGCCCAGGATCGGATAGCCTGCCAGTCGCGATAATCTCCTTCCTGGACACCTCTTTTTTTCATTTTTCGCTTCATTACCGTAC
>CAYVMI010000034.1:0-64704 GCA_964452555.1 uncultured Desulfobacterales bacterium
GTTGCATTCCCTTCGAATGCAACCAGCCCATTTTTTTATTATGAGAGTGGCTTCACCACTCTATTGGTTTTATTTTGTTTCTTGAATTTATGGGTGTCAGATTCCTGCTTACTGCCTACATATTGCGGCCCCGCCTATCCTCCCCTCTCAAAACCTACAATCCTTTATAAAGGCAGGCCCCCCATGTAACCCCGGACCCAAGGCCCAGAAAAAGTAGCGTACTGCCGCTATCAACAATCCCTTTTTCTAGAGCTTCGTCCAGGGCCAACGGTATGGAGGCGGCCGTAGTATTGCCGTAAGTTTGAATATTGTTGTAGACCCTCCCCTCCGGCAGCTTCATGGCCTGGGCATAGAATTGGTTGATTCGCAGATTGGCCTGGTGGGGTATGATCAGATCGACATCTTCGAGGGTAAGCCCGGCTTGTTTCAAGACTTTCATGGTAACATCCGGCAATCGTCTAACAGCCAGCTTAAAAATGGTTTTGCCATCCATGAACGGAAAATGACGGTTCTCATCCAGCATGTTCGGGTCAATACGCGGATTTTCTCTGGATGCCGGTGCTTCAGTCCATAGACTCTCGGCATACTCACCTTGAGCATGTAAAAGCGAAGCGATCAGTCCAACATTTTCATCGGAATCCACTGCTTCCAAACAAACGGCAGCGGCACCATCCCCGAATATTACGGCCACATCTCTACCCTGAGTAGAGATATCCAGACCCGTGCTGTGCACCTCCCCTCCGACCAGCAGTACCCGCTTGTAAAGACCACTGCGTATATAAGCGTCTGCCGTCACTAAGCCATAAAGAAATCCGGTACACTGTTGACGGATATCCAGGGCAGGCGTGTCTGATAATCCTAACTTATGTTGCAGATAACAGCCGGAACCCGGAAAAAAGACATCCGGACTTAAGGTGGCGAAAATGATCATGTCAATATCCTGGGGTTGCCACTGCGCTTTTTCCAATGCGATCTGGCTAGCCCTGAGCCCCAAATCAGAAGCGCCCACGCGACCTTCCTCCGGTATCCAATAACGCTGCTTGATGCCGGTACGCTGTTGGATCCACTCATCCGAAGTATCCATCCATTGAGACAGATCATCATTGGTGACCAGACGCTCAGGTACATATCGGCCTGTACCCTTTATGATTGTTTTTCGCATTCGATTTTTTCTCCGAATAAATGGTTTGTGGACCCACTAATTCCATAAAGCATCACGCAGCCCCGACGTTCGTTCAATCCGCCGAGACACGGCGCTTCTTATAACAGATTCCGATGCTAAAATCGACAGATTTCGTTTAGCGCGTGTTATACCGGTATAAAGCAATTCTCGGGTAAGCAAGGGTAAATCCTGGTCGGGTAGGACCAGCAAAACCTCATCAAATTCGGATCCCTGACTCTTATGGATGGTCATGGCATAAACCGATTGATGTTGCGGCAATCGATCAGGCGTAAACATACGCATATTGCCTGAAGAACCTTCCGCAAAATAAATTTGAAAGTGTGTTTTGCCTGTGGCTTGATGTAAGGCAATACCCACATCGCCATTAAACAGATCCAATTCATAATTGTTGGCTGTAATCAGAATCGGACGACCGTTGTACCATTCCTGCAAAGGCTCCATTGCTTCTGATTGACCCGCGTTTTGGACCGTCATGCCACTCAATTCGTTCAATCGATCCACACCTAGAAACCCCCGGTTAACAGCGCATAATATTCGGAAGCGGTTCAGAGCGTCGTGCCCTTTTTCAGGATTGACAATGCGATTCAACCGGCTGTAATGGGTTTGAATTTGATGACTTAAAAAGACTTGCTGGTCTTTGAGAGATTCCATTGGAATCCAGGTGATTTCCGGATAGTGATTACTCTGCAATATATCTATCACCATGTCGGAATTACCGAAATTAACGGCCTCGCTCAAACGGCTGATTCCAATTTTTTCCCCAAATCGATAGTTATGGGTGAAATAGACGAGATTGTCATGGATATCTGATGTAATTGGCACCGGCGCTTGCAGTTTTTCTGCAGATATGCCGGTCGTGGAAGATAGACTTAGGGCAAAACCTTGTGAATATCCGTTTGCCTGTTTTCGCCCGCATATGTCTCCCAAGATGGATCCCGCCTGCACAGATGCCAATTGGTGCCGGTCGCCCATCAGGACAATCCGAGTTTCTATTGTCAGGGCTTGCATCAATTTGGACATCAACGGCAAATCCACCATGGAGGCTTCATCCACAACGATGACATCAACGGGTAATGGATTTTCCGAATTGTAGCGAAAACTTGGGGTGCCCTTAATCGGTTTGAGTAAACGATGAATGGTGTAGCTGGTCATTGGGATTGACGCTGTGATCCCCGAATCTGCTTTCAGCCCTGTCTTTGCGGCCTGAACGGATTCAGCCAGTCTGGCAGCTGCTTTACCCGTCGGGGCCGTTAGAGCGATGCGCAACTTATTCGGTTGAGCCTGCTTGATCAAAGTAGCCAATATGCGAGCAACCGTATAACTTTTGCCGGTCCCGGGCCCTCCCGAAATTACACAAAGATTTTTAACAGCAGCCACAGCGGCCGCTATCTTTTGCCAGTCAGCTCCCGAGCCCGGGGATTCTGGAAAGATATCGGCAAGAATATGATAAAGATCCGCGGGTGCCACGCCTTCAGCCCCATGCTTAATTCTGATTTGGATGGACCTTGCCAGGCTGTTTTCGTACTGCCAGTAGCGATGCAGGTAGAGTCGATTTTCATGATCCAAAATTAGCGGCTTAAATTCACCTGGTGCCCCTACAACCGTAGAAGTTTGAAGGCTCTGGCGCCAGTTTTGAATATGAGGATATTTTAGATGATCTTCGGCACTCCCGGGTGAATCATTGACTCCGTCCGCATATTTATTCAAATCAACACACACATCACCCTCGCGCGTGCTGCGACTGACAAGCGCAGCCGATAGCGCCAGCACTGGATCGGCATAATCGGTCAGTTTGAATATGAATGTCGCGAAATGACGATCGATGGCGGCAAACTTCTCGCTATTTTCCAGTTGTCTGATGATATCCATGTTTCTCATAATTTTTCATGCATTCACGTAAAATGACCATTTAAGATATGGGGTGACAAAATTTCTTTCATGCCAGGTCGTTCACGTTTGGACATGAAAATTTATTCCGGAACCAATGCCTTCTCCAATGCATCAATTAAAGCGCCATCCGGCCGATCCTCAAAAACACCATAGTTCGGTCCTCTGGCCGCATTAATACCGCGTAAAAATATATAAAATACACCACCGAAATTTTTGTCATAGTGATAGCCCGGCATCCGCATCTTCAGATGCAGATGCGTAGCCAAAACGTATAAATGGTACTGCAATATGTAAAAGGATTTGCGCATCTCCGTATTTAAATTTTTTTTAAGGTAAGCTTCCGCCTTATCACCCAAGAAATTGGACTTCCAATCAACAATGTAATAGCGTTCCTCGTGTAAAAAAAGAACATCTAAAAAGCCCATCATCAACCCGGCTATCGGAGAAAAAGTCAAGCGCTCCATGGTTTGGGAAAAGTCGGTCCGTATCGCCTGATCCGAAAAGTCCGCAAATACATCCCTGAGAGTGCCTGGCGTCACCTGCCTTATGGGAAAATAAAAAGACATCTCATTTACGCGGGCAGAGTTATCCACATCAGACAGGGTAAACGGTGCATTTTGTGGCGATAAAAACAAATTGGAAAGATTATCGAGCATACTTACAATTGGGCGTTCCCACATAAGATCAAATCCATATGCTGATATTTTGGTGCTGACGAGATCGAGCCAAATATTTTTATCAGGCGTTGAAAAATCAAGATTTTCAAGGATATCATGAAAGAAAATGCCGCTATTTACGCCCTTGGGAAATGCGTACAGGTCCGGGATCCCGCGACTCTGTTCAGAAAGCGGCTCCGCTGTCGAAACGGCGTGCCTTTCCATTTCAGCAGAGCCTATTGTTTCATCCCTATCGGGCAACTCCTGGTCCGGTCTTGTATGTGAAACAAGGGACGAATAACTAGTCACGCGCCAGTTTTTATTTATTTGCCGGGTAAATCGCCTGGCCCGGAATTTAGTTGGATCTATCGAATTTGGCGGCTGCATGCTGATGCGTTTCTCAGGCAATGGCGATAGTAAAATAGATCCTTGCGATCTTTGATGGAGATGGTGCAGATCGGCCAAATACCTTTGCGGGTCTAGATTTGAAAAATGTCTTTGTACCTCTGCTCCGATATCACTAGTATTCTCAAGCCTATTGGCTACATTGCGGCCATGAATCAAGTATGCCAGTGCACTGCTACCGGCTGTGCGCACCCGCGGCCAGACCAAATAGCACCGCTGCACGGCTCGGGTAACGGCCACATACAGCAATCGCAGATTTTCGGCCAGCTGTTCATTTCGGGCCTGAACCCAATGATCTTCCTTGTCTGCCGAGCCCAAATCCAACGTAATGCGATTATCCGACTGCACATCATGAAAAATAAATTCTTCTGTGGCAACCCGACTGGTACCCCATGCAAATGGGCAAAACACCACCGGAAATTCCAGACCTTTGCTTTTGTGGATGGTGATGATTTTGACTGCCTGGTCATCGCTCTCCAAGCGCAGCTGATGAATTTCCTGCTTTGGTGTTTCCGGATCAGTTTGTTTGTAAAACCATTTTAACAATCCGGTCATGCCAAAGTTCTTCTCGGATGCCGCTGCATGAAGGATCTCACCTAAATGCAGCAGGTTGGTCAATCGCCGATCGCCATTGGTCAGGGACAGTAGGCGGGCGCGGACATTCTCTGCCGTCAGAAAACGCCTGAACATGGCCAAAAAGCCATCCTGCTTCCAGCTCCGATGATATGCCTTGAATTGGGCGATACGGTTCTCCAACCGATCCGCATGCACTTTTAACTGGTGGATTTCACCGGCGCACCAGCCCATAACATCTGTGGTCAGGGCTGCCTTTAGCGTACCTAGTTGGGAAGGATCCGAGATACTTAACAAAATCCGACCGATGTCTTCGGCCTCCGCAGAATCGAAGATGTTGCCGGCGCTATAGATAATTGCAGGAATATTTGCCTCAGAGCAGGCCGATTTTACCAACACTGCCTGGCGATTGGTGCGTACAAGGATGGCAATGTCACCCAACTGTAATTTGTTTTTTTCATCCTGAACCATACGGATGATTTCGCTGCAAACTGCCGGTACTATTCTGGCGTTGACCTCTTTTACCGTAATATTTTGATTTGTCCGGGATGCAAAATGCCAGATATGGAGCCCGCACGCTCCATATTCTTCATTCGAATCGCTTTTTTTGGCCGCCGTACCTTTGAAAAAAGGGATATCCTCGAAAATCAATGGTCGCTTCACATTGGTAAAAAGCGCGTTGACCGCCTGGATCAAATCCGGTGACGATCGATAATTACCCGTCAGGGTATAACGGTTAACTGCCTGTGAGGCTGCCTTGAAATATGAAAACACATCAGCCCCTCGAAAACTGTAGATAGCCTGTTTTGGATCGCCAATCATAAACAAGGGACACGTGCTGTCCGAAAAAATTCGCGAAAATATTTCATACTGTACTTGGTCGGTATCCTGAAATTCGTCTACGAGTGCGGCCCGATAGCGACGCCGTATTCCCGCAGCCAGCGTATTTCCCCGGGCTAGCAGAAGCGCCTGATGCACCAGGGCCAATAAATCGTCGAAAAATAAAACATTCTGCTGGTCCTTGATTTCACCTAACCTGGATTCAGAAAACTTTATGCTCTTCAACTTTAAATAAACCCAATAAGCCGCCATCTCTTTCAAAAGGCTGTCAGCAGTTCGCCAAAAGTCCTGGCAGCAATCAAAAAAGGGGTGAGTTATGGGATCTTGCCCCTTTTTCGTGGCCTTTTTGATCTTGGTGGATGTAAAATTCGCAAACTTATTCCAGAGAGGCAGCCCCGGTCCTTCCCCGGAAATGAACGCGTCCATTTGTCTCAACAGCGATGAGACCCTTATCTGTCTGACGGTTCGATCTGGATTGGCCTTGTCTGGCTTTAGGCCGCCATAAACGGTCCCGCTCAATCCCGGATGCGCAAGCAGATTTTCAATTTCGGGACGGAATTCAGGCCACATGGATTGTATCTGAGACCAGAGATTTCGAAATTCAGATAAATTATTTAAGCCGGGTTGATCCAGCTCCGGTATTAGGCAACCTCCCGGGCGCCAGGTTTTTTCAATCAAGTCCTGAAAAAACAGCGGGCTCTTATTTATTTTTAGGAAGTGCTGGATAAGCTCTGGCGGGGCCTGATAAAAATTCCGCCGCCAAAAATCATTGACGACCGTTGTAATCAAGGGTGACGGCTCGGTCATCAGCTCGGTATCGAATCGCCCGCCCATCTCAAAAGCATGATCGGTTAATAATCGTTGGCACAAACCATGGATTGTAAATATGGCGGCACTGTCAAATTCCTGAAGCGCTTCCTGAACTCTGTCAAAAGCGGCTGCATCCGACCGCATGCGTTTAACCAGTTTTAAAATGACAGGATCGTTGCAGACACCATTTAATAATGCTCTGCGGGCGGTTAACAGTTTGTTGCGAATGCGCTCCTGTAATTCCTGAGTGGCGGCTTTGGTGAAAGTTACCACCAATATCTGATCGACGGTTAGGCGCTTTTCCAACAGCAAGCGCAGGTATAATCCGGCAATGTTATATGTTTTTCCAGTTCCGGCGCTGGCCTCAATGAGGTTGGTGCCGGATAATGGAATTGACATTAAGTCGAACTGTTTCATATTGTTTATTTCGCCAAGGCTGCACCGGTGCTAATGCGCGGAAATCCATGGTGCCCGCAGTTCGAAAAACTTAAGCTATCAGCCCTAAGCCTCAAGCTGCCCTAACCTGAATGCTTATACCTTACGGCATATAAGTGCCTACAATTGCACTGTGAGTCAAAACATGCTATCTGTCCGTATTCAAATAAATACAATCCAAACATGAGGTATACCATGACGCATCACGATGCCGGCCACTATGCCGCCAAACATCCCGAGGGAACCCAAATCGATCCAAAAATTAAATCAGCGCTCTCATCAAAACTCAGTGATAATCGCATCTCTTGTGCGGCTGCCCATGCGCTGGCAGCTGATTTATCGGTTTCTCCCGCTCAGATAGGCGTTTCAATCGACTTGATGGAAGCCAGAATCGTTAAATGCCAACTGGGACTTTTTGGTTATGCCCCCCAAAAGAAAATCACCCAAGCGGCTGACAGTGTTTCTCCGGAATTAAAAACGAAAATAGAGGCAAGTCTGGTGGATAACCGGATCACTTGTTTGCGATGCTGGGAAATCGCAGCCGAATTGTCCTTAAAAAAAATTGACATCGCCGCTGCCTGTGAAGCGTTGGGTTTAAAGATTAAGCCCTGCCAGCTGGGTGCTTTTTAAAAGTCATCCAATAATTCCCATTTTCTCAGACCTGATACAAGACCCGTCATCGCTGGCTGTCATTTATATTGGTGATCGGTTCAACAAATTGGGACTCGGTATCCCAGGGGAATAAAATCCAGGTGTCCTGACTGACCTCTGTAATAAATGTGTCCACCAAGGGCCTGCCTGCCGGTTTGGCATATACGGTGGCGAAGTGCGCTTTGGGAATCATTTCCCGGGCCACGCCGGCTGTTTTGCCGGTATCCACCAAATCGTCCACCAAAAGCCAGTTATCACCATCACCCTCGAAACTTTTAAGAATATTTATTTCACCCCTTTCCTGCCATTGGTAGCTGGTAATACAAACCGTATCGACCATATGGATATCCAGCTCCCGGGCGATTACGGCGGCCGGAACCAGGCCGCCCCTGGTAATCGCCACAATCCCTTGCCATTTACCCTGACCGAGCAGTCGCCAGGCCAATGCCTTTGAATCACGATGGAGCTGTTCCCAGGAAATGGGGTATGTTTTTTGATACGTATGTGCCATTGTCGCTATCCTTTCATTTCTCTATTATTTTTCATAATCGGGCCAAAAACCGATATGGCCAGATCCTCAAAACGGTTATCTAGAGGGATTTCATCTTTAAACCAGAACGAAATATAGGGGTCCTGGGCCTCGGACCAGGCAAAGTCGTTGTTCCACTGGTTCTGAACGGCGTAAAGTGCTTTTTCAGGATTAATTGCCCGCATCAGCACCTGGTTGGCATATCTATATGAAACGAACGGAAAAAAATGAATCGGATCACTTAATCCCTGCCAATAGATTTCCAGCAGCGATTCCAAGGTGGCTTCGCTGTTTTGCATCGGCAACAACTCAACAGAAGTATCCCGGGCAACATACAAGCCTTTGATAAGTGTTTCGGGCGCCATGTTGGTCCGGATCAGGTGATAGATCCAGGCACGAACCAAGTCACCCGGATTAAATCGCGTATAGCGGGCATGCAAACAAACATCACCGTAAATTTCGGGAATCATGCCGCTGAGTGTAAAACGGCCAATTTCATGATTGATTGATCGTGCCTGTGGCTGCTTATCTTGGGTAAAAATATTCAATTTATCGGCAAATTGACGGATGCCGCCACAAATGCGTTTAAATTCCGATTGGCCAACGGCCCCATGCGGCAGCACACCCCTGGCTTGGACAGCCGGTTTTAAAGCTTCCAATTGCATTCCCTGGATATAATAACGGTATAATTCACTTGCCAAATGATATTCATCCAGATGAGTGAGTCTGAAATTTTCATGATCATCCGGTAGCGGCACCTGTTCTTCAAATGTAATCCCCAGACGCTGTTGGAGTAAAAACCGGATGGGATTGTTGAAAAATCGGCACAAAGATGCAATGTCCACTTGCAGCCATTCATCAGACGGCGGATTGATTTCCGATTCCGGCATACCCGCCAATGGACGGATGGTATTGACCTGGGCCACGGCTGCATAATTTTCTTTGGAAAAACTGAAAAAGGGACTGTCTTCTGAAAAATATGCCTGTGAAAAGGCCTGCAATGGATGATATTGAATAAAGTCGGACACATCAACACCGAACCGATCCGTAAGGTAGTCAATAAGCTCACTAACGAGCACTGAAGGGACCATACGGGAGTTATCCTGTATGCTTTGGCCGATAAAACTGATGTACAATTTCTCTCTGGCTGATATCAAAGCCTCTAAAAACAGATATTTATCATCCTCACGTCGAGAACGATCACCCAGGCGAGGATAACTTGCCATCAGATCGAAGCTAACTGCTTTGGAATCGCGTGGAAATGCATCTGAATTCATTCCTAACAGGCAGATGGCTTTAAAAGGAATGCTGCGCATGGGGAGCATGGCGCAAAATGTCAGCCCGCCTAAAATAAATCCGCTGTTGCCGCCTTCTCCATCCAAGGTTAAACTTAAATAAGATTTGATCGCTGCGAAATCCAGCTTTTCACTATATTCCGCTACGCCGGCGTCTGCCCGCATCGTATCAATGGTGAATTGAAGCGTCTGCCTATCTCTTGCAGTGGCATCATTACGAATAAACATTTGATCCAGTACGAGCCTGAGGGTCTGGGACCATTGCGCCATTCGTTTAGGGGCTTCAAAACTACTGCAAATATGGAAAAGGGATTCTAAAAAATCCAAAAACTTACCAAGAAGAAGTGTATCCGCTCCCTCTATATTATCGTATGGCAGGATGCCGTCAAACAGATGTTGGTCCTTGCCGCTTATGGCAAGCCCCAACAACATCCGCTCCATGCCGGACCGCCAGGTATTTTGGTCCCCCGACGGCAAATCGAGCCGGGATATGGCCTGCGCGTCCCTACCCCAACGGATATTCAGTTCACCGATCCAATCCTCAATCCGGGCAAGATCGGCCGCATCGATTGCGAAATTCTCCCTGATGACATCATAAGACAAAATATCGAGAATCCGCCCGGCCTCCATGCGGCTCAAATATAGTTCCAGTATTGCCAGATAACCCTCGATGACAGGGCTGGATTTGAGGCCACTTCGATCGGCAATACTATAGGGAATGCGCATGCGATCATCTTCTAAGGTACCGAAAACTGCGGTTATATAAGGTGTATAGGCTTCAATGTCGGGTATCATTACCAGGATGTCCCTGGGTTGCAGGGTTGGGTCCTCCTGCAACATCGCCAGGATTTGATCGTAGAGCACTTCAACTTCGCGCATGGGGCTGTGACAGGCATGAATATTGATGCTGCCGTCATTATCACGGCCGGTTGGTTCAGCTGAATTTTTCGTTACAAATTCTGTATCACGGTTCTTATCTGCCGGCATCATACCTTTAGGTTCATACAAATCGAATATATCAGCCTGTAACTGTGAAAGCATCGTTAGACCATCGGGTCGCTTGAAATTTTCGATCTGCACACATTCCAGTTCACTCACCATGGACATAAAATCCCTACCCAAGGTACCCATGGTGGATAGGATCCGATTACCCTTATCCAGATGCAGGTCCGGTGATACTGAACCCTTGGATTCATAGTGTGTCCGAATTCTACGGATATCCCGGCGGGTGACAATCTCGCCCCAATATTCACGGCAGGGGTTCATAAGATAAAGATGTACCGGAACATGCTGTGAAATCGCGGCCATAATTTCGGTATGAAATGGCGGGAGATGTGAAATCCCAAAGGCGGAAATACGTGCCGGTAAAACTGTTGAATCAATCTCATCAGTCATCAGCTTTTCCAGCAGCCTTTGCTGCATTTCAGCCCTATGTACGCATTTTTCGGATAATACAACAGCCCGCCATAAATCTGCCTGCCAGGCCTGGTCTTGGTCCGGCAATTCTGGATCCCGATCCCAATTCCGAATCATGTCCGTCCGAAATATCAGATACTGGTCGAACAGGTCTGCGATCTTGATCGCCAGGTGTAATTTTTTAATACCTTGGGGATCTTCGGCCAGATAGGATTGCAGGGCGCTGTATTGCGGTTTATGCAGCCGCTGCGGCAAAATTGCCATGATCCTGAACACCATGGCGTCGGTTTCAAACAGTCGATCTTCCTGCATGCCGGGCAGGAGTTTGCGACAAAGATAGCGAAGAAAGGCATTGGGGAATGGAAAATCCGTATTGGCACAGATACGATTTCTTTCGGCCAGTTGCATCGAAACCCAGCGGGCCATTCCCTGGCTCTGCACAATAATCAAATCTGGTTCAAGGGGCTTCTCCAGAGGTGTCCGTATTTCATGGGCCAACTGCTTGGCAAGAATTTCCAGGCGGTTGCTGACATATAAATTAAATCCAGAATATGACATTGTGTGCTTAACGTATGTTCCCGAAGCGCTAAATCCCGACAAGGCGGTTAAAAAGCCGTTTAAAACGCATCTGCCAATAGGCGATGGTTACGCCAATAAACAGTCTTGGATCAAAATTGGGATTTTTTATGCCGGCCATAACGGATAAATAATTCACATGTTCTGCCACCGATAGGGTGCACCCCTTGGCATGCAGATACCTGGACCCGATTCGCTTATAGGCATTGAAAAGCGCCGAAAACGTTTTAACCAGCATATCATTCGTTTTGGTTTTGGTTTCATCAACTTGTGCAGTCGATTTGTAACTGCTTTGAATGTTAACTTTTTGACCGTCAATGTCACCTTCCCACGAGGTGCAATTGCCAGCAAAAATTACCTTTTCATCATCATCCAAATCAAGCGGTCCGTCCACTTTGCCAACCACATAACGGATCCGCTTCATCTCCTGATCCACGTTCGGATAAAAACCTCTGAAGATATGCATGGCTTCCTGGAGAGCCCCCGGGCATCCGCCCCAACAGTAGTCCGGTGAATGTCTTTCCGGAAAGGAACCTACCGTGCAGGTCAGATTACTTTTGCCTTCGAAATATTCGTCGATCCTTTCCATGCAAAAGGCAAAGCCTTGTGTCTTGGCCTGAACTTCCTCAAGGGGAAAATCACCTTCGATTTCAATTTCACTTAAGTCCATGGGCCCGAAGCCACGTTCTGAAGCCAGTTTCAAGTGAATAACCTCGGCGGGATCGGCATGCACCATGTGGCAGCCCACGGTATCCACGGCACAGGAATTTGTGCCCATAACAATGGCACCCAAAGGAAACGGCGTAGGCGTCAACATCATTTTCTGACCGGCTATTATGCCGTCAATGGCAATAAACCTTGGCTGGATCACTTCCTGTAGATCGGCAATTTTATGTTCCAGAAACTGATTGTGATCCACCAGGCGATGGCGGTCGTCTTGAATGCCAATGAAATTTTTTAGACTTAGCGTCATACGGCTCCAAGGATGGGCCTTGAATTTTGGCAGGTTAATGAGAAAGTCGGCGTCTACAACCGGTTTGGGCATAAACAACTGTTTTCTCAAGTTGTCTTTACCATGGATTGCCACAGAAACCTGTTGGGCTTCATCGAAATAGTGGATTTTTACCCCGTGTTTTTTAATCACGTCCGGATAACCGGCCATTTTAAAGCTATAGCGTGTTGGAATGGTAATGCCGCAGCGCTCGCCCACCGCGATCTCTTCGGCCTCTTTTGACAAGTCCTTGGCAGCAGAGATCGCCCCATCTAAAAATTCTTTGCGGGTAAAGGCATGTGGAAACACATCCGGATGAGCCAGAACAGTATTGGGTTTCAGTAGGATTTTGCCGTGTGGCACGACGTCCAGAGCCTGCATCCCCTCGCGAATGATCCCGCTAATCTGATCGGCATCATATTCATCGCATTTTCTGATAATTACTTTATGCTTCATGGTCCATCCTCCCTTATCTTCCCCGTTCAATTTGCAGGCGCTATAAGCAGATTAAGCCAGTACATGTTCATCTAATACAAAACAGGTGAATCGACCCCTAAAAACCGCCGAACTGTCTTTAAGTACCACCACGTCTACGGTTTGCTTTTTATCCTTAACCGTCTCGACCGATGCTGTGGCATGCAGGATTTCACCCGCCTTAACCGGTTTTAAGAATTTCACTTCTGCGGAACCGAGTACGACATTGGGGTGGTTAACGGCCAGCATGGCCGCATAGTCGGCTAATCCAAAAACAAAGCCGCCATGCACCAGTCCGCTATCGTCGGCTGCCATTTCGGGTATCGTCACCAACTCAACGCTGCTGTTGCCTTCTTTTGTTAGAATCGGTTTCCCACAGAGCCGCTGGTTAATTTTCAAATGGGTACGGATATCAACCATAATAACACTCCACTTCTATGTACCGGTTGTCATAGTTATTCATGTCCTGCCGCGCACAACCAAGCATTAAACGTAATCTTGCGAAAGCCGACTGCCAACTATTCCATGCAACAATTAAATCATAACTTATATGATTCTGCATCAGCCCAACTTTGATGGATTGTGCCCAAGGCGGTGGTGTAATCTATTCAACAATCAGGAAACTGTTTGAGTACTGATCACGAAATAGATTACACCGACGCCGCTAGGACAACTCTGTTTCCTATGAATATGTTCTGATTCAAAGCTGTCTTATAGGCGTTCCCTTTATTGTTATAGAGGGAAAAATGATAAGCAGTAGTATTGAACCATTTATCAGTTATAAAAAAAGGGAACTTTACAAGTTCCCTTTTGGCTATCGACTAAGCGACTGGGTGGCATCGTTGCATTCAGAATGCCGCTTTCATGTTTCAACTTTTGTAGATGAACTGCATTTTGACCGGACCCAGTTCGATTATGTCAAACTCATTCAAGAGAACCGATTCTTTGACAGCGGCATCATTAACTTTAGGCTTTGCCATTCCACCTACATAGCTCAAATAATAACCTTTGGGTCGTTTGCTGATAGTGGCGGCTGTTTTACCAATCATGAGCCCTTTGATAACGATGTCGTTGGCGGTATCCTTGCCGATTTTAATGAGTTTCTTTTTTATTTCAAACTCGCCATCTCCGCCGGACAGAAAGGATAAAACTCCTTTTGATTCTTTTTTGCGTATGGTTGCAGCCACGTTTCCGGAACTTTTCGACAGCATATCCCGATATTTTTCGGTATCCATGACCATGGTTTTATCCATGCCGCCCTTACCGTCGGATACCCGTTCTTCACCCTCCGCATACGTGAAGACCAAGGTGTGCTTGCCGATACTGACTGTATCTCCGTGCCCCAGCCAATGGGTTGCCACCAACTGCCCGTTGACGAAAGTCCCGTTTTTACTTTTCAAATCGGTCAGCAAATACCCCTTATCAATGGCATCAATCTTGGCATGCATACCGGATACCGCCAGGTTTTCAATCACGATATCATTGCTTTCGCGACGCCCGATGGTGATATTTCTCCCCTCTTCCAGAAGAAAGTCACTGATCTTGGTATCTTTAAATTTCAGTGTGAGTTTTGGCATCTTTATGTCCTCTTTACACGATAATATTCATAAGAGTGAAAGAAATTGCTTATCTTTTGAAAAAATTGGTGAAAAATGAAAATAAACCTCCCTTGGAAGACTTGCTACCCCTTATTTTCAAAACAATAACCGTGACATTATCGCTGCCACCTCGGCTGTTAGACATGTCCACCAAGGTTCGGCATGCTTTTTCCGGTTTTTCTTTAGCGACGATTTCATGAATCTCTTCTTGGGTGATTTTCTCGGTAAGACCGTCTGAACCAATCACCAGCATATCGCCTTTGAAACACTGAAGTTCTGATATGTCTGCTCGCACGGAGTCACTCACACCCATTGCACGTGTCAGCATATGCTTAAATTCGTTTCCCAGCTGTTTGGTATTATCCGGATCCATGGCCTGTTGCTCAGCCAATACAGTATGCGTGACGGACAGCATTTCGATTCTGCCATCATGAATTAGGTAGATGGGGCTGTCGCCAACATTGGCGGCTATGAGCGTGCTGTCCGTGAAATAAACGGTTGAAACCGTCGATCCCATCCCGCGATAGGTCTCATTATTTTGAGAAGCCTGGAAAACACTTTTATTGGCCAAGTGGATACCGGAGAGGAGACGGTTGGCTTCCTTGGAAAGTGATTCGTCGTGGTCCTCCAACTCCTCTACTTCCTCATTGCCATTGAACCGTTTGATATAATCCCAGAGCGTTTCCACCACCAGACTGCTGGCAACCTCGCCGGCCTGATGCCCGCCCATGCCGTCAGCCACAACATAGAATTGCTTTTTATCATCCAGAAAAAGCGAATCTTCGTTGTTTTTGCGCCTCATGCCTACATCGGTAAGGCCTGCAGATTCAATATGATACATATGATTTACTATTTCACCATTCAGCAAAGGTTTGTTTCAAGCGATAGTTGCTTGTATACCAAAAATCTGAGCAGGTCAAGGGTCCCGGACTGCCTTCTTGCAACCCTATATGGTATTGTTATTTTTAATTAACTCTGTGGCTGTTTCTTTGCCATGGCCGCATCAATACGTTTGGCAATTTCCCCCAGATGGGTACTCATTTGGGACGCGTTCTGATAGCGTTTGTCTCTGTTTTTAATTAAAGCATTGTTGATAACGGCAACCACCGGTTTTACAATTTTGGGATTGATTTTACGTGGATCTGGATGGGGTTCGTTCATGATCTGATTCATTAAAGCCGCTGGATTGTCCGCATAAAAAGGGAGCTTGCCCGTCAACAATTGGTACATCATAACCCCTAGCGAGAAAATATCTGATCTGCCGTCAACCTTTTTACCGGAAAACTGTTCCGGCGACATGTAATATGGCGTACCTTTGACTATACCGGTTTGGGTCTGGGATGTGGCGGTGATTCTGGCAATGCCAAAATCCGTAATTTTTACCGTGTTATTTTTAAGTAACATGATATTGGCCGGTTTGATATCCCGATGTACGATACCCTTTTCATGGGCATACGCCAAACCTTCAGCGATATCAGCTATATACCCGATCACTTTACGCATGGGCATCAAATTTTCCTTTTTGGTATATTTCTCCAGGTCTTCGCCTTCCAGATATTCCATGGCAATATAAGCAAGATCCTGCTCATCTCCGGCGTCGTAAATTGTGACGATGTTCGGATGCGAAAGCGTGCCCGCGCTTTCCGCCTCCCGGAAAAATTTCTCCTTCATACCGTCGATTTCGGACTCTTCAAAATCGTCCGTAAATCGGAAGGTCTTGATGGCGGTGGTGCGATTGATTCTGGGATCCTTACCCAGGTACACAATGCCCATGGCACCCTTGCCCAATTGTCTTTCAATTTCATATCGTCCCAGGGTTGGCTTGATATCCGTTCCGGTTTCCATCAAGCCGCCGTCTTGGGTGCCGCCTGTTAAAAAGCCATCACCGAATACCATGGTCTCACTGGCCTGAAGCAGCTTTTTCTTGCGTTCGGCCACATCCTTAAATTTAGGATCGTTGTCTTCGATATACTCATAGACCGCAGCGGCTTTATTGAATTGGCGTTTACGTTCATAATCAAGGGCCAGATTGTAAAGAACCTCCTTCATCTCATCATTAACGGGTACCCGTCGAAACTTATCAAATGCCATATCCAGCATTCCCTGGCTTTGAAAACTTAGTCCCAGCATGCGGTTGGTCTCAGCCGACTCCCCTTCTACTTTATCTTTATGGGTTTCTGTGACAAAATAGCTGAGGCTCACCACCCCAATATAGCATATGATTAATTCCAGCAGTGGATACATGGATGGAATCCAGGTACCGTTGGATGCAAATGCAAAGGCGGTGCCCCCGACAAACAATAGCAGCAGGGCCACAAAAACGATCCCGGCCAGCATGGCTTTGAGCCGCGGCAGTACCCAAGCGGCTAGGACGCCGATACAGATTATGGCAATCAGTTCGGCCAGTTCCGCCCAGGGTGGTTTTTGAATAAAGGTATCATTTAACATGGCCCAGATGGTATGGGCCGAAAACTCACCCACCGGCATGGTGGGATCTGTGGGGGTGCTCAAAGGATTCATGATTCCAGCCGCAGATGGACTGACCAACACCAGCTTGTTTTTAAACACGCTTGCCGGAATCTTATCATTGATCACATCGAAGAACGAATAGCTGCGAAATGAGTTACGTGGTCCTTTGAAGCTGATTAGCAGTTCAGAATAAAGCGTAGAGGGTACCGCAACTTTGGAACCGATATGGACTGCCGATCCGATATCGGCCTTGAGTTCCTCCAAGGGTATATTTAGATATAGCGCCGCCACGCGCAAAGTGTAGGAAGGAAAAAAGAGACCGTTATACTCATATAGCAGTCGTTCGCGGCGCGCTGTTCCGTCCATGTCATAGTTCAAGTTAAAATGCCCGATCCCCTTGGCTGCATTCAAAAATGATGGCACCGGCAATACGATTTCATTGCCCACAGGCACGGGATACCCACCCTCATTTTGAATCTGTTGAATCGATTGGGCGATCAAGGAGGCGTCAGGCGCTTCGCGTTGTTCCGCCACGATGGCTGTTTCCTTAAAAAATATTGGCAAGATAATGTTATCCGCGTTTTCGATCGCCTCGGTCAGCTTGCGGTCATTATCCAGTCTGGTTTGGGCTTGGCGTAGCGTTTCCAAAAATGCCTTGCCTTCCGGGCCGGCCCTTTTTAAAAGTTTTTCCTGGAAAATTGATTCCAGAGACTGCAGCTCACGTAAGCCTGCACTGGTTTCCGCCTCGGTCAAAAGCAGATTTAAGGCAATTACTTTGGGGTTTCCGGCGCTTATTTTTTCAATTCCTTGGGCTAACAATGAGCGCGGCCAAGGCCAGCGACCCAGTTTCTCAATGGAATCCTCATCGATATCAACCATGACAATGTTGCTTTGAGCTTCCGGATCGCCGCGCAGCTTCATCATGACGTCATAGTATTTCAGTTCAAGGGTATCGATAAATTGAAACCGCACAAACCAGAGTCCCAGAAACAGTATCATGATAGCGACACCCAAAATCAGTGCCGGGTGCTTCTTTAGAAAATTCATTTGGAATCCTTCTATTTGGTTTTCATTGAATAGGAACCATTCCAGTCTTTTGGTGGTGGATCTTGTTTGTATTCCTGACATCGCAACCGCATGGTCCGGGCGGGGCCGTCCTCGCTAACAATCGCCAAGGCCTGATCGAATTTTGCGATAGCTGCATCCCATTGCTGCTGCCGATACAGACGTAATCCTTCGGCATAGCGGCTGGTCATTGTGAGCATGGTCTCATCGATATCCTCAGAATTGCCCAGCACCTGGTAGACAACTACGGGTTCGGCTTTGCCCACCACGTTTATGGCATCGATTTCCCTTCCCCAGACACTTTGATTAGCCTTCCTGAAGGTTGTCTCGCATACCAAGGTGTAAATCCCGTATATTTTGTTGACCCCCTCAAGGCGGGCGGCGGTGTTTACGGTATCGCCCATCATGGTATAATCCATGCGATTGCGTGAACCCATATTGCCCACAACCGCCGGTCCGGTGCAGAGCCCGATGCGCATCATCAACTCAGGCTTGCCTTCCTGTTGCCATTTTTCGCGTAAAATCTGCAACCGTTTCTGCATGTCCACACATGTCAGGGCGGCGGTCTCAGCTTGATTCGCCAGCTCGTTGGGCGCGCCAAAAAATGCGATAATAGCGTCGCCTTCGAATTTATCTACGGTGCCTTCGTGTTTGAGAATGATATCGGTCATCTCGGTTAGAAACTCATTCAACAGTTCAACCAATTCATTCGGGGTCAGTCTTTCGGAAATACTTGTAAAGCCCTGGACGTCTGAAAAGAACGCTGTGATCTCTCTTTCCTCACCCCCTAGCTCCAGGTTGTCGGGAGAGTCGATTAATTGCTGGACTACCGTGGGTGCCAGATAAGTGGAGAATGCATTGCGGATAAACCGTTTCTGCCGGGATTCCACCAAATACTTATAGACCGTTATGCCGATGTAGATCGAGACGATAACCAATGAAGGATAAACCATATTCAATATCCAGCCGTGACTCACAAACAGGTAGCGGCTGAAAAAAATATAACCGAAAAAGAGAATACCAGCGGTTAAAATTCCAGTAAATACACCCGTGCGGGGAAGCACAAAACCCAGGATAAGCCCGCCCGCAATAATCGCCAGAATATCGAAAATCGCCGCCCAGAGGGGATGAAATAAAAATTCCTGCTTTAACACACTGTCCACAAAGCTGGCATGGATCTCGACGCCCGGAAACACACTCGAAAAGGGCGTTACGCGCATATCATAGATTCCGATTGCGGTTGCCCCGACTAAAACAACCTTGTTTTGCAATTCCACAGGATCGATTTTATCGTTGAGAATATGGGTTACCGGTATGTGATTGAAAGTTTTTGCATCTCCCCGGAAGTTCACCATAACCATTCCCAACTCATCCGTAGGAATGCGAAGATCACCGAATTGAACGCGCTGAATACCCTCTTCGGCCACAACCAGCATCGGTTGTTTGTCTAGAGCCGCACTCAGGGTTTGGATCGATAAGGCCGCGTACATTTCACCGTCGTGAGTAAAGACTGTCGGTATTTTACGCACCACGCCGTCCCGGTCCGGAATCATGTTGAAATAACCGGAATATGGTGTGGCTTGTGAAATCACGGTAATGTTTGCCGTGGGAACCTGGGCCTCAAGTATCGGCAGCCCCATGGCTTTGGGAGACTCATATTTAACCTGGGCGTAGCGTGATGACCGGATATTTTTGGTCTGCTTCCGGATGGCATCAGCGTCGAGATGGCCGGCGTGCTCTTTTTCCATCTGGAAGAAATAGCCCAAAACAATTTTGGCCTTTGACGCAGCAATGGCATCCGCCAGCAGCTGATCATTATCGGATTGTCGCTTCAGATCCTCTAGAAATGCTTGGTTGCCAGGGTCGAGTCCGGTCAATTGATTCTGGATGGTATCGATTGTTCTGACAACACTCTTTTCGTCAGGTTCAAGGAAGCCGACATCAAAGGCTACGACTTTAGCCCCGGCATCCGACAGTTTTTGAACCAGCTTGGCCATCTTGGATCGTGGCCATATCCACTTACCCTCTTTGTCGATGCTTTCTTCATCGATAACCGCCAAAACCACATCGGACTCATGCACCTTTTGATCCCTGCTGGTATAACGGAGATCGATGGTTTTCAGTTCCATCAATTCCAGAAAGGGTATTTCCACTAAATACAGAATGGATCCCAGGATAATCAGTAAGATCGACAATGTGATGGGATTTAATCGGAATAGCTTTTTCAAAAAATGAGTCATGGAAGGCATCCTAGACGACGATGTCGCAATCTCGTTGTCGCTCCGGCGCGAAAGGTTTTTCGTAATATGTTTTATATGGATAAATGTATAACTTGGTGTCGAGACAACACACTTACATTATGTGAAATTGCTTCAAAAGTCAATTGGTTGATCGCTTTCTGTTTGACGCGCTTTATGGGAGTGTTTATAAAGTGAGATCGTGATTTTGAATGATTATTAATTTGGAGAAAATGCTTATGCAAACGAAGAATATGCACCGTATTCGCAAAATTCGCTCATTGTTGGCATCTGCCGACATTGATACGCTCATGGTTTCAACCGCGGAAAACCGACGGTATTTAAGCGGTTTTACCGGTGAAGATACACAGTGTGATGAATCAGCAGGTTCATTGTTCATATCCGCTGAGCACCTCGTTCTGGCCACCGACTCGCGTTTTGAAATACAAGCTAAGCTAGAAGCCAACAACTATGACATTCATTGCTATCGTGAAGGTTTGTCCAAATCACTACCTGAAATTCTAAATCACATCGGCAGCCGGCGAATGGGATTCGAGTCGATTAGAGTAAGTCACAAATTTCTAACTGATTTAGGCGAAGCTCTAGCTTCACAAAAAATGAATATCGATTTGATCCCCACCGAAAACCTGGTCGAACAGCTGCGCGCAATAAAAGATGAGCAGGAGATCCAACGAACCCAATCAGCATTGCATTTAGCCGAGCAAGCCTTTTTAAAAATACTGGCTGCCATCAAACCGGGTATGACCGAGAAAGAAATGGCCTGGATGCTGGAAAAGGAGATGCGTGAGGCCGGTGCCGAAGGTTTGTCATTTCCATCCATTGTTGCTTCCGGTCCCAACAGTGCCCTGCCGCATGCAATTCCGGGTGATCGAGTTTGGCAAACGGGTGAGCCCCTGCTCTTTGATTGGGGTGCCAGGCTGCACGGATATTGCTCGGACATTTCCAGGACGGTGGTTTCCGGACGTGGAGATAAAACCTACCAAAAGGTTTATCAAACGGTGCTGGATGCCCAACAGATGGCGATCGATGCCATTCGCGCCGGGGTCAGTTCCGTGGCGGTGGACCGCATCGCCAGAGCCCACATCGAAGATCAGGGATTTAAGGGTAAGTTCGGACACGGCTTGGGTCATGGAACCGGTCTGGCGGTCCATGAAGCACCCCGCTTGAGTCCCTTTAAAGACACCACTTTAGAATCGGGTATGATTGTAACCGTGGAACCCGGCATCTATTTGGAAGACTGGGGCGGCGTCCGCATTGAAAATCAGGTCGTCGTTCGAACAGACGGTGCCCAAGTTCTGAACTCCCTGGATACGGATATTATGTTTACTTGATACCTTAATTCTGGACGGCCCTGAGATATTCATAAGCAAAGCGCCTGAGTGTTTCCGTCGCTAAAGTTCAGCCGCAGACGAGACCTAGTTAATTGAATCCCCGGGGAGTTTTTAAAGTATGGCTTGGAAATGTTATCAGCGACTTAAGCAGCCCGTCCCATGAGTTAATTACCCTGTTCCGTCATCGCTTGCAGAGCGAAGTCGGATTAGAGCTTTCAGGCCCGCCTAAGCGGGGAAGCCTAAGGACGTCTCGGGGTCGCTCTCCGGATAAAACCGGATGAAAAAAAGTATTAAATCTTTTCAAACTATTGGGTTATCATGACAATAGGGCTGATCTTTCTGAATTTCAAATTGAAATATTTTGATTAGGGTCCCATAAAATTTCATGCAAGACTCAGGTAATATGGATGCGCTTGTAGACCAATATTTGCAGTATATCCTCGTGGAAAAAGGACTGGCCGCCCAGACCATCACTGCTTACAGTCGCGACCTTGTGCGCTACATCCGTTATCTAAAAAAAAATCGTATCGACAAAATTCAAGATGCGGGCACGGCAGTTATTCTCCGATATCTCATCCATCTCAGAAATCGTGGATTGGGAACAACCTCGAGAGCCAGGCATTTGGTGACCATCCGCGGTTTTTATCGATTCCTCGTCCAGGAAAAATACCTATCCACCAATCATGCCAAAATCGTGGATTTGCCCAAACGGCAAATGTCTCTACCGGATGTACTATCCGTGGATGAAGTTCGAAATTTATTGGAAACACCGGAACCGGCCACCCTGGCGGGGTACCGGGATGCTGCCATGCTGGAACTATTATACGCAGCGGGTTTACGTGTTTCTGAGTTGATTCATTTAAAATTGTTGGATGTCAACCTGGAAGCCTGTTTTCTGCGGGTCACCGGTAAGGGCTCCAAAGAACGCGTGGTACCATTCGGCAGCTATGCCAAGTTGCGCTTGGACGCCTATCTTAACTACGCTCGGCCGGGCCTGTTAAAGGAACGTATCAGTGCATATCTGTTCCTTGCCAGGGCAGGTCATCCAATGACCCGCCAGGGATTTTGGAAGCTGCTTAGAAAATATGCACATAAAAGCGGCCTAAGGAAGCATATCACTCCCCATACCCTGCGGCATTCATTCGCGACCCATTTGCTGGAAGGAGGGGCCGATTTACGGACAGTTCAAGTTATGCTCGGACATGTTGACATCTCCACCACACAGATATATACGCACGTTGCACAGAAACACCTGAAAGAAATACATACAAAGTTTCATCCGCGAGGATAGTCATGTTGCCAAAAACGCAATTGGGTTGGTGGATCAAAGGCGGCAGTGAACCGACATGGGGTCATTCAGCTGTTTACGACGAACTAAATCTTGTCACCAAACCGCTTCACCTGATCGCTTCTGAAGATCAGATCGGAATTGCCCGTGGCGGCCATTTTGCCTCTTCAGAGGATCAAAGCCAGGCCCCCAAGGCTGGTAATGGCGCCTTCCCGTGGATAGCCAGCGTACCGGCCCTGCATCCGAGTCATTTGGGAAGCAGTGTATTTATGCGAGCGTACGGACTACGCTACCCTTATGTCATGGGTGCCATGGCCAATGGCATCACATCGGTTCAAATGGTTGCAGCCGCTGGAGATGCGGGTATGCTGGCATTTTTTGGTGCGGCGGGACTTTCCGTCAATCAAATTGAAAAGGCTATTCATGAAATTCAGGGGCGCTTAGCCGATAAGCCCTATGGCTTCAATCTTATCCATAGCCCCGCTGACCCCAATCTGGAATTGGAAACCGTTCAACTTTATTTACACCATGGCATTCGTCTGATCAGTGCATCGGCATTTATGGATATAACCCTTCCATTGGTTTATTATCGCGTGAAAGGGATACAAAAGAATGAAAATGGCAGGGTCAATCCGCTTAATAACCTTGTGGCCAAGATATCACGCGAAGAAGTAGCAAAAAAATTTTTGGCACCGCCGCCCGATAAATTCATCCAGCCGCTTTTGGAACGCGGCTGGATAACAGTGCAAGAAGCACAGTTAGCCAGGGAGATTCCCATGGCTGATGCGCTCACGGCTGAAGCTGATTCCGGCGGTCATACCGATAACCGACCCGCCCTGGCGCTGCTACCTACCATCCAGTCAATTCGGGATACATTCGCTTTAACCCAGCGATATCAACACGTTGTAAAGATCGGGCTGGGTGGCGGAATAGCCACACCCGAATCAGCGGCCGCCGCGTTTGCCATGGGCGCTGACTATGTTGTTACGGGATCTGTCAACCAGGCCTGTCTGGAAGCCGGCACCTCCGATACGGTCCGCCAAATGCTGTGCGAGGCTGGTCAAGCAGACGTCACCATGGCGCCCGCAGCCGACATGTTTGAAATGGGAGTCAAGGTGCAGGTGTTGAAACGCGGAACCATGTTTCCCTTACGGGCAGCAAAACTCTATGACCTCTATTCGACCTACGCGGCCTACGAGGAAATTCCTGAAAATCAGCGTCAAATAATCGAAAGAGATTTTTTCCGCCGATCCTTTATGGAAGAATGGGGTCATACCAAGGCATTTTTTAATGATCGGGATCCTCATCAGGTAGATAGAGCGTATAAAGATCCCAAGCATAAAATGGCTTTGGTTTTCCGCTCTTATCTGGGACAGTCTTCCAACTGGGCCAATAAAGGAGAAGCATCGCGGAAGATAGATTATCAGATATGGTGCGGTCCCGCCATTGGTGCTTTTAACCAATGGGTTCAGGATTCTTTCCTGCAATTGCCACAAAACCGAAAGGTGGTTGTAGTGGCGCTAAATATTTTACTGGGTGCCGCCATTATCCTGCGGAGACAAAACCTGCGACAACTAGGTATTCATTTCTCGGGTGAATCCGCTCGCATTCCGCCGCGAGACCAGGAAGGCCTGGCTAAATTACTTGAATCCAACTCTCAGCATTAAGCTATGCGCCAAAGGCAGCTTATTGCGCATGGCTAAAAGCTTATCGCTATCAGTATGGATTGAACCGCGCTAGCGAGCGCATCAAAAATGATAGAATACCATACGGTGAAGAATCCCTGCAGCAGCTCGACTTGAGCTCGCCGAAAGTCTTGCTGCAGTGTACCTCTTCAATCCTCGGCCAGCTTGCGTTTAAATCTCTCATACAGCTTTGATATATATAAAATACGGGAACTACCCCATTCCAACGCCTTATCAGCATCTGCATCCCCGCTGACAAATTCACCCCCCTCAAGCCAGTTCTCCAAATAGCGCTCCGTAATCATGCGGGTACCCCGTTTGCCATCCATCTTCTCATCAATCAGTCTACGCACTGCATAGCGACGTTTTTGTTCCGTGTCGTGGTCAGCCCTTGTTGTAAAAATATGAATGCGGTACTCCTTGGCCGGCAAGGCTACAGAAGAAGGTACATTATTTTTCGAATGCGAAAAATATTGACCGCGGACCCAGGGCTTCAAGTCTTCAAGAATTATTCTGGTTTCCGGAATCGGAAAATTGAGATCCGCCACCAGATGCCCCCCAAGATAAACATGAAATGCATCTGCCAAATTATACTGACGTGCAAACCCTGATTGCAGCCCTCCCAACGGATCCGGTGGTAAGAACTCACGCGACCATCGTTTCCAACGCGACAATTTGAATCCCAAGCAATCGGCCAATTCTCGATTGAGATAGAATTTAATCATAATTAATATGTCACATTGATTTGAAGTCCGAAAACAGGAAACGACCCAAATTTAAAATCAGGACAGGACCATCTCAGCCCTGATAAATAATATATAGTAATATCAGCCATCAATATGCCAAATCCATGGGCAATAAACGAAACCGAACACCTACCCCCTTGGTTGTTGAGTTGTTACACCAACGTATCAACCCAGTTTTTTCTTGTCAAGGCTTGAAAATGAATCTTTTATACATTATATTTTGTGTTTCAATAAGATAACAACGCTGACAGTATGGTGTGCGCAGACAATTTTGGATTCCGCTACAGGATCCCTAGCGTGTCGCTGATAAAATATGACTACCCAATCTAACCATAAAACCCACCAGGTTCCAATAGCCATTATTGGCATTAGCTGCCTATACCCCGATGCACCTGGCTTGAAGGCCTATTGGCAGTTACTCTACCGGAAAAAGGATGCCATCCGGGACATACCTGAGACGCATTGGTCAGCCGATGCATATTACCATGCTGACCCTAAAAAACCGGATCATGTTTATTGCCGTCGCGGTGCGTTCTTGCCGGCGATTGAATTTGATCCCTCCGAATTTGGGATCCCACCGACCTCGCTTGAAGCTACTGACACTTCTCAAATCCTAGCGCTTTTAACCGCTCGGGATGCACTGCAAGATGCCGGCTATAATCAGGACAGAGAGTTTAACCGGGAGCGGACCAGTGTTATTTTAGGTGTTACGGGAACGCAGGAATTGGTCATTCCACTGGGTGCTCGTTTGGGACATCCGATTTGGCGCAAAGCTTTAAAACACAATGGCGTGCCCGACGAAACCGCTGAAGCCGTCATCCAGAACATTTCTGACGCTTATGTTCCCTGGCAGGAAAATTCGTTTCCCGGTCTGTTGGGAAATGTAGTCGCCGGTCGAATTTGCAACCGCCTGGATCTAGGCGGCACCAATTGCGTCGTGGATGCTGCCTGTGCCAGCTCCTTCAGCGCAATCCATCTATCCGTCCTGGAACTGCAATCCCGAAAAAGCGATATGGTGGTGACCGGCGGGGTTGATGCCATCAACGATATTTTCATGCACATGTGTTTTGCCAAAACGTTGATTCTTTCACCTAGCGGCGATATTCGACCTTTTTCAAAATATGCGGATGGTACGGTGCTGGGTGAAGGTGTCGGTTTGCTGGTCCTCAAACGGCTCGAAGACGCCGAGCGTGATAAAGATAAAATTTACGCCGTTATCAGGGGCATCGGCGCTTCCAGCGACGGCAAATCCCAAAGTATTTATGCCCCCCGCGCCAGTGGTCAAGCCAAGGCGCTTCGCGCAGCCTATGCAAACGCCGCCATCGATCCGAATACTGTTGGCATTGTTGAGGCCCATGGCACGGGTACCCGGGTCGGCGACAAGGTGGAGGTATCGGCTCTAAAGGATGTTTTTGGCTATGATTCCGATCGGACCCAATTCTGTGCCCTGGGTTCGGTTAAATCCATGATCGGCCATACCAAGGCGGCCGCAGGCTCGGCCGGCATCATCAAGGCTGCCTTGGCATTGAAACACAAAGTACTTCCCCCCACGATCAAGGCCGAAGATCCTGATCCGGATCTTAAATTAAAAGAATCTGCTTTTTACCTAAATTCATCAGCGCGACCTTGGCTTACGGAAGATCATATGCCCAGACGAGCGGGTGTGAGCTCATTTGGCTTTGGCGGTAGCAATTTCCACGTGGTTCTGGAAGAATACGATCGTAATAAGGCCGACGTCGCCTGGGATGGCAGCGTTGACATTTATGCCTTTTCGGGTACAAACCGGGATGAGGTATTAAAGCAAGTTTCACAGCTTGAACAAGCGATCCAATCAGATCCGCCCGCCCAACCCTTGGCTTACCTGGCCCAACAAACCAGACATAGCTTCAGACCGGAACATGCCTGTCGGCTAATTCTGGTACAGGAACGATCCGGCACACCGCTGGAATCGCGGGAGGATCTCAAACAGCAGATCCAGTCTGCCATCAATCCGAGCGAACCGCTTGACGGAACCCGTTCATGGCAACCTAAAAACATCTTTTGGGGTCGTCAAACAGTTGTGGCACCCCTTGCTTTCCTTTATCCCGGCCAGGGCAGTCAATATGTGAGCATGGGCCGTGACCTGGTGTGTATGTTCCCGGAAGCCCTGGACGTACTGGCACAAGTCAATGATGTTATGCCTGGCCGACAGCGTTTAAGCGACATGATTTACCCGGCTTCTACGAGTGATCGACAAACGGCCCATCGTCAAGAGCTGGCTCTGCGCCGGACAGAACTCGCTCAACCTGCTATTGGGGCCATCAGCCTTGCCATGACACTGATCCTCGATCGGTTCGGGATTAAACCAGCCATGACCTGCGGACATTCCTTTGGTGAGTTGACTGCGCTTTGTTCCGCCGGTTGGCTGGACCAAAGCACTTTCCTACACCTGGCGGAATCTCGCGGCAAAGCCATGGCCGCTGCCGGCAAAAGGAATGGTTATGGGGGTATGCTGGCGGTAAAAGCTCCGATAGACAAGCTCCAAAATTTCGTTAACGCCCATAGCGATTTGATTCTGGCAAACATAAACAGCCCTGAGCAAGGCGTTTTATCCGGGACCCATGAGGATATCGATGCAGCCATGACGCAACTGCAGGCCGACGGGTACCGCTCGACCAAGCTTTCGGTTTCAGCTGCATTCCACAGTCATCTGGTTCAAGATGCCCAGCTGGCATTTCAGTCGGTGCTCAACCAAACCGAAATCAATCCGACCGCTATACCGGTACTGTCCAATACAACTTCGGATTTTTATCCATCAGAAGCAACATTGGCTCGATCGATTTTGGGGGACCAGATCGGCAATCCGGTTCATTTCATGGCCAATATCGAAACCCTGTACCAAAACGGTGTTCGAACCTTCGTCGAGGTGGGACCCAAATCCGTCCTTACCGGGCTGGTACGTGCGATATTGAAAGATAAAAATTTTGAGACCGTCGCCTTGGACCCGTCTTCCGGTCGTGGTTCCGGGCTTACGGACTTAGCGCGCACACTGGCCCATTTGGCAGCGCTCGGTTATCCGGTCGATTTGGCATCCTGGGAGGAACCTGTTGCCCCGACCAGAGACATGCGGATGCAAGTCACGGTCACCGGTGCTAATTTCCGGCGATCCCCAAAAAATCCGGATCGCTCTGTGAAGCCCCCGCAAACAGACACTAAACCACTACCGATAAACAGAACCGATTACTTGGCGGACCCCGATTCAACCGGGCCGCCAAGTGCGCCGAGCAACCAAACCTTTAATACAGATGCGATATCTATGAGAAACAAAACCAAAGTCAATGCCACCTCGGATGTACGCCAAGAAGCGCTTCGTACGCTGCAAGCAGGACTCAAATCGATCCAGGAGATTCAATCCCAGACAACCGAGGCCCATAAGCAGTTTCTGGAGACCCAAAAAGAAGCTGGCCGGTCCCTGCAGCGGGTTATCGAAAATGTCCAATATCTTTCTGACCAAGGTATCGCCGGATCACGTCATCAACGGATTGATATCCGGCCTGAAACCATAACGACGATCGAAACACGCCATCATATGGGTTCGCCTGGGACTGGCATCATGCCGGAATTGGAAGATGCACCGGCGGATAAGCCCGAACTAAATTCACAAATCCAGGTGAACTCCCCTGCTTCTGTCACTGCCCCGGCTCCCGTTTCCAATACTCAGCCTGTCTCCCCCGAAATCTCTGAGCCACATGCTAAAAAGGTGGATCTGGAGAACACCCTGTTGGCCATCGTTAGTGAACTGACAGGCTACCCGCAAGACATGCTCGGAATGGATATGGAACTTGAAGCGGATCTGGGAATCGATTCGATCAAGCGGGTTGAAATCCTGTCGACCCTGGAGGAAAGACAACCGAATCTTCCGGCCATTTCGCCTGATGTACTGGGTAGTCTCAAAACCTTGGCCCAAATCGTTACAACTTTAGACCAGGCCGGTAATATCAGCCCATCGGAACAATCTGAGCAGCGTAAGCCAGTCGAGGACAGCACCCCAAAATCGGTTACCGGCACTGAAAATCAGTCTCACCTTCAATCCATATTGATCGATATTGTCAGTGATCTAACCGGGTATCCAACGGAAATGCTGGGACTGGAAATGGATATTGAAGCCGATTTGGGAATTGACTCCATAAAAAGGGTTGAAATTCTCTCTACCCTTGAAGACCGGATCCCCGGATTACCTGCGATTACACCGGATATCATGGGCAGCCTGAAAACATTGGGTCAGATTTGTGAATATTTGACATCAGACGCCCCTACGGCGCAAATCCCAGGATCCCAAACAAATCCCAGCCCATCGGGACAAGCGCCAGCGCGGTCAATCCAATTACCCCCGGAACAGGTCCCTGAGACGCAATCAACCGTGGGTATTCAGCGACAGTCCACGGTGCTTGAAAAACAAACAATTCAACTTCCCCGTTTAAAAACCATCGCCGGTGAACAACGGTTGTTGCTTGTGGGCCATACGGGCGAGCTGCTGCAAACCCTCAAAGCCCGCATCGGTGAACATGATATGCGGGTTGAGGCGATTGAAAGCCAAGACCTGTCAACGTTCTTAAGCGCGGAGCCTGACTTAACGGATCTCGGCGGTGTTGTTGTTGTGGCCGATCCTCTGGAAAATGAGCACCAAGCACAGGATACTTATCTTAAAACCGTGTTTCGATTAGCTCACCGGATTGGACCGCATCTGATACACAATGCCCTTACGGGTTTTACGCTATTTGCCACTCTAACCTGGATTGACGGTGGTTTCGGTTTCAAGGGCGGAATTCCCAACAATCCCGTGTCCGGCGGCTTGGCAGGGCTGGCCAAAACCGCGGCGATTGAATGGCAAGGCGTAACCTGCAAAGCTTTGGACCTAGATCCCGCCTGGGATAGCACACCCGACATGGCGGAACGCATCATTATCAACCTTTTCGGTGAACTGCCTTTCGACAATACAGAAATCGGTTTGGATGCAGAACATACATATACCTTGTCCACCTCGCCGGCAGATTATGCTCCGCACGCAATGTTTGAACTCGACCTGGAGCCACAGGACGTGGTTCTGGTGACCGGCGGCGCCCGTGGCATTACCGCTGCCGCCACGCTGGCTCTGGCTGAGCATATGCCTGTTTCACTGGTTCTATTGGGGCGATCTCCCCACCCGACCCCTGAGCCGGATTGGTTGATTGGACTAGAACGGGAAAGCGACATTAAAAAAGCGATATTGTACCATCAGTTCAATAATAACGGTGCTTCACCCAAGGATATCGAACTGGCTTTCCAACGACACCTGGCCAATCGAGAGATCAATACGACGATTTCCCAACTCACAGGTCTGGGGTCAATCGTCCGCTATGAATCGGTCGATATTCGCAATGGCGATGCCGTCGCCAATCTGCTTGCGGATGTGCGTCAATCACTGGGACCGATTCGTGCATTTATCCATGGTGCCGGCATCATCGAAGATCGGTTCATTATCGATAAAACCCCTGCACAGTTCGACCGGGTGTATGATACCAAGGTATCCGGATTTCAGTCGATTCTAACCGCCTTGTCACAAGAACCTTTGCGCTATATTGTCGTATTCTCCTCCGTAGCAGCGCGCTTTGGCAATAAAGGTCAAGCGGATTACGCCATGGCCAATGAAGTCCTGAATAAGCGTTGCCGCCTGGAAGCTTTCCGACGGGAAAACTGCCGGGTAGTTGCCATTAATTGGGGTCCCTGGGATGGCGGCATGGTTACGCCGGCGTTGCAACGCGAGTTCCAAAAAAACGGAATCGAATTGATACCCAAGGATACGGGTGCCCGCTGTATGCTGCTTGAAATGAGTCAGCCTGGCTCCCATCCGGTCGAAATTGTCTTGGGAGCGCCGCTGGCCGATCCTGCGGTGGTCCGGCCGGTTACTCAAAAAACCGTCGTTCAAACTGACGCGCCAGCGCCAATGTCCATGACCTTCAAGCGTGAAATTGATACCACCAATCATCCCATTTTAGACGCGCATGTCCTCAATGGAAAGCCGGTTGTACCCCTGGCATTGATGACAGAATGGTTCGGACATGGTGCTTTGCACGATAATCCGGGTCTCATGCTGCACGGCATCGATGATATGAGGGTGTTAAATGGTATCAAATTGGATAAGCCCAAAAAAATAATTCGCTTATTTGCCGGTAAAGCCGACCGCAAGGGGTCCAATTTCGAGGTGAGCGTCGAGCTTCGCGACGGAATATTAGAGGGTAAAGACGTCATCCATTCGCGGGCCAAAGCCATTTTAACCGATGCTTTACCGGAAGCACCCCTGTTTGAATCAAACCTACCTGCACCGGCCCAGACCTACAAACGTTCGGTTAAAGAAATCTACGATAGAATCCTATTTCACGGTAGCGCCCTGCGGGGCATTCAAGCGATTTCCAATTTCTCCTCAAAAGGTGTCTCTGCCCGGGTTTCTTCAGCACCGGCTCCGAGTGAATGGATTCAGGAACCCCTGCGAAGCAGTTGGCTGAGCGATCCGTTAGCGATTGATTGCGCATTTCAATTGGCGACACTCTGGTGTTACGAAGAAACCGGATCGGTGTCTCTGCCCAGTTATTGCAAACACTACCGCCAGTACCGCCCATCATTTCCAACCGATGGTCTTACAGCCGAATTGCAGATCACGGATGTTAACGCGCACAAAATGACAGGGGATTGTGTCTTGATCGATGCGGAAAATCGCATTGTGGCGGAGCTGCGTGGTTACGAGGCTGTCATCGATGCATCGCTATACCGGGCATTCAAACCGCACCTGGCGGATTCTTGACGGGTTTTGAGGGGTGGCGGTTCGAAGGATTTAGGGTTGGCTTTGAATTGATACCTTCGGCAGTTATAAATAATATTTCGGAGAAGGGTATTACTGAGACTTAGTTGGTTTCGTATTTCACCCTTCACCCCTGCAACCCTCCTCCCCTTGCCACTTTGCCTTAATCCGCTGCAACCCGGGACTATGGTGTATATACATCAGGGTCGACGCATATCCGGCGTCTATAAATAGCTGTTCGAGTTCATCAAAAAGCACCGGACGATCTGGCCAGCGGAACTGTTTGGCGCGCTGATTTAATCTTTTCCATTCGTGCTCAAGCGATGGATTGCTTTTAAAAACAGATTCTTCCGCTTTTGGGCAAAGAAACATTTCACATACCAGCGGTTTGATCCGCCACTGACAACCCGAGTCACCTAGATATATACACTTGTTATCAGTATAACCGGATTTCAAGGCAGCAATCAGCAGTTCGCGTTCCGTGCGCGTGGATTGGATTGCGTTGATAACCACATCAGCGAAAAAGGTGATGATGCCTTCGCGGGTGCAACATGCACTTAGCTGGTTTTGATAACAACTTTGGGTACAGATATCCTTAAAATGTTTGGTTAAGAACTGATCAACTTCATTACGAAAGCTTAGATACGCTGAAAGTTTCTGTTTAAGCTTACGAACATCAATATCCGTGAGCCCGGAAAGATAATTGACCACGCCTTCCAGAGCCTGCAGTTGTTCAATCTGATACTCATTCAGCTTTTTATGCATGCCGACATGCTACCCCTTGACGCCCAAATTGGCAACTGATAATAGCATTCAAAACTCCGATACCGGGCTAAAAATGGAGACACGTAAATGCCCCTACCTGAAAACACCATTGCGGTTAACATTGTCGTAGAAATGACGCCGGCTTCTCTCGAGGCCATTGTTGCAAACGCCAAACGCCTATCAAGCCGTAACGAAAAGGGTCATTACAAAATCGACACGGCTGATGCGGTTGGGGAGACCGTCTCCCGCTTCCTGCATGTGCATGGTTTTGAAACCTTTGCAAAAGATATTGATAATTACAAGTAGACAGACAGTTCAAGCTAGCCCGGCACTGACATTTTCCCTAAAGGGAGTGGAAACAGGATAGCACGTATCAAACAATATTTTTAGATCACGTGCAAATCATGTTTGACCTTCATCCTGGCCACAGGGTTTTGATCATATCCATAAGACTAAAATATTCTTACCATAAAAAGGATACCCCAAATGAATTTCGAATGCATTATTTATGAAAAAAAGGATCACCAGGCTTGGATAAAATTGAACCGACCCAAAGTTCTGAACGCCATGAATCGCCAGCTGTGGCTTGATTTTCAATCCGCCATGCAAGATGCCGGGCATGATTCAAACATCAAGGTCCTTATCGTTACGGGCCAAGGCCGTGCCTTTTCAACCGGTGCCGATCTCAAAGAAAGCAAAACCCGCAGCATTGAAGATTATCGCAACTATTTGGAAGCACTGCAGGAAACTACCCGTAAAATACTAAGGTTCGAGAAACCGACCATTGCAGCCATCAACGGTTACGCACTGGGGTCGGGGTATGAATTGGCCCTGGCCTGCGACATTCGTATCGCGGCTAATGAGGCTCAAATCGGATCCCCGGAAGCCAAGGTGAGATCATCGGTTACCGGTGGCGCCATGCGTCTGATCCAGGATTTGATTGGCCCGGCCAAAGCCAAAGAACTACTCTTCACCGGTGATTACATCGACGGCCGGGAAGCCCAACGCATCGGCTTGGTAAACCGTGCTGTTCCATTGGAACAGCTAGAGACCGAAGCTGAAAATATGGCTCAGAAAATATCTGAAAACTCTGCTTTTTCCATAAAAATGATCAAAAAAGGCTTGCAGATGGCACAGGGAGAAGTCAGCATGGCGGCCTTAATGGATTTTGAAATCGAGGCGTGCCTGGCCTGTGTTGCGACGAAAGAACGCCAAGACGCTTTAAAATCGTTTGAAGATCGAAAAAAGTAAAGGAGAGGCCCATGCTTGAAAAAGTTTTTAACGCATCTTCCGTGGCCATTGTGGGTGCGTCCAAGGACGAAACCAAAAGGGGCTACCAAACCATCCGGACTTTATTAAACGAGGGATATGAGGGAGGTATCTATCCGGTCAATCCGAAGGAATCCATGATACTTGGGCTTAAATGCTTTCCGCAGGTGTCGGCCATACCCGATCCCGTCGATATGGCCCTAATTGCCACGCCCGCCCGGACCGTGCCTTCCATATTAGAAGATTGCGGTCGCAAAGGCGTTCATGGTGCCGTTGTTCTAGCCAATGGTTTTGGTGAAGTAGGTTCCGAAGGTAGGCAGCTGGAAGAACAGGTTTGCCGTATCGCAGCCGAAAACAACATTCGCATCATCGGTCCCAACACCTCCGGCATGATCAACATGCACCTGGGTTTAAACTTGGTGGGTCTAAAAGATTCACCCAAGGGCGAAATCGGCTTGCTTACCCAAAGTGGCAATATGGCTCTGACCCTCATCACTGAGGCCAAATTAAAAAGTAAAAAAGGATTTTCCACCTATGTGGGGGTCGGCAACGAAGCCGATATCAAGTTTCACGAATACCTGCAATATTTCAACAAGGATCCCCAAACCAAGGCCGTCCTCATGTACGTGGAAGGCATGCGCATGGGTCGAGAATTTCTGCAACAAGCCTACCAGACAACTCGTCACAAACCGATCGTTTTATTAAAAAGTGGACGTTCTTCTCGTGGCAGGAAGTCAGCCGGGTCGCATACGGGTGCGTTGGCTGGTATCTCAGAAGTGGCCAAGGGAGCCTTTGAACGCGCCGGTGTTACGGTTGTTGAAAACCCGGATGCCCTTTTCCCCGTAGCCGAATCGCTGGCCAGCCTACCGCCGCTTAAAAATAACGCGGTGGCCATACTGGCCGATGGCGGGGGGCATGCTACCATTGCTGCGGATCTGCTGACCGATCTCGGGGTCGACATACCTGAATTAAGCCCGAATACCAAACAAAAGCTCCAAAAAATTTTGCCGGCGGCAGCCTCGGTTATCAATCCCATCGACGTGGCCGGTGGAACCGATTCAGACCCATCTGTCTTTGCTGAGTGCGCCCGCATCATATTGTCGGATCCCCATGTGGGCGGCCTCCTGATTGTGGGTCTGTTCGGTGGCTATGGTATCCGTTTTGCCAAACAGCTATCACTCATGGAAGAGGATGCCGCCCATCAAATGGGAAAAATGATTCGCTCTCGTAAAAAGCCCATTGTCCTCCATAGCCTTTACAGCTCGGAAAAACCGCATTCACTCGACCTGCTTCGATATTATGGTGTCCCGGTTTATGATGCGCTGGATATCGCCTGCCAATGCATATCCGCCCTGGCCTCATATGGCACCTACCTTAGGGGATACCGTGCCAAAGCCCACTTTGTCATTGACTGGGGTAAAAAAGCTAAAAAGGAAGGTCGCGCCCTGATCGAAAAGGCGTTGGCAGATGACCGTCAAGCCCTGCTAGAGCACGAAGCCAAAGCGTTGCTGCGTATGCATGGAGCCCAGATCCGTCCGGACTTTTTAGCTAAATCTGGACAAGAAGCAGTTGATATGGCCCGCCAAATCGAGGGTCGTAAAGTCCTTAAAATCGTCTCCCCGGATATACTGCACAAGAGCGATGCCGGCGGTGTACGCTTGGATTTGGAAACAGACAAACAGATTCGCAAGGCCTTTAAAAACATAATGTCCAATGCCAAGGCATTCGCTCCCAATGCGGATATCAGGGGCGTCCTGGTATCTTCCATGGCTGACAAAGGGGTCGAAGTTATCATCGGAACCAAAATCGATGATCAGTTCGGACCGGTTATAATGTATGGTTTGGGTGGCATCATGGTGGAGGTTCTCAAAGATGTTTCCTTTCGCGTGCTGCCTCTTTCCCGCCGGGGTGCCAAAAACATGATCAAAGAAACCAAATCCGCCCCAATTTTGGCGGGAATTCGGGGTAATCCCCCATCTGACCAAAAGGCCCTGGTTAATCTGCTGCTGCTCTGCTCGGATCTAATCGAGGCTTACCCGGAAATACAGGAGATGGATTTGAATCCTGTTATCGTTCATCAGGACGGATGCAGTATCGCCGATGCCCGCATTATTCTGGCTTAGGATTGATATGGCCATTCAAAATATTAAAGGTACTCCTTTTCTATATTTTCGAGTATTATTCTTACCATAGCGATCGTTTTTCGCTTGACTTCCATTTCCATTGGGGATAAGCCATTGCCAGCTCTAATGCCATCGCTTAGGGCTATTTTACAAATTATATCAAGTCATTAATTTAAGGTTATGCCAGGCAAACCAGCCATCCCGACCTTTGGTCGAGGTGGCTTTTTTAGTTTAAAGATTGGAGATGCTATGATCGTAAAAATCTCAGTTCTAATTGCATATTTTATGTTGATCCTCATCATTGGTTTTATCGCCCGAACCCGGATCAAATCATCGCCTGAAACCTATTTCCTGGCCGACCGCAAACTGGGTTCCCTTGTACTTTTGGGAACCATGGTGGCCACTAATTTTTCGGCCTTTACGGTTTTTGGCACTTCCGGTGCCGGATATCGTGACGGGTATGCCTTTTTCCCGATTATGGGGTTTGGAACCGGCTTTATGGCGCTTACTTTTTGGATTCTGGGGCGTCGGATCTGGCAGATTGGCAGGGATCATGGCGTTGTCACGCCACCGGAATTGGTTCGGCATTTATACAGCAGCCCGCATCTCTCGAGTTTGTTTGCCCTGGTTATGATCGTCTTTACCATACCTTATCTGGCCTTACAGCCGATGGCGGCCGGATATGCCCTGGAAGCCCTTATCGGTCTACCCTATGAATATGGATGCCTGACTGTTACCGTCATCATTGTTCTATATACCTTTCGTGGCGGCCTGCGGGCAGTGGCCTGGACCGACTTATTTCAGGGAATGCTCATGTTCGGTCTGCTCCTGGCTGCTCTGGTGATTGTTGCCAATCATCACGGCGGCTTTCTGGAAGCCCACCAACAGCTATTAAAATCCAATCCACAGCTATTTTCCCGGCCGGGCGGTACGGCCAAATACACCTACGGCGTATGGTTCAGTTTCATCATGTTATGGTTTTTCTGCGATCCCATGTTCCCGCAATTGTTCCAACGATTCTTCACAGCTAAAAATCAAAACGCCATCGCCCATACCATGCTATTTTACCCCCTTATATGTACTATCGTCTTTTTCTTACCCATATCGGTTGGCGTTATGGGCCATTTATCATTCCCGGATCTGGTGGGCAAAGAGGCTGACCGCATACTACCCATGGCCCTGACACTGATATCGGGTGATTTTATGGCCTCGCTGGTGTTGGCGGCCGGCTTGGCGGCCTTGATGTCCACCATGGATTCGCAGTTGTTGACATTAAGCTCTATATTCACCCAAGATATTCTCCCCGTGATAAGCAAGTCGAAAGCGCGAACAAGTCTGAGCGGACGCCTGTTTGTCATTTTTCTGAGCATTGCCGGTCTGTTGCTGGCGTTGAAGCCGCCGGCGACTATCCTGCAAATCGCCACCCAGACTTTTACCGGGCTGGCGGTTTTATTTCCCACTGTTTTTTTCGGATTATATTTCAAACGCGTATTTGCGTCGGCCGCCATTGTGAGCATCTTGGTGGGCCAGGCGCTGATGCTCCTGTTTTATTTTAAGTTGTTGTCACCCGGCGGATTTTTGCCGGTGGTATGGGTCATGTTGGCGGTATTTGCCACCTATTTGATCATTCACATGATCGTATCCGGCCGGGTTCGTCATTCAATCTTTAGGAAAGCCGACTGGCTGACAAATCGGTATGTGCCGGTCTTTGCCGTTATTTTTATTTTGGGGATGGATTTTTGGGCCTGGGAGGCCGCCCGCCCAACGATGATGGGGCTGCCAATCTGGTTATTTTATTTTGTGTTACTGTCGATACTACAGACCGGCGCTATGATTTGGCTGATAAGGTCCTCGACAATTGACGGCAAATTATAAAGTTTCTATAGTTGTTGTCCCGATAATGTCCCGCTGCGGGCAAAAAGCGGTTCAGGTATTTTTGCATAGCGTCATATACGACTAACGGCTGGTAAAGAGGCATAATCACGGAACCGACGCTTTGTAGATTGTTCCCTGTCCCTGGATGACATAACTTGATACGGCAGCAGGTATGAGGATGCTTTGTCCTTTGTCAAACCGTGTCATTCCTGCTTTTCCGGTCTGGGTAATGCTGTGGTGACCCGCCGTGCATAACAAAATTTCAACATTTCTTGCGTCGGGACTCTGGTAGCGGGCACCGTTGCTAAGCGAAATAACGGACAATTCAAATTCCCGGGCAGGCGTCCGGTATACGCCGGCGCCATCTGATTTGGATTCCGGTTCCAGAATATCAACCCGCTTTTCCTCAAAAATTAAAATCCGAATCAATTCGCCCACATCAATATGTTTGGGAGTCAATCCGCCCCGCAATACATTGTCGGAATTTGCCATTAATTCGATGCCGACACCCGCCAGATAAGCATGCAAATCTCCTGCTTGCAAGTAGAGAGCCTGACCGGGTTTCAAATGAATCAGATTGAGGATTGCAGGAAAAATTACACCGATATCAGATGGGTACGCCTCATTAAGCTTGATAACCCACTCAAAAATCGGTCCTTCGGTGTTATTTCGACCCGCATAATCACAGGCTTCGGATACAATTTCGTTTTTTTCTGCGGTGCTGCGCCCCATGAGTCGTTTGAAAAAGGTTTGTAACGCTCTGCGCGGGGTTTCTTTACCCAGAACATCCAGGTCATTCAGATCATTCTTAAGGGTGACCGGACATAAACGCCTGAGCAGCCCCACCATGGCATTGACGTTCCGAAAACCGCACAAGCCCCAAAAATCTGTCAGGGCGCAGATGCATTCAGGTTTGTGCAGGCGGTCTTTATAGTTCCGCTCCGGGGCATCAAAAGACAAGCCCAAGGCCTCTTCACGGGCAAAACCTCTTTGGGCCCAAGCCTTGTTCGGGTGGGCTTGGATGGAAAGCGGTTTGGCGGCGGCCAATACCTTAAATAAAAAAGGCAGTTGGCGATCAAATCGTCGGGCCGCATCAGACCCCAATATTTCCACGGGATCGCTTTCTATCAGCTTCGCAAGTGATCGCTCCCGAGTGCTCCCGACCACATATGACGGCGCTTTGGGGTGAGCCCCCATCCAAAGTTCTGCCTGGGGCCGGTCGGCTGGTACGGGCTGACCCAGGAGCTCTGCAATGGCGCTGTATGAGCCCCAGGCATATTCCTGAATTTCATTCTTTAAATAGGCGATATGCTTCATGGTTTACGGTTCGCGTAGCGAAATGCAAAAGAAATGTAACTGTTTCACCGCCCGGCGGATTTATAGGGAACGAATCACCGTAACGTTTAATATAACAGGTTTCGCGAGTCAAAAAAAGAGATTGAATTTCGCTTTCTTTCAAGGTTATAAGTTTGTTTAAAATTTTGCTAAGAGCAATTGTGTTCAAATGATAAGCGAACGAGGATGCGGGAATGCCCCAAGAATCAAAACCGGATTATTCGATCCTGGACCGCCCTGATGTCTGCATGTTTCTATTTCATCCCCGAACTGAAATGATGACCGGTCATAGGTCCGATGCCGGTTTGGATCTACTGATTCCTGTTGCCGATGAAATTCATGTGGGGGCGCGATTTCATATTCGCGACCGGCAATGCGCGAATATACTCTTTTTTCACGGAAATGGCGAAATCGTTTCAGACTATGATGATTTGGGCCCCCTATACAATCAGTTGGGCATCAATTTTCTGCCGGTGGACTACCGCGGCTATGGCCGTTCCGACGGCCAACCCACCGTCTCCGCCATGATGGCCGACTGCCATAAAATCTTCGCTTTTGTTAGAGAATGGCTCCAAAAAAACCGACATGAGGGGCCGCTTATTGTGATGGGCCGCTCTTTGGGCAGTGCATCGGCATTGGAGCTTTCGCTTACCTACTCATCTGAAATTCAAGCGTTAATAATAGAAAGCGGGTTCGCACAAGCTGCACCGCTTTTAAGACTATTGGGCATTCATCCCGAGGACATTGGGTTCACAGAGAATATGGGGTTTCGGAATTTAGACAAGATCACCCACTTTACGAATCCGACGCTGATCATCCATGCCGAATACGATCATATCATCCCCTATTCCGACGGCCAAGCTCTGTACGACGCCAGCCCGGCGGCCCGAAAGGCGTTAATCAAAATAGAATCGGCTAACCATAACGATATCTTTTTCAAAGGCATGCAAACCTACATGCAAGCCATACAAAAACTGGTGGGAAATTTATAGTCATGATCAGGCAGGCTCGAAATCTCATTGCTCTGGATATGGATGGTGTCCTCGTGGATGTATCGGCTTCTTATCGTGAAGCCGTCCGGATGACCGCCCGGCTGTTCTTCAAAGGAACCCGGGGCTGGGAACAATTGCCGCAACCACTGTTTTCCTTGGAAGAAATCGCGGCCGTAAAACAGACCGGCGGCCTAAACAACGATTGGGATTTAACCTATCGAATCCTGGAATTACTCATGCTGCGGGTTCTCTGGGATAACGATATACCCAGCGGAGATTCCTGGATAATACACAGACATGTAATTAAGACCGCTGATATAACCGCCTTGATTCAGCACCTGAAATCACATGACACACCCTTACAACATTTACTTAGGGAAAAGGACACCTATAGCAACCCGTTTATTCAACGCATGTCTGTCAACGATGTGGGCACCGGCAATGTTATTAAACAAATTTTTCAGGAGCTTTATTTAGGCCAAAATCTTTTTTTTCAAACGTACAACCTGCCACCTCGGTTTCATAAGGCAGAGGGCCTGATCAACCGGGAAAAATTGATAGTCAAACCGGCCACATTACAAAAATTAGCGGCCGAAAATCTGCTGGCCATCGCCACCGGAAGACCCAAAGCCGAGGCTCAATATCCACTCCAGAAATTCAAACTTTCACCATATTTCGGATCGGTTCTCACCCTTGACGATTGTCTGGCTGCTGAACGCGCCTCTCGAAAAAAAAATGATGCTGCGGAATCCTTTAGCAAACCGCATCCGTATATGTTGGACGCCATTGCAGAAGCCCATATCGATTGCATTTCAACATGCTACTATATCGGCGATATGCCCGATGATATGACGGCTGCAACGCGTTCAAGGAACGGATTTACCGGCATCGGATTTATTGCGTCCGCACCAAACAAAGATGCGCTGACCCGGGCCCTTAAAAAAGCCGGCGCGTCTCACGTCATCAAAGATTTTGACGAATTGCCCACGATTTTGAACCAATCATATTGATGCTGTATTAGACCCGTGTGAGATCCAATATTTCTATCTGGTTACAAAGGAGGCGCTAGTATTCACATGCAAACGATATTGCTGGACCAAACACCCATTAGCATTGATGAACTCGAAGCGGTAGCCCGTGATAACCGTCCGGTGGCGATAACCTCGGAAGGACACCGGAGAATTGATAAAGCCTGCCGGCTGATTGATCAATGGGTATCCGAAAAAAGGGTTATTTATGGTATTACAACTGGTTTCGGCGCACTATGCGATGTGATCATTTCTTCAGAAGATACCCAACAATTACAAACCAATATTTTGATGAGCCATGCCGCGGGTGTCGGCAAGCCCCTATCGGAAGATACTGTGCGTGCCATCATGGCCGTTCGTATTCATGACCTATCCATGGGCCACGCCGGTTGCCGGGTTAAAACGGTTGAACGGCTGATACAATTTCTCAACGAGGGAGTTACACCGGTAATACCGGAAAAAGGTTCTGTGGGGGCCAGTGGTGATCTGGCACCCACAGCTCATTTAGGGCTGGTCTTAATTGGAAAAGGAGAAGTCTTCTATAACGGGGAACGGATGCCTGGTCAGGCGGCATTGGACCAACTGGGTCTGAAGCCTCTTAAGTTAAAAGCCGGTGAAGGTTTGGCGCTCATCAATGGAACTCAGGTCATGACCGCCATCGGTGTTTTATCGGTCTTTGATGCCATACGTTTGTCCAAAATGACGGATATTGCCTGTGCCATGAGTCTAGAGGTTCTGATGGGAAGTCAATCCGAGTTCGATCCTTGTATTCACCAGGTTCGCCCCCATCCCGGCCAAATCATGACAGCAGAAAATATTTTAAGATTAACGGCAGACTCAGAGATCATCCGATCGCATGAAGGTTGCTCTCGGATTCAGGATGCCTACACCCTGCGATGTTCGCCTCAAATTCATGGAGCCAGCAAGGATGCGGTGGGACATGCCAAACGTGTTATCGATATCGAGATTAACGCCACGACAACCAATCCCCTAATTTTTCCAGATATCAAAGACGTACGCTTGGGTGGCAATTTTCATGGTCAGCCTGTTGCCATGGCTGCCGATTACCTTTCCATGGGTCTGGCCGAACTTGGCAGCGTTTCCGAACGTCGAATCGAGCGGCTGGTCAACCCTCAGCTCAGTGGTCTGCCGCCATTTCTCGTCAGCGAGGGTGGACTCAACTCGGGCTACATGATTGGTCAATATGTTGCGGCCGCACTGGTTTCCGAAAACAAATCCTTAGCCCATCCCGCAATTGTTCCAACGATTCTTCACAGCTAAAAATCAAAACGCCATCGCCCATACCATGCTATTTTACCCCCTTATATGTACTATCGTCTTTTTCTTACCCATATCGGTTGGCGTTATGGGCCATTTATCATTCCCGGATCTGGTGGGCAAAGAGGCTGACCGCATACTACCCATGGCCCTGACACTGATATCGGGTGATTTTATGGCCTCGCTGGTGTTGGCGGCCGGCTTGGCGGCCTTGATGTCCACCATGGATTCGCAGTTGTTGACATTAAGCTCTATATTCACCCAAGATATTCTCCCCGTGATAAGCAAGTCGAAAGCGCGAACAAGTCTGAGCGGACGCCTGTTTGTCATTTTTCTGAGCATTGCCGGTCTGTTGCTGGCGTTGAAGCCGCCGGCGACTATCCTGCAAATCGCCACCCAGACTTTTACCGGGCTGGCGGTTTTATTTCCCACTGTTTTTTTCGGATTATATTTCAAACGCGTATTTGCGTCGGCCGCCATTGTGAGCATCTTGGTGGGCCAGGCGCTGATGCTCCTGTTTTATTTTAAGTTGTTGTCACCCGGCGGATTTTTGCCGGTGGTATGGGTCATGTTGGCGGTATTTGCCACCTATTTGATCATTCACATGATCGTATCCGGCCGGGTTCGTCATTCAATCTTTAGGAAAGCCGACTGGCTGACAAATCGGTATGTGCCGGTCTTTGCCGTTATTTTTATTTTGGGGATGGATTTTTGGGCCTGGGAGGCCGCCCGCCCAACGATGATGGGGCTGCCAATCTGGTTATTTTATTTTGTGTTACTGTCGATACTACAGACCGGCGCTATGATTTGGCTGATAAGGTCCTCGACAATTGACGGCAAATTATAAAGTTTCTATAGTTGTTGTCCCGATAATGTCCCGCTGCGGGCAAAAAGCGGTTCAGGTATTTTTGCATAGCGTCATATACGACTAACGGCTGGTAAAGAGGCATAATCACGGAACCGACGCTTTGTAGATTGTTCCCTGTCCCTGGATGACATAACTTGATACGGCAGCAGGTATGAGGATGCTTTGTCCTTTGTCAAACCGTGTCATTCCTGCTTTTCCGGTCTGGGTAATGCTGTGGTGACCCGCCGTGCATAACAAAATTTCAACATTTCTTGCGTCGGGACTCTGGTAGCGGGCACCGTTGCTAAGCGAAATAACGGACAATTCAAATTCCCGGGCAGGCGTCCGGTATACGCCGGCGCCATCTGATTTGGATTCCGGTTCCAGAATATCAACCCGCTTTTCCTCAAAAATTAAAATCCGAATCAATTCGCCCACATCAATATGTTTGGGAGTCAATCCGCCCCGCAATACATTGTCGGAATTTGCCATTAATTCGATGCCGACACCCGCCAGATAAGCATGCAAATCTCCTGCTTGCAAGTAGAGAGCCTGACCGGGTTTCAAATGAATCAGATTGAGGATTGCAGGAAAAATTACACCGATATCAGATGGGTACGCCTCATTAAGCTTGATAACCCACTCAAAAATCGGTCCTTCGGTGTTATTTCGACCCGCATAATCACAGGCTTCGGATACAATTTCGTTTTTTTCTGCGGTGCTGCGCCCCATGAGTCGTTTGAAAAAGGTTTGTAACGCTCTGCGCGGGGTTTCTTTACCCAGAACATCCAGGTCATTCAGATCATTCTTAAGGGTGACCGGACATAAACGCCTGAGCAGCCCCACCATGGCATTGACGTTCCGAAAACCGCACAAGCCCCAAAAATCTGTCAGGGCGCAGATGCATTCAGGTTTGTGCAGGCGGTCTTTATAGTTCCGCTCCGGGGCATCAAAAGACAAGCCCAAGGCCTCTTCACGGGCAAAACCTCTTTGGGCCCAAGCCTTGTTCGGGTGGGCTTGGATGGAAAGCGGTTTGGCGGCGGCCAATACCTTAAATAAAAAAGGCAGTTGGCGATCAAATCGTCGGGCCGCATCAGACCCCAATATTTCCACGGGATCGCTTTCTATCAGCTTCGCAAGTGATCGCTCCCGAGTGCTCCCGACCACATATGACGGCGCTTTGGGGTGAGCCCCCATCCAAAGTTCTGCCTGGGGCCGGTCGGCTGGTACGGGCTGACCCAGGAGCTCTGCAATGGCGCTGTATGAGCCCCAGGCATATTCCTGAATTTCATTCTTTAAATAGGCGATATGCTTCATGGTTTACGGTTCGCGTAGCGAAATGCAAAAGAAATGTAACTGTTTCACCGCCCGGCGGATTTATAGGGAACGAATCACCGTAACGTTTAATATAACAGGTTTCGCGAGTCAAAAAAAGAGATTGAATTTCGCTTTCTTTCAAGGTTATAAGTTTGTTTAAAATTTTGCTAAGAGCAATTGTGTTCAAATGATAAGCGAACGAGGATGCGGGAATGCCCCAAGAATCAAAACCGGATTATTCGATCCTGGACCGCCCTGATGTCTGCATGTTTCTATTTCATCCCCGAACTGAAATGATGACCGGTCATAGGTCCGATGCCGGTTTGGATCTACTGATTCCTGTTGCCGATGAAATTCATGTGGGGGCGCGATTTCATATTCGCGACCGGCAATGCGCGAATATACTCTTTTTTCACGGAAATGGCGAAATCGTTTCAGACTATGATGATTTGGGCCCCCTATACAATCAGTTGGGCATCAATTTTCTGCCGGTGGACTACCGCGGCTATGGCCGTTCCGACGGCCAACCCACCGTCTCCGCCATGATGGCCGACTGCCATAAAATCTTCGCTTTTGTTAGAGAATGGCTCCAAAAAAACCGACATGAGGGGCCGCTTATTGTGATGGGCCGCTCTTTGGGCAGTGCATCGGCATTGGAGCTTTCGCTTACCTACTCATCTGAAATTCAAGCGTTAATAATAGAAAGCGGGTTCGCACAAGCTGCACCGCTTTTAAGACTATTGGGCATTCATCCCGAGGACATTGGGTTCACAGAGAATATGGGGTTTCGGAATTTAGACAAGATCACCCACTTTACGAATCCGACGCTGATCATCCATGCCGAATACGATCATATCATCCCCTATTCCGACGGCCAAGCTCTGTACGACGCCAGCCCGGCGGCCCGAAAGGCGTTAATCAAAATAGAATCGGCTAACCATAACGATATCTTTTTCAAAGGCATGCAAACCTACATGCAAGCCATACAAAAACTGGTGGGAAATTTATAGTCATGATCAGGCAGGCTCGAAATCTCATTGCTCTGGATATGGATGGTGTCCTCGTGGATGTATCGGCTTCTTATCGTGAAGCCGTCCGGATGACCGCCCGGCTGTTCTTCAAAGGAACCCGGGGCTGGGAACAATTGCCGCAACCACTGTTTTCCTTGGAAGAAATCGCGGCCGTAAAACAGACCGGCGGCCTAAACAACGATTGGGATTTAACCTATCGAATCCTGGAATTACTCATGCTGCGGGTTCTCTGGGATAACGATATACCCAGCGGAGATTCCTGGATAATACACAGACATGTAATTAAGACCGCTGATATAACCGCCTTGATTCAGCACCTGAAATCACATGACACACCCTTACAACATTTACTTAGGGAAAAGGACACCTATAGCAACCCGTTTATTCAACGCATGTCTGTCAACGATGTGGGCACCGGCAATGTTATTAAACAAATTTTTCAGGAGCTTTATTTAGGCCAAAATCTTTTTTTTCAAACGTACAACCTGCCACCTCGGTTTCATAAGGCAGAGGGCCTGATCAACCGGGAAAAATTGATAGTCAAACCGGCCACATTACAAAAATTAGCGGCCGAAAATCTGCTGGCCATCGCCACCGGAAGACCCAAAGCCGAGGCTCAATATCCACTCCAGAAATTCAAACTTTCACCATATTTCGGATCGGTTCTCACCCTTGACGATTGTCTGGCTGCTGAACGCGCCTCTCGAAAAAAAAATGATGCTGCGGAATCCTTTAGCAAACCGCATCCGTATATGTTGGACGCCATTGCAGAAGCCCATATCGATTGCATTTCAACATGCTACTATATCGGCGATATGCCCGATGATATGACGGCTGCAACGCGTTCAAGGAACGGATTTACCGGCATCGGATTTATTGCGTCCGCACCAAACAAAGATGCGCTGACCCGGGCCCTTAAAAAAGCCGGCGCGTCTCACGTCATCAAAGATTTTGACGAATTGCCCACGATTTTGAACCAATCATATTGATGCTGTATTAGACCCGTGTGAGATCCAATATTTCTATCTGGTTACAAAGGAGGCGCTAGTATTCACATGCAAACGATATTGCTGGACCAAACACCCATTAGCATTGATGAACTCGAAGCGGTAGCCCGTGATAACCGTCCGGTGGCGATAACCTCGGAAGGACACCGGAGAATTGATAAAGCCTGCCGGCTGATTGATCAATGGGTATCCGAAAAAAGGGTTATTTATGGTATTACAACTGGTTTCGGCGCACTATGCGATGTGATCATTTCTTCAGAAGATACCCAACAATTACAAACCAATATTTTGATGAGCCATGCCGCGGGTGTCGGCAAGCCCCTATCGGAAGATACTGTGCGTGCCATCATGGCCGTTCGTATTCATGACCTATCCATGGGCCACGCCGGTTGCCGGGTTAAAACGGTTGAACGGCTGATACAATTTCTCAACGAGGGAGTTACACCGGTAATACCGGAAAAAGGTTCTGTGGGGGCCAGTGGTGATCTGGCACCCACAGCTCATTTAGGGCTGGTCTTAATTGGAAAAGGAGAAGTCTTCTATAACGGGGAACGGATGCCTGGTCAGGCGGCATTGGACCAACTGGGTCTGAAGCCTCTTAAGTTAAAAGCCGGTGAAGGTTTGGCGCTCATCAATGGAACTCAGGTCATGACCGCCATCGGTGTTTTATCGGTCTTTGATGCCATACGTTTGTCCAAAATGACGGATATTGCCTGTGCCATGAGTCTAGAGGTTCTGATGGGAAGTCAATCCGAGTTCGATCCTTGTATTCACCAGGTTCGCCCCCATCCCGGCCAAATCATGACAGCAGAAAATATTTTAAGATTAACGGCAGACTCAGAGATCATCCGATCGCATGAAGGTTGCTCTCGGATTCAGGATGCCTACACCCTGCGATGTTCGCCTCAAATTCATGGAGCCAGCAAGGATGCGGTGGGACATGCCAAACGTGTTATCGATATCGAGATTAACGCCACGACAACCAATCCCCTAATTTTTCCAGATATCAAAGACGTACGCTTGGGTGGCAATTTTCATGGTCAGCCTGTTGCCATGGCTGCCGATTACCTTTCCATGGGTCTGGCCGAACTTGGCAGCGTTTCCGAACGTCGAATCGAGCGGCTGGTCAACCCTCAGCTCAGTGGTCTGCCGCCATTTCTCGTCAGCGAGGGTGGACTCAACTCGGGCTACATGATTGGTCAATATGTTGCGGCCGCACTGGTTTCCGAAAACAAATCCTTAGCCCATCCCGCCTGCATCGATTCCATTCCTACTTCAGCTAACAAGGAAGACCATGTGAGTATGGGTACGATTGCAATTCGAAAAACCCAAGAGATCTTACGCAACGTCGAACGGGTTATTGCCATTGAGTTTCTATGTGCAGCCCAAGCCTATGATCTGGTGAATCTGCAAGTTCCGCTGAAGGCCGGGATTGGCACTCAGGCCGCATACAAGTCGATTCGCAGGCGAGTTCCCTACCTAGCCCATGATCGTGAGTTGTATCAGGACATAGAAGCAGTTCTTGATGCCATGCGATCTGACGAAATCATTAAGGCAGTGGAGGATGCCGTGGGTGAAATCCAGGGATACTCCGGATCCTAAAAAAGACTTAAAATATCCGATGGATGCCTTGCGATAAAGCGGCAGCCATTATCAAGCAGCTCCGATTCGGGGCGGAATCCCCACGTCACGCCTACGGGAAACATACCGGCTGCCGTGGCTGTTTGCATATCAACACCTGAATCTCCTACCAATACGCATTCATCCTTCCGCAGGTTCAATTGTTTAAGTATATACAAGGCGGCTGTGGGATTTGGCTTTTTAGGAAATTCAGAACCGGCACCCAGAACTGTTTGAAATGTCCATTGGTCCAGCAAGGCCTGGGCCATTTGCCATGTAAATTCATGGGCCTTGTTGGACAATATTGCCATATGAATACCCTGTTCGCTCAAGCGTCTTAACAAAGTTGGAATACCCGGATACGGCCGGGTAGTTTCGCGCCAATTTTTGGCATAGGCGGAACGAAAAGCCTGCAGATACTTGGGCATTGACTCCGGGGTTGCATTATTTTTAGGCAGGGCCCGCATGATAAGGTTCTCCACACCGTTTCCAATAAAATACTTATACATATCAATTGGATGAGATGGGAATCCATTATCCAACAGCACCTGGTTCGTGGCGTCGGCTATGTCATTGAGCGTATTGAGTAAGGTGCCATCCAGATCAAAGATGACAGCTTTAAATCGATCCGAACGAGAGCTAGTTTCGTCAGTCATGGTGCGAAAATACTAGGGTTTAATAGTTAATTTCTGCCCGGGGAATATGGCCTCATTGGATGAAAGCTTATTCAATTTCCGTAGCTGTGGAACTGATACTGAGAACTGTTTGCTGATGCTGTACAGGGTATCGCCTTTTTGAACCGTATAGGTTTGAACCGATTTCTGAGCGGACTTTTTTGTGCTGGTTTTTGGGGAAGCATTTATTTGTCGCTGCTGATGTTGAATAGTTTTTAGTTGCTTTAATTGCTTCTGAAAATCATTGAACTGTTTACCGAACTTTGACTCGAGCCTATCCAGACGAACCAGCAGGGATTCGGTTGATTTCTGGGTCGCTTTAATCATATCTTCCATTTCTTTATTTTTTTCTTCAATGGATGTTACCTTGCGCCCGAGTTCATGCAATTGCTGGCTTAAGTTTTCCTGGGGTGAACCCGATTCACCCTTTGGAAAAAACATTAAAAAAATAACGAACACCAAGACCAGAGCAGCCATGAATATCAAAACACCCGGCTGGACGATAAGCGAGGCCAATTTAGTTCCGAGGGCGAAGTTCCTACTTCTTAATGGTGAATAATCTTCCTCGTATGCGCTTCCGGCTTCATCTCCGGAATCCATTGCATCATCCGAATCTTTCCATTTCATGCGCCCGTCCCCCCCTGCTTGTGCTGGCAGTTATTTCCAGATACCACACAGTCACTTTGTAGGCTCCATTGATACGCTAAATTCATTGCTACTGCAACAGGCATTTCATTTCCGGCTTGGGCTTCCGATAAAATCCTCAAAATGTGCCCACACTTGTTCTCGAACCGAATCGGTTTCGATCAGGATTTCATGCAATGCACCTGAAATCGTTATTAAACGGCAATCTTGCATCCGTTGACAAACAATCTGCTGAGATTCATTGGATACAATCGTATCTGAACCGGCGGATAGGATTAATGTGGGTGTTTTGATTTCTTGGCAAAATTTCTCTTTTATGACGATGCGAATGGATGCAAACATAGCAGCCAACCAGCCGAAGGTAACACCGCCCACTGCAAGATCCAAATTATCCGATATTATATTGATTGTATCCTCAAACCGATCCCTGTCCCCGGTTAGCCGATTCCCCTTGAAATGCTTTTTAGATGGATCGAAATCCATGGCTCTGGTGGCATAACTTGCCTTTAAGCCCAGCACGGCCATAAAACCGACCAGGGCCTTCAGAAAGCGTTTAAAAAATGTCGGTCCCGCGATATCAATTAAAGGCGATGTTAGAATGGCTCGATCCACTACTTTTGGATAATCGTGCAAATACCGAAGGGCAATATGGGCGCCCATTGAATGGGCGAGTATGATGATCGGTTTTTTGGCTTTTGGCCTTACATATCTATCCATGAAGGTGCTGAGGTCCTTTAAGTAATCATCATAGGACTCGACATAGCCTTTATGGCGATTCCTTAGCATGCGACCCGATAGTCCTTGACCCCGCCAGTCAAAGGTAAGCACATCAAAATCTCTTTTTAGCAAATCATCTATAGTTTCCCAATATTTTTCGATAAATTCAGACCGACCACCTAAAAGTACAACTGAACCGTTGCAAACAGTCGATTGGCAGGTGAAGATTTTCCAACGGATTTGAATCCCATCGTCAGTTTGAAATGTTTTCATTTGCCTATTGATTGTAAAATTGATTTTGCTTATTAATGTGCTATTTTGCTTGTCATAGAGATATTCCGAAACAAAAACCAGCTGCTAAACGGAATGGTTTTCTGACAGATGATGTAACCTGCTTCAAAATAAGTGATAGTCAGATGTGCGCTACATTAATTCAGGCCCACCTAAAAAATCAATCCCAAATAAGATCATCGAAACAGTCGATTCGTGAAACGATCTTGCTGCAGGCGAATTCATTGCGATAATGTATATTTTATGTTGTCAAAAATATTTATCGATTCATTATTATAAATACTGGAAACCGCTTGGTACCAAAACGCGGGGTAGGGGTTGACATGTCGGAGCATAACCATAAATTTGTAGATGAATACGACGGATTGGTCGGATTTGGTTTCAATCGTGAAACAGATGAAAAAACAATTATCTATTATCTTCAAAAATTTTCGGATGACGCGGTCATGCAAACACTGATAAAACGTTTGGCCGATCAGGATCTGGCGGAAATATTCGATCTGCTGACACGGCTGCTGAAGTCTCATTTATCAGAGGAAGAGTACCATGATCTTTTTTTAAAAAATTAAATATTATTAAAATATTATAATATAACTTCTAAGATATTAATTGAGGCCTAATATGTTTACGAATACACAATTGGAAAGATATGCTGATGTACTTTTATGGGGTTTACAGACCGCACGCAGCGGCAAACTAAAACGGGGTGAAATCTTCCTGGTCCGCTACAATATTCCGGCGGTCAAATTGGCCGAAATACTACAAGCGCGGCTTCTAGAAATGGGCATGCATCCGGTTCTGCGATCGGATGCGTCACCGGTCATGGAGCGAAATTTTTTCGACCTCGCCGACCCACAGCAACTCGTGTTTCAGCCACCGGGCGATAAAGCCCTGTATCAAAATTTACACGGGAGTATTTTTTTACATGCCCCCGAGGATATCACCCATTTAAGCCATGTGGATCCCGTTAAAATTGGCAAGGCCGCAATCGCCCGCAAGTACATTCGTGACATATTGGATAAACGCGAGGAAAAAGGACAATTTAGTTGGACGTTGTGTATGTTTCCGACCAAAGCGCTGGCCCAGCACGCTCGCATGTCCCAAAAGGATTATCAGGCTCAAATCATCAAAGCTTGCTTTTTAAATCGCCGTTCACCCGTCGAAGAATGGCAGCGTATTTATGCAGAAGCTGCGCTAATAAAAAAATGGCTTAACAGTCTGAAAGTCAAACATTTTCAAGTAGAGTCAAAACATATGGACCTCACCATCTCCCCGGGTGAAAAAAGGCGCTGGATCGGTATATCAGGCCATAATATTCCTAGTTTTGAGCTTTTCATGTCTCCTGATTGGCGTGGTACAAATGGTGTTTACCATGCAGATCAACCATCCTACCGCAGCGGAAACCTCGTTCAGAATGTCACCCTGCACTTTAAAAAGGGTCAGGTCGTTGATGTTAAAGCCAGCAAAGGTCAACGGTTCATCCAGAAACAGCTCGCTATGGATAAAGGCGCCAGCCGGGTGGGTGAGTTCTCTTTAACCGATAAACGGTTTTCTAAGATCGACCGATTTATGGCCAATACGTTATTTGATGAAAATTATGGTGGTAAATACGGTAATTGCCATGTGGCATTGGGTAGCTCCTACTCGGACACATATGATGGCGATACAAGCAAACTCACCAAAAAAATAAAAGCCAATCTCGGCTTCAATGACTCAGCATTGCATTGGGATTTGGTTAACACCGAATCCAAATTGGTAACTGCACATTTAGCGGGGGGCAAAAAAAGAATTATTTATGAAAATGGGGTGTTTAAATACTAGAGCAGTGTTAGGTTTTAAGTTTTAGGTTTTAGGTAGATGTGAACTATGGATGATCATATCATTAGGCGCACCTAAAACTTAACACCTAAAACCTAAAACGATTTTTCTCAATATGTTGAGAAAGATCACACCTTATATTTTCCGAAATCCTCGGGTGACAGGTTCTTCAAATATTCGGCCCATTTTTGACCTTCTTCGCTATCATCAAATACTTCCGGACGCCCCTCGCCGGTGCCGGCACTCTGCACAACTTTATCATCGACATAGATGGGAGCGCCAAAGCGTAGCGCTATTGCTATGGCGTCACTTGGCCTGGCATCGATATCAAATTTATGTTTCTCGGATTCAAAATATATCCGGGCATAGAAGGTATTTTCCTTGAGGTCGCAAACTTCTATACGCGTCACCTGGGTCTGAAATTCAGCGGCTACATTTTTAAATAGATCGTGCGTCATGGGCCGGTCGAATTCAATATCCTGTAGTGCCGATGCTATCGATGTAGCCTCCAGCAATCCAATCCATATTGGAATAGCGTGCTCGTCCTTTTCCGATTTCAGTATAATGATGGGTGTATTGGATGCCGGATCCATGGTCAAACCGGCAATGGTCACTTTATGCAGCATAGCTTTGGGTTCCTTTCACAGGCGATTGGCTGGGATTGCCTGATAGCAAACGTCCCCATAATGAATGGGCAAATGCACGTTCAATCCTAACCGGATGAATCGTTCCGATACGGATAAGTGGTTTTTCAGCCGGTCCGCTAACAGCGGAAAAATTGACGATTTTGTTTCCGCTGGTTCTGCCGGTCCATTGCATCTGATCACCTGAACAACCCTGGAGTCCCTTGGCCTGCTTTTTGCTGGAACCTTCCACCAGTACTTTTTGGATTGTCCCGTTTAAACGCGTGTGGATTTGCTGCGTAATCTCGGCCTGAAGATCTAAAACTGTCTGAAGTCGTTCATTTTTCTGAACTTGGCTGACTTTATTTTTGAATCGACCTGCAGGCGTATTGGGCCGATCAGAATATGCAAAGGCAAATAGATTGTCGAACTTTATGGTTTTAATTAAATCGAGCGTGTCTTCGAAATTGGCCTCGGTTTCACCTGGAAATCCCACAATAATGTCGGAAGTAATGGCGATATCCGGGCAGATCCGTCGAAGTTTGGTAACTAGCTTCAGATAGGCCTCGCGGGTATATCCCCGGTTCATGCGTTTGAGTACTTGATTGGAGCCGGACTGCACCGGTAAATGAATATGGTGACAGAGTTTCGTAACCGATGTGAATGCACTGATAAGATCATCCGACAAGTCCTTCGGATGCGACGTAGTGAAGCGAATCCGAAATAGATTTTCGATTTGGTCAATGCGCTTAAGCAGCGCTGCAAAACCCCCAAAATCCTGCTTATTCCCATAGCTGTTGACGTTCTGCCCCAGGAGGGTGACTTCGCGAACACCGTTAGCGACAAGCAATTTGATTTCATTGATAATTTTATCAGGCGACCGGCTTGTTTCCCTCCCGCGAACATAGGGTACGACACAATAGGTGCAATAGTTGTCGCATCCCTGCATAATGGTAACAAATCGCGACACACCCAAATTGCTCTCTGGAACCAATATTTGCTGGTCGTTCAATGCTTCTGATGCCATATCCACATCAACAATTTGGCAACCGTATTTTTCAAGTTTGGTGATAGCGGTGGCAATATGATTAATAGCACTGGGGCCCAATACAAAATCAATACTGGGCATGCGTGCGATCAAGTTGCGACCCTCCTGCTGAGCAACGCATCCGCAAACACCCATTAATAGGTTGGGTTGATTCCGCTTTATTTTGGCCACCCGTCCTAAAAAGCTCATGGCCTTCTGCTCCGCCTTTGCCCGAATTGTACAAGTGTTAACAATTACCAAATCGGCTGATTCCACTTTTGACACCGGCTCGTATCCAATCGCACGTAAGCGCTGGGTGATTTGCTCAGAATCATATACATTCATCTGACAACCGATGGTATTGATATATAGTTTCTTTGTTTCCATTAGCGTGTATAATTTTAAATCTTATATCATTTATAATTTTAGCAGATTGAATATCACTTAATAAACTATAGCTTGAATTAGATCACAACATTATTTTCGGTATGCCTAGTAGTTTAGCCCGTCCTTATTGGTCGCTTCTTTGCAAAGTGATTTTCTTAATATCCCTGGTATCGATGCGTACATCAGCGTACGTAGAAACTCCGTGCCAAGGTATATCGTCCTCCACGATCAGTTCAACCGTATTACCGTCCCTCAAGGAAATGCTGGCCGAAATTTTATCCTGCTTCAAGAAGAAAAGTATAGAACTTATCTTTTCAAAGTCAATTGACAGTTGAGACCGCCCTAGATAGCCAAAGACGAAAGTCTGGCCATTGCAGGAAACTTTTTTTAAATTCATGGACACATCGGTTTGATCCACCAGAGTCGCTGCATAGAGCCTGTCCGGTTCAGGTGCCGCCACCGATCGTTGGTCACCAAAACTTCCCATTCCGACATTTATCATGAAAACAACCAGCATGATGCACGGCCAATACCATTTTAGGGTCATAAAATGCCTCCCGATCCTTATCCCCTTTCGTGCCCTTTAAACGTCGGTCCAAGGCTCCATATGAATCTCATCAACCAAGCCTTGCATGACGTCCCTGGTATCATTTTCACACCCGGGCGGGATATAAAGGGCCACGATTCCCTGCCTGGCGTCTAAAGTCGATAGCGTTGCCAGGCCTTCATACCCCTCAAGTATGAATTTAAGATAGCCTATCTTATGGCGATCGACGCGATAGTGCAGGGTCTTTGAAACCATGCAAAATCGTCTCACGAATTCACTGATTTGGCAATAAAAGATTTCTCCTGTCCGGTGCCTTATGTTATAGCCTTTGCATGCAAAAAACATGGATGCTCAAAACGGTGGATTCAGCGACGACAAAACGGATTCAAGACTACTTGGGATGCCAGGCCGCCACCGCCGCCCTGTTAGCCCATAGGAATCTGATGTCCGCAAAGGAACTCGAACACTTCCTGCAACCCCGTCTGCACCATCTGCAGCCACCTTTTTCACTGGCCGACATGCATCCGTCGGTCGACCGCATAACACAAGCACTTCAATCGCATGAAAATATATTAATTTTCGGTGACTATGACGTTGATGGTGTTACTGCCACCACCCTGATATTTCAATTTCTGAAAGAGATTGGGGCGACTGTTCAGTACTACATTCCCGACCGACTGACGGACGGCTACGGAATGAAAGTCGAACATATCACCGAACTGGCCATTCGTGACAAAATCAACCTGATTATAACCGTTGATTGTGGGGTTGCCAGTCACGAAGCCGTATCTTTGGCTCAGTCCAACCATATCGATGTCATCATAACCGACCATCATGACCCGCCGGCGAATTTACCCCAGGCCCTGGCCGTGGTGAATCCCAAACGCTTGGACTGCGCTTCCGGTTTAAGCCATTTATCCGGTGTGGGCATTGTTTTCTATCTGGCCATGGCCCTGCGAATGCATTTGCGTGATCTAGGCTATTTCAATCAAATATCGGAACCGAACCTGAAAAAATATTGTGATCTGGTCGCTTTGGGAACGATTGCCGATATGGTCCCTTTGGTACAGGAAAACCGCATTCTGACCGTCAGTGGATTAAATGTGCTGCAAGCAACGCCAAGACCCGGCATCAAGGCCCTGGCCCAGGCCAGCGGGATTGATTACCGCCATCTGGATGGCGAGGATGTTGCGTTCCGCCTGGGACCGCGCATTAACGCAGCCGGAAGAATGGACCATGCCACCCAGGCATCAAACCTCCTAAACGCCACAACACCGGACAAGGCTGCCCACTACGCAGGTAAATTAAATTATTTAAATGAGTTACGCCAAAAGACCGAGCAGGATGTCTTGAACGATGTGCTAGATAGAATTGAAAAACAGACCGAAATAAGCCAGAGCCGTTGTCTGGTTTTTGCCAGTCCCGATTGGCACTCGGGCGTTGTGGGTATTGTCGCCGCCCGGTTGACCCGGCAATTTAACAGACCGACAATCCTAATATCCATTGAAAAGAACAAAGGCGTTGGATCTGCCCGCAGCATACCCGGTATCGACATCCGGTCTGCGCTGGAAGTTTGCAGCCAACATCTGCTCGGGTTTGGTGGCCATCCCATGGCCGCCGGTCTTCAGATTGCAGTCCAGGAGATCGAACCATTCCGTTCCAGCCTGGAACAGGCAATCCAGACAGCCACCATAAACCAAGATTTAACACCAAAGCTGCCAATTGATTATACTCTGGAATTAACTGATATCACAGGCAAACTGTTGGACGAAATCAGCACCATCGGCCCTTTTGGCAACCAGAATCCCGAACCCGTTTTTCAGGCTCACGATATTGCGGTTCGTAAAGCCGCTATCGTCGGTGGCCGTCACCGCCGCATGCAGATTTGCCCGGCAGGTGTTACCCACCCTACCCTAACAGCTATTCAATTCAATGTTGATCAAAAAGATTTGCACCCGGATCATTTTTCCAAAATCGCCTATCATCTCCAATGGAACCGGTGGAACGGCAATAAATCGATTCAACTGGTTATCAAAGACTACCAATAAGGGCTGCCTTCAGGGCCGGATAATCCGTATGGGATGGGCTTTGATTTTTAACTCAAATTCGTGTAAAGCAACTCCATATGAATTTTGCCTCCATAGCCAATGTTCTCGGTAAGCTTCTGATTGTGACCGGTTGTTCCATGATCCTGCCGATAGCGTGCTCCGTTTACTATGGTGAAAACGATCTAATGGCGCTTTTCGTAGCTGCCATCATAGCCGTTGCATTGGGGTGGCCTTTATGGTGGTTTTTTCGACGTTCGCATGAACTCAATATTAAGGACGGATTCTTTATTGCCGTATTCGGCTGGGTTTTGATCTCAGCGGTTTCAGGGCTGCCCTTCATGTTTCATGGGTCGATTCCAGCCTTCACCGATGCATTTTTCGAAATGATGTCAGGGTATACCACCAGTGGTGCTACAATCCTGACCAATATTGAAATTGTCCCCCATGGATTGTTATTCTGGCGCAGCCAAACTCATTTGTTAGGGGGCATGGGATTCCTGACCCTCACGGTGATCTTTTTGCCGCATGGAATGGGGGGCGTGCGCATTTTTAGAGCGGAATCAAGTCCCGGCCAGGTGATCACCAAGGAAAAGTTCATCCCTCGCAACCGCGATACCATGATTTGGCTGTGGGGGATCTACCTGACCTTGAATGTCTTAGAAACAATCTTGCTGTGTGCCGGCGGAATGTCGCTATTCGATTCTCTATGCCATTCGTTTGGGACCGTATCAACTTCCGGTTATTCGCCTAAAAATGCCAGCATTGGGCACTATGACAGCGCCTATTTTGATTGGGTCATCATTGTTTTTATGTTTTTGGGCGGCATGACTTTCATGCTGTTCTATCACATGGTTAAAGGTGAGTGGCGGGTTATTAAAGTCAATACCGAATTTCGCTGGTATGTGGGTTTTCTGATCTTTTTTTGCGCAGCCGTGGCCTGGATCTTATGGAAAAATAATACCTATGCAAGCGTTGCCGATGCGGTTCGATATGGCACCTTTCAGATCATGTCCTTGCTGACCACAACGGGATTCACAACCGCCGATTATGAAAAATGGCCCCAGGCTGCTCAAATGTTCCTGTACGCTTCCTGCTTTATTGGCGCATGCGCCGGCTCCACCACCAGCGGCATTAAGGTTGTTCATTACGTGATCATTTGGAAATATATGATCGCTACCATAAAGAAAATTTTCTTTCAGCCCATGTCTGTGGTCACAGTCCGTTTGAATCGCAAACCGGTTGATCGACTGATCATTGACTTGGCCATCTGTTATTTCATCGTCAATATTTTTCTGATATTGGCCGGCGGGTGTCTCATGGTCATTACGGATGATATGGATTATGTGACGGCCATGAGTGCTATCATCGCAACCCTGATGAATATCGGACCCGGCTTCGGCACCATCGGGCCCGCAGAAAACTATGCTCATATTTCAGCCATCGGGAAGTGGTTTTTGTCGTGGAATATGCTGGTGGGCCGCTTAGAAATGTTTTCCGCTCTGGTGATCTTTTACCCGTCCTTCTGGAAAAAATAAAATCAAGCCCACAACGTGCATTGTAGGCTTGATTTTATTTTAACTGAAAAAAAGTTGCTGCACATCCTTCAACGCCAGCGATTTGCAAACCACTATGGCACGCTCGTTCCCATGAATGCGCGTATCCCCCACGGCAATATGCCAATCCCCGTCACGGAAAATGGCACCGATAATGATCTTGCCATAGTAGGATGGATCTAATTTGGAAAGGGGTTTACGTGTAATGGGAGCATTGGGTTCAGCCACAATTTCCACCATTTCAGCATCCAATCCGTGCAGGTGTGCCACGGATAACAATTGCCCCATACGAATGAATTTCAAAATCTCGTTGCCGGCCAGTATTTTTTTATTCAAGGCGATATCCGAACCCATGGTAGCCGCCAAAACCAGGTAATCCTCCTTGTTGACCAAACAGATGGATTTGCGCTGGGGGTGTTTGTCTTGGCCGCCGTCGCCGTTCATAAGATGCTTGGCCAATAAGCAGCTCATGATGTTGGTTTCATTGTCTCCGGTGGCCGTGATGAAGGTATCCACATCCAGTAAGCCGGCCATCTGCAATACGTTTGCATCTGATCCGTCACCGTGCAGCACCTCGGCATTTTTCAATTCAAAAGATAGTTCTCGGGTCGATTCTTCATTCTTCTCCACAATGGTCACTTTAACCGTATTTTCCAATAACTGGGCCACCCGTCGCCCCACGAGCCCGCCACCCAGAATCATTACGCGATGACTACGGCGTTGTTTTGAATCGGTTAGTGCCATCAGTTGGGGCAAATCCTTGGCTGCAGCCATTATAAATATCAGGTCGTGAGGTAATAATACCTGATCACCACCGGGGATAATGGTATTAATGCCGCGTGCCAAGGCCACAACCCGGAATGGAAATTCATGATAGGTCTGGGAAATTTCCTTCAGTTTTTTATTGGCAAGGGTCGAGTTCTCCTGAATGCGGGTTGCCATAACCTGAATCTGACCATTGGCGATATCGATGATATCATTTCCGGCTCTGAGCTTGATAATCCGGACGATCTCTTGCGCCGCCAATTCTTCCGGGTGGATAATTAGATCGATTTTAAGATCATCCACTGTCAGAAATGAATCCTCATTCCCGAATTCCAAAGAGCGTACCCGGGCAATTTTACGCGGAATGCCAAATCGGTCAGCAATGATGGAGGCCATCATGTTTACGGCATCATTATTGGTAACCGCAATGAGATAATCCATTTTAGCAGCATTGGCGCCGCGCCAGCATTCAATACTCATGGCATTGCCATGTATAAAGCGGGCATCCAAAATGCCATCGGCTTCGCGTATCAGCCGATCGTCTGACTCAATGACAGTGATGGCGTAACCTTCGTGTACCAGACGTTTGGCCAAATAGTAACCGACACCGCCCAGGCCAAGGATCAATATATTCTCAGATATATTGTTTTTCTTGCCAAACATTACGTATTCTTCCTTTTGCGGCAGTTGTCAGGATTCTATTCCGATTACCAGATAAGGAGCATCCCTGTTTTTTGGGACCGACATATCATCATAAATCTGCCTCGCCAGTGGAATGTCCTGCCGGATTGGTGATGATTCCCAGCCTCACTTTGCTGCCGGCCGTCATATTTTCATCACCAATTCAGGAGCCCAAATTATAGCTTGGATCGATATGTCCGTCCCTAAAGCAGGAATTCGCCTTTACGGTGAATTTAAATCGGAACATATTTGACAAACGGTATAAAATACCTCTCGTCAATCATCGAAAGATACTGGATACTGCCTGATTTTTTTCTGGGATCCTATTTTTAAATCCCCGGAGATGTCAACTAAATAGTGAATACAGGGAAATAAGGATGTAGGGGGGTGTTAGAATCGATAACTCAGGGCCAGTTCAAGTCCCTTGTTCTGTGGACGTGCGGATAAATCAATACGTAAATTTTGTTTTAAATGGTCAATAAAAGCTCTTTGACGGTTGCGGTTATATTTATGCGCACTGGATATGGATCCGTAGATATTGCCAGAATAAAAGCCAACCTCCACAAAAGCGATCAGACCTCCTAAGGCATTTAAATCATTATCAAAAGACTCATAGGCGGCATATATAAGTGCCCCATTTACCAAAAAAGAAATCAGCGCGTCCTGGTATCGCCGGCAGTACAGGTAGCCCCCACCCGGTATAATCGCCAGTGTCCCGGCCAAACCCGGGCTAAGACGGTCGATTTGGTCTGAAGTCTCAAGCTGGCGGATCAATTCGGGAATACGTAAGCGTTCCTGACTGTTAGCACTGATCTTTTTAAAGACCTGGTGAGCCCGTTCCCAATCCCCCAAATCAAGATAGATCCAGCCCATGCGGTAGAAGGCCTCATCCCGTTCGACTTGATTATCGACCTGAATTTCTAGATTGCGCAGAGTTGTCAAGGCTGCGGATGGACGGCCCAGGCGTAGTTGACTCTCTGCGGCCATAAAAAATGCGCGCGCGTGGAATTCGCTTGAAAGTTTCCCCACCCCTACGAGCGACCTAAATGTCTGAATCGCCGCTTCATATTGGCGTTGAAAATAATAGGCCAGGCCGATGCGATAGTAAGCCTGGGAAATGCGCTCATCGTCAGGAAAAAAATGTATAAATCGCTCGTATTCCAGCCGGGCCAGCGTATACTTTTGCTGGGTGAACAAACGTTCGGCTAAGGAAAACTGACCATCGGCCCTTAAAATTACGGCAGCATCTGCCCGGGCGGGTACCGGCCCAATGGCTGTCACAACCAGCATGATCATAAGCGTCAGCCAACATAAATTTGCGATTCGTACCTTTGTAAAGCGGAGAGTCTTAACTAACATAGGTTTTTGGGCAGAGTCAGTTGAGAGCAATGGACCTGCGTTTTAATGGCAGTTTCGGGTTTACTTCTGCGTTACCCGCAGAACCTCTTCAATGGTGGTCACACCTCCCAGCACCTTACGGATGCCATCTTCTCTGAGTGTTACCATTTTCAGTTTTAAGGCCTCGTCCATGATGCGATTGGTATCGTGGGATTTGAGAATGAGGCTTTTTAGATTCTGGCTCATCTGCATGAGTTCAAATATGCCTATACGGCCCTTGTAACCGGTATGAAAACAGGAATCACATCCCACCGCTCGATATAGATCAACCTCACGCGAGCGTTGATGGGAGATACCAATAGCTTTTAGCAGGGATTCATCCGGCTGGTGCGACTGTTTACATTTATCGCACAGGACCCGGATGAGACGCTGAGCCGCAACCGCGATGACCGAGGATGAAATCAGAAAGGGTTCGATACCAATGTCCACCAGGCGGGTAATGGCGCCGGCCGAATCATTTGTGTGCAGCGTCGAGAAGACGAGATGCCCGGTTAAAGCAGATTGGACAGCGATCTCCGCTGTTTCATGATCGCGAATCTCGCCCACCAAAACCACATCGGGATCCTGGCGGACGATAGACCGCAATCCTCTGGCAAATGTCAGATCGATTTTAGGGTTTACCTGGATTTGGCTGATCCCATTTATCTGATATTCTATGGGATCCTCAATGGTAATGATATTGATATCAGGTGAATTGATGGACGACAAAACCGCATACAGCGTTGTTGTTTTACCGCTGCCGGTGGGACCGGTCATTAAAATCATGCCGTTGGGCGACGTGACCAACTCTTTAACCTGGGCCAGCATCTCCGGAACCAGTCCCAAATCGGCGAGATCGATCAAGGAGCTTGTCTTGTTCAACAGACGCATGACCACCCGTTCACCAAATGAAGTTGGAATCGTGGAAACCCGCACATCAATTTCTTGATTTCCGATTTTCAGATCCATACGGCCATCCTGAGGCAACCGCTTCTCGGCAATATTCATTTTGGCCATTACCTTGATCCGGGATATCAAGGCTGCCTGAATCCATTTAGGAGGCGTCAACAGGTCGTATAGAATACCGTCCACGCGGTAGCGAACCTTGAAACTTTCCTGATACGGCTCCACGTGAATGTCGCTGGCTCTGGCTTTAATGGATTGAGAAATAATATGATTAACCAGTTTGATAATGGGCGCATCGCTGGTATCATCCAAGAGGTCGGCCGTATCCTCGATTTCACTGATAATCATGCTGCCATTTTCTTCCATATCCTGAACCAACTGTTCGGCTGAGTCTTGGCTATAATCATAGGACAGGTTAATGGCTGCAACGATTTCATCACGGGTTGCCAGGACGACATCATATGAATCGATATCCATAAGCCTGGCCAGATCGTCCATTGGCTGGAAATTACCCGGATCATTGGTCGCAATGGTAATAGCGATTACTCCGGGGGACGTGTCGCCGGCTGAATCGACCTGAACGTCCGTCGCCACCGGATCCATCAAATTCAGCTGGCGGTTATCAAGGGGGACGATATGGTGTTTTTTTAGAAATTGACTCGGTATCCGTTGCGCAAAATCCTTACCGAGGGCGCTGAGCGGCAGTTTAGACCAAAAGGGGATGTCGTATTGGCGGCTGAGTGCGTGCAACAGCTGGGTCTCGGTAATGATCTTTCTTTGGATCAGAATACTGCCGAGATCACCACCCTTTTCCTCCCTGATTCTGAGGGCCTCTTCAAGGTCGGCATCGGAAATCTGGCTTTGCTGCTTCAATATGTGGCTAAGCGATGCGGTCATGGTTTGATTACCAACGTACCGGCTATTCAACCGGTGATTGTGATGGCTTGCTTTCCTCTGCCGGAACTTTGCGGTCGGGTCTAATTTTCTTTTCCTGCTCGATCTGTTTCTTTTTAGTTTCGTAGATGGCCCGGGCTTCGGCAGGATTGGCGACGACGCGCGGGGTCAAAAACACATACAGATTGGTTTTATCCTTGGCCCGGCTGTCAGTCCTGAACAACCATCCCAGCAGAGGGATATCTCCCAGACAGGGTACTTTGTAAACGGTCTGGGTCATACTGTCATCGATAAGCCCCCCGATTACAACGGTATCTTGGTCTTTGACAATGACGGTGGTATCGATCGTTCGCTTCAGGGTTGTAGGACGATCTGCGGCTGTTGTGGCCAGATCGTCAAGCGCAGTGCCCTCGTAACTGATGGAAAGACGGACGTAGCGATCTTGACTGATGTGGGGTGTAATTTTGAGTGTTTGGGCCACGTCCTTGTATTCATACTGGAAATAGACGTCACTTGTAGCCGTGCTGGATACACCCTGTCGAGTTTGGTAGGGCACGTTTTTTCCGACACTGATGCTGGCTTCCTCGTTGTCGGTTGTCAGAATCTGAGGTGTTGACAGAATATTAACATCTTCGTCTTTGCGATAGGCTTGAATCACGGCGCCCAGACTCGGGAAGGTCACCCCGCCTAGATTGATTGACTCGCCGAAAACCCCTACTGAAAAACCGGCCGGATAGGAGGCGATACCAGTCAAACCTCCGGATAATCCACCCAGATTGCCATATCCGGGATCACTGCCGCTGAACCCCCCTCCTGCGCCGAAATCATCATTATTATATTCAAACTTGTCACCCACAACCCACTCGGTACCCAAAAGGAAGTCCTTTTCCACATTAACTTCCATGATCAAACATTCGATGTATACCATGGAACGCGGAATATCCAATTTACGAATAATGGTTTCTAAAACTTGGTAATCTTCCTTCTCAGCCATAATGATGAGGCTGTTGGTGGCCTTATCCGCTGTTATGCGGACCTTTGAGGAAACAATCGGGGCCGCTTTGGGGTTCTTTTCGGATGTTTTCTTGGTCGGAATGGCCTCCAACACTTTGGCCAGATCCTCTGCCGTGGCATGTTCCAGATAATAAACATGGATTGTTTCTTTACCCTTGGGGGTTTCTTTGTCCAGCACAGCAATAAGGTCCTTGACCTGGAGCATGTCGCCTTCGCTGGCCAATACGATCAGCGTATTGGTGCGGTCATCGGCCACAAACTTGACGATCCGG
>CAYVMI010000035.1:0-64360 GCA_964452555.1 uncultured Desulfobacterales bacterium
TGTGGGGCGCGCGGTCGTTTTGCGCGTCCTTACAAGCGATGGGGTCATAAATTTTTGTATTATCCGCCTTTCATCGGATTATTTTAAATAGTCAGTCTTTTTAATCGATTTGTAAAAGCTATTCCGACCATAATAAGCGATTCAGGATCAAGATATTCCTCGGCTTGCCTTTGAAACAAAATAGAGCATGAAGCCGGGAATTCGTCATCACTGTCATTGAAGAGCAATATTATTTATCTTCTGTAACGCAATGAATTCCATAGACAAATCATAGGACGAATTGAAGTCTGCTTGTTTGCCGCCTAACTTCTGAGATGCATTTAATAAAGCATCAATCCGTCCAGAAAAGATTCTAATGATGGGTTGTTCCGCATCACTGCTAAAAACGTTTAAATTTGTAAACTGAGAACTTTTATGAAAATCTTTTAATGTTACCCACTCTTTGTTCGCAACAGGAGCGTCGGGGCATAGCAATAAGTATTTAAAAAGAATGACACAAATCCCATAATCAGGACGATTGCCGAACTCGTCTGCAATAGCTGTCTTGGAAATAATATACGTTTCACCGAAAAAGGGAATAATAGCATCATTCCCTCTTAAATTTATATCAAGTGTTTCCTTTTTAGACAGGAAATCAAGTTCAGCGATTTGGCGGCAATAATCTTCATAATGGGTTTTAAATATAGGTGCTTCCATATTTTGATATTTGCCCTCCTGCTTTGCTATAGAATTATTTTTATAACGTCGCTAATCAGCCGCGCGGCTTTTTGTGTCGGCTGAATTTGCCTTGTTGGGCCATTCGTGTTCAAGAATAGACATTACCACCTTGTCGTGAAACTGCCCATTTCGGCAACAGGCATCTCTCATTCGCCCTTCTTCGACAAATCCAATTTTTTCATAAGATCGAATGGCGCCATGGTTTAATTCCGACACAGTCAACCAGATGCGATGCAGGCCAAGCTGAGTGAACCCGTAATCAACCACTGCGTGCCCTGCCAATGTCCCAATGCCTTTGTTCCAGAATTCACGATCACCAATAAGTATGAAATACTCCGCATTGCAGTTCGCCTGGGATATATTAGACAGGCCGCAATACCCAACCGATTTGTCATCACACAAAATCGCTTGGTTCCATGAAGTCTCTTCTTCTGTTATCTGCGATAGGTAAATCCTGCTCCACTTATAATCTCGATCAGGCAGAAATGCCGACAAACTGTATTTAATTCCTTCCTTATCAGCAATCCATCGATTTAAATCTGCGGCGTGATCGATTGTCAAATGACTCAATTCTATGTTCATATTATGTGCCCAACGCTGATTTCACCCGGCACAGAAGTAGCGAGGAACGAGCGCAAGGTGTGATCAGGTGAAATGTCATGTTATGCTATGATTAATAATTAGTAGCTAAATTATTTCTTAATCCATCCTGTTTTGATTTCTTTATTTGAGTCGAACTCTCTAAAGTAGGGTTTGATATCTAAAATCGGCGTACCATCTAGAATATCAAGATCAGAAATTAACAATTGATTTCCTTGTACTTTATCAAGTTGAACCACCGAAAAACCAATTGGATTAGGTCTTCTTGGAGACCTTGTGGCAAATAATCCCCTGACCACTGTTTCATCTGCTGGAGTAACAGTTAATTTGTACTCTGAACTCTTATGAAAATGGCACAAAAGAATAATATGTGAAAATCCATCAAGATCTTTCAATCCTTCTTGAAACTCAGGATAAATTTCAACAATTCCATTTTCTCCTTTTGATTTAGAAGGTTGATTTGGAATACCATCTAACTTTTTAAAAGGGGTTCTTACTATGCCAATAGGTTTATATTCTATTTTCATATTTTACCTTTTTTTAAGCATAACGTCTGAACTGTGCTGCGGCGGCACGCCGTCAGCGCCAGTGGAAGGTTATGTGAAATTTTGTTCATTGAATCGACTGCTTATATTTCTGAACCAAATCGATTGTGTGATCCAGTAAATTATAATCACCAAAAGGACCGTGACCTGGGATCACAAGTTTTATCGCCGGATATACCTCCCTGATTTTTATGACAGTTCTATCCCAATCTTCAATATCCGCTTCTTTGGTATTCCCCAATCCTCTTGAGTTCAGACTTTTAATCAGACAACCGCCGAATAATATTTGTGAGTCAGGAAAATAGACAACAATATTATCAACTGTGTGTCCAGCGCCAAAATACCTACAAATCACTTTTTCCCCTTCGAATTCAAAAACGATGGAATCGGCGAAAGATTTCTGAGGTATGGGTAGCTTTTGAGATTTGCATCTATGTATTGTTTTAGTGAAGGCAACGGATTCAACACCTTTCTCGTGTAAAACGGATAATCCTCCCATACAGTCACTATGCGAATGTCCGACAATTATTTTTGTTATCGGAGCGTTCAGATAATCTTTTAAATAGTTATATAATGATAAGGTCTGTTCATTTGTATTTGGTGTGTCGATTAATAATGCTTTTCCGTTTTTAATGAAAATAAGACCGTTGGAAGGAAATCGACCGGAGCCGGGAAAATCATACCAAGATGTATGAATATAATAATTCTCATTTATTTTGATCAGCTCGATATCCGTGGTCACTCTGATATGTTCGTAACCATGAGATTTCGCAACGGTAAAATTAATGAATAAAAGGGTAAAGAGCAAAGCTATAAATCTCATATCACCAATATCCTTAGAGCAGTTTTAAATAATGGGCCTGTTTTATGTACACATAACGTTTCGCGTTACCAACGCGCGGCGATCTATCGCGCGTCAGAGTAAACGCGCTTGTTAGCCACCTTATGTGGCACGTCAACAGCAAACCAAGTCGAGCATTCTCGGTTATCTGGAAGTTTTTTGAATGCTATTATAAAATGAAATGAAACTGGAAATTTTGTTTTAACATTAGACAGGTTCAACCTGATGCCCGATGGCAAATAGGTAATGGGATTTTGCCGCTTTCTTTCGATTAAATCAGGCAATCGATGTTCCAGAGCCTCTTGGTCTTCAGTTCCGATGGACAAGGTCCATTGGTTTGTTTCCCAGGTTATACAGTCTAAATATTCACCAGTTTCAGGATGGCCTTCGATTTCGTTATTTCGGAGACGAGCATCAAAAACATTATCAGAATATGAATTTACAATACCGACTGATAAGACTGCTGCGATAACTTTATCAACAACCATTCCATTTCGCAGTTCTAACGGCAAATCACCTTGCCGAATTTCGATATCAGTATCTGCCGAGCCAGCAAGTTCGATTCTTCCCAATGGCGTTTCAATTTTTATAGATGCCTTCATAGAATTTACTGGCTAACGCGCGCTTCACACGCTCGCAGAGCGAACGCCCTGCGGGTCGGATGTGAAAACACTTGTTAAATGCAATTAAATAATTGTTGTTATGAAAAGATAAATAGATATCATCATCACCAACACTACAATTGCCTTTATGATAAACATCAGACCAAAATGTTTTCCGATGTAAGTAATCTCTTCTTTAGATTCTGGATCTTGAAGCGCCCTTTTTGCTTTTTTGACTGTGTCCATTACAATCCCAATTAGACATAATGGAAAAATGATTAAATTGATTACCCAATCTGGAACTACGGGAATGGATTTTATATTAAGCCATCTTACAATAATCGAGATTATGCACACATAAATGGCGATCCTAAAGAACTGCATTATGAGAGATTTAATTCTATTTTTCATTTAACATCTGAAGTGTGCGGCGGCGGCACGCCGTCAGCACCAGTGAATGGTTAGGGCCTGGGTAGTTCAATTGTTGGAACATCACTAGCTATGATGCTAACACAGTCGTTTATTCCAAGGATCAAATATTCAGTGTAATCATCCGATAAACCAGAGACGAAACCCTGACGAAATTTTTCAAGGTCGAACCAGCCTCCACTGTCGATTTGCCAGAACCATCCATCTGCCCTATTGTCTTTGCCCCATAACTCCAACAGGTCCCTTTCATCAAGTACTCTGAAACCACATACTCCTTCGAAAAGTACATAAACCGGATTATCGATATCCTCAAAGTTTAAAGTAATTCGAAGAATCCATAGATCATAGCTGATGTGAGTAACCTCTGGTACTCCAACATAAATTTTCGATTCTTCAAAGGTAGATGCAGTAGGTTTACGAATCAAATTTATATCCATCGTATTGATGCCCTAACGTTTGAATCAGGCGGCTACCAGGGCTGCCACCAAGGTTAATAAATATGATGAACTCCCGTTTCAAAAAAGTCTTCCAAAGTGCCTTGGCCCTGATAGTCGCCCTGGATTTATTGTTAGGCGTGAAATATCAAGCAAATAAATAATTAAAATTTTACATTTGTAAGTACATAAGCCCCATAGTCACTTTTGACATGTTATCATCCAAAACATTCAGTAATCGTTTGGTTTCAGAATCATCAGTTGTTTGGCCCAAATTTTTAAGTAACTCAAGTAAATTATCAGTACTTTGGTTGATTTTGTTTGGATCAATTGCAATATTTAACCTATCATTATCAGAGCTTTCACCCATTGGAACAATACCTTCTTGTAACGTGGTATATGACTCCTTCATCTTGTCAATAATACTTGCAGCGTCTTGCGAAAGTCGTGTTTTTTGCTTTTCTAATTGATCAACTGTATTCTTTAAGTTGTTAATGTTTTCAAGAAACGAATCGATTAATTGTTCTTGTTGGTTTATATTTGTTAGATCTTTATTTTGTTCAATATCGATAGACTGCGAGAATGAGTCAGCGGTGATTGATGGCGGAGTCGATTTTGTTGGCTGGTGTGATGGTGGGCTGCATGTTTGGGTTGGCTGGGGTTGACCAGATTCCTTAATTCCATTTTGACCAAAACCATTTTTCTTCATTTTTTGATAGAAAGACAACTCTCTATTTTTTTTCATGAATGCTATGAAAATTACCAATGATAATAACAACCAAACAATTTGAATCTTTGAAATATCTCTGATGATATAAATACTGATTGCTGTTGGAATAATAATGAGTAAAAAAACAATCAATAATAAATTTTTAATGACCTTATATTTATTGGGGTTAATATGAATTCTCCAAAATAATCGGTTATCTTCTGTAGGTTGACCTTTAACCAATTTTGTTCCACAATCAGTACAAATCTCTATCCTATCTACAAATTCACAAAAACAATTCGGGCAATGTTTCATTAATTCTCCCTTGAGCCTAACGACCAGTATCACCTGCATGTGTTGAGCGCGAGTGAAACACATGTCAGAAGTGTATACTATTGTTATGAATCTTTTATGACAACAGATCCTGCGATATAGTCATGCAAAGCCCGTCTCTTCTTATTGCTGAGCATGGTAACGATCTCTACGACAAACCATATATAAAATGAGGACATGGCAATCCAATCAAGAATACTATATTCCTGTTTTGTGAATGGATTAACTCCTTCCCAAACTGACACAAGCTCAAAAGGGAGACTTAAAAACAGTACAATGATAGGAAACAAGTCTCTTAAAACAGCTTTAATAAAAGGTAATTTTCTTTCGGAGACATCCAAAACTGTTACTTTACATATTTTTTTACCAATCGTTTTACCGAAAATTCCGTGTGATACAACGCTGTAAGCGATGAAGGAAGTACGATAAAAAAGATACCAAATTATTAAAACAGAAAGGCTGTTGGGGTTTTGCCACATAATATGATCTATAATTCCAATTGGTAAGAAAATTAAACCATCTATAAATGAGGCAAAAAATCTTCGTAAAAATGTATGGTACTTTTCGAAAGGATCATCTATCTTTACAATCTTTTCTCCTAGTGATTTACGCCTTTTTATTTCGTCATAGAGCGCTAAGGCTTCCTGTGGTTTTGCGATCTTGTCGATCCTATTGTAGGCATCGCTTAATTCGTTGATTGTCAATTCTGAGAGATCTTCTGTCATTGTCATACTATATGATTCATAACAGTGTTGTTAGGTGGAAAAATTTCTATATATCACCCTTATAGCAAAGAAATTTTTCTACCTAATTTTTATATAGTTGTTCATTACCTAAATTTTCATGAAATTTAATAAGAAAACTTTAATTAAGCGTAAAGCAAGATTTTATTAAAATTCGAAGTAGTATGATTGTGATCCAGAGAATTATTTAGGATGCTCCCTTTTTGCATTCTATTAAATTTCACCCCAAGGGCGAGCCGGAAGCCTTCATCTGTGTTGTTACTAAGAGTTCGAAGTAAAATACTACAACTTTACTCTTAGATGCCTTACATATGAAGCCTCCGACTCGTGCAAAGTTCAGGTAACCATCAAAAATCAGGATTGAATTTTCTACCTATTGCTTCTATTGCCTAATAGCATGGAAAGCAAGCCAAAGTTTAAAGCAGGCCCTAAACTGAAACTACTGGATCAAGTTCGCCAGGTTTTACGATAGTACCACTTTCCTCAAAACAGCTTAAAGAATATGGAAAAGCCGATACAACAATTCCTTGCTGTCAAATATGTAATCTCAATCCAAGTATGCTAAAAAGGCTCTCACTATGGATTCGAAGAAGACTTATCTTTTTCCATATTGGTTACCCTTCGGGAAAGCCTGAGGACTTCAGATTCTGTGTTGCTTTGGGTTCGAAGTAAAAACTACGACGAGCCTTCGACTTAAGCTCGTCGAGTCGCCTTGTCGAAGGCATCACTCAGACGCCTTGAATCTGAAGCTCTCATGCTTTTGCAACTTTGAGGTCACGCCTATCGAACCGAAAAAACCTATCGCGAAAATTAAGCGTAGATCCCCGCACCGGCAAAAAACGTCGGCATCACGTGCAGCAATCCGGGCTTCAGAAGGCGGTTAAAGCCGCTGTAAAACAATGCGGCATCTTGAAATCCGTGGGGCCTCACACATTCCGCCACTGTTTTGCAACCCATCTTCTGGAAAACGGCGTCAATATACGAACGGTCCAGGAGCTTATGGGCCATAATGATGTTAAAACAACTGAAATATATACCCATGTAATGGCAAAAGACCTTTCCAAGCTGTCAAGCCCGCTCGATATCATCAGGAAATAACCAAAAAAGTTCACTTTTGTGATTGACAAGCTTGCACTATCTGAAATATGTACAAACCGGTCGGTTTATTTAGAGTAAGATTTAATTTCACTTTAAATATTACAACACCTGCATACAACCGGATAGAATTTAAAGGCGTACACCATGCCCGAAAAAGGCGATTTAACCAAACGCAATATTGTTGAAAAGTCGCTGCAGCTCTTTTCCGTCAAAGGCTATTACAACACGTCCGTCAGCGACATTCTAGCGGCGACGAATCTAACCAAGGGCGGACTTTACGGCCACTTCGCCAGCAAGGCCGATATCTGGCAGGCGGTTTACGACGAGGCCGTATGCATATGGCGAGAAGCGGTTTTCAAGGGTGTCCGCGACCGTTCCGATCCGTTGACGCGCATTACCACGTTTATTGAGAACGATCTGCGCGATTACCTGGGGGCCGGATTATTCGACGGCGGCTGTTTTTTTTTGAATATGCTGGTGGAACTATCCGGTCAGTCCGACCCCATGAGCAAGCAGATCCTTAGAGGATTCGTGCGCATATCCAAACTGATCCAGGCCTGGTTGGATGAGGCTGCCGATCAAGGCCTGCTGAAACCTGACTTGAATCATAAGGAAGTTGCCAATTTTATTGTAATTTCGCTGAACGGGGCCGCAGCACTTTATACCGCCAGTCGGGACCAGAGCATAATTGACCAGACCGTTGAGCAATTGCGATTTTATGTGAATCAATTGAAAGCGTGAGCAAGGCAGTAGTCAAAGGTCAGGAGACATCGGCTATCAGCTAAAGGCTCTTCCTGGATCCCCTTTTTCAAGGGGATGACAACTGACTTCTGAATTCTGTCTCATAGCACCTGAATAAATTGCGATTGAAGCATCGATCAGAATATTAGGCTGTAGACTCTAGGCTATAGGCTGTTAGGTCGGTTAAGGCCTTCGGTTGAAGAAGCATAAAAGATCAACTGCAAAAACGTTATTGCAATGGCAGCAGGCGGGGTTGTTGATTGAAACAAAAATTAGCCAGCACCCCGGCCTCCTCCAATGATTGGTTTGGATGGTTACCCTAACACCATTCACCCGGCGGCGCCTAACAGTCTATAGCCTAAAGCCTACAGTCGCATATTTCGGTTGTACGCATAAAATTAGTTAGAAGAGTTATGTTGCAATTGATGATAGACAAATCCATATCAAATTATACCGACCGGTCTTTATTAAATATTCCCAGAATAAAACCAGCCTGTCGCTGCCGGCATTGTTTTGAGCGATATCCTCAAGAAAAACCAAAAGGAGAGTTACTATGAAACTAAAAAATTTAATTGCCGACCGTATGGGGGATATGAGCGTTAACGCCATCCGCGAAATATTGAAAGTCGTCAACCAGCCCGGCATGGTATCATTGGCCGGGGGCATCCCCTCGCCGGACAGCTTTCCCCTGGACATCATCAAGCTGTTGTGCCGGGAAGTGATCCAAAAATATGGACCGTCGGCTTTTCAATACGACACCACCGAAGGCTTCGAACCACTGCGCCATGCGCTCTCAGATCATCTGAATCAAAATAAGGCCTTGGATGTCCAACCCGAACAGGTGTTCATATCCAGCGGTTCCCAGGGTGCTCTGGATGCTGTCGGCAAGGTGCTGATTTCCAACGGAGACGCCATTGGCGTCGAATCCCCAACCTATTTAGGCGCTCTGCAGGCATTTGATCCCTATGGGCCTCATTATGTCAACCTTGAAACCGATGAAGACGGCCTCATACCCGGCGCACTCGACCTGGCCCTTGAAAAGCGGCCCCTGAAATTTGTTTATCTGATACCGAATTTTCAGAATCCCACCGGGCGGACACTGTCACGCAAAAGACGGGAAGAAATTGCCGCCATTCTGATTCGTCACGATACCCTGCTCATCGAAGACGACCCCTACGGCAACCTGCGCTACGACGGCAATTTTATCGTTCCCATCAAAGCCCTGGCCCCTGACAACGTGATCTACATCGGAACCTTTTCCAAGATATTTTCCCCGGGTTTGCGGGTCGGTTATTATGTACCGCCGCTGGACCTGCAGGAGTGGCTGGTCATGGTCAAGCAGGGAGTCGATTTGCATACCAGCAGCTTCAACCAGGCCCTGGCCGCAGAATATCTTCTTGGCGGTTATTTAAATAAATTTCTGCCCCACATTATGGCCCTGTACAAACCCAGAAAAGACGCCATGCTGGCAGCCTTGGACCAGCACTTTCCCAATGATTTTAAATGGTCCCGGCCCGAAGGCGGCATGTTTTTGTGGGTCCAAGGACCCGCGGGCTATGATGGGGATGCACTGTATGAACGCGCCATCCAAAACAACGTAGCCTTTGTGCCGGGAAAATACTTCTTTGCGGACGGGCAAAGCGGGCGGGAAACCATGCGGCTGAATTTCACCATGGCAGATGAGACCACCATTGAGCGGGCCATCAAGAACTTGGCGGGGGTGCTGTAACCGTAGGGTCGGAGGTCTGAAGGGTGAAGGGTTGGAGTAAGGCCGAACATCGAACATTCAACCTTCAACATCCAACATCGAACGATGAAAGAGCGGGTGAAGATTTGAAGGGATGGCGGGAACACGTGTTACGGATAGCGCGCTATGGGCTTTTGGTTAGGTGTCCAGATGCAAATCTTAACAATTCCTAACTTATAGGCCAACAACCTGGAACACCTAAAACCTAAAACTTAAAACCTAAAACCGAACTATTAACAAAAAATTTTAAAATATTGAACAAACCGGGATGAGGCAAATTTTAAGAAACTGCGCTTGCTGCGCCACACCCGATATTCGTCCCCATGCCTTTCGGCCTGATAGACCTCACCTTTTTTAAAAATAGTTGTGTGATTGCCGCCGATGGGAGCCTGATAGGTTTGGCTACAAATCACAACATGAAAAATAGTCCTGGCCGCCTTTGGAAGGTTATTCGAATTGTTGGTGAGTTTTGTCATACCGACTTAATGCGATTTTGCCTTGATAAAGGATGGAAATAGACGGTTTTGAAAAATGTTCAAATTCAAGGCGAATACATTTCGGAATCATGAGGCGTACTGGTAGTACGTTGAATAATTCCGAAATGTAGTACAACGCAGAAGTTGAATTTTTTACGAACCCGTCCCTCAAATATGGCTGGACGATGCCAACTCCTTCCCCACTACACTGAAATAGTCCACCAGCACCTGCGTAATTGCCTGGGTACCGATTTTGTTAAATTGTGAACCGCTGTCTGATTTCAGAAAAGCGATATAGGCGCTGATTTCGTCGTTTGTAATGTCTCGATAGGTATAATAGGTTGAAATTCTGATGTTTTGTTCCATCTGTTTCTCAATGGCCGGCCGAATTCTTTCCACCAGCGACCGTATCCTGCTGCGGTCAATTCTGTTTTCCTCAGGAAAAGCCAAATTCATGGAAACAGTGATGCCTTCAAAAAGTTCCATGGCAATATTAATGGCGCTTTCCACCATATCAGCGGCTTCTATAAATTCTTCAATGATGACGACCCGCTCCTGGGGTGGTTGATTCTGCTGCATATTCTGGGCGTAAACCAATAATCCTGCCTGGGCTTCCGGGCTTAAGGCCTCATTTTCCGCCTGGGTGATTTTACGCGCCACATCCGATCTTAGCCATGGCAGCACCTCTCCAAGCATCTGGCTATTCATATTCTTTTTGCAATACCAAACCAATTTTTTTCGGGCAGACACCGGATCGAATGAATTCTTAATAATTCGGATGGCCTTATTATCAAGATCAGGGTTCCCGGAGGAGAAAGTACCTTGCTGGGAGAGCATATCGATGCTACTCGGAAACGTCTTAATAAAATGGTCCATGCCTGAAAGATTAATACTCTCACGGACCAAACTCGGCTTAACAAGACCCCAGGTTTTTTTGGCCTCTTTATATCGTTTCTGATAAGAGTCGGCTGACTTTTGATAAGAGTCGGCCGATATCTCCGAATGGTCGGGACCGTAATAGGTAACGCTGTCACATAAACCCGGCGTGCTAAAGAGAAACATCAGCAGGAACCCATAAATCATAATTCTAACGTTTGCCTGCATGCTCACCTCCAAAAAATTATTCACAATTTATTAGTTTCTGCGATTATTCCCGTTTCGCAGTCAAATGTCCACAGAAAAAATTATAACAATATTTATAAGTTCAAGATAATTATCATCAGTCTTTAAGTCGATCGACAAAGGCCACAAAGCCGGCCATGTACTTTTCCAGCTGCTTCTTGACGCCGTCATCGGTCAGGTTGCCATCCTGATCGAATTTGCCGCCGGCGCCGCTCACCCACATGAGCCTGCCTGACCAAACCTGAGTGCCCAATACCCGTAAAACCGGAAGCCAGGCATATTGTGAAAACGCCGTACCAAAACTTCCCGGCGTTGCTCCCATAAGCCCAACGGGCCGACCGGCAAACACTCTGGACCTGTCCTGTGGCGGGCGCGTCAACCAATCCACGGCATTCTTGAAAACACCCGGGATGGAATTATTATTTTCCGGTGTCACCAGCAATAGGCCATCAGCGGATGCGATCTGGTCTTTGAGTGTCTCCACACTCTGCGGAACCCCCTCGGTTTCTTCAATGTCTGCATTATACAAGGGAATGTCCTGAATACTGCCGATGGTCAGGGTACTCCCTGGGGGCATGGCCTCCGCCGCGGCCCGCAAGAGCCCGGCATTGAAAGAAAGTTTCCTCAGACTGCCTGATACGCCTACGATGGTCGTCATGTAAACCCCCTATTTAGGTTTTTAGGCTGAAGACTTTTAGACTGTTAGCTGCTTACCGCTTACGTCTGGTAGTTTATCGCTCAGTATTCTAAATGCTGCCGATAAAGTTAAATTCCAACTTGGCCTGGAACTTCTCGATGCGGTTAAATATTTCTTTGAGCATCTTTTGTTCGATTCGTGTCAGCTTTTTTGGATTGATGTAGTTGTCCGGAGCCTCATGTTCATCCACCATGGCGGTTACCTGGCGCACAAACCGCAATTGCAGAAGAAAGCTATAGGCCTTTTCCAGTTCATCATATTCCTCGGACTTGAGCGCACCCCTTAAATGGAGTTGCTGCAATCGCCCCAGGGTATTGGTCTCTTCTATATGATTCTTCAGGGCAAAAACTCTGGCGAAATCAACGATGGGCGTCATGGCGCTTTTGATGTCAAACTTATCGCGATGTTTGCCTTTGGACTCCACCACAAAATTTCTAAAAAAGCCGATGGGTGGTTTAAAGTACATGGCGTTCTCTGTGAGATGGCGCAGAAATCCAGGCCAACCGTCCAAGGCCTTGAACAGAAATGCCCGTAGTGAATCGATCAGCGTTTTGTCGCCATAGCCGGTTCGAAAATCAAAGAAAATGCTGGCCTGCAGCAGATCTTCACCCTGGGCGGCATGAATCCATTTGGAAAAATTCTTTTTCCAACGCCCCAACGGTTGGCACCACCTTGGATTCATAGCCATGTTGTCACCCGTACAAAATGAATACCCGGCCTCATTCAGCAAGGTGCAAACGGTCTCGCCAAATTCAAGGAAATAGGTTTGCACGGCCTGCTCAGATTCCTCGGGAACATCCTCGAAAACAATGGCGTTGTCCTGGTCTGTTTTCAGCGTCTGTTCGTTGCGTCCCTCGCTGCCCATGATCATAAATGCAAATCTGGCCGGTGGTGGTGGATGCTTTTCCAATGCAAATCCGATCAATTTTTTCAGAATGGTGTCCGAGATAGTGGTGATGAATCGGGTCAGATTTTTAGCATTGGCGCCACTGCTGATTAAAGTCCGAATCTGTCGGGGCAGCTTGTGGTGACGATCTATTATTTCTTCCATGTTGGTTGCGGTGGCAATTTCACGGACCAGAAAAACCGGAGACTGGCCCTGGGCAGTCAGAATATCACGGTTGGAGATGATTCCCACGATTTGATCATCTTCATCTGTGATGGCGATATGCCGGATACCCGATGTCATCATTTTCATCAACACTTCAAAAATAAGCGCCTTGCGCGACACCGTTTGAATCGGTGTGGTCATGATATCCGCCACCGGTCGTGCCGTATCATAACCGACGGCGATCACTTTTTTGGTAAGATCCTTCTCGGTCACAACACCGCTGCAGACCCCATCGGTATCATTTAGAAACAGCGAACTGATGCTCTCGCTGCTCATTTTTTCGGCAACTTCGCGGATACTCAGGCCTACATCGCCGAAGATGGGCGTGCGGGTATAAATACTTGAAATGGGCTGATTAAAAAAAACCAGCCCCTCTTCCTGGGGTTGATTGGTTTTAGCGATGATGGCGGCATAGGACCGTTCCAGCATACGTTTACCAAATGTATCGGTGAAATACTCGGTAAAAGCTTGACTGCCGTCGCATATTTCCAGAAAGTTGTTTTTGGGAATTAGGTAGAAAACCGCATCTTCGGTCACACGTAAGGTTCGTACGGATATACCGTCGTTCAGAAGCATGGAAATTCCGCCATAGATGTCCCCATCTCCTAAAATATCACGGAATGTTTTACGGCCCTCGTCTTCAAAATAACGTTCCGCCGAGCCGTCCTGAATGATATACAGATGCCCCACCCGCGACCGGCCCTGGGTGAGCAAAACGCGATCCTTGGGGTAGTTTACGATGGTCAATTTCTGTGCAGCCGCAGCAATCTGATCTTCGGAAAGAAAAGAAAAAGGCTCAATTCCAGATAGAAAATGCTGCGCCTGGCCTGTTTCGATCAGTGCCTTAATGGAATCATCAAATATGTGTTTACTGAAATTTTTCAGAAAAAATTCATAGAATTGAGGATAGCGTGCACACAGATCCTGGAATACATCGCTGGGCATCTCAAAACCGGCGCAGTCCTCCTCCACCACGACCGATCTCAAGGAAACGCCGCCATTCATCAGAATGGTGATCCCACCGAAAACCTCTCCCTTTTTAATATACCCGGAAGACACCATCTCACCATCTTGGGTTTCAAAGAGCTTCAAGGCGCCTTTCTTTACGATAAGGATATTGTCGATGACGGTCTCATCTTTTTCAGCCAGTTGAAAACCGTGGTCATACTGCTTATAGATAACCAGCTCGGATATTTTCTGAATCTCCGCCTGGGGTAAAAATTCAAAATGGGGCATTCCGGAAAGATACTTAGCGGCCGATTCCACCATTATGTCTCCTAATAAAATCGTTGGAACGATTTTATGAATTCAAATTTTATGCTATAAAATCAGGAAGGTAAATTTGGATTGAGCTCTTCCTTGAGTATGCAGCAAGCGATTTTGTATTTAGGTGTCCCGTCTTCGTGGTACATGATGTTGTCAGGTTGAATAATTCTATTCATTACACAACCTTCCGGAACGGTCAATTCAAAAAGGTTCTTTTCATTGATGGGCGGAGTCTTACATAGTTCATCCCCCTGAAATTCGAAGCTGTGCACGGGATAATCTTCGCACAAGGGGCATCTGTAAACCCGGCCATTAGGAAAAACAAAGTAGTTGTCTGAAACTTGACCGGCACATGCGAAGGGTTCATGAGATTCCAGATATACCTTGGGATAAATTACGGGGACTCCCAGCTGTGCAATCTGATGTGCTACCAGGGGGATATGCTCCAACCATGTTTGGCCCGGTATCTGCAGATGCGCCGGTTTGCCGTTCTTTGCTCTGAGGGCTGCGGATCTCCCCCGCAAACCGATAACCTGTATAAAAAAGCGGTCAATCGGCAGGTGCGGCAACAGGGTGGTCATGGACTCTAAATCCGCTATATTTTCAGCACTCACCGTGTAAATCAAGCTGACACCAAATCCACGCGCTTTGGCTGCCGCAATACCTGAGACACACCGATCAAATGAGCCTTCTCCCCGAATGGGATCGTTGGTTTCCGCGCTGGAACCATCCAGACTGAAACTAATGGTGTCCACCTCTGATGGTGTTACCTTCTCCAGAATGTCATTAAACAGATAGCCATTGGTGTCGATGGTAATGGATTTGTACTTTAGCTGCCTGGCTGCTTTTACAATCCGGGCCAAATCCGGATGAAGCGTCGGTTCGCCCCCCAAAAGGACTAGATTTGTGTCGCGCTGATCATGGGAAAGAGCTGCAAGCCAAGCTTGAATGGTGGCCAGGGGCAGCATTTCGGTACCATGCTGGTCCGGATTAATATAGCAGTATCTGCATCTGAGATTGCAGGAGGTGAGGATGTGAAAAAAGACGTTCCTGGTTTGCTCGGTGAAAGAGACAGTTCGTTTCATAAAATGCGATAGATCGCTTGTGAAAGGCTTTGATCCGCGATGTAGGCAGCCTTTGTCATGCCAAACCCTTCATTTCCACCAGTTTCAATATACACGCTTATGTGTATATTGTATTTGCCTAACCGAATCGGTAGAACCGGCGGCTTATGAAGGGAGTTATCCTGTAAAATTGCTAAGCGCTTTTTTGGCTTTGATGAGCTCATCGTTGGTTAATCGCAGACGTGCCGTCATATATTCCGCGAAAATACGGTAAAGCAACAGGAGGAAATCGACGCGCTCATCCTGGTCATCTGACGAAGACAATCTTTTTTTGGCAGATGTATCCACAGCCAGACAGACGGTTTGACCCACGGCATGCACCGAGGCTGATCGTCGCTCATCGTCAATGACGCGCATCTCCCCGAAAATTTCTCCTTTTTTATCGATGTGGCTGATTGATACACCCTGTTTCGATATTCTTATCTGTCCGGAAAGCAGAAAATACAGCCAGGGATCGAAATCACCTTCTTGTATGATTTGTTCGCCGTCCTCGTATTGACGGATCTTACTCAAGCGCAACAATTTGCCCAGGCTTTTGGTTTCAAAGTTGCTCAAGGCGGAAATGGTCATCAATTTTTGAATATTTTCAATATTTTCTTTCAGATATTTAGATTCTATCATGTTTGATCCTCCATCCGATACTTTAACCGCTCTATCTGAAAAGGCAAGTAAAATAAAATCGTGTTCCACGATTATATTTTTCTAATCTTTTATCAACAATTATTCATACTTCCGATTCATAGGACAACGATTACCTTTATTTTAATGATTTTTATGTAAAGAATTCGCTTGAATCAAACAAAAAACAGAGATTTTCTCTAGAAGTGGTTTCAAAACCCCATCTAATTAGTTGAGCAATGTTCCAGCGCTTGGCAATAAGCGGGGCTTATTGCCCGAACCAAGGCTTATGATTTTGGGGATCCGGAATTAGCTGGTCCAGTCTCCAGGCAGTCCTTGCTGACCGAATCCTCAAAAGCAACCGGATAGCACCCATCAAAACAAGCTTTGCAAAAATGGTTTTCCGGATTGCTTACGCCGGTGGCTGCCAGCAACCCATCTAAACTCAGGTAATACAAGGAATCCAAACCCAGGTGCTTTTCCAATTCCGCCACGCTTTTATTGGCGGCGATCAACTCGCCACGAGTTGAAAAGTCAATGCCATAGTGGCAGGGAAATCGATGCGGCGGGCCGCTTACCCGCATGTGGACTTGCCTTACACCTAATTCCCGCAGGGTCTTCACACGTGTTTTCACCGTTGTACCGCGGATGATGGAATCCTCGATAATGATGATATCTTTCCCCTTTAACAGACTTTTAATGGGATTCAACTTGATCCGCACCCCAAAATCACGCATGCTCTGGGTGGGTTGGATAAAAGTTCGACCCACATAGTGATTTCGAATCATGCCCATCTCAAAGGGGATACCCGCTGCCTCGGAGAAACCGAGTGCAGCATAAGTTCCCGAATCCGGGAACGGCATAACAAAATCGGCATCTACCGGAGATTCTTGGGCCAAGCGAGCGCCGTGAGCTTTACGGATCTCGTAAACCGTGTTCCCAAAAAACGAGCTGTCCGGCCGGGCAAAATAGATGCATTCGAATATGCAGAAAGCACGCTGATCCGGCGCCGGCACATGAATGCTTTTGATCTGATCACCATTGATGATCACGATTTCCCCAGGATCCAACTCCCGGATATAATCGGCCTGAACCAAATCCAGGGCACACGTTTCCGATGCCAGAACATAATTGCCGTTCAGGCGACCGAGGCATAAGGGCCGAAATCCATACGGATCCTTGATGCCGATGACCTCGCCTTTGCCGGTCAGCATGGCAAATGAAAAGGCGCCCTTGAGCTTCTGTACGGCAGCTACGAGAGCCTCCTCAAATCCCAAGTCCAGACTTTTTACAAACAGGTGCAAAAATATTTCCGTATCCATCGTGGTTTGGAATATGGATCCCGCCTCTTCCAGTTCACGTTTCAATTCATAGGCATTGACGATGTTGCCGTTGTGGGCCACCGCATATGATTTCTTACGATGCTGAACTACAAAAGGTTGGGCATTGGTGAGAATTGAACTGCCGGTCGTGGAGTAACGCACATGTCCGATGGCGTTTAAACCCTGGAGGTCCGCCATATGCTCACTATCAAAAACATCCGGTACCAGGCCCATGCCTTTATAGGCATATATGGTGTTTTCCCTGGCAACGGCGATGCCGGCGCTTTCCTGTCCACGATGTTGTAGGGCGTACAAGCCAAAATAGGTCATTCTGGCAGCTTCGGCATGACCGGAAATACCGAATATGCCGCAGGCCTCCCGCGGCCGTTGATCCACATTAGGGTCGATATCTATGGTTCGGCCCGCTTGGTCGGAATTCATCCTTGGGTGCGCTCCTTGGTTTTTTGTGTAGATATTATCTCAAAAACAGTTTTTTTGAGATAGTTTCTTATTTATTAGGTTCATCCACACCATGACTACTGTGTGGTAGACTCAATCACCCCAAACCCATTTGAATAAATTGGGTTGGTATGCCTTTTAGCACACCTAAGGATGATATCAAGCCTAAATAAAATCGCCGCGCGATTTTATGAAATGCGGCTTCGCCGCCCATTCGGTCAAAACTTGATCATTATTATACTCAATGTGGAGATACTATACGTTTTTGCTAGATCAGAAGCATGGGTGGGCCATAACAGAATGCACTTATCCGAAAACTCAAGTCAGCCTGTTTCCCGATTGCAGCTTTATTGACAACTGGTTTTTTTAAGGCTCCAAGGATGATCGGGAATCAAGGCTGAAGACTGTTAGGCCATTAGCGGCTAATAGCCTAACAGTCTAAACGCCTAATTCGCTTTAAATATCATAATACAGAAAAAACTCATGCGGATGCGGCCGCAGTTTGATATCATTAACTTCGTTTTCAATCTTATAATCGATCCACATATCAATGGCATCCTGGGTGAATACATCACCCTTTTTAAGGTATTCCTGATCCGCCTTCAACGCATCCAGGGCTTCTTCCAACGAGCCCGGAGCAGACGGAATTTCCGCTAATTCTTCCGGCGGCAGGTTGTAAATATTCTTATCCAGGGGCTCGCCCGGGTTGGTCTTGTTCTCTATGCCGTCCAACGCCGCCATGAGCAAGGCGGAAAATGCCAAATAACCATTACAGGATGGATCCGGGGTTCGGAATTCCAGGCGCTTTGCCTTGGGTGAAGTCGAGTACATGGGAATTCGCACCGCCGCGCTGCGGTTGCGGCTGGAATAGGCCAAGTTTACCGGCGCTTCAAATCCCGGCACCAGGCGTTTGTAGGAATTGGTGGTGGGATTGGAAAATGCGCAAATCGACTTGGCATGGTTCAAGATGCCACCGATGGCCCACAGGGCCTCCTGGGAAATGCCAGCGTATTTATCACCGGCGAAAAGTGGATTGCCATCCTTCCAGATACTGAGATGGGTGTGCATACCGGTGCCATTATCCTCAAACAGCGGCTTAGGCATAAATGTCACCGTGTGATTGTTTCGATAGGCCACGTTCTTCAACACATATTTGAACCACATGAGTTGATCCGACATCTGTAAAAGCGGCTTGAAGCGCATATCGATTTCTGACTGTCCCGCAGTCGCCACCTCATGATGCTGGGCCTCGATATCAATTCCCAGGCCTTCCAGAACCAGCACCATTTCGGTACGCAGATCCTGAAACTTATCCATGGGTGGTACCGGAAAATAGCCTTCCTTGTGCCGCGGTTTATATCCCAGGTTGGGCCCCTCTTCACGGCCGCTGTTCCAGATACCTTCCACGGAATCAATTTGGTAAAAAGCACCGTAGCGTGTTGATTCAAAAGCAATGTCGTCAAAAATAAAAAATTCGGGCTCGGGTCCGATATAAGCCACATCACCGATACCGGTGCTTTTCAGATACGCATCGGCCTTCTGGACGATATAACGGGGATCGCGGGTATACGGCTCCAGCGTTACGGGATCAAAAATATTACACAGCAGAACCAGGGTGGTTTCCTTGTAAAACGGATCGATCTTCGCGGTGGATGGATCCGGAATCATGAGCATATCACTGGCATTGATGGGCTGCCATCCGCGAATACTGGACCCGTCAAATCCATATCCTTCTTCAAAGCTTGATTCGGAAAGTTCGCTAATGGGCACGCTGATATGCTGCCATAAGCCGGGAAAATCCATAAAACGAAGGTCCACGATTTTTACGTCCTTCTCTTTTGCCATTTTTAGTACGTCTGCAGGTTTCATTGGTGTTTCCTCCATAATGTTAACTTATAGTTTATAAATATAATATATAATTGAAGCCCGGGCTTCTGATGTCCGTGTTGAATTTTAATATGTTTAAACCGCATCAGCACCGGTTTCGCCGGTGCGCACCCGTATGGCTTCCTCTACCGGCAGGATAAAGATTTTGCCGTCGCCGATTTTACCGGTATTGGCTGCATCACGCACCTTTTCAACCACTTGAGCCGCGATAGCGTCATCCACCACCACTTCGATCTTTATTTTAGGAATAAAATCAACTACGTATTCGGCACCGCGATAAATCTCCTTATGACCTTTTTGGCGACCATAGCCCTTTACCTCGGATATGGTCATCCCTTGGATCCCAATTTCATTGAGGGCCTCCTTGATGTCATCCAACTTAAACGGTTTGACAATGGCTTCAATCTTCTTCATTTTTCATACTCCTTTTGGTCCGATCGTTAATAAAATCGTTACACGATTTTATGAAACGCGACCCTTTCGCCTACAGGCGAAAGGAATTGTCGCTTCCAAGCAATAGGCTACCCTATCCCGGTACGCCCGTTTGGGGCGGAGCAAAGGGATATTTCGGTATTTTTTGCCGAAATTCTTTGCATTTTGACGTTTCGCTTTCACACTAAAAAACAATTTCTTCTCACAATGTGAATTCTTCCTGCGCTGCAATACGCCAACGAGGAGTTTGGCTCAGGCTTGCTCGAAGGTCTCAGGTCGAGTCGCAACAGGGAATTCAAGTTAAATGATCTTGGGCAGTGCTTCGCAAACCGCTGTTTCAATCTCGCTAACCTGCCGGTCAGAATCTACCTTTTGACCATGTATATCCCGGACATAAAACACGTCCACGACCTGATCAATTTTGGTCGATATTTTAGCCACCCAGATATCCAAACCCTGGCGGTACAGCGCATCCGTTATGACAAACAAAAGCCCCGGGAAATCATAGGTATATACTTCAATGATGGTAAAAAAACTGGAGCTATGATTATCCAGCGTCACCATATGGGGTCTTTTGGAAACTTTGGGTTTGATGGTATCAACCGGACTGATCTTACTGCGCAATTGATCCGAGAGGTTCAATTGATCCGTTAATGCGGCCGTCAGGTCGCGCTCAGCGCGTGCCCAGTGTTCATCTTCAAAAATCTTATCCTTGGGTGGTCTCAGCGTAAAAATGTCCAGAGCCGTATTGTTGCGCCAGGTGAATATCTGCGCATCCAGAATATCCAAGTTATTGAGGGTAAATGTCCCCGCGATTTTAGAAAAAAGTCCTGGATGGTCCTGGGCACAGATTCTGACAGTGCGCGTATCGGCAGCTTCATCTTTATTAACTTGCCATACAAAAGATTGATCACCCATGCGCCTGTACAAGGCCATATCTCCGAGGATTTCCTCGGCCGGCATGTTGAGGACATAGCGTGGCGACATGGCATTGAATACCAGGGCCAATTGTTCCCGTTCCATGGGATCCTTTGTCGACGCCAGGATAAGGTCCTGCTTTTTCTCAATGGTCTGGACTGCGTGGCGGCTGGCAAGTTCACCCCGCTTTAGGATGTTCATAACTTTTAGAAACAAATCCCGCAGGAGGGCCAGCGTCCACTCGTTCCAGGCATTTTGGCCTGTGGATACGGCATCGGCCACACTCAGCAAGAACAACATCTGCAGATGGCTGACTTTTTTTACGATACGGGCGCATACAATTGCGGTCTCTTCATCATGCAAATCGCGCCGGGTAGCTGTTTTCATTAAAAGGAGATGGTGGGCCACCAAAAACGAGACCGTGTCCGCATCGGTCTGGGAATATTCCAGATCGAGCATCACGCGCCGGGCGATTTTAGCGCCGGCTTGGGCGTGGTCCGCTCCCGCCGTCCCTTTGCCGATATCATGCAGGAGCGCCCCCCACAGGAGTCGCTTTTGATATTTGAGATCCTTCCAGATGCTGCCGCATAGCTGGCATCCGGTCACATCGTGCTCGGTGCCAAAGGTCCGAACTGCCTGTACTGTACGCAAAGAATGTCTATCGACCGGATAGACGTGATATTCATCATATTGTATGCGGTTGAGAATGCCCTCCAGTTCCGGAATGAGTTGAATCAGACTTCCGTTTTCCAGCATTTCTCCCAGGGCATCGATATTTGCCGCCGGGGTGCGCAAAACTGTTTCAAAGGCCTGCACAACCTGCTTATCCGATCTTACGCGTGAGTCAATGAGATGTCTGAACTCGCTGACCAGCCGTTTGGCATCCAGGCAAAGGGGAATGTCCAGGCGTGCACTTTCGGCATATATTTTAACCAGGAGGTCCGGTGTCTTGAGGATTCCTTCCGGAGATTTGAAGTGGAGCATATCGCGCGCCAACTCCAGGCCCTCGGCGACATTGGCGGCACGGCGGCGGAGTTTTTTTCCATAGGCTCCGGCATGCCCCTGCCCACTCAGAAACATCAGCAGCTGTTGTTTCATTAGATCCATATTGGCATGCAGATCTCCCAGAAAGCTTTCCACCGGTTGTTGACCATTTATCTGTTGGTATTGCATCGATTCGGCCAGGTCGATTTGATTCTCAAAATAAAGCTGATCACGCTTGCGGCCGGACTTGAGATGCAGGCGGTTGCGGACATCCCAGATAAAGGCGAGTGCTTTGCGGATAGACCGATATTCTTCATGGGATAAATAGCCGAAATATTCCAGATCCCGCGGTTGACGAATACCCAGTTTGATGCGGCCAATCCAGAGAATGGTGTGGTAATCCCGCAGCCCCCCTTGGCCCTCTTTGAGATTCGGTTCCAACAGATAAGCAGAATCCCCGAAACGGCGATGCCGCTCACGGCTCTGATCCACCAGCCAGGCAATCGTTTGCTTGGAATTTTTCTTAAGAATCTTTTTGCGCACCTCATCCAACAACTTGCTAAACATAATGGACACACCACAGATGAACCGCGCATCCAAAAGTGGTGTAAGAATTACAGGATCCTTATGCGCCATTTGAATGCACTCGCTCAGAGTACGCGTGGCATATCCCACCTCTAAACCCAGGTCCCACAAGGGATAAATGATCTCTTGGATCAAATCTGCTGCCGCAGGCGGCACGTTATCCTGAAAAAGAAACAAAATATCTACATCCGAGTGGACACACTGCTCTGCCCGCCCGTATCCCCCCAAAGCCAGAATGGCGCAGGGATTTTTATATAGGGCCAAGCTAGGACCCACGATACTGTTCTCAAAGCTTTCCTGAAAATATTCATCCAAAAGCCCGGCATGCTGCCGCATAAAGGTCAGGGGCTCCATCGAGAGCATCTCGGTCAGCAGATTCTCCCGCTTATGCTTCAGGGTGCTGGATATTTTTTTAAATGGACTTGTCATATTGGGGAATTAACAAGCAAGGGATGTGCCAGGGGGGCATGAATTAATTAACCATGTAATATTAAGCGGTTATGATTATTTTATTGACAAGTTAAATTCAATCTAATTACGTTTATGTAATATATAGGCTTTAAAACTTACATAATTGTATCATAGAATAAAATTGTGCGGCAAGACTATGAAGCAAGATCATTGCCAATAGTGTCGCCGATGCTAACGCGGATTACCCATATAATAGGCCCATATTCTGTCAACATGCCGTCGCAAATCTTGAAAAGTCTCCTGAGAAACCAGGTGGGGCTTTTCGGCCAGATTCTGGCGATGGACGGTGGCACGATAGACCAAATATATGCGCCTCAGGAGGTGGGCGACTTTTTCATCCAGCACATGGGTTTCCGCCAAAGCCCTGATTTGACGAACATTGTCGGAATAGGCAATCAACTCCGGGTGCTGGTGGGCATGCAGCAAAACCAAATATTGAACCAGGAACTCAATGTCGACAATACCGCCAGGATCCTGCTTGAGATCGAATTGGCCGGGTTCCTTTTGAGCAAGTTCCAGACGCATTTTTCGGCGCATTTTGATGACGTCTTGTTGCAGCGGCGCTTTATCGCGTTTACGGGTCAGAATGCTCTGACGCACACCATTGAACCATTTGATCAGATTGGTATCACCTACAACTGCGCGCGTCCGTAAAAGGGCCTGGTGTTCCCAAGTCCAGGCATCCTCATTTTGATAACTTTGAAATGATTTAAAATGACTGACCAGTAAGCCGGAAGCTCCGCTGGGACGCAGGCGCATATCGATTTCATAAATCCGGCCGGCAGCCGTATGGGTCGTCAAAAGATGAAGCACACGTTGCCCCAGCCGGGCATAAAACTGCCCGTTTTCTATCGGCCTTTCACCTTTGGTCTGGCCGCCTTCGCCGGCGTGAATAAAAACAATGTCCAAATCAGATCCGTATCCAAGTTCCAGACCGCCCAGTTTGCCATATGCAATTACGGCAAACCCGGTTCTGCATGCATGGCCGTTTAAACTCGCCGTGGGGGCGCCATGCTTGGCCACCAAGTGTTGCCAGGACAGCTTGACCACCTCCGCCAATACCGTCTCTGCGATCGCTGATAAATAATCGCTAACCCGCATTAGCGGCAACACATCGGTAATATCGGCTGCCGCCACCCGCAGTTCATGCACCTGTCGGAAAATGCAGAGTGCTTCAATCTGGTATTCAAGATCTTCCGGCGCGATAATGGAAAGCCGTCGTTGTAGTTCCGCTTCCATATCTTTTTTTTCAGGTGGTGCATACAGTGTGCGCGGATCGATCAGTTCATCCAAAAGAACCGGATGACGGGACAAGTAGGTAATGATCCAGGGGCTGGCATGGGCCAATTGAATCAAATGCTCCAAAGCGCTCGGGTTCTCCAACAGTAAGGACACATAATTGGTGCGCCGTTGAATGGTATCGATAAGACTGATAATACGTTTTAACACCAGATCCGGTTGAGGGGAATCTGCGGTTGCTCTGATTACAATCGGCATTAAACGGTCGACTTTGATCCGGCCCTCACGGCTTAGGGCACGTGTTTCCGGACTGTTCTTAAACTGGTTCAGCAGGTTGATAATTGCCTCCGGTGTTTGAAACCCGGCCAGGGCGAGATCCTCACAGGTTTGTTCGTCCGCGATTGTATCCTCCCAGAGACAAGCAAGTTCGGCCTGGTCTTCACTGCTGCAATCCACATCATTTTCAGGATGTCCCGCTGCCAGCAAATTATCAAAGTGGAACTGTGCCGATTGCCTGTGCTGTTTAAGTTGGTCCAAGAAAGATGACTCATCCCGAAAACCCATGGATCTGGCCAATAGATGCAGGGCAATCGGGTCGGCCGGCAGGTCATGGATTTGCTGGTCGGAAAATTCCTGGAGGCGATGCTCAATATTACGTAAAAAACAATAGGCATCGTGTAGTTCATTGCGGGTATCCGGGTCGATAAACTGTTCCTGCACCAAAGCATCCAGGACAACCAGAATTCGCTGGTCTTGCAGCGGTGGGGTCACGCCGCCCCGGATCAATTGAAACACCTGCCCGAAAAATTCAATCTCACGAATACCGCCGGGCCCTAACTTGATATTGCCGGCCAGGCCCTTGCGCTTGACTTCCACGGAAATTTTGCGCTTCATATCCCGGAGTGAATCAAACGCGCCATAATCAAGATAGCGGCGATAGATAAATGGACGGAGCCGCTTCAGAAGCTTTTGCGCAGATGTTTTATCCCCTGCAATGGCCCGGCTTTTTATCCATGCATAGCGCTCCCATTCCCGGCCATGTACTTGATAATAACCGACCATATTGTCAAAGCTGGTTACCAGGGGACCGTTTTCACCGTCAGGTCTCAACCGCATGTCCACCCGGAAAACTTGCCCGTCGGCGGTTATTTCGGAAAGGACTTTGATCACGTTGCGACAGAGGCGCACAAAAAACACATCGTTCGAACAGGATCGTTGGGGGTGGTCTGTCTGACCCGTCTCGGGATAGGCAAATATCAAATCGATGTCCGATGAAAAATTCAGTTCTCGGCCCCCAAGTTTTCCCAACGCAAACACCACCAGGCGTTGACGGTCGCCTGTTTTTGAACGCGGAATGCCTTCACGCCGGCATTGGAGATCATATAATGCAGAAACTGCGGTATCGACACAGGCGTCCGCAAAGCCGCTTAGATCTGCCATGGTATCCGCCAGCGTCGCCCGGCCGGTCAAATCTCGCCAGGCAATCCGTACCAATTCGCGCCGCCGACAACTTCTCAATACCGCTTGTAACAATGGCAGTGCGGCATTTGGATCGGCTGAAATTTCCGGTTGCACCTCGGCCACTCGCCGTGCCAGTTCCTCTACGTAATAATTTGCCTCGTAGGTCATCATCAAATGCTCTCGCTGATACAGATCCATCAGCATGTCGGGAGCTCGGAGGCAGGCTTTGGAGACGAAATCACTGTAGGCCCAAATCTGCAGCAACTCTTCAAAGAAGGGTTGGTCTGATTCAATGCCGGCCGCATGGGACTTTGCAGATTCACTAAAAATCTTCCACAGGTCCGCAGCTTTATTTAAACGTTCCACAGGGGGTGCTTTTAAAGACGAATTCATAATGAAATCATTTCCTGGATCCTGCATGAAATTTGATGATTCATAAAGGACTTTCATCCACAAAAACCAATGGGTTAATTGATGACAAGTTGCAAAAAGACTTAAATCAGTCTTTATTAAAGGTTTCAGAAAATGTCATCAAATTTCATGCAAGATTCAGGCATTATAAATCCATATCTGACGATATTACAATAGGTCCTTATAATATTTCAGTCCACTTGTCTTCATGAGGACGAAATCATCATTGGCGTTTCCTGATACCGGTCCGAAGATATTTTCAGAATATCACAACGTTTTGAATGTTCCCAAAATATGTGCTAATCACGACATATCTGTAATCCGAATTTACGTATTTAGATTTGATTCCAAATACGATAGAGGTTGTAATCGGCTATAGAATATCAATATCCACCCATCCAGACAGGAGGCAACATGTCGACTCAGGCCCACAAGATCCAGACGCACAGATTTAAATACGCCACTCCCGAGAATCCCGCAGATTTCAATCCTGCGGACTTTGTTGAGAAAGCGATTTCCTGGGTGAAAAGCCTGGTAAAACCCGGCGAGAAAATTGCGCTCTCCGCGTCCGGAGGCGTCGACAGTACCATCGCCGCATTTCTCCTCGACCGTATCGTCGGTAAAGACCTGCATGCGTTCTTCATCGAAGACGGTTGCCGTCGCCTCATAAACGACGAGCCCGAGGGGGACGTCACGCGTGAAATCTTCAGCAACCTGAATTTCACGGTCCTGGAGGTGAGAGACGAAATTCTCCCGCCACTGCTTGGGCTTTCCGACGGTGAAGAGAAACGCAAGACTTTTATCGGCAACTACAGGAAAGTGTCAGACCGGCATATTGCCCAGCTGGGCGCCTCCTGGATCGCGGACGGCACCATCGCGCCGGATATTATCGAAACCGAAGGCGGCTTCAAGAGCCAGCATAATGTCGGCTGGAATTACTCTGTTGGAAAGATCGAACCCTTGGCGTCGCTCGCAAAGCCTCAGGTCAGGATGGTCGGTGAGCACCTCGACCTGCCCCCGTCATTCACCCATAGAATTCCCTGTCCCGGTCCTGCGCAGATCGTCAGGACGGTCGGCGAATTCACTGAAGAGAAACTCCGGACGGGGCAACTCGCGTCCGACATCATCGAGCAGGAGACGGAAAAGTATTACACTGAGAAACACGGTAGACCCTACCTTTACGATGAGACTACCGGCATCCGGACGCCTTTTCAGTACTTCGGAATTGCGCTCGACCCGAAAATGGAACCCAATCCGGCCCTGGCGGACCTGGCCCGCAGCACGCTTGGCGTGAAGGCGGAGTGCTTCAAAATGGATAGCCGGACGACGGTCGTCCCCGAAGCGGGAACGCGCCCCGAGGTCCCTATCTACAAACCGGTCTCGTGGATAAAGGTCGACGGCCCTATAGATTATGACAAACTGAATGCGCTCTGTGTCGAGGCGTGGCGCAAGCTGGAGCTTCCGCGTATTCTTCTCGAACTTTGCGTGAACGATGCGCCGCAAACAAGGTACGTTGTCGGCATGCGGGCGGTAGAGAGCGCGGCCGCGAAGCTGGCGCGTCCGGTCCGGATTGACGAGGCGGCGCTGCTTAAGATAGGCAGGAAAATCGCGGCGCACGCCGGCGCGTCGCGGGTGGCGTACGATATCAGCATCAAGCCACCGGCAACGATCGAATTCGAGTAACTGTCGTTCAGGGATGTGGCCGCCCTTCAGGCAGTTAAAACTTAATCTTAGGTGAACCACCTAAATCTTTGGCCAGAATATCGGTGACCGAATCACCCAGGTTTAAGCGAGAAGCGATCTCATCGGCGATACCATCAAATCCCGACATGCTGCCATTGGTCTCCGCCAGCGGTCCTTTGATCTTTTGCATGACACCCTCACGCAGTTGATCCTTAAAATCGGCCGTAAGGTTGTCAACCTGGCGACCCAGGGCTTGCTTGAGCACCTGGTCCAAATCGGATGTCACCTTTATAAGGTAATCGTTCAAAGGCCCGGTCACTTTGGCCGTAAGGGTGAAACGGTTGACATCGGCCAGAGCCGATTTGAGCGCTTTTAGCAGGGCATTATCATCGGCATCTGTACCGACCGCTAATTCGGTCGACTTCATAATCATCTCGATTTTGGCGTCCAGCAAATCGTTCTCTAATCTTGCCGTTATATTCAGATCCGCCAAACCATTATTCAGATCGATGGGCAGATTTTTGGCCGCGGACAGAGCCACATCGCGTAGGCGGTATGATGTAATCGCGGCTGTAAATGTGTCGAGGCTGTTTTGCGGTTTGATATGATCGAGTGATCCTTTTAAAGCGACCGATTCCAAATCTTCAAACTGATCGCCGGAAAAGTTAAATACTAGCGGCAAACCCAGGACTTGTTGCTGGGTGGTAATGTGCTTGAGGTTACCCTGGATGTTTCCGGCAGGTATGATGATGGATGCATCGGCATGCGTTGCCAGCAGGTCCGGAAGTGGGTCATCTTCGGCAAAACGCACGAAAACGCCCTTGCCTCTGGCTGGCTTTTCAGGTGCTGCCGATGGTGCCTCCGCGCCGGATCTGTTCAAAAGGGGTTTGAGTTTTTGATACCAGAAAATGGCTTTTTGCGTATAGCCACCGATTTTATCGCCGAATAAAAGTTGCGAAAAATTCCCCAATCCATCCACAGACAGGTTGTATTTATTGACGATCCGGTTGATATCATTTTTAGGTGCCGCACCAAGTTGTTTGATCTTATTTTTTAGTTCCTTTTGATCGCGATCAAAATCCTTCTTAATATTTTTGATCTTTTTTAAATCCTTATCCACATCTTTTTGCAACTTTTGGACTTCGCTGGCTCTTTTGAGTGCCCCCCCCAAACCCTTGATACCTTTTTGGAGCTTCTTGGCACGGGATTGATAAGCCTCAAATGTCGCCTGGTCCGGTGCTTGATCCAATCGCTCCTGCCATCTGGTTTTAGCAGCGTCGATATCGATCTGTATCTGTTTTATCTGCTCCAGGGTATCGAACTTTTCCCGCGCCAGTATGTCTTTGACATCCGGTATTTGAAAACTTGGTGTCGGTAATACGGTATCTTCGGTTTCGGTTGCCGCATCGGGTTCCTTTTTGCGCGTTTCCGGTGCCTGTGGCCCTGATTCCGAAGATAATAACGCCCCGGATAGCTTTCTGGGCGTATTGAAACGAATACCATCCAGTGACAGGGTATCGATGATGATCTTTCGTTGTATCAGTTTCAGACCATCCAATGAAAATTCAATGCGTTGGGCTTGAACGGCATTGGACATGGGACGGTCCGGGTTGGTGACCTGGAGGCCGCTTAAGGTAATACCCAAGGGCAACAAGTGTAAGTCAGCATCAGCCAATTCAACCTGTGCACCGTTGATACGCGTTCCGGTTTTCTGGATGGCGTGCTTTACGATGCGATCTGCCAAAAGAAACCAAAAGACCATGATAAGGGCCATTACCACGCCAAACAATACCAATCCCTGCCAACGTAACCATTTCATGATGCAAGACCGCCCCAATCAGAAACCGATTGATATATTTGATAAAATTTAGAAGCCTTCATTGCCTGCATGATCCGTGATTTCATCACCCAGGCCAGGATATGCTCCCGATATTTCTTAATGATAAGATTTGAGATCAGAAACACGGGAATGAATAAAACCACTGATATCAACAGGCTGCCCATAAGCACGGAGTTATTAAAATTGGTCAGCCGCCACAAGGTCGAATTATAAAAAGATGTCCATAGCGACTGCAGCGATGCGCTGGTCAAGACCTTGTACCCAAAGCTGTGAAATACGGGATCCAGTAAATAGGCTATTCCGGAAAATCCGATCCAGGCCAAAATGAACGTCGCCAGGTTAACCCGCAGGAGAAGCACCAGCATCAGAACCAGAATGTTGTGCAGACTCCATAAGGGCGTCAACCCCGCCACCATGGCAAAACACAAGGCCAGGCTGATCTGCAGCGGCTCGGTCTCGGAATTCACTATTTTTAGTATTTTGGCAAATATCGTAAACATAGGCATTCTCCATTCCTGATTGCTTGTGATTAATCAGGGGATGAATTGCGACCCGACAAGTTTTCAGGGTTTAAATGTAGCACATGGTTTTAAACCAAAATTAAGTCAAAATATAAGGCAGGGAATTCAAAAGACAAGTTTCCTGGTGGGTTGCATACTGACCCATAAGACGATTTTTAAAAGGCGGCCGCTTAAATCACCACGTGACATATGATATCACAATAAATACCCCAATCAGTGATGTCAGAACTTTTTGGGGTAGGTATCTTTAATTAATGAGAAAAAAAGCAGGGCCAAGCCTGGCCCTGCTTATCTAAAAACAAACTGATATGGCAGATATTATTTTACAGCGTCCTTTAAGGCTTTTCCTGCAGAAAATTTTGGAACCTTGCTTGCAGGGATGTGCATTTCTGCACCTGTTTGGGGATTCCTACCTTGGCGCGCTTTTCTTTCAGCCACTTTAAATGTGCCAAAGCCAATTAATGAAACAGAGTCACCCTCCCCCAAAGCTTTCGTAATACTGGACAAAACACACTCTACGGCCGCTGCCGCATCTTTTTTCGTATTCAAGACTTTTGTAACCTCGTTTATTAAATCTGCTTTATTCATGTTTTTCTCCTTTTATGATTATTCATTTTAAATTAAGTTACCCTACAGAAAGAATATTAGCAAACATAAAAAAGAAAAGCATTCCCTCAACCTTAGAAGGAATGCTTTTTTGTTCAGAATAAGAAATTAAACTACAGTGACATTCGCGGCAGCTGGGCCTTTTTGGCCTTGCTCTATGTCGAAAGATACCCGGTCACCTTCATTGAGAGATTTGAAACCGACTGCATTAATAGCTGAATGATGAACAAAAACATCCGGCCCGTCTTCCTGCTCAATGAATCCAAACCCTTTACGATCATTAAACCATTTAACAATTCCATTAGCCATGACAACATCCTCCTTTATAATTGTTTTAAAAAATCTTTTACTGGAGGATGCCTCATCAATAAGATGAATTGTTCCTTCAGAAAAAATTGCACCACCAGTTATAAGTGACGCATTGTTAGATTAAATAATTATAGCGCCTTATATTGAGAAAGCAAATTAATTATCTTTTTTTTTTAATAAAACAGAACTTTTTAATATGCGAATTCGGATTGTTATACAATTTACAGTAAAGGGGCTATGGTGGCAAAATTCGTGAAACGATGATATCTTAAAAATTCTGTTGTCCCTAAGACGGCATATAGGATTGAGCTGCCGCCATCCCTGAACTGAAGATTTATGCCGGAAATCTTCAGTTTCTATTAATACTTATCAACCCCTATATATTGTATATAGCCAGAAAACTTAAAAAGCGAGGATTGATGGTCGTTAGTCTTCGGCTTTGAAGTGCCCAGAATTACAAATTCATGCCTGAAGATTCGCTACATCTTTTCCCACCGATCTAATCCAAATAATGACTTTCGTAAATGATAACCATGGAGAGCGGCGACAGGATTATTTCCAGTCATCCTGTCTTTTACGAAAAGTGTAGATACCGGCGCATTGGAATGTTCTGTAAATATGACATCATGTCCCATGCAAAGCCCGACAATGAAATTTAGCTGGGTATTTTCCTTGTTTAAAATTTCTGCTTGTCCTAAAGGGTTACAGGTGGAGTTGCTATAACTTTGTAGATCAGGAACTCCTCTATCCTCAGGTGATGAATTCCCAATCTGACACCCGACAATTATTGGGTCTAACCCTTCTTTGATGAATAACTTTCTGATGAAACCCATCTCGTAATCGAATGCCAAACAAGCAGCAAAGCCTATTTTGCTGAATTCCATCTCTTTAGCGAAATCTATAGCTTCAGCGATTCTTGTACGCATCCCGTTATCTTTTGATGATACCAGCGATGCTGCTCTGTAATATTTGATAAAAAGCTTTTCAGCATACTTTTTATTCATATTGTCAAGTATATCTGAATATTTGTTAGCCTGACAATATACCGGAATCTTGGTATTTCCATCACCCCAACAGCCTTGTTTCTTACAAATACAAGAGGTAGTTTTGGTGCTTTTTGACATGGTTACCTTCCTTATAGGATAACATACAATAAAACATATTAATCATTAAAAAGCCGTATGCCTGAATCCAAGGACATTGCCAATAGTCCTTGGCTAACGCTAATTTTATACGAACTCTACATCTTGTGGTTGGAATATTCACGCTGAAACTGAAGATTACGCTAATATATCTTCAATCTTAAAATACAGATAAATTGAGAAGCCGCTAGATAATACCTGTCTACATATATTTACTTATCACAATACGTTTTGAAATGATAAAATTGCAGCTTAGGGCGGAATATACATTGTCAAATGTTCTTCGTCTTCATAGCGCCAATTCTGTCTTAAAGGCGATGACGGCATCACCGCGAACCTTTACATTCACCGGCCTGCCATTGGTGATCGCTACGGATACCGATACAATACCCGGTCGCCCAATGGCTTCACCTTGTTTCCCTTTGAAGGTCACGATACCTTCGGATTGATCAAAGAAATCATTATGAACTAAATAAGCCCCCAGGGGGCCATTGGCATTGCCGGTAACAGGGTCTTCCGGAATTCCGATAGCCGGTGCAAACATCCGGCCGTGGTTGAGGATGTCTGAACCTGCATTATTGAGAGTGAAAACAAAATAACCGTTGCACCCAATTTCTTGACTGATGCGGGTCAGCCGGCTTAGATCAGGCTGCAAATCATTTAATTTATCCCTGCCTTTTATCGCCACCATCACCTTGGAGTGACCGGTGGAAGCAATTTGGATGGGAAGTTGGACATCCAGATCTGCCGCAACCAGGCCCAAGGCTTCAACGATGGCATTTTTTTGGTTCGTTGTAAGATTATCGAGTACTTCAGGCGTCCCTTGGGTCATGATGACCGAGTATTCACCTTCATGTTTGACAATATCCACAGGTAGAATACCGATGCCGATCCGTTGCTGAACCGTACAGGTAATCAAATCATGTTCCAGGGCACGCACATAATGGGCAGATATGGTGGCATGGCCGCATGTGGGAACTTCGGTGGTGGGTGTGAAAAACCGAATCCATACGTCATGATCCGAGGCAGTGGGTGACAGAATAAAAGCTGTTTCGGCATTGTTCAACTCCCGGGCAATGGACTGCATCTGACCGTCGCTTAAACCATCAGCATTAGCCACCACGCCCGCCGGATTGCCTTCAAACCTTCTCTTTGTAAAGGCGTCAACCTGGTAGATGCGATAGGTTTTCATGTTGTCATCTCTTTGAGGCGAATTCAAAATGGTGATTCAAACCAATGCCCGCACAGACAGTTGGCTGCAAAGATCCAAGAGCTGATCGTTCACTTTAGTCATTTTAGCTCACTTTAGTTCACTTTAGTCACTTTAAATGTATCTGCCAATACCCTCACCCAATTCCCATGGGCAATTTTGTTTATGGACGCCTCATCAAATCCGTGATCAAATAGGGTTTGAATCAAATTGGGGAGCCCGGCCACATCGCCGATACAATCGGGGATCAGGGCTCCGTCAAAATCCGAGCCAAGGGCCACATGATCCACACCCATTTTTTCCACCGCATACGTAATATGCTTCACGATATCCACCATAGGTGTGTCCGGTGTTAGCTTTGCATCTTGGCGTAAAAATCCCGTACAGAAGTTAATCCCGACGACACCATTGGATTCCTTGATGGCATCCAGCTGCCGGTCGGTGAGGTTCCGCGTGATGGGTGTCAGGGCGTGCATGCATGAATGGGTTGCCACCAGGGGTGCGTCAGATACTTTGTGTACATCCCAAAAACCCTTTTCGTTCAAATGCGACAGATCGATAAGAATACCCATCTGGTTGCATTTGCGGACAAGTGCCCGGCCGGCGTCGGTAAGACCGGGGCCGGTGTCCGGCGACGCGGGGAATTTAAAATCAACGCCATGCCCGAAGGCATTGGACCGACTCCATACGATGCCCACAGAACGCAGACCGGATTCATAATAAGCTTCCAGATTGCTCAAATCGGCGCCAATCGGCTCAGCTCCTTCAAAATGCAATACGGCTGAAATGACGCCAAGGTCCAGATTGCCCCGAATATCACTGGCCGTGTAGGCCATCTTCAATCTTCCACCGGAATCGGCTGCTAAGTCATGCAGGCAGTCAATACCGCTTTGGGCAACTTTTTCCGCATATTCCCTCTCGATTGGTTTGAACCGGCTCGGGTTTCTTTTTGAAAACGATATGTGCGTATCGTTGCGCTTTGGGCTAGCCGGCACAAAAATGGCGAACAGACCGCCGGCAAAATGCCCCTTTTGGGCCCTGGGCAAATCAAAATGACCATCCTGTGACGGCGTTAACAGTGATCTTTTTTTGTCGCCGGGCAGATACAGTGTCTGTAAAGAATCCAAATGGCCGTCAAAAACGGGGATCATGACCTCTAACCCTCATGTCGTTTCTTCGATATTTTAAGAACTTATAATGTTCTATAAAACTGGAAAAGGTTCCAAAAAAGACCAGGCTATTAGGCTGAAGACTGTTAGGCTTTTAGCAGCTAATAGTCTAACAGTCTAAACACCTAAAAAGCTATTGCAGTTGCAATCGCATAATCGGTCGGGTGGGCGAACGCCGTTTCACCTCTTTAAATCCCGACCGCAAAAAAGCTTTCGCTATTCCCGTCCAGGCGAAAGCAGGGGCCATGTCCTTAGTGGATTTGGGTTCCACCGGATATCCCTCGATGATGGCCGCTCCTTGGGAACGTGCATATTCGCTGGCAAAACCTAAAAGCGTGGTTGAAACGCCTTTCTTTCGAAACGCTTTGTTAATAAACAGGCAGGCAATGGACCAGCAGGGTTGATCGTCTACGGGTTTGAGAATTCGCGATCGCTCCAGTGCCGGGTAACTACTCCTGGGAGCGACCGCACACCAGCCCACCGGCTGTTTTTTGTGATAGGCTAAGATTCCCGGCACTTCGCCGGAATGAACGATGGCTTGCATGGACAGCCTGTTTACTTCACCCTTTTGGGATTCAAACTGTTTACGCGGCAGGCGCCAGAGCATACACCAGCAACCGCCGCAAGCCCCGCGCTCGCCGAATAGCGTTTCAAAGTCGTCCCATACTTTCGGTTTCAATGGTTTAAATGAAAGTTGCAATGGTTTTCCTCTATAGAAAATTGGATCTAACTTTTTGTAAAGCGCATCCCTGCCGAGTTTCCGGGTCGTTCCTGAAATCCCCGTTTATCATAGAATGACATTTTGCCGGCTGCTGAAAATAATTGAAGGTCTCGTATCCCGGCTTGCCGGCACCTTTCGATCAATTTATCCAGCATCCGAGAGCCGATTCCCCTGCCCTGGTAGTCAGGCAAAACGATCATATCGTATATCATGGCATAGAGGACTCCGTCTGAGACAATACGTCCCATACCAACCAACTGCTCTGAATCATAAGCACATACCACATACCAGGTGTTTTCAAGTGCTTTGCTTAGCTCCGATATTTGCACCTTGTATAAATTATTCCACCCGGTTGAATCGAATAGCTGAAAATATGCTGCTGCTCCAGGTTGTTCACATCGATATTCGATTTGTTGCCTGTCTTTTCTCAAAACGGCTCCACGTTCATCGCTTATCCATCCGCAGGTTTTGTTAAGCTATTATCCGATCACTCCCGTGAGAGCCTAAATTTTTAGTCAATCGCCGGGTTATCTTTTTCATCGTGGCTTCGGACCGATCGATACCGTAAACAGTCAACGGAAAATTCAGCGGCCCCTGAATTTTCCAGATCTCATCGTGCTGGTCCGGAGGAAAAAGCTTGGCCGGATTGCCCACGGCAATCCAACCGATGGGAACCATGGTCCCCGGCTCAAGATAGGACTTCAAATGCACCACCCCATTGATCCGGACCTCTGATCCCTTACCCAGGTGAGCACCATGAAAAATGGATGCACCTGTGGCGACAAAAACCTCCTCATCCATCCGGCAACCGACAACATGGGCATGGGGGCCGATGAGGCAGTATCTGCCGATGAAAGCTGAATGGTTCTTATTGCTGCGAATTACGGCATTTTCGAGGATGATACATTGTTCGCCAATTTCTATTTGGCCGCCCTCTGCAACAATGCACGCGCCATGCATGATGCGGCAATTAGATCCGATGGTCACGTCGCCGCAAATGGTCGCGTTGGGCGCAATATAAGCCGATGGATCAATCTCGGGTTGTTTTCCATTATGTGATAACAGCATGTTGACCTCCGCGTACGCTCAACTGTCAATCCCATTGAAACAGATGATAGGTCCTCTCCCATCTGCTGGTGGAGCTTCCCAAAGTCAGGCCTGTTTTTTCAGCCACCCGAATGGATGCTGTATTGTTTGGCTCAATGAGCGAGATAAGCCTTTTGATTTGAAATTGACTTCTGGCAGTATTCAATACAGCCAGCGCTGCTTCGGTGGCATACCCCTGGCCCCAATGCTGCCGCAAAATGCCGTATAGCAGTTCGACCTCATCGCGACCATTGACATCCATTTGCAGGTACAAGCCGCAGTATCCCAAAAACTGCTTTGAAAATTTGTGCATCAACGCCCAGGGGCCGTAACCATGCCTCTCATAACTTTCTTGAGCTAAAGACAACCATTCATGGACCCCATCCAGATCTCTTTTAGCAGGCATGTAGCGCATGGTTTCGTCATCGCTGAAAAAGGCAAGCATATTCGATGCATCCAACATGGTCAACTCGCGGAATTTCAGTCGTTCGGTTTCAAGTTGTTCTGGAACGTTCATAGCTACTATTCATCATCCGGAACTAAATTTCTCATGGGCACCCAACCCCATTTGCCATCGATATTTTGGGCCCATCCAAAACCGTTTACTTCTTCATTTACTATCAATTTCTCTCCAACTTGAACACTTAACTCAATGGCATCGTATTCCCTTTGCAGAATCCCCTTTTTGCCGTCTATTTGTAGAAACTGATCCGGCACCCATGCTTTGGTATTGTCCTGACCGACGCACCAGAACCAGTTGGGCCATTGCGGATCTTCCTGATATGTCTTGACAATCTTTACATGGCTTCCCTTTGGAAACACCAACGCCTGCGGATAGGGTGATTGATACGGCTTGACAGCTATATATCGCGCGGACATTTCCGCTCCCTTTGTAAAATGGATATCTTTAGTTGGGTTAAATCATATTCAGAGGCTGAGTAGTCCCGGCAACTCATTGACCGTTTCCAGGCAGGTGAACGCGGTACTGTTTTTAAAACTGTCGTAAGCGCTGCGGACCCCAATAAAAGTGGCCCCGGCTGCCAGGGCCATTTCATAATCGGCATTGGCGTCGCCGATATAGACGCATTCCGCCGGCTGAATATCCAATTTGTGCAAAGCTGCTTCCAATCCATCCGGAGATGGCTTGGGCCGCTTAATATCATCCCCGGTCACGACGACCTTAAACAAGGACCCAATGCCGGTTCGATCAAGGTCTTGCACCACACGGCGCTTGGAACCGGAGGTAACCAGGCCAAGGGTGCGGCTCTGATTTAGTTTTCTTAAAGTTTCATACACACCTAAAAACAGATTTGGTTCTTGATGTTCCACCTGTTCCAACCATATCCGATCTGCAGCCTTCCAGTCTTTTTGGGGCAACCCCATGCCTTCATAGGTCTTATACCAGTTGGGGGAGTAGGAATCTAAAAATCGTTGCCGATCCATCTGAATATTAAACCGCGCAAAAGTGATCTGAAAAACGTCATAGTGCGCCGCAAAGGAATCCAGCAGGGTGCCGTCAAGGTCGAACACCAGGGCCTTAAGTTTGTCTGTATTGAAATTTGGATTTTTCACGGATTGTCCCTGTTCTGAAGCATACTGGATATATTGTTCCAAACGATCCTCCGGCTTAGTATGCTGAAACCGAATATGTCGTTATAAAATTTCTCTTTTTGGATGCCTCCCAATCGTTCATAAAACCGGATGGCTTTCTGATTTGTTTCAAACACATAAAGATATGCGGTTTTGTGCCCCTTTTTGAGCAAGGTTTCTGCCAGCGCCTGCATTAACTTTAGGCCAATGCCTCTGGAACGTTGGGATGGGCGCACATGCAAATTATCGATGTAGGGCTCCGGCCGGCACCAGGCGGCCGCAAATCCGATTATCTCATCTTGTTCCGCCACCAGCACGCTATCACCATCTACGATATCTATTGAACGCCAATGCCGGTTTAATGTCTCGCCAAGTGCCTTGTTAATGAATTCCTTAGGGAGGTCCCTGGCGTAGGCATCCTGCCAGCTCTCGACATGAATCTTGGCGATTTCCTCGAAATCAGTTGGTGTCGCGGGTCGTATTCTCATTTCTAATGATGACATGCACCGCCCCGTGCACTAAATTTTTCAGGAATCTCATGCAATTTACCGCCTATATTTAGATCCGACTAACCATCATTCTGAAACTGAAACGAATTTTTTTCCACCGGTGAGGACAAAACAATCGAGGTCTTGGTTTCCCCAAAGGCAACCAGTTTGTCTATCAGTTCATCCAAATGGGACACGGAACTCGTGATGGCCTTCAGCATAAACGATTCCGCACCGCTGATACAGTGGCATTCCTGGATAGCGCTAGCCTCTTCGGCGAACGCATAAAACCGGTCATACTTTTCTTTTGGCATGGTTATAAATATGAATGCCGAAATTGGATAGCCGATTCTCTCACGATCGAGCTTGGCATGGTAACCGTTGATGATGCCGGCCGCTTCCATTTTCTTGACCCGTTCGGCGACCGCCGGTGATGATAAACCGACCCGCCGCCCCAATTCGCTGAATGAAATTCTGGCATCCTTCTGAAGCTCTCTCAGAATCTTGATCCCGAGCAGGTCCAGTGCGCTTTCAATTTTAAAGTTCATACCCGCAAAAACCTAATATTTTAAAGTAAATCGTGCCAAAAAACATTTAGTTTGTATTCAAAATCGGCGTTAATTCCCATATCATATTCGAAGTTGTTTCTAAAATATATTTTTGTTGATTCGCCTGAGGCAAATAAATTTCAGGTGTTGGCTCTTGTTTCAAATCCTCGATAATACCTGATGTGGCTTTAATACCACTTCTAATGTATGCCTCCGGGTTGAAACAAGATTCCGCCTTGAACTTGAACAAAAATCTTATTTCAAAAACAACTCCGTCTCATTGGCTTGGCAACTTTTTCCATCTATCAATTTAATTAGAGGATAGCATGTTTATAGGAATTATATTGCTGACGTCAGTCGTCGCTCTGCTCCTGCTTAACCTAAAAATGGGGATTTACCGGAGCAAAATACGTTTGATTAATTTCGACGGGACTGATGAAAACCAAAAGTGGAAATTAATAACACGTTGGGGTCCTTGAGCCGAATTCTAGGTACGCGCCTTGTGGATAGCATCCAATCGCTTCTTTTTATCAAAAAAGGCTCGCTTTAATGTTTCATAATCTCCGGAATCACAAGCCTGGCGGCATGTTTCAGCATAGGAACGGGTTTTATCAAAAACTGCCGTGATTTTTTCACACGGGTACACTTCGCATTCCCCGCAGGTGTTTAATTTTTTCTCCTGGGCACATTCACGAATTTCATTATAATGGCAGGCATCCAATGCTGCGCAACCATGACAGATCATGTCTTCGGAACCGGCTATCCGGTCATTCAATCCCACCTGATGCCACAATACAGCGGCAGCCTTCAAAGCTTCGCGATCATTTTCCTGGGTGGCGATATATCGAGGGCATTCTTCGCAATCATCACCGCAGTATCCGATTAAAGCCATGTTCAATCTCCACTTGGATATTTACAAGCTATCTCAAAACAATCTAATTCCTTCTGGCGGTTTAGCAAAGCGGATCAAATTGTTCATATTGTATGTGGATCTTCCGCTTTCGATCCGCTCAATCCCGTGCCAGAGGACCAAAACTTTATTTTGGGATAGGTTGTAATGTGTTGCCTTCCGACCCCTTCGCCTAGAAGCTTGGACAGGACTGAGCCCATGGATTTAAGAGACCGGTTATTAAGATTCAAAAGGAATAGCCGTCGACAACAATCTCGACGGTTCCAGAAGACAAATCGTATACCAAGCCATGTACGATCAAATCATCAGGTACGAACAAATTGCTTTTTAAGTCCTGTACTTCTTTTCTGACTGCCGTGTGTGGGTCCTCAAAAGCGTGCAGCCATCGCCGCAAATTTTCGCGCAGATCAGTGCCGAACTGAGCTCTGATCTTTTTCCAATTATCAGGTGTGAGATTTGATTGCATATTTTCGATCAGAGTGTCAATCTTTGAATATGCCAGACTGCAACCGCAATCGGTATGCATCAGGATAGCAAGCTCTCTAAACCCGGCCAGATGAATGCCGACCACCAAAGATCGATCTTCGGCAATCCCTCCCAACGTACGGATAATACGAACTTGAGTAGTTGCGACGCCATTTAATCCAAATGGGTTTAGGCCGACGGCCTCGAGATTGATACGTGGATCCATGCAGGTTAAAATCGCATACGGGCAGGGTTGCCTTTCCTTGGGCAGGGCCTCATTATCAATCCGATCTCTGAATTTTGCATTGGCCGCGCAAATTTCTTCTAACCAACTCATAGCCGTTACCTCCAAACGTTTGGATTATTGTTAATTGAGCAATCTTTATTGCTTCAATTCGATCCTTAGCGCTTAGAGTCGACTCTAGGTCAAGAACTTTTTGACTACGGTCTTATTTAGGTTCGATATCACCGCCTAATTTGCATAACTCGATTTTTGCTTTTATCTTTTGTTGGTGTATGACTAACTCATCCATCTGTTTCCGGACCCGGGACTGATGTTTCTTTAGAATCATTAATCTCTCTGGAATTGTCCGATCACCGCTTGTACGCAATTCAGCGAAACGCTTTATCTCATTTAGCGGCATATTTGTTGCCTTTAATCTTTTTATGAATTCAATCCAGATCAAATCTTTATCCGTATAATCCCGGTGTCCCTTCGAATCTCTGTGAATTCCCAACAGTAGCCCAATTTTCTCATAGTAACGCAGTGTATGCGCACTCAATCCGGTTTGTTGAGAAACTTGTTTGATATTCATGCCTAACTCAATGCGTTTAGTGTTTCATTGGCTACGCTGCGTGATTTTCGATTTTATTACTAAGATTTTATACGCGACAATAGCTAACTCTAAATCGTCTTACCGGCGGATCTTCCTGATCCAAATAATCTTCAAACTCCATGATTTTCAAACCAGCATCTACAAACGGCTGCAAGTCATCCAGGGTCAATGGCCAGGGCATTTTTCCTCTAGGTTCATCCGGCTCTCTCAGTCTGGCAACAAGCAGCAGCACCCCGCCGGGTGCTAAAAAAGAGGCAATACAATGCGCAGCTTCAGCCCGCAGATCCGCGGGCAGCACTTGCAATGTATATAGTTCCAACACAAAATCGAATCGAGCTTGCCAGTGCGTTGGTGCCTTGAACAAGTCCGCCTGAACATATGTTGTTTTTGATCGGGGAAATCGCTTACGACTCCAGGCTACGGCTGAAGCGGATATATCGAAACCAGTGGTTTGAAAACCTCTGCGGGACAGTTCCTCGGCATCGTCACCCAGGCCGCTGCCTACCGCTAATGCCCTGCCTTTGCTGATGCTACCGTGCCGATCCAACCACTCAACCACATTCTTATTCGGTTTCAGATCTGCCCATGGAATGATCTCTGCATCATTATTTGCGCTGGCATAGAGCGCTTCGAACCATCCCAAAGGATTATCAGAATCCATATGCTTTTTTAGGATCGCCCTTGCAACCTCCCGATTTACACGGGTCATTTTGGGCTGCCCTTTTTGGCCTGAAGTTCCTGGGCATATTGCTTATATTCTGATTTGACTTCTGCGGGAATATCCAACCAATCACAATCCCGAACGGCGCCCTCCAAAGCATACAGATAGGCAGCGTTATAGTCGCCATAAGCATCGCCCCGGGCATACATGGCCTCAAATGCTCTTTTAGCGCCCAACTCTTTCAGCTTCTCCGGCGAATCAATGCCGGCTTGCATTAATTTGGTCGCCAATTTCGGTCCCACATTGCGAAGCTGGCTTGCCAATTTGTTTATTAACTGGGATTCATCTGGTTTCATACCGTGTTTTGGCCTCCTGTGATTCTGACAATCCTGACGTTTCACAAGCGCTTGCTTAAGATCTCTCAAACAGACTTATCAGCTTTGATGATTCGATCCGCGAGGTCATATCTAAACTTAAGGGCGTAACCGAAACAATCTTGCGAACCGCCAAGGCATATATATCGCTATCCTTATCCACTGAATTTGCATCAAATTTAACCGTAACGTTTCCATCGCTTAATTTTGTTTGGATCCCCGGGTTTTCTATCTCTTTAAAATAATATGCAGACCTCGCCAGCTTGGTAATTTTCCACTCTGTTTGCGGGCTTGCATCCTCGGGCACGTCAATTTTGAGCACATGAACGTCAGCTAGCAATCTGCTGTCTCGTACGGTTTTGGTGAACTTACGTAAAAAATGTTTGGATGTATCCCAATTCTGATCTGTATAGGATTGATGTGAGCCCATATCGGTCTGTTTTGATACGGCTAGGCTTGGAATTCCATGACTGGATGCTTCCAGTGCGGCGCCGACAGTTCCGGAGCAGGAAACATTAATGCCAAGATTTTCACCATAATTAATTCCGGAAATGACGAGGTCCGGCTTGGATTCCCGTAAAATTGTCCGCATACCATGCCTAACAATCATTGCCGGTGAACATGGGCAGTGAAATGCACGCACATCCAGTCCATTGACTTGGTACTCAATGGGTATCAAACTTGAGTGCATCTCACCGGTCAAACCGCGACCAGCCCCGGTTTGCTGTTCGCTTGGCGCCAGCACCATAATCTCGCCCATATCCAATACCGCCTCAACCGCAGCTCTCAACCCCGGCGAGGCTATGCCGTCATCATTTGTTATTACTATTTTGTATTTTTTCATGATCCTCGAATTCTTGATGGAGAAGGTCCGCCAAATTGGTAATTTCCAGTGTTTCGTTAGAATTTATATCTTCGAAGAGTTCCTGGCAGTAATGACAGACCGTAATCAACATGTCTGCCTGGGTATCGACTGCTTCCTGCAGTCTCTTCTCTGTTATCAAATTAACGGTTTCATCTTTATAATATGAAATACCGCCACTCCCACAGCAGCTAATCCCCGATGGCATTTCTCTTAGTTCATAATTCGGCAGCGCTCGTATGATCCCTCGGTGGCTCTGATCCAATCCAGTGTAGGCTGTTTTGCACGGTTCATGCAAAGTTACGGCTTTCTTTGTAGCGGACGAAGTAAAATTGAGCTTATCAATATAAGCCAGGCAAAATTGGAAAAACGATATATATTCGATGGAGCTGTCCCAAGTCTTTTTCATTCGGCATAGGCAGGTCGGGCACCATAAGATGACTCTGTCCGGATTGATATCCGCGATCTCTTTGCTTAACTCACCATATTTTTCTACACCCAGATCGATTCTGCCCTCATATACATAGGCGTCTCCGCAGCAGAATTCCAATCCCGGTAAAAATGCGATATCCGGATTGATCGTATTTAAAATTTCCTTAACCTTCAACAGGCGGGTTGCACTTTTGTAAATATTGCACCCCGGAAAAAACACATATTTGCTTTTAGTAGATTCAGATGTCCTGGTAACCGCTGATCTTTGATGCTCATTCAGGTCATTTTTTATGGATTTATAGTGCGCCCGGTAATCGGCCGGTTTTGCCGAAGCATACGGTTCATGCCCATTTTGAAACGCCGTAAATTTAGACAGCTCGATAAAAGTAAGTGGATTGAGGTCTTTTGGACAAACATCGACACATTTGAAGCATTCCAGGCATGAATCTATCCTTCTGGAAACCATATCATCCGCTTGGGGTGCTTTAATAAAATCGAGCAGATGTTCCTGAATTACCTTTGCTTTGACTTGGTCCAAGCCGGCGACTTGGATGCTTGGACATATTTTGGCGCAAGTTCCACAGGAAATGCAGGTGTCGATTATATTGCGCTTTAAGTTTTCCGCCAGCGTACTCAATTCAAATTTCCTTTCTGGTTGGAAACCAGCCTGGCCGGCATCCCGCTGCCGCTTGATCCGGCTTACGGTAATGCAAGTTTGGTTGAATAGCTCGTGAACTTCTGCTGATATTCCTTGGGTCGCAATCCTGTCAAGCGAATAAAAACTTTTCTGAAAAAAGAAATATCCTCATAACCCACCTGATATGTTATCTCGCTAAAGGTCTGATGGCCCTCCTCCAGGAGGCGTTTTGCTTTTTCAACCCGCAACTGCTGGAGGTAGCCTAAGGGTGTGACGCCGGTAGCCTTTTTAAAGCGCCGCTCCAGGGACCGGCGGCCCATCCGTAATTTTGCAGCCATTTGTTCGTAATCAACTGATTCGGTCTGATGCTGTTCCAACCATTTTTGGGCTCGGATTATCACGGGGTCGCCATGTGCAGTGGAAATCAGAAAACGGCTGTAGGGCATCTGGCTTGCACGGCCCAGATCCAATACCATTGTCTTGGCCGATTCTAATGCGGCCTTGCGGCCGCAAAACTTTTCCACCAAATACAGCGAAAGATCAAGGCCCGCGTTGGTGCCGGCCGAGCAATACAGGCGCCCATGGTCCAGAATCATTTTGTCGGATTGCAATTTCACCTGTGGATAGCGTTTGCTGAACATTTTCGTATAGCCCCAGTGCAGGGTGGCTGACTTGCTATCCAATAATCCGGTTTCCGCCAACAAAAAAACACCCGTGCAAATACTGGCCACATGGGCGCCCTGATCGAATTGTTTCTGTATCCATGGAACCAACTCAGGGTTTTTTTCCAGAATTTGATCGATATAGGTTGCCGATGCGATCACCAGCAAATCGGTCTGCGGAATGGCCTGAATACTGCAATGGGGCTGTACCAAAACGTTGTTGGCGCAACGGATGGGCTGCCCGTCCGCCGATGCGATCGCCACTTCAAAATAAGGTGACCGCGGCTGATCGTCCAAGCGCTGCCAGAGCCGCCCCGCCTGATTAAAAATGTCCATGGGGCCGAACAAGGTCGTGGCCATGGTATTGTGCAAACCAAGTAAGGTTACTTTCTTCATTATATGTTCTCGAGGAATTGTATCTATATTATTTCTTGTTGCGAGTCCGCCTTAAACATAAACAAGAATCTCAATTTCAAGGGAGTACTTTTTTAACATCGAACACCGAACGTCCAACACCCAACGTCGAATGTGGTATTACTCGCACAGCTCAGGAGCTTGCACCGCTTGTCGATCCTACCATTTTTCATAATTTAGGGATGAATTCATTATTCGATGTTCAATGTTCAGTGTTCGATGTTGGACGTTAACTAAAAAAAACTAAACAGCATTAAAAGTACCTAAAAATCTGACAATCAATATTTCGAGTATTCAATCCAATTGCCCAACGCTGATATTGGACCTCAGACACATTTTTGAGACAGACTTTTGTCGATATTGCCTCTTTATATGTCATTTATGCCACTTTCCATCTTAATTTGCAATCGATATAATGAGATTCAAACAAACCTGCTTGCCCATATAAAAAGGAGAAAGAAAATGACAGAGCAAACACACACAGCGCACATAGCACCCTGCGGACTCAATTGTGAAAAGTGCTTTGCCCATGTGGATGGTCAAATTCGCGAATACAGTCTCAAACTTCAAGAACTGCTGGGGAATTATCACAATTATGCCCCGCGCTTTGAAAAACTTTTGGACCAGCCCATTTTGGGAAAGTATGCGGATTTCAAGGAAGTGTTGGATTTCTTTGGCTCTGAGAACTGCCGGGGATGTCGCCGGGAGCAATGCAAACTATTTAAGGATTGTGGCGTACGCCCCTGTCATCAGGAAAAGGGGGTTGAATATTGCTACCAATGTGACGAATTTCCCTGCGGACATACTAACTTCGATGAGCCGCTCTACAATGCCTGGATAAAAATCAATGAGATTATTCGCAAATCGGGGATAGAAAAGTATTACCAGATTACCTGTGATCGACCACGCTACCCTTAAGCTGCAGGGAAGCTTCACCCTGTGGAACGCTATCTAACAATTCCAAACACAAAGCGACCTTCAACCACACCTTTGCGTACAGGATGCTGTTCTTGACCGCTCGTTCGTGCAACATTGTCATAAACATAAGGGTATAATTCATCAACGGTGACCAGCCCATCCGCATCAGAATCGGCCTTCCCTTTCAAACCTTCTATTAAAAAGTAGCTAAAAATTCCGTGCTTGTATTCTTCACTCTCCATACTGACTTCATTGGCCCCGCTGGCGGTCATGATTATGGTTCCCTTGCCACTAACCATCCGATCCAGGAATGCGTCTGAAATACTGGCGCGGATCCCTGATACATTGACTGTCCGCCCCCCGCTGGCGCCACTGTAGCAAGCATCCGCAATAAAGATGATGCGCTCTGATTTAAGCCTGCGAAATATATGACTGATCTCCCGCATGGGAATGGCCGATGTATAAATGTCCTCAATTTCCGCGTCTACCGGCAAAAGATATTTTTCCAGGCCATCTCCATCCGGACTGGAGGAATCTTTTTCGGTGGCGCCGTGGCCTGCAAAGAAAATGATTACCATGTCGTCTTTAGCGGCACTTTTCTTCAGTTGCGTGCCCAAGGCCCTTCTCAGATTTCTTAAACTGGCCTGCTGATCTGTTAACAGGGTTACATTCTCCTGTGGAATTTGATTTTGATTTATCAGGAGATTGTAGAAGGCACTGGCATCATTGACTGCATATTTCAATTTTCTCACATGTTGATACTCGTTTATGCCGACAACCAGGGCCCACACATTCCTTCTCAGTTCAATCCGGGTAATTTTAAGGACTGTTTCGGCTGCCAAACCATCGGTGTCTACAGATCGAATAGTTATGATGTTCACGCCTTTATCAAGTGGAATGCGTTCATTAAAACTATATCGTTTCGGCAATTCAGGGGCTTTGACGCTGATACTACGCCCGTCCTTTGGAAAGATAGTTTTGGTGTTTGCAGTAATATTGATTTGGCTAATACCGCTTTCATCCTCGGCGACACCGGTTAGTTGAATTGCACTTGCTTCTGTTTTGGTACCGTCCAACGGTGATGCCACCACAATAACCGGAGCTGCTTTTGCACCAGCCGACAATTTGGTTAATAAATCTTTTTCACGTTCCGATGTCTCCTCAAGGGCTTGTGTGAGTTGCTCGGTTTTTTTTCTTTCTTCAGCAAATTGCTTCCTCATTTCATCAAATTGGGCAACTTGGGCCATCAACTCCGTGAGCTTTGCTTCTAATTTAACAACCTCTTCCTGCTGGCCGGTTGGTAACGGCGATGGCATTACTATTGGGAGTGAATCATTTGTTTGAGAACCGGTTTGCGTTTGGGTTTTCTGTTCTTTTATTTCCTCAATCATTTGTTTTGTTTCTTCTACCTTTTTGACCACCTGCGCCCTGTTTGCTTCAATGTTTTTGAAACTTTCAGTATACTTGGCAGCATCTGCCAAGGCTGCATTTTGCAGATCTCTCCTGCGCATCTCATCTAAAAAGTTATAGATTTGGGTATAATTCTCCTCTTTCCATACAATCACGTCTATCTTAAATCCACCGGTATCATCTTTATAATACTCGGGGTTCTGAGGAACGCCTTTTGAATTAACATTGCCTGATTTGTAACCCAGGTAAAGCTCGCCACCTTGAGAATAGCTGTTGTGCATACCGCTGTTATGGTATTTTAGAATTGGGCTAAAAACATATCCAGCCCTACCGATCCTGGCCATGATCGGCCATCCATCCTCGGGTTTAAAAATCCTAGGTGGGCCGCCAGGCCACATATCGATGGATCCTGTGGCCAAAATTGTATAGAGTTCATCCTGGCCGATGTATATGCCGGTATCAACCAACCCCACACGTTTAGCGCCCAGATAAAAGGATTTGTGGCTCCTGACAATATCGGGCAAGGTCTCATCCTTAGCCAGTTTCAAATTAGATTGAGCGCAGGTCGTAACCGCTAAGGCGCAAATTGCCAGCAGACATATCTGTCTTATGGAAAAAGAAGAAGTTTTCATAGGTAGTACTCCCTGGCTGACTGTCTGGTAAAACACGCTTTTGAGATTTGTTGTAAAATGAGCTCCTGATGCTAACAGAAGGCCCATGGAAACAATTTTTGAGATAGCTTTTACACGTTTTTATTGATTGATAGATTTCTTATCTTAGGTTTCCGGGCTAATGCTTTTTTCGAGATCAATGATTCCTTTTCTTAATTCATCCGGCATGCGTACCTTTTCATTGCTCCGGTAATCGAATGTAACCAGCACACCCTCCCCTGATGCGGCTGTTTTCTTAAACTTATGGCTGATCACAATATACTTCATTACAAAGCGGTCTTCCTTCATATCAGTGACCTTGGCTCCCACGGTGACAACGTCCGGATAGGTCAATGGGATCTTATATTGACATTGAGTGGATGACATAATGGGCCCAATGCCGGTTTTGTTCATGATCTCCAGCAAATTGATTTTTTCGAAGTATGCAATGCGTGCGTTTTCAAAATGCTTGAAATACACGGTATTGTTCACATGTTGAAACGCGTCCATATCTCCCCATGCGATGGGGGTTTCAACTTCAACGGGATAAGACCTAATGAGTTCTTCCATTTTTTCTCCAAATAAAATCGTGTTCCACGATTTGATGATGATGACCAGCGGTCTTATTATTACCACGCCTGATCGATGGGAATAATATCTGCTAGCGGGCCCAACCCTTTGTGGTCAAACCAGGATGCGATCAAACTGTAGGAGATGGATAACCTCGGTGGCAGGATAAGCTGACCGTTTTTTACCCTGCTTTGAATTTCCGAAGCCGAAAACCACCTGGCATCTTCGATTTCTTGCCCGTCGATATTGATCGCCCGGTCGCCGGCCTCAGCCGTAAATCCCAACATAATCGAACACGGAAACGGCCACGGCTGTGATGAATGATAGGTAACCGACTCAATCCGAACCCCGGTTTCCTCATACACCTCTCGAACTACCGCGGACTCGAGACTCTCCCCCGGCTCCACAAATCCGGCCACGGTTGCATACCCGTTGGGTTTCCACCCAGGCTGACGTGCCAACAAACATTTCTGACCATAAGTAACCAGTACAATGATGGCCGGATCCGTACGTGGAAACTGCTGCTGTTTGCAATTTTCATTGGTACACAAACGCATATGACCACCCTCACGGGATTCGGTCGCATGCCCGCAGAGGCCGCAAAAACTTTGGTATTGATGCCAATAGGTTATTGCTCGGGCGTAGACAAGCAATTCCCCCTGGCTTACGTCGACGAATGTGCCGACTTTCCGGATGTCATGAAACTGGCCGTATTGCGAGAATAGACCGGGTGCATCTTTTTCATTCGCAGGTACCTCAATGGCAAAATAGGACCTATCATTTTGCATGCCCAGAAAAACATACGCGTCCGCATCCGCTGTGATCAATTGACTGACGGCCGGCCAATCCAAAAACACCGGTTTGTGGATTTCCGATGCTGAGAATAAATTTTTATTGCGCCAAATCGGAACAAATAGTGCCGAGGGGTGCCGCAGTTGTTTCTGAACCCATGCTGTGTCTTTGCGAACTTCCGACATCCGATTTAAAACTGAAGTGCCGAAACAATTCAGGTTCGATTGCGCCAGGTGGTTCATCGTAAGATTCTTCATTTCTACTCGCGGTCAAACGGTTTTGAACGCCATACTTTACCTGCCACCCAGCCATTGGATGCGGATTCGATGTTATCGAATTTCGGTATATAAGGCTTTACATCCAATAGGGGTGTACCATCCAGAACGTCAATGCCACTCACTTCTAAAATATTTTCATGTACTTTTTCAAGTCGAACAATGGACATACCGATAGCATTAGGCCGGCATGGATGCCGGGAGGCGAAAATGCCATGCGGTGTGTCGTCTAAAAACGTCGGTCGTACCAAGAGAATATCTCCGGCACGATCGAACAGATACAAGATATAGATGTGTGAAAAGAGATCGATATCTTTGAGGCCATCCGCAAATTCCTTGAAAATTTCAATTTTTCCCATGGATTCTTGGGCGTATCTCGGTTGAATCGGACATTCTTGTTTGGTCCGGTAAGGCGAATAGATCCTACCGATGGCGGTTATTTCCATGGTTTTATCCTTTTGGCATCTTAATTCTGCCTGCCAGGATCTACATCGGGCGACTCCTCATGAGACTTCAGAGGATTTTTCCCTGATGATGCCATCTTTTTGATGGTTTGCTGCCGTACCAACTCTCGCAATGCGGTCAGAAATGGATGGTATGCTGTTTGAGCCTGGCCATAGGTTAGATTTAGATCATATTCCAGATCAATCCAGGTGCCCAGATCGGCCTGGTTATGTTGCATAACAGCTTCCAACTTGTCCAATGCCTGGGCCAGTTTAGCTTCCGGGGTTTTAGCGGCATTGAATTCCGCGTGCAGTGACATTATTTTATCGGCCAAACTATCCGGCAACATTTGAATCAGCTTTTTCACTTGCATGGACTCGACAACTTCATCGGCATCCTGTTTCTCAAATGCCGGGATATCACCTTCGATTTCCCCCAAATCATGCAGCAAGCACATTTTTATAACCTTATCCATGTCAACATCTGGAAGCTCTTCTGCCAAAAGAAATGCCAGGACAGCCATGCGCCAGCAATGCTCGGGCACGCTTTCGCGCCTGCCATCTGAGCACCAGGAATGCCGTGTGACTGTTTTGAGGGGTTCAATGGCATTTATGAAGGCAAGTATTTCTTTGGCTTTCTCTTGCATCAGTATAGGTGGCTCTTCTCCAAATTAGTTGGAGAAAAGGGCTCCAAAATTCGGGTCAAAAAAAATACAGCTCGGGCCTTAACTTATCGAAATCGCTATCGGGATCCCGATTTCGACAAGACTTGCACCGACACCATTACTACAACGAATCGTGAGATGATCCGTACAGATATACCTGGTCTAATAGAAATTATTGGCGATACTAATTTTATTTAGCAAGATATGCAAACCAAAAAGCAAGAATTGCTAGCTGATTGGCAAGATTTGAAAAGACAATTCGAACTGTCGGCGATAGTGAGATTACCTTAGAGCACTAGTTGGGGTTAGTTATGCATCCTCTTATTCAGCGCGCCTTATGGGAGTAAAGATGATAACATTTAAAGTAAATTCCATTGGCAAAATCGTCAATAAGCCTAAAAGATCAAGGATTCAAATAAAAGCAAAATTCAGGCGGGCTTTGAAAAATTGCGATCTTTTCAGTCATCTGCTGATATTCTGGTGGCATCCTCAAAACCAGCCAACTAATATGGCTGAACCATCTCCCCCAAAAGCTAACCACCGACATACCGGTGTATTTGCTTCCCGGGACATGGTTCGCCCAAACCCAATCCAGCTAACCACCATAAGCGTCCGGGAGGTGAATACTCAAAAGGGTAGCATCGATTTTATCCCGGCAGATATTCCCAGCCAGGCCCAGGTGTTGGATATCAAAGCGCATATTCCCGTATCGGATCGGTTCAAAAATGTGGTTGTCTCAAATTTGTTTAATGATCTGTCGGACTTCATTCCTGAAAAGCCCAATGAAAAAAAAACCAGCCCGATCAAAACCAAGGACGACTACGACAGTGTACTCCAGGAATATAAATTGGAACCGATTGGTGCGACCCAAAATCGCAACGGCCGCATGTCTATTATTTTAGACAAACCCTTTGTCGAGGCAATCACCGGTCTGGAAGATTTTTCCCATATTCGTATTATTTGGTGGTTTCATCGTTTTGATGGATCCAGATATCGACGTATCTTGCAGGTCACCCCACCGTATGAGCAGGCACCTAAATGCGGTGTCTTTGCAACGCGATCTCCTGTGCGTCCCAATCCCATCGGCTTAACCACGGCTCAGTTAGACCAAATTGATATTGAAAACGGACGTCTGCACGTCTCGGGATTTGACGCCTTCGAACGTACGCCCATTCTCGACATTAAACCGTATATCCCGCATTACGACCGGGTAAAAACGTTTCGGGTACCGGATTGGTTCAAACACTGGCCGGAATATGCAACCTTGGATGACCGGAATGAAGCCGCTGATCCCAATCAACTGCGCCCATCCGACGCTGATCGTTTGGCAGCCTGTGGATCAAGGCCATTGCCCCTTAACAAATCAACTAATATCAAGCTACCGCAGCAAAACCGATTATCAAAACAGATTGGATCAGAGCCTAGCGGCGACTGCATCCAAATAATCGGAGCCCGTCAAAACAACCTAAAAAACATCGATGTGCACATCCCGCACAACAGCTTCACCGTTATTACCGGAGTGAGTGGTAGCGGCAAGTCATCCCTGGCCTTTGATACGCTCTACGCCGAAGGTCAGTACCGATACCTGAAAAGCCTATCCACAACTGCCCGGCAGATTGCCCAAAAGTTGGAGCAACCGGATGTGGACCATCTGTTTGGACTGCATCCCACCATTGCCATTGAACAGCGGGGGTACAACCGAAATTCCCGGTCGACGGTGGGATCCCATAGCGATATCTATAGTCTTCTGCGGGTACTTTTCGCTAAGATCGGCCGCCGCCACTGTCCGCTATGCGGCCGCGCAGTTGCTCCCTGCTCCACCCACCATATAACCGATATGCTGGTTCGATTACCCCGGGGTACCTGTTTTTCAGTTTTGCCGGGAAACGCGGAAACCATCGATAACGGTACCGACCGGGCCATTGACCATCCCGGTGAACAAACCGCCAGAAAGAATGGATTTGACATTGAACTTAACACCCTAGTCCAATCAGCCTACGACCAGGGAAACGGCTATCTCAACGTGAGCTTGGATAACGGCGAAGTGTTCCACTTCTGTGAACGCAATGCCTGCCCTTACTGCCAAAGTTTCTTTTTTGAAATGACGCCCCAACTTTTCAACCCGAACAACCCCGATGGCATGTGCCCTGACTGTGAGGGATTGGGCTTAAAGCACCTTGTTGATCCCCAAAAAGTGGTCGATGCACCTGAATTGTCCCTTCTGGATGGTGCCTCACCCTGGTTTGGTGTTCTAAGAAATGTAAAGCCCTCCGGCAACTGGATGCGGGCCGAACTGTTTGCCCTGGCAGATTTGAATCAAATCGACCTGGAAGAGCCCTGGCAGGATCTACCGGAAAAATTTCAACAACAAGTTTTATATGGTACCGGCGATCAAATTTTAAACTGGCAGTTTGACGCCAAAACCAGAGGACGCGCCATCGGCTTTGAACGACCGGCCCAGGGGGCGGTCAATAATATCAAACGCTTGATTTCGCAAACCAGCTCATCCCAAAATTTCAAAAGATTACTTGAGTTCACCAGTCCGGAATCCTGTTCAACCTGTACAGGTGAGAAGCTCTCCGGGGAGGCGCGTTTGGTACAGGTACACAACAAACGCTATCCTGAGGTCAGCACCATGACGATTGGGGAAATCAAGGCCTGGACTGTCGAGCTTGAAACGCTTTTGACCGCCCGACAATTTGAAATCGCGACAGGCATACTGCAGGAAATCAAGCAGAAAGCCCAGGCGCTCATGGACATTGGCCTGCATTATCTAGCTCTTGACAGACCCATGCCGACACTCTCCGGCGGCGAAGCCCAGCGTGTCCGCCTGGCAAGTTATCTAAACAATGAGCTCAGCGGTTTGATCTATGTACTGGATGAACCATCCATTGGATTGCACCCCAAGGACAATCAAAACCTTTTGAAAGCCTTGATCGATTTAAAAGCCAAAGGCAATACCGTCGTGGTGGTGGAACATGATGCCGAAACCATGTTGCAGTCGGATTGGCTGATCGATATTGGGCCCGGAGCCGGAATCCGCGGCGGTGAGGTTGTGGCCTGCGGTACCCCTGACCAGGTGATGCAGACACCGACATCATTAACCGGGCAGTACCTGGACACTAAAAGCAAAATCTCAATACCGGCGACCAGCCATGCACCCCCTAATAAATGGATCAAATTGACCGGGTGTGACCAAAATAATCTGAAAAACATTTCAGCCCGTTTTCCCGTTGGACGTTTGACCTGCGTCACCGGTGTGAGTGGTTCGGGCAAAAGCAGTTTGGTTGTGGAAACACTTTCCCCGGTTCTTACCAGCGCATTGAGTGATGCACCCCATAAGCCCCATTACTGCAAACGTATCAATGGCGCGCAATATGTTGATGCCCTCGTTGTCGTAGACCAATCTCCCATCGGACGCACGCCCCGGTCCAATCCGGCCACATATACACAACTTTTTGACGAGATTCGCAAGATATACGCAAAAACAGATGCTGCCAAGAGGCGCAACCACACCGCATCCAATTTCAGTTTCAATTCCCCGGGCGGACGCTGTGAAGCCTGTAAAGGTCATGGTAAAAACCGTATCGAGCTCAACTTCATGCCCGATATTTGGGTTACCTGTACGGAATGCCATGGCCTCAGGTATAAACCCCGGATATTGGAGATCTCATTCCAATCTAAAAACATTGCCGATGTATTAAAAATGGATGTGGCTGAGGCAGCCGAATTTTTCAAGGGTGAAAAAAAGATCACCAGGATATTGGATACCTTGATTCAGGTAGGTTTGGAATATATCAAATTAGGCCAAAGCGCCTTGTCGCTCAGCGGCGGCGAGGCCCAGCGTATCAAGCTGGCCAAAGAATTTTGTAAAAATCATACCGGTAAAACCGTATACATTTTAGACGAGCCCACCACCGGCCTGCATTTCGCAGATATCCAAAATTTATTGAAAATCTTACAGCGCCTGACTTCGGCCGGCAACACCGTTATCGTCATAGAACACGATCTGAATGTAATCCAGGCCGCCGATTGGGTGATCGATCTGGGGCCGGGAGGGGGAAATGATGGCGGCCAGGTAATTGCCGCAGGGAGGCCTGTTGATCTGATGGATACCGTCAGCAGCCATACGGCAAAATTTCTGCGTGAATACAGGGCGGCGTGCGCATGATTTTATCTATCACCCCGGTGTGCTTATGATGGCAAATAGCCACTACTTCTCACAAAAGTTGCTGTCCGGATAAACCGCTCGTTGGCGTAAAATATTATCCGGCAGATATTTCATGAAACCCGTACCGTTGAACGCATATTGGATCAGATCCAGGTTCATCTCCTGCGAATATGCCACAAAAGATGCGGCGATATTTCCGGATAGATTAGAATCGATGTCCACAACCATCACCGGGGTTGCGCAGTCAAAATCAAGGTTGTTGAAATCAATGGTTTTGATATTTGGGTTTGAGGCGGTGCGGAAATAGACGCCCAATTTCTCCTGATCGTATACGATGCGCCATTGCGTGGACGCCTGGGAGACCAGTTCCAGGATGTGAAAGGCATAATCCACGGCATTGCCACTGGTGTGAGGATCGTATTCCTTCAACAATCTGGCGCTGTTCACGAAGCGCTTGAGTGAGGTGGGCCCCCTGTTTATAGGCATTTGGCCGCCAAAACCCTCATGCTTCAAAAGATATGCGCAGGATTCGGCGTAAGTACTGTTGGTAAGCGTCCGCACCATCAGCGAGTCCTGATGGTGGATGACCATCTTTTCTTCCAGGAATTCGATGGTAGCACAATCGCCGGATTGATCCGCCACCAGAAAATGCAGCCCCGGCCGTTCGTAGAAAAGGATTCTCAGGTAGGCATCACTGGCGATCACTTCGGCAACCCGACTATAATTATCCAACTGATACTGAATCCACTGAAGGTCTTTGATGGCATGGCGCGTATCCGGCTGCGGGTATTGTGTTTCGGAAAGGCTCATCAACTCCACCACCAATCCGGCCTCATTCATCCCGCCCATGGGCATTTCGCGGCCATATTGATTGAATGTCAGGCTCCCGTATTTTGACGTCCATTTGGCATATTCGCCCGGGTCGTCCCGCAAACCGGGCATAGCTGTCTTTAACACACCGCGTTTGTTTATAATCACTAAGCCGCGCCCCAGATGCCAGTCATAATTTTTACCGAACACGATCTGGCCGTCCCGATACAAGCTGAAGGTTGTACAGGCCAAACCGCTACCGGAAATCAGGATGATAATTATTGTTACTATCCAGAAACGGGCGAAAAATGTTTTCATATAATTTCTTATGGTAAAGTCCTAATCAAAAGTTGTCACCTTTAAAAACTTTTACACCGGCCCCACTGGAACCATTATTTCTAATTAGACCATTCTGCCTGCTGCCCCGCCGTCATTCCCTCAATAGAGGGAATCCAGATAAAGCTAATAGCCCTAGGCCTATTCTGGATCCCCATCCCCTCCTCCGAGGGGACAAGCTTTCATGGGGATGACAACCGAGGGCAATATGTTATTTAACCCTATGTCGGGCCAACGAATCTAATTAAATCTGCGGCTGATCACATACGACTAGCCTGTAACCCAAGTCTAAATGATCTATATCCAACAAGTACCGATAGTTTGCATGCCAGGCACCTGATTTAAGATCATGCTCTAATTTATCCAATCCTACCTGTATGTCGTCAATACGGGCAAATGTCGAAATCGCTTTTCTGGCCAAAGGATCCAGGTATAACTCGGGTCTTCTCCAGTAGGCGCACATAAAACCGTCGGTACAATCATGGGGAATCAGTACGGTTTCAACTGTAATCTCTCCGAGCATATGCACTAGATCTTCGATGCTGGGGAACAGCGCCTCATCCACCCCTTTAATCTCGGGAATATAGTCAGGCAGCCAGAAATTCCTGTCATAGCCGATCCAGGTTAAAAGAATGATTTTATCTCTGGTAACCCGGGCCATCTCATCCAAACCCAGGGCAATATCAGTCCAATGGTGGATGGTCAAAATCCCCATGGAAACATCAAAACTATTATCCGAAAAAGGCAAAGCCTCTGCCGAGCCCTGGACCAGGGGGGTATTGGCATCTATTCTTTGCGCAATCATTTCATGGGAAGGTTCAAGGGCAAATACGGTATCCTGATCCGGCTCGTATGAACCCGCACCGGCCCCGACATTGAGGATGCGAGCGGCGCCTTTTAGATATGCATTAATCCGCTTGGCTATGCGGGGATCGGGTTTTCGGTATTTACGGTATGCATCTGCAAGCCTATCGTAGTTTACAGTCATCCTACTTATTATTCTTTATTTCCCTACTTACTCAATTTCCTTTAGTACGGCTTCTATCAAATAATAGAGCATCTTTCTTTCAACTTCATTTAAATCTCCATTATCGTAAAGGCCCATGCAGTATCTAAGTATTAGTGGCGATTGCTTACAGTTACTTTTGATAGACCAAATTGCAGTTTTAAAAACCGCCTCAAGCATAATATTTTTTTGTATCTTATCATGCTCCATATCGAGTTCGCCATTTTCATATTTCTCTATTGTTCCAGCATACTCGAACAGTTGTAATGATGAAATGATTTGTCTTAGTGGTTTGATATGTGAGGTTGCGAAAAGCTCTGACCAAAGCATATCTTGTTGGTAGCCTGTGGTAACTTTATCATAAGGATTCGGAATCTGTAGTTCCTCTAATCTTTTTAAATAATCATTAAATTGATCGGAAACATCAAGCAAATCAGTTTTGCCCAATAAATGAAAAAGGAGAATAATATCCCTTTTCTGTTGTACATCAGCCTTGATTTTAAAAAAATTAGTTGTATGTGGTATTAGAAACTCATTATCAGTGTATATTTGTTTATAAAACCAAATAGGGCCCCAGTCTGGTTCTTTTCCTTCTTCCCAATAATGACCGACATATTCAAGAAAATGCACCAGCACATGAGAAGGCTTTGGGTTTATTATATAGTTATGTGCAAATTTATCTGATGTTGTTTTTATTCCAGAAAGATCGATGTCAATTAATTTTATGCTTTTGCTTTTCTTTATATTCTGTTTTAATTGGTGGTCGTATGCAGAAATATTTATCGTGTACTCTCCATAAGGGTCTTCAGGTTCAAAGGATACTATTAATCTCCTATCCGAAGGAATGATATTAGGGTTCGTTTCTTTTCCTTTAAAGCCGATAATATTTTTTATGGAATGATATATTGTTTTATCAGGTTTTAGTATTTCGACTTCATACGTTATATTGACCTCGTCATCTGTTGTTTTGCCGTAGGACATGAAAAGCGGTAATATTGTAAACTTTTCACCTTTTGTCACTTTGGTTACAGTCGATACAATAGGTGCATACTCAGATGGCACCCAAAACCACCAATCCATTTTGAAATCTTGTTGAGTTAGCACAACCAATATCTCAAACTTTGCATCTTTCTGCACAATACAATCAGGCTGTTTATTAATAGAAGCGCAGCCTGAAAAAAGAATAAAGGAGAAAATAAAAACCCATTTGGTAAAAACTGCGAACTTTCTTATTGTTCTCATATTTTTATATGGGATCATGATCAATTCGGAAAGCCCCATATCTTATGGTTGATAGGAATACAACAAAGCTGAAGACTACGCTAATTAATCAATACAATAGACTTTAGCCGTATGCGGCGTGTAGATGCCATAGGTTATCGCACCCAACAATCCGTCCCAGAATCTTATATACGCCTCCACCTTGGCGACTTTATCTGCACCCCCGCATATTTCGGCTGCGTTCAGTTCCTTGGTCTGCCCAATTCCGTACACAAAAAAGTGCTGCATCTTCTTCACATCCGGCTCCTCTTTGTCACCGACACCGCCATTGATGGTAAATCTCTGGGTGGCGCAGCCTGCCAGTAGCAATACAATCAATAGTCCGATAATAACTTTTTTCATTTTCCATATCCTCCCATTTGCGTCATTAATCTCAATGCAGTTCTCCATAAGGCTCCGGATTTAGTTGACGAGACCACGTAGACACTCATTATCTGGCGATGAACAAATTATCTTTTGATTCAAATTGATTGTCAATCCGTATAAATACTCATTTACTTAGGGGTAAAGCGACTTGGTCCGCATAAGATATAGCATACGCTTTGGTGACCAGATTATATAAATAGTGCGTGACCGGATCTTTCTATATAACCGCCATTTTCAGTCCTTCAATCACGATAGGTGGGACAGAAACTACTGTTAAATAAACCACTCCGGTTCCTTTCTCACCTGGCAGGATTCATGGAGAGCTTGAATCGCTTCCTGAAAGTTTGGCTCGTCCATGGAACGCGCATTTTCCGGGCAAATTTTAACGCAGGCAAAACAGATCAGGCACTGCCAACGGTCAGTTTGGGTGACGTCCTCAGCCGAAATCGCCTCGGTGGGGCACGCCTCGACACATTGACCGCAATCCGTACAAAGGGACTCATCCGTCTCCGGTGTCAAGGCCACCACTTCCCGGAATTTTTTAATCATATTCAAATTTACGGGCTCGAGATAAGGATAATTACCTGGTATCGAAAGCGGTTTAATATCGGCCCAAGAATTCAATGCCTTCAGTTTGGATCGTATGGCCAGGCCAAATTCCTGTGCCGCCTGTAGATCTTTTTCATCCGGGCGGTCATGGGCTATGGGACGATACTGAGTTGAATACGAGTGCTCAGCCACAAATACGCCCCCGGCCAGCGGCTTTAAATCTGCTCCCACCGCGAGATCATATAATTCCCTGAGAGCATCTTCGTAGTCCCGGTTTCCGTAAACGACCACGGGGATTACACTGGTCTGCTTGGCCTGAATTTTTGACAGGCATTCCGATACAACCTCCGGAATCCGGCCATAGTACACCGGTACTGCCAGGATTACGGTTTCGTCTTGAAATTGGAGGGCCGGTCCCTCACGGCGGGAAGCCGGCGTGATGTCGATCATCTTGATATTATCCGGGTTCAGAGCCCGGGCGATACTTTCTGCAATCCGTTTGGTTGTTCCCGTCGGTGAAAAAACAACACATGATACAGCCGGCACATTCATTATTAATCTCCATTCCTTGTTTTAAGGTTCCACAATCATGGTAAGGGGCGTCAGGGTTTTATCGCTTGGTTCCTCGGTAATGAAAAATTGATGGGCAACACATTTTTGGATCAGGTCACCGTTGGTTTCAAAATCTGTCAGTCCTCCCGGCACCATAAACAGATGCTCATGCAATATCGTTTGCGGACTATCGATCTCTGCCGTGATGCTGACTTTTTCATCTTCATAGGTTGCCTTGATTGTGGTTCCAATTCTTTTTTTATTATAGCTTACCGGAATATCTTTAGCCGAATCGGCCAGCTCTTTTAGAGCCGGGGCCGTATAACTCCACCCGTTCTCTTTATCCCTGAAGGTCGTTGCGACAACCGCCTCAATTTTCATATAGCCTCCTGCTGGGCCGTCTACATTGTTTTGGAATTAGAACATGATATTACACCGATCCGCACATAAGGACCGCATTTATATTTTAGCATTTTTCCTGAACACGAACGCATCAAAGTTAACGCCATCTATTTTACGTGATTGCAGGCCGAGCCCTGCAATATAAGCGGTTGGATCGGCTGGGTCCGGATGGCCCTCATCTGTTTCCCTGATCAGGGCAACCGTACTTGGGCTTGGTTCAAAAAAACAAATCAGACCCGTGGGTTTAGTTGTCCGCATAAACTCCTTGAATACCTGGAGGCGTTCGGCCTCCTCAATATGATGAAAACTGCCCAGAGAGATTATGGCGTCAAAGGATTCATCGTCGTAAGGAAGATCGATGGCATTAAATGCCTCAAAGGTGATCTGGTGGTCGACACCGACCTTTTTAGCATTTTTTTGCCAGTTTTGCCGCGCATATATGGTTTCATCATCACCGGGTTCTCCGGTGGTTACCGTATAGCCGTTGAGTGCCAGGACAATGGCCATGCTACCGAATCCGGTACCCACATCCAGTATTTTGGCTTCCTTGGGCATGTTCAGTTCCTGAACTACTTTATGGGTATCGACTGCCGTAAAACTGAATTTTCCGCCTAATATCTCTTTTGCTTGTTCTATATCCATTCCAATATCTCCATATTATTAGTTTCAATTATGCTCTTAAACAACTCGGGTTCGGGATCGGAATCGCTAACGTATTCTACCCACGGCTTCTTCTGAGCCGTTTCTCATCGAAACCGCTAAGTCCTTTTGCCATTTCACTGGACTCGCGGTATTACCTCAATTTTCGCCATAACCTCCCCATACCCCAGACATTCCACCCCGGCATCAGGGCAGCGGACATGGCGCATAAAATGAAAGTCATTGGGCTCCAGGCCTGAATTAATCCTTTCATTGATGAGTGCCACCGGCACCGTGAATTGCGAAATTAAGTAGACACACAGGCGCTTGGGGCAAAGCTTGGTAATGAAGTTTCCATCCACATCCAGTATAAATTTCTGGCCCACCGTATGGCCTGAGTTGCAATGCCTGCTGGAAACAATTTCCGCCTGGATAGAATACTTGGGTGCCGCCTCGGAAAGTCGCCTGATCTGCCGAACACAGTGTTCGTTTTTCTGAAATGTTTCCATTTCCGGTTGGGAATACCCGACCCGATCGGCATATTTTTGAACAATATCATCTGTCATTTGATCCCCCTTTCTGGGCGCTTTGTCATAAATCCTTGCTGTCAAATGGTTCACCTCAAGGTTGCAAAAGTCTGAGGGCTTCAGAGTCAAGGCATCTGAGGGTGAAGTCGTAGTTCTTTACTTTGAACCCTCAGTAACACAGAATCTGAAGTCCTCAGGCTTTCCCACAGGGTAAACAACATGGAAAATTAATCCCGTTCTTGGTTTTCGTCAGCGGTTGAACCCAAATAGTGGCGTTATTAATATGACAGTAGTTATAATAACACTCTGTTATCTATACTTTTTTCATGTTGTTTATGCAACCATGAGGTTGATCTTCTTGCAGACGTTTACTCAAAACCACCACCGGATCGTCGTTGTAGCCAATTTTATGGTAAAACGATATGACGTTTTGATTCGTTTTCCGTACCATCAGGTCAATTTTGGGACATCCGATTTTCCGGAGCGCCTGTTCCGCATGGTCCATAATCTCGGACGCCAGTTTTTGCCTTTGCCGATCCGGTATTACAGCCAGATAGTAAATCCAGCCCCGATGACCGTCATAACCGGCCATGCAGCTGGCAATGATTTGGTTTTCAATTTCACCCACAAAGAATAATTCCGGCGAATCTTGTATCTTCCGCTCGATATCCCTTTGGGGATTGTTCCAAGCCGTGGTCAAGTTACATTCCTGCCACAAACCGATGATTTGCTGCTCGTCTTCCTTTTTAAATGTTCTGATATTCATATTTGTGACTCATCCTGTTTATAGTGATTGTTCCAAATGATATGTGTGACATCGAGTAGCAACAAACTCAGGCCCCAATCCGGTGCTAAACTTCGGTGTCAAGAATTTCGTTGGCAACCCGTCCTTCACAGACTTTAATGACCGGCCCTGTCATGGTGGCCCTAAATCTGTCATCAAATTGAATCTGTATTATTCCGCCCGGCATATGCACCCGGATTTTTGAATCGCAGAAACCCAATTTATAAGCCACTCCAGCCGCGGCCGTGCTGCTGCTGCCGGATGCCAGGGTGTATCCGGCCCCCCGCTCCCAGATTTCAATTCTGATATTGGACCGATCGATCACTTCCATAAACTGGACATTGGTGCGATTTGGAAATTGGGGATGAACCTCTATTTTAGGGCCAAATATCTGCGCCAATTCAGTCGTAGGCGTTTCTGATAAGACAATACAATGGGGGTTGCCCACTGTGGCGGCGCAGAACTTGAAAACCTGACTATCGATTCTAATACTTTCGTTGAGCACCTCTCTTTGGGATCATTTTACCGGTATCTTTGAGCTGTCAAAGCTAACCACTCCCATTTCGACCATTACATTTTTTCTGTCCGCACTGACTTCACATGACACATCACCGCCGAGGGTTTCGATTGTAAAGCGATTATCCGTGGCCAATGACCTATCCACCAGATAGCGCGCAAAGATGCGCAATCCATTGCCGCTTTTTTCGGCCTCGCTGCCGTCCGGGTTGAAAATTCGTATTCCAAAGTTACATGCCCGGCTTGGTAACGGACCCAGGAGGATACCGTCGGAACCGACCCCAAAGTTTCGGTGGCAGATCTGTTTGATTACGGCCGGACTGAGGTCGCGCTCTAGGTCTGCCGGGTTAACCACGATGTAGTCGTTGCCCAGGGCATGGTATTTTGCAAATTCCATTCTAAGAGAGCTTCTTCTTTTCTTTGAAATACTCCATGGCTTTGAGTACAAAACGTGCATAGGCCCCGGCCTGGCCGCCGCCCATCTCGATGGCCACGTCGATGGTTTCATAAATTTCTTCATCTGCGGCGCCTGCCTGCATGGCTTGATCCAGATGCCATTCCATGCAGGGTTCGCATTTGGTTACAATGGAAATGGAAAGGGCCATCAGCTCCTTGGTTTTTTTGGTTAAAGCGCCGTCCTGAAAGGCCTTTTCTTCCAGTTCCAAAAAGGGCTTATAAGTTTTCACATGGTCAAGAAATGTTAAATGCAGCTTTTTTCTATCTTCTATGCTCTGATCAATTTTCTGAAAGCTCAAATCCTTCATGCCTCGTCTCCCTGAATCATTTTAACTATTTTCCCGTGCCCGGGGAACGTCTCTAAACAAATCGCGGGCCTCGTCCTCTCTCAGTCGGTTTGTTATTACTCAGCCAGCATCCTTGTAGCAAACTGTCGTGCGCTCTCAACGTCGGTAGCATCAGGATGTCCCTTGCTGATACCCATCCATTTTAATAAGGGATGTTGATCATAGCCACGGCAATCCCAATAGCCGATTAAGTTGACACCGAGCTTTTTGATGCTTTTTTCGATCCTATATTTATACAGCCATAACATAAATGCCGAACCCATGCCGGTAGTGATGAAAATGAAGGTATTGCAATCTTTGGGAAGCAAGGACGCTGCCTTGTAAATCCGGGGATCAATCTTGGTCCAATAAATGCCGGACCCAAGTCCCACCAATGTGCGTCCTTTTAATTGATCCGGGGTAATCGACTCAACTGGATAAATATCCGCGCCTAATAACGATGCCATGGCATCTGCAATGATACGTGTATTCCCGGTTCTGGTCTGGTACACGATCAACGGTTTCATCGGTTTGTCTCCCTTGCGATCCAACACTCCCCGAACCTTTATTTAGTTCAGGGGTCGGGGTGTTTTTCAATCAAATTCTTGTCTGGCTTGGAAATGCTATC
>CAYVMI010000036.1:0-25051 GCA_964452555.1 uncultured Desulfobacterales bacterium
AAAACCCGCTACCCACCGGAAACAGTCTTTTGGATGTCTGGCGATCCGGGGATGAGATTTTTGCTGTGGGACTCAACGGAACAGTATTGCACTACACCACTGCTGATGGTTGGGAAACCATGCAGAGCCATACGGAAACGGATCTTTATGGCGTGTGGGGCATATCGGCCACTAATGTTGTTGCAGTAGGGCGCGACGGGACTGTCATGCGCTACAACGGTTCAATATGGTTTCAACAAAATAGTAATACCACCCAAGATCTCCATGCTGTCTGGGGAAGCGAATTCAACAATATTTGGGCCGTGGGCGACTCCGGAAGGATTATACATTATAATGGATCTACCTGGACGGAAACGATTGACCCATCAAGTGCCTTTTTTCGGGGCATCTACGGAAGTTCCAACACGGATGTGTATGCGGTGGGATCCGGCGGCAACATTGTTTATTGGAATGGCTCCACTTGGGCACAGAGCGGCGGCGGGGTCACAAGCGAATATCTTTACGGGATTTGGGGCGATGCCACTGGTGCGGAGTATTATGCTGTTGGGGCCAACGGAACGGTTTTGCGTTATGTCGTTGGTGTCGGTTGGCAGGGTAGCTCGAATACTGGCGGGACAAGCGAAACGCTCTTCAAAGTTTGGGCCAGCGGGCCCAGCGATGTCATCGCCGTGGGTACCAATGGCATTATCCTGCATTATAATGGCGCCGCCTGGAATACGGATACCAGCAACACGACTGTCAACCTGGAAGGTATCGCGGGTTTTTCCGCCTCAGACCTTATCGTTGTGGGTGCCCTGGGAAAGATACTGCGGTATGACGGCAGCTGGTCTTTCGAATCGAGCTATGTCGCCGAGAACCAGCTAAGTAGTTTATGGGGTAGTGATGCGGCTAATGTTTATGCCGTGGGCACGGTGGGGGTTATTCTCAAGTATGACGGCAATGCCTGGACGGCAATGACCAGCAATACCACGGAATATTTGACCGGCGTCTGGGGTTCCAGTGCAAACAACGTTTATGCAGTCGGCTGGAACGGCACCATCATGCACCACACAGAGGCCAACGGTTGGCAGCAAGAGGCCGGTGGTTTTACCATGGCCTCATTCAGGGCAGTTTGGGGCAGCTCCGCCAACGATGTTTTTGTAGTGGGTGATACCGGTACTATCTTGCATTATGACGGTAATGCCTGGTCTTTTATGGACGATGGCGGTATCAGTGAATCGTTTTATGGGGTGTGGGGAAGCGGCCCAAACGACGTGTTCGCAGCAGGTACCGGTGGTGTCATCCTGCATTATGACGGGGGCACCTGGTCGGAAATGTCCAGCCCGGTTTCTGATAACCTGAATGCGGTGTGGGGCACGTCCAGCAGCAATGTCTATGCCGTAGGTTATAACGGATTGATGCTGCACTATGATGGCCATGCCTGGACGCAGTTAGAAAGCATGGGGTTCGACCTGTATTCCATCTGGGGCACGTCGGCCAACGACATTTGGATGGTGGACAGTGTCGACACCTATCATTATGACGGCTATGTATGGTCTAAACTCGCCAAAGGTTTCAGCGGACCCTATGCAATCTGGGGGAGTTCTGCGGACAATATTTTTGTGACAACCCTTCTCGGCGGTGTACTCAATTTAACCAGAACGAATTATTACGTCGATATCAATAACGGCAGCGACACCAATGACGGCACCTCCAGCGGATCCGGCGCCTGGCAGACCCTGCATCATGCCGTTAACCAGATCAATCTCTTGCCGGTTGGAAACTACCGGCTGAACGTGGGGAACGGCACCTACAGCGTCACCAATGGCGAAGAAGAAGCTTTACTAGCGTTGGACCAGGATAACGTGATCGTTCAGGGGAGTGGCGCATCGATTCTGGATGGTGAGGGCTTAGGAACTTGGGTGGACGGCTTTCGAGTTGATGGCTCTGAGGTTATCTTGAGGAATCTGATTGTCAGAAATTTCCCCGGTGGTGATGGTGATGGCAGCGGAATTCACACCAGCAGCGGCCGCAGTGTGCTGGTAGAGAACTGTGAAGTCAGCGGTTCATCCCAGGGAGTCGTTGGCTATGGTGAAGGTATGACAGTCGTTGCCTGCCATATCCATGACAATAATGGAGAAGGCATCCGGTCTGACAGCCCGGCCTTCCTTATTCAGGGCAACCGGATTCATGATAATGGCGGTATCGGCATTTATATCTATGCCACTCAGGCCGACACCTCCGGCCTGGTGACCAACAACCTGATCTACCAGACTACGGCTACCGGGTGGGGTGTTTGTGTGGATGCTTTTGGTGGGTTTTCAAATTCCACCGACATTATTCATAATACCATTCACAATGTTGATACCGGTGTATGGATCTATCAAAGATCCGGAGAATTTGTAGCGCCTGACATTAAATTCAATATTATCGGGTCAAATGCTGCTACAGGTACTGGCATTCATCACCAGGATCTGGATGGCGGCGGGTTCTCCGGAACCATTGCCTACAACAATGTCTGGGACAGCGCGACACCATACGATCCCGTAGATATAACCCGTAGTAACGAGATATCTGCCGATCCGCTATATGTTGGAGCTATCGATTTTCGCCTGCAATCTGGATCTCCTTGTGTTAATGCCATTCCAACCAGCGAATTGGATGTGGAGAAACAGGACCTGGAAGGCAATCCAAGACCTTTCGGCTCAGCCTTTGACATGGGTGCCTATGAACGCACAATCAGCGGCACTCCCATTTTTGCCGAGAAGGGCCGTTCCTTTTTCAATTGGGCGGTTAAAAACGGCGATACCTATTTGGATTTTGAATCATTGGCGGTGGGAGAGAGGTTGACCGATCAGTTGTCCGGTACTTATGGCGTGGAGTTCCATTCGATCACGGATCCTAATGAAAACCCGGTTTTTCATGAAGTAATCGTGCACGCCACCAACACCCCCAACGGTCGTCAGGTGATCATGGGCACACCGTCTCCCGGGGCAGGCATCGACGGCCGTGTGGAATACGAGATCAGCTTTTCGACACCTCAGAAGCGCGCCGGTGTCGACCGGCACTGGCTGGTTCCGGGTACCATTACCCGGTTTTACAACCAGAATGACGATCTGATATTTGAATATCCGGGCGGATATGGCCATGTGTGGGAAGTTTACTTTTTTGGCTACGAGGTGGATTCCAACGAGACGAGCGACTGGATTTCACGCATTGTCTGCAGTGGGATTATCATTGATACCAGCAAGCAAGTCGGCAATACCGTGGCCCTTATGTACGGTTCGTCTACGCTGCCGGCGGCCATCGCTCCCGGGGACTATTATGTAGACATGGTCGGGGGGGATGATGCCAACGACGGAACCTCAAACGTAACCGCCTGGCAAACCCTGCACCATGCATTCGATCGGATCAATTTCGGCAACACAGGGACCTACACGCTCAATGTAGAACCCGGTGTTTATAGCATCGCCAATGGTGAGGATGATGCTCGTCTGGAGCTTTTTCAAGACAGTGTTACCGTCCAGGGCGATAGTACATCGGGTAGCCAGCTTGTCGGATCCGCTGGTGCCGCCAACTGGACCATTGGTCTGGAAATTTACAACGACAGTGCTGTGGTGCAAATGCTAACGGTGCGGGATTTTAAAATCGGCATCATGGCCCGCTCAGCCAGCCCGATTATCCGGAGAAACTCGGTTCAGAACTGTTATGGGGGCATCTATGCCTATAGTCTGCGGGCGGATGCATCTCCGGACATGGTCAACAACCTGGTTTTCGGTCTCTACGATGAAACCGATCCGGATCTGAATTCCTACGGACTGCGAGCGACTGCTTACACCGGTACCGGTTTTAACTCCACACCGCAAATACTGCACAATACCGTCGATGCTTTGGATGCCGATGTGGGTGTTTTTATCAGCGGTGCCAATTCCGCTCCCGTAATCCAATTCAATACCATTACCAATTTTGCCGATCATGGCATTCACAATTACCCGGACGATCCGGGCAGTGGCACCATTGACTACAACAATCTTTGGAACAATGGAGCAGGTGTAGCCGATAATTACAACGGCGTAAGCGAAGGCGCCAATGATATTGCCGCAAATCCGTTATATGTGGGTGGTGGTGATTATCATCTCCAGGCAGGTTCTCCCTGTGCCGACGCGATACCAGGCGGCGTGGGCGGCATCGTCGGAGATGATCTGGAAGGTACGACCCGTCCTCAGGGAGATGGGTATGACATGGGGTGTTATGAGTCGGCCGGAGCGTCGCCAACCCAATACAGCCTGACGGTGACCGTGGTGGGCAATGGCACGGTATCAGAGAATCCCGGCAGCGGAATTCATTATGAGGGTACCCAGGTAATCCTTGTACCCATACCGGATACAGGCTGGGCCTTTGATCAGTGGAGTGGCGATCTGACCGGCTCCGACGACCCGGCAATTATAACCATGGACAGTGACAAGACAATTGTGGCCACCTTTGTACAAAAGTCATTACCGGACGTGCCTACCGTCAGCAGCCCGTCCCATGAAGCCATAATACCCTATGGCAGCACGGTCACCCTGAATACCAGCACTTATTATGACCCGGACGGTGACGGTCATGTGCGTTCCCACTGGGAGGTCTGGCGAGTTGATACCGGTGAGTATCTGAGCCAGTATCCATTGGCCTCGGTTACGGACTTGGAATCACATACAATATCAGATGCCTTGTTGGAAGGGCTGAAATATGAATGGCAGGTTAGCTACGAAGATGCGGACGGGAATCTCTCCCAGTCTCTGGTCTATACATTCAAAATCGGAACGTCTGAGCCGGAAAGTCTGCCCGAGGTCATCGCCGGTGAAGATGTGGGTGACTTTGGTATGATCTCCATCGTTCACTGGCCCGACGATCCCAGCCCGGTAGCGGTGTTCAACATAGATTACGACCCGAGTAATTATCGCATCGGCACCTACAATGCTCTGACGGGAAGTTATGTCGAATTTGGCGAGGGGGTTGAGATGGAGCCCGGGCGGGCTTACTGGATTCTGGCCCGGGATGGTCTGACTGTGAATTTCAACGGCATCCCTGTGAGCCTGGCTGCCGATGTATACGTGGCCCTGGATTACAATGAGAATACATCCAATGGCTGGAATATGGTAGCGCCGCCCAACAACGCCGATTACTACTGGGGAGATGTCCAGGTAGTAGTCGATGTTGCCGGCACCTTGACCCCCATGGGCACGCTATCTCAACTAGCCGAGGACAATCCCTACATCGACCGGCGATTGTGGTGGTGGGCCAACGGAGAATATGTTGATGACATACCCGAAAACGAGCCTGTTATGGAAGCCTACGCCGGTTACTGGGTACGGGCCAAACGGGCAGATGTATATTTACGCTTTGACCCGGGAGCACAACTGTCCGCTCTCGAACACCAGAGTACGATGGTGGCTCATATCTGGCATAAGACTAAGTCATGGTTGCGAAATTTAAGTATATTCTCCCAGGAAGCCATAGCGGATAACGATTCACCGCCTATGCCGCCGGCAGCACTAAACGACAACACAGTGGATCCTGTTTTTGAAGGATGTTTTATCGAAACTTCAGAGTACTGAAGGGTTGGCGGGGCGCAGGATTGAAGGGGTGGAGTGCCAGCGAATGGCGCTAAACAATTAGCACCTAATAGTCTGCAGCCTACAGCCTAACAGGCTAAGAGTATACCGTCGATCCGGTGGTTGATGGGTGCTACATCGAAATTCTTGTGCCGTGAGAAGTTGAGGATTTGAGGGTTGGAGGTTCGGAAGGGGTGAAGGGTAGCTGCAGGCGTAAAGCTGAAAGCAGCATCCAGGTATCCCCGCATTTAATGCGTTCAAAGGCCAACAGCCTAAACTGCTAACAGTCTAAGAAATGAAATCGCTGGGCGATTTCATTTCTTATGCGCGATCCACACGCCGTCCCAATCCGGGGGCGGCGGGTGTTTCAAGAAGTGCTGGCAACGTGCCAGGTAGGCTTGGCACGGTCCATCCGCCTGGGCGCCTTGATCAAACTGCTGTGCCGCTTCCATGAACTTCTTTTGTCGATAGAGGGCCAAACCCTCATTGAAACATTTTTCTGCATGGGTGAGCCGATAGTCTCTCTCACCCAGAACTTCAAAGATTTGGACGGGCTTTGATCTCCCTTTTACAGCCAGATGGTCGATTGCCCGGGTTACAAAGCCATCGCCGATTTCGTTGTAAGTGGACTCGCTGATCAGCATCTTGGTATGGTATTGTTTATTGAGGCCTTCCAGCCGTGACGAGATGTTGACATCGTCACCTATCACCGTGAAATCCATGCGCTTCTCAGACCCGATATTGCCGGAAAGGACATCTCCGGTGCAAATGCCGATGCCGATCTCGATCGGTCGTTGATCCAAGGCTTCGCGCTTGGCGTTAAACTCACCCAGCACCGATCGCATGTGCAATGCTGCCCGTACGGCCCGCTCGGCATCGTCATCATGCGCATAGGGTACACCAAAGACCGCCATAATGGCATCGCCGATGTATTTATCCAGCACACCGCCGTTACTGAAAATCACATCCACCATGACCGTAAAATATTGATTGAGCATATCAACGGTTTGCTCGGCGGTCAGAGATTCCGCCAACCCGGTAAATTGGCGAATGTCGGAAAACAAGACGGTGGCCTTGCCGCGGACACCTCCCAAGGTCTGAATATCGGGATCATCCAGAACTTTATCTACAATATCCTTAGCCATGTAACGCGTTAGGGTACTTTTAATCCGCTTTTCCCGGCTAATATCCTCAAAAACGAGTACAATACCCTGAAAAGTTTGTTTATGATCCAGGAGCGGCAGAAAGTTAAGATTGAGAGAGTGGTTCCGCTCATCGGTTAAGGACATTTCCACATCATAGTCGGCAATGGATCGATGTGAGGTATAAAGATGGTCGATTCGTTCTGCTATATGCTGATTTTGGTGTCCCAGAATATCCCGAAAATCCTTTTTTAGGATCGAATCTTCACTTTCACCAAAGAGGTTTAAGGCAGCGCGATTGGCAGTGACCACGCGGTAGTCGTTATCCAGTGTCAGGATGCTGTTGGTAATGCTCTGGTGGATGCTCTCGAGATAATTTTTCATATCCAGCGTCATTTCGTAAAGCTGCGCATTTTCAAGGGCCACCGATATCTGGGATGAAAATGCCTTAAGAAGATCTTCATCCTCCTTATCAAAAACACCTGTTTTTTTATTGATTACCTGGGTAACGCCGATGGTTTTGCTTTCCCGATTAATCACGGGGGCACAAATAACGCTACGGGTTCGAAAGCCGGTTTTTTTGTCTACTTCCGGATTAAAAAGGGGATGCTGGTGGGCGTCTTCAACATTCAGAACCTGGCCGCTTGTGACGGCATGGCCGGCCAATCCATGCGAAGATGGAAACCGAATCTCGGACAACTCCTCTCCCTGGGCCACCTTGGACCATAATTCGTTGGTTTCATGATCCAGTAGAAAGAGGGAACTTCTTTCCGCTTCCAATATATCCGAAAGTTTGGTGATGATGTTATTGATCAGATTTGTCAGATCCAGAGTTTCCGACAAGGCATTGGCAACATCCAGCATGATGGACATTTTGCCATGATTCGCTAATATTTTATTATAAAGTCGGAAATTTTCCAGGGCAATGGTGGTTTGATAAGCAAAGGCCTGAAAAAGTGATTCATCTTCTTTGGTAAAGACACCACCTTTCTCTTTATTGATCACCTGGATTACACCCAGGTTTTCTCCTTGTAAATTGGTAATCGGGCCACACAGTATGGAACGGGTGCGATACCCGGTTCGCTTATCCACTGCCGGGTTAAAGCGGTCATCCGCGTAGGCATCTTCGATGTTTAAAAGGCGATTATGTTGGGCCACCCAGCCGGCTACACCTTTACCGATGGGAATCCTGATTTCACGGCTATCCTCACCTTGGGCGACCTTGGACCAAAGCTCACCGGCAGCCGCATCAATTAAAAACAGCGATGCCCGGTCGGCACTCATCACTTTGCTGGCCATTTGAACGGTGCGCTCAATCAATCCTTCAATACCGGTACGGATTGTCAGGATCTCAGACATATCCAAAAAGCTGCGCAGATTTTCGAGCGACTTTTCGATAACGCGGCTCTTGTGAATGACCTCTTCAAAGCGAAGCGACAAACGATGCAGACGACCGGTAACGATCTCCAGAAAGTTCTTGGCTATTTCCGGCGCAAATTCAAAAGCTTTCTTAAGGTCTTGATAGGTAATGCGAATAACCTGGGAATCGACCAGCGCTCGAACCGAAGCGGTACGCCGACCTCCCGAAAAGAAGCCCATCTCCCCGACACTTTCGCCCGGGCCTAAAACGGATAGTACGGTTTCTTCTTCGTAATCTCCTACCCGGTATACCTGGGCTTCGCCGCGAACCAGCAGATAGAAGCAGTTGCCTTTGGTGTCTTGATGGATAAAGGTCTTTCCGGTGCGGATTTCTTGTTCTTGCAGGGATTTGCAGATTTTGCTTAAATCGTCATCACATAATTTATTGAAAAGCTGGCTGATTTTAATGCGGTTAAAACGCTGATGATAAATGGCTGTCTGCAGGTCGTCGTGGGTGATGGCCTTTAAATCGACCAATATCTCGCCCATAAATTTGGTGATGCCGTCTGCCGCCAGTTGCTGCTGCAGTTTCAACCCCTGGTTGATAACATCCATATCACAGGCAAGATACTGGCCTATCTTATCCGTACTCTGCATATCCTTCTGTTTGGTTTTCATGGCAGCACTTTTACCCAAATAATTACCAAAATTATCTTTGGACATGGCTCATGGGACCACCGACTTAGGATGCGTGTCTGGATAGAACTTACCAGAAATAAAGCACACCATCAAGCTCGACAGTTTTGTAGAAAGTCCAACTTCAGGGTTGTGCTGTATTCTGCAGGCATCCAGCGAAGGATAACTATGCCTCATGATTGCAAAATTTGTACACCTTGAATTCGAACATTGTTCAAAACCGTCAGATTATAGTGTGTTATGGCGTCATTAAACTTCGCGTTTTTCTCCCTATAGCCAAAGATCTTTATGTCAAAAATAAATAGGGTCAAAAAAATGACACCGAATTAAATAGATCCGCAAAGACAACCCAATCATAACTACATGTAATTTATAATGAAATTATAATATTGCAACGACTCGAAACATTGGCATGAATTCTGCTGATCAAGAGAAGGACAAGGTTATATGGTCACGTATCAATATTTTTGGAGGAAAACAGAACATGGACAAGGATATGAAGGCAGAATTCGATGGGTTGAAAAGAGAATATTTAGCCCTCGAAAGAACCCACTACAACGAAAAGGAATGCCTGCTAAAAGTCGCGAATACCTTTGGAATCATTGTGGACCGATCACCCCAACTGCGCGACACCTATCAAAAAATAAAACAGATGCTGCAAAACGGTGCTTCGCTGCCGGTAGACCAGCTTCTGACCGAAACCAGTACGCTCAGAAGCAATATTTTCTCGGAAGAGGTTAAAACCGGGGCAGAACAATCGGAAAGCGAAGAAGGCGATACACTCGACCAGGATTTGTTGGAAGCCTACAAAATTTTGAACAGAATCGTCATTGCGCTGACCGATGATTTTTACCCCGTCAATACTGAAATGAAACAGAAGGCGGATGCCATTGTCTTTGATTATAAAAATGGGATGTCGCCGTCAGACTTTCATCAGGCAACGGCTAATTTTTTGGCCTATATCGATACCCTCAGAGGAAAAATTTCTAAAGATTTCAAATACGTTAATAAAACACTCATCAGTTTTATCGACCAGGTAAAAGAATTGGAATTCGTTCTCACCAAGGAGCTGCAGGAGGAAGTCAAGACAAAAGGATTTGAGGTGTTTGAGCAAAAAATCAATAAGGAAGTGGGCTCGATTGTGGACTCGTTCAGCATCTATTCATCCATCAATGAAATTAAAGATGCCGTTGTGGGCCGACTTTCGACCATAAAAGCGGTAATCGCCAGGCGCAAAGAGGACGAACAGAAAAAAACCAAGGCAGCTCAAAAACGAATCCGGCAGTTACATAAAAAAATTTCCAGGGCTGAGACAGAAACAATTGAACTGACCCGCAAAGCGGATATGTTCCGGGAGGAAGCCTTGCGGGACGGCCTCACCGGGCTGTATAACCGCAAGGCATTCGACAAACGGATTGCCGAGGGCTTGGAAACGTTTAATCAGGGCGGTGACTCATTTGTGATGATGATGTTTGATGTGGATAAATTCAAATGGATCAACGATACCTTCGGTCATGTGGCCGGGGATAAGATTCTCCAAAAGGTCGCGGCCGCATTGGGCAAAATTTTTAGAAAGGGTGAATTTATTGCCCGTTATGGGGGCGACGAATTTGCAGTGGTAATTGAAGGGATGCCGGAAACGCTTGCGCACAAAAAAATTGTCAGGTTCAAAGAACAGTTCAGTAAACTGAAGTTTGCATCGCATGCAGACGGGTATATCCAGGTGGAGCTCTCCGCCGGGGTTGCCTCGGCCGCCAAGGGCGACAGCCCGGACGACTTCATTCATAAGGCCGATGTGGCCATGTACGCGGTCAAGAAGCAAGGCAAGGAAAACTCAGGTGATTAGGCTGAGGACCGCTAGGTATTTAGGTGCTTTGCGTGGTCAATTTTCGGGAGTCACATTAAAAAATAGTATCGAACATGGCATAATGAATGCTGAAGGATGCTGGCAGCTTCAAGCGATATCAGGAGCCAAGGACCTTACCCTTGGTCGTCATCCCCATGAAAATGAGGATCCGGAATAAGGCGGACACGCATGGCTTTGCCAAACGATTATAGTAACCCTGCACCCCTTCAAACCTAAAATCCTCCAAACCTAATCCGACCAGCCCTCTAGTTTTTTTTCAATGAATTGAACGATCTTTTGATGTTCCTGCCGGCCATTTCCAGTGATATAGACGGGGTCGCCAAAGGCCATCCGAACCGGCTTGGCAGGATCAATTTTGCCGATATCCTTCAGCAGACGGCCGATGCCCCAGGCATCTGTTTTCAAGGCGATCGGTACAATCGGGAGCTGGCTTTTCTTTGCCAGCTTGATACCCAAGGTGTTAAAACTTCCCGGGTTAAATTCCAAGCTGCGAGTTGTTTGGGGAAAAATGAGAATGGAGATGTTCTCCTTGAGAAAATTAAAACCCTGATCCAATACAGCCCGCAGATCTTTTCTGGGATTTTCACGATCTACGACGATGGGCTGCAGGCTATGAATAATGTGTTTTAAGATGGGATACTGCGTGAGACTACGTTTAAGCACAAAGGTGATTTTACGATAGGGCATGATAAAACAAGGTAGAACAAAGGTTTCCAAAACGCTCATATGGTTGGCCACAAATATGCAAGGTGACTTCAAGTCAATAAAGGCTGACATGTTCTCAATAACAAACTCAACACCTATGCGTTCCAGGGTTCTGAGTACGCCTGCGCTGCTTTCAATTTTTTTGTCGATGGAATAGGTATTTTTTTTGCATCGCCTGGAGGCGGCCAATATATTCAAAACCGTCATGGAATAAAAATAGATCCCGGGTAGATGTTGCGCCAACCAGGAAGACCGGTTTTCAGGGGTGTGGTAATCGGTTGTCATGATGGTTTTTCCTTAACAGAATAAGGCGCAAGATGCAAACAGCTGTGTGGCAGATGCCGGATGCCGGTTGCTGGATGGACCAGCTGCCTACTCCTTACTGCCTACTCCCGGCTGCCAGCCGCTTACGCCTTACTGCCTACTGCTTATTGAGGTCTTACCCGCTTGGATCCGTGAGTTTTCAATCCCACAAATGCGGTTCATAATTTGAAGTCCTTGGGGCTTAATGGTTGCTGAATTGATGAAAGTATGCAAGGACAGCTTGATGCTGAAACCGAATATTAAAAAAGCGGCAAAGCCGCTCCCATAAAAAATGTGAAACATTTTTTATCATGATTGACAAATACTATAAACGCAATGTCGTCGGCATATCCGGTGCCGAGTTTTTCTGGGGGCTGGGACTTCCAATTGTGGTGGAGTCGACTTTCCTTCAGCTGTTTTTGAAATCGCTGGGCGCCACCAGTTTTCAGGTGGGTTTGATCCCGGCATTCGCGTTTTTGGGGAACTCTGTCTTTGCACTGATATCAAGCTATTACACGGAAGGCCTTGAATACAAGCGTCCTTCGGTTATTTATCTGCATCTTATCTCGGGTTTGTCTTTGGTCTGTTTTGGCGCAGTTCTCTGCTTCCTGGGAGAACAGGCACCCATATTGACCATCTTTTTCGTGGCTTATGCTGTCTTTTCCATATGTGTCGGTATGACGATCCCGGTCTGGTTGAACTATCTCGTCAATATTTTTACAGAAAAAAAGTCTTATTCCGGCATGGGATTCATGCTGCTGACCCAAAACTTTGCCAAACTGTCGAGCAGTCTGCTGATCGTTAAAATTGTAGAAACTTACGCTTTTTCACAAACATCCTCCGCCCTGGTATTTCTAAGCGTGGGAATCCTCTTTTGCGGTGGCGGATTTTTCTTCCTCTTAACAAAAGAGATCCCGAGCGCACCCGATCTTCCCCGGCAAAGGAATCGATCGTTTCGACGTTATGTGCAGACCACTGGTGTACATATCTATAATAACCGTAACTTTTTATGGTTTTTGGCGGGTGATATGGACTTCTATGTGATTGTTACGGTCATCTCCTTTTATGCAAACTATGCAACCGTTTTTTGTGGCATTGAGTCATCCATTGCGGCCGGTTTTTTTGTAAGCTTTCTATACCTGGGCGCCATCATGACCAACTTCGTCCTGGGATCACTCGATATGTTTGCCCCCCGCACTAAGTATATTATATCGAAAAGTGCATCCATGACCGCCCTGATGCTGTTGACGCTTTTCGGTTCCCAATGGAGCTTTTTCCTGGCCAGTGGTTTGCTCGGCGTTGCCCGGGGCTCCCGTATGGTTGTATATCCGCCGGCCATCAAGAAGTTGTCCGGCCAAATTGATGTTACCGGGTATTTCGCAGTGGCGCCGATATTGACAACTCCGTTTGCCCTGGCTTTACCCATGACATTTGGCAGCTTCCTGGATCATTTTGCCCATATGAACGGGGATGCTTACCGCATCGTTTTTCTGCTTTCACTGGGCCTTATATTGGGAAGTATGGTCTGCATCCTACGAGTTGATTTTCAAAAAAGTCAAACCGATGCGCCCGGATCTTGAAAACACCCGATTTCTTTGATAATATTCAAAAGTGGTTTCAAAGCCTCATCTAACACCCAATAACGGTGTTGTGGTCCTTCTCAAAATACTCACATACTCCCATGTATGCTGCGTTTTTTCCGGAAACACGCCGAGGTAATTCAGAGGTGCGGCGTGTCGCCCACAGTCTTGTTTCTGGGAGCGATCTGAGGCTTTGAAACCATTTTATAGGGATTGTCATAACAATGTCCCGATGGCGATGGAAGGAGTATCCCTATTTTTTAGGATGGACATATCAACCCAGGCCAGGATTTGTGCCCCCGGATTGGAGATGAAATCAGGCCGTCTGGTAGTAAGGTAAGGCAGGGGAACCATCTCCTATCCGGTAGGGCACTACGCTAGTGAGTCATATTCATTATGATATGTAACATCCCAAAAAATAGGGATACTCCTTCACCGTATATTTGAGTCGGAATATATTATCTAAAACCGCTATATCCAGCTGTCACTAATATATTTTTTGGCCCAAACTGCGAAATAATACCCGAATCGCTATTCCAACTTTCGGGCTGATGGAGATGGAATTTGACTATTAAATCCAAAGCGCTGGAAGCCAATATTGCTGATTACTATGTGGAAGTGACCATTGATCCCAAATATGGCGCCCTGCATGAGGCCATGTCTCAATATTTTGGCATTCGAGAAGGTGTTGCTACCTTTTTAGAAGAATTATCACATCCCTACAAGAATTGGCAATTCATCGTTAATGAAGCCCGAACATATTCCTTAGATTATTTCCATCTGTTACGGCGTCACGATCGCGGTGTGGAAGCAGCCCAAACTTTCGTGGAGATATTTTCCGAGGCCATTCAAGCGGATTGTGGCCAATCGATCCAAATGGATGCTGCTGACAACTTACTTTTATTTATCCAGAAAATAATTAGAGATTGTGAAGCGGACCTGGATCGGTTTGCACCCGTGATTGCCTCGGCTTTTGAGCAGATTCATACCTATCCGCCGGAACTATTTTTATTGTTCGTCAAAAGCCACTATCAAATAAAACAATTGGGTGAAATATTTTTGCAGCACAAACAGAAAACCGCCATGGACAACACCGGGCTGAATCAGTTGGTCGTGCGGTACTTCCAGGCAACGTATGATTACTGGCTGGATGCAAGGGATCCCCAGCCTTGGTTTGAGAGTGAATTGGATGAAAGTGAATCACATCAGGACTGGGGCAAATTTTTCGATGATATATCGCACGCATCGATTCACAAATGGCAACAGCGTTTAGACGATATTGTCAAAGATCAAGAGCTGAGACCGCTTGAGCAGACCGAGCAAATGGTGGAACTGCCTGGGTATAATCAAATTGTTGAACATTATCGAAAACTACCCGAAAAGCTGCTGTCCGCGTGTGATAGCAGTCGCGAAGGCAAGCGCTGGAAGGTAATCTTCTTATTTTTAATGATGAATGTATCCGGACTTTCCATCATTCACGAAGAAACTTTGCGGGATATCAACCGAACTTTGAGTTGGCTGATTGAAAACGAGGCCAATCTGTATATCTGGAATCTGATCGAAAAAACATTTTCCATTTTGCATGCCCAGGCAGAGAACTATCCGGCCACAGCTCTTAATTGTGTTCTGAACATGGGCAAGGGCGTTTACAAAACCGATGATAGCGACCTGGTCAACCATTTTATCGAAAAAGTCATCGACTTGGGTTACCAGGCTCCCATGGTATCCGGCGTAGGTGATGACTGGCAGGTGCAGGTTAATCCAGCCCATATCCTAAATATTCGCACCTGGCTGGAATTGATTGAACTGAATCCCAAGTATTCCATCCGCTTGATTTCCAGCCTGACCATTTATTTGTCATTGTGTGGTGTCTATATCAAGGATACCGATCTTTTTCCCCGTGATATCACCCGAATTTTAAACAGCGACATTGAGCCGGTCTACCACCTGATCAAACAGCTGGCACGTCTTTTCCCGGTTTATTTCAACGATATTGGTGCCGAGGGCAAACTCAGGGACATATCGACACGTATCGATGAACTCAGCCAACGCAAAGACATCCTGGTTCATTTTTTACGTAAGCAGAGTCATGTGGAGAGCAGCAATCTCATTATCCACTTCATGGAGGCAACCCTAAAATTTTGGTTGTTGCGTGATAAGGAAGTGATCAAGCCGTTTGTACCGCCGGTCATATACAACCAAATCGAGACCGATGGAATATTTGTCGATGGCGTTCACACGGTAATCAAGCAATTGGCCCGGTCAAAAATTCGAATTCCCGAAGATCTTCTCACCATCGAGGAGGCCCGATTAGAAAAGCTGCTGGCCGAAGTTTCGGATGCGGCCCCCCAGGATTGTGAACGCCTACAACTGGCGGTAGCCTTTTACCAATACCTGCATCAGAAATATCATCTCGATTTTATCGCCATTAAGAGACACGTCAATAAATTAAAGACAGAGGGGTTTCCCGGTCTGGACAAATTGGAAGCGGCTTTAGCCGAACCCTCCCTGCGCAAAAAAATCCCCTTGATGCTCGAATATCTCGAATTCCTGAAATATTTAATTTTATCGGAAAAACCCTTTGAGGTTCGAGAAGACATCTATAAAAAACGGCATTTTACCGTAGACATCCCGTCCATGTACGGTTCCTATCACGAGATGAAGTTTGACGCCCTGGGGTTGACCTATCGACTCGAATCTCTGGTCAATACCCTGTTTGAGGAATTGGTGGAAAGCACCGATCTGAGCCTCATTACCAAGGCGACCTTTTTTCAGATTTATGACCACCTCAAGCTGTTTGAAAAAGCTCTCAGAATCGAGGGAATTCATTCGGTTGAAATCGAACGCCAAATGGAGATGCTGGCTCACTCCCTGGGTGTCAGCGGTTTTACCTTTACCCAGTATCTGGATATTTTTAAAGGATTTGCCCGGGCGGTAAAAAATGTCATCAATGACCATTTTGGCAATATTCACGGGAAAAATTTGGTGGGTATCATCGATAAATTATCCCCCAACCAGATTTTGAAAAAATACTTGCCAACCAATGGCGAGTCTGAAAAGGAAAACCTCCGCTACCGCATATCTGAAGTCTTCTTTCGTGATCGCATTGCCCTGACAACCGGAATTCAGCAACTGGATTTATTTCTGGGGCGCATTCTCAACACACTTTTTCAACAATCCAACAAACTCCCCACGGATCAACTTCAGCAGTTGTTACGCTACGACCCCAAAAACGCCGTGGCCGTGATTCAGCGTGTCAATCCCCGTGTTTCCGGCATCATCCACCTGGGAAGCAAGGGCCTCAACATGGTCAAGCTCAACAGCTTCAATCTGCCGGTACCGCCCGGATTTATCTTGACAACCGAGGTGTTTAGATGTCGAGAAATCATTGAAAGCTATCAACCGGCTGAAGAAAACTTTAAGGAACAGGTCGTACAGCATATCCGCAGGATGGAAAAATGGACCGGGAAATCGTTTGGTGATGCCAAAAACCCGTTGTTATTCTCAGTTCGGAGCGGATCCTCGATTTCACAACCGGGTATGATGGACACATTCTTAAATGTCGGTATCAATGAGGAGATTACTACGGGTATCGCCGCGGTCACCGACAATGAATGGTTTGCCTGGGACAATTATCGGCGATTTCTACAGTGCTTCGGCATGGCTTATGGCCTTGAACGGGATGAGTTTGACGGTATTATCGGTGAGTTAAAGCGACGCGCCGGCGCCCAATTTAAGCGAGACATGACGGGTCAGCAAATGCGAAAAGTGGCGCTAACCTATAAGGGCATGATCCGCGATGCCGGCATCGATATCGTGGAAGATCCCCTGGAACAGTTATACGAAACAATTCGGAACGTTTTGTCCAGCTGGGGTTCGGCCCGGGCCCAAACCTATCGCAGGATTATGGGGATTTCCAATGATTGGGGGACGGCGGTAACAATACAAACGATGGTATTCGGTAATATGTCGGAGCAGTCCGGTGCCGGTGTGTTTTTTACGCACAATCCCAGATGGTCGGGCGATAGTCTGCGATTGTGGGGGGATTTTACCATCGGCAATCAGGGCGAAGACGTGGTTTCGGGCCTGGTAACTACCTTGCCTATTTCCATTTCGCAGCAGGATATCGAGTTGCGCGAAACCGATATTACCCTGGAAACGCATTTCCCTGAGATTTATACCGCCATGAAAAACTGGGCGGTGGAATTGATCGAAAGGCGGGGCTGGAGTCCCCAGGAAATGGAATTCACCTTTGAGAGCCCCCAAGAAGGAGATTTATATCTGTTGCAAACCCGGGATATGGGTATTCGTGAACGCAAAAAGGCCATGACCTTTGATCTGGCGTCCATCAATGAAACCCGCATGTTGGGACATGGCATTGGTGTGAGCGGCGGTGCTTTAAGCGGGCGCATTGTATTTTCTTTAAAAGAGATCGATGACTGGCGGTCATCGGAGCCGAATACCCCCCTGATCCTGGTCCGCAGCGATACCGTCCCGGATGATATCAAGGAAATTTACGCTTCGGACGGCTTGCTGACCTCCCGCGGGGGGGTCACCTCTCATGCGGCCGTGGTTACGCACCGACTTGGCAAAACCAGTGTGGTGGGCTGCAACAACATGGTATGCGATGAAAAACAAAAAATATGTATATTTGGTACGGTCAGTCTGGCACCCGGAGACAAGATCAGTATTGATGGCCGGGAAGGATCGGTTTATCTTGGAGAACTAAGGACAAACGAATAGATGCTTTCTCAATAATGTCTTTTTGTCCAATATGCAAGCATTCCGTCATTCCATGCAGGTGGCGGGTGACTATTAAAAAAATACATAATATCAATATATTATAGAGATTTAAAGGGGTGGAGGGCTCTATGCGTAAAGACAATATCAATACCAAAGGTCTCAAGCTTGGTGTTAATGGATTCGGGAGAATCGGCAAACTGACGATTTGGCACCATGTGGCGCGCAAATTTTTTTCCGAAATTGTGGTCAATATTGGCAGAGAATCCGGAACATCGCTAGAGGACATTGCCCATTATGTGGAAAGGGACAGTTCCTATGGGCGCTTGCATGCTTTTTTATATGGTCAGGCCGCCCCACCGGTGATATCAGAAATCAACGAGAGCCAGGGTAGCATGTTGATCGATAATACCTTGGTGAAATTTTTGCGGACCGACAGACTCCCCATCGATATCGGTTGGCGTCAAGAAGATGTACGTCTGGTCGTGGATACCACAGGGCAATTTTTGGATCCCACCCAGCCGGCCGATCATCCCAAGGGTTCACCCCGGGGACATTTGGATGCCGGCGCGGATAAGGTTATTCTTTCGGCTCCTTTTAAGATTGGGGATAAAGGCAAAGGTATTCCCGAAGATGCGGTTACCACGGTGATGGGAATCAATGCCAATGATTATGACCCGCGACGACATTGCCTGATATCGAATGCATCCTGCACCACGACCTGCCTGGCCCATATGGTCAAACCGCTTTTAAATGCTTTCGGCCCTAAACGGGTTCTATCCGCATCCATGGCCACGGTACATGCGGCCACCGGATCGCAGGCGGTTTTGGATCGCCTGCCCAAGACCGGCAAAACTGATTTGCGTAAAAATCGCAGCATCATGAACAATATCATTTTAACCACCACGGGAGCAGCCAAAGCCCTGAGACTGGTAATCCCCGAGATGGAACAGATCGGTTTTATAGCCGAATCGGTGCGGATTCCGACAGCCACGGGATCTTTGATAATCCTGGTGGTCAACCTGCAGGAGGAAATGGACAGCGAACCCATTCGGCGGGAGCTAATCAATGATGTTTACCGACAGGCGGCCGAAAATGAACCTGACGGATATCTATTCTACACAGACAAACAAAACGTAAGCGGAGACATAGTTGGTACCCCCCGGGCAGCCGCCATCATCGAGGGGCATGAGACCCATCGTCGTACGGCCGAGGTGACCATCGATCTCGCGAAGATACCGGGGCTGGATGCTTGTGTAATGGACTCCATGCAAAAAACCATCATTCGCGTACCCGTGACGCAGGCCGTGATATACGGCTGGTACGACAATGAGATGGGCAGCTATGTCAACATGCTGGGGGATAGGACGGTTTCCATCGCCGAAGCGATGTAATGGATAGTTTTAGGTTATAGGATCAAAGACCAGGCTGTAGGCGACTATTAGTCTACAGCCTACAGTCTAATAGTCTTATAAAATCGCTCCGCGATTTTATCGAATTCCCGCCGCATACATTTGATTACTCAATTTCACGAATTCTTCAACCGCTAGTGTTTCCGCCCGCCGACTGGGTTCGATTCCGGCCGTCATGAGGTGGTTCTTGGCTGTAGTCGCGTCCAATTGTAGAATCGGTCCCGCCAGTGCATTTTTAAGGGTTTTACGCCGTCTTGAGAATGCGGCTTTAACTGTTTTATAAAGGAAGGTCTCATCGACCGCCGGGGGCTGTGTCTGTTTCCCGAAGGCAATGCTTAAAACAAGGGAATCGACTTGAGGTTTGGGATAAAAACGGGCTGCCGGTATTTCAGCAATCACATGCACTTTGGCACAATAACTTGCCATGACTGCCAGGCGCCCATAAACCTTCGATCCCGGTGAGGCCATAATTCTCTGGGCCAATTCCTTTTGAAACATCAGGGCGGCTGATTTTATAAAGCGACGATTAACTGCCAGTTGCACAAAAATTTGGGATGAGATGTTATAGGGAATATTTCCCATGACCACCAAAGGCCGGTTTTCACGCTCGGCGATGGCGGCCAGGTCCAAAGTAAGTACATTCTGATTTAGTATCCGGACATTTTTCAGACCAGCGATTTCAATTTCCTTGGTGAGCGGCGGGATCAGCGTCTTATCCTTTTCAACGGCATAGACTTTTTGGGCCATGCGGGCCATCGGTAAGGTCAGAGCTCCGAGTCCGGAGCCAATTTCCAACACGACATCCTCGGCATTGAGGCCCGATCGCTTTACAATTTTTTGCGCGCTCCCTTGATCGGCGAGAAAATTTTGTCCCAAGCTCTTCTTGGGCCGCAGGTTCCATGCTTTCATAATGAGGGAGGGTGAGGTCATTTGGCGGTTTTAGGTTTTAAGTTTTAGGTTTTAAGTTGCCATGAGCAAAGTTTTAAATTGTAATTTAAGCAATCGGGACTCGATATGACAAACCGGATGCTGGATACTGGTTTCTGGATGCTGGATACCGGATGCCGGATGCCATATGCCTACTCCTTGGTGCCATCTTGTCCACTCGAATCCTCGGCCCCTTGGAGCCGTGACTCCTTTTTCTTCCGCGCTTTCTCGCGTACCATAAGCATGAAACGGTACGTCAATATATAGGCCAGGATGGCCGGCAGGATGCCTAAAATCGCCCCGCCCACCACCATGGCGATGGTCACGTCCAACCCAAGCGTCATTAATTCATTCAGGGACTCAAACTTTACATCAAAGGGTATGGGCTTGTTTAGAATGAGGGTTCCCAGCTTAAAACTGCCGATATAAAAAATGGGTATGGTTACGGGATTGGCAAACCACACACCAATGGCCGCCGCCGGTTTACTGCCCTTTAATACAAACGCCAAAGCAATGGCGATAATGGTGTGAAAGGGTATGGTGGGGGTGACGCCTACAAATACGCCAATAGCCATGCCCATGGCAATATAGCGTGGGTCGCCCTGAAGCTTTTTAATGCGATCAACAAGCGATTTGATCCGGTCCTTGAAAGATGGTTTGGCGTTTGTCATGAAAAAAATCTACCCCATGGTTGCGATGTCAGGGTGTATTAGCATGAAACCATACCGCTATCAAACCAATTCAGCGTAACCCCAAATTTGCATAAACAACATGTCAAACTACAGTTAATGAGTTGTAATTATATTCAATAACGTAGCGATAGTACCATTTCCCGGTTATTCCCCCAGGTGTATTCTTCCGACTTCACTTTCTAAGCTAGCCCAATGTAAGCAGGATGATGTCTACTTTTGCCATGTTGTTTACCCTCCGACCCTTGCAACGCTGGGGTAACTTGACTTTTGCTTTATTTGTCCTTAAATTGTATCCAAATGCTTTACTAGCAGTAAATAGTCATTAGTAAAAGGAGGATTTCATGGTAAAAGGAAAACGCAAGACGGTAACTTTCGATGCGATGATCAAATTTTTTATGCAACACTATGACATCCCAACTAAAAAGGATGTAGAGAAAATTCATGCGCGTTTGGATAAACTCGAAAAATTGATCCGAAGTGGTCAATCGAAATCCAGACGAATTGCTAGCGGCAAGGCCGGAGCAAAGTCGACCGCTAAAAGAGGAACAAGGATGCCCACTGCCTCCGACCGTGTTTATGCAATTATCAAGCGCTCCAGAAAAGGTTTAAATATCGCCGATATCAAACGTAAGACCGATTATGACGATAAGAAGCTACGCAATATATTATTTCGGTTGCACAGTTTAAAACGGATAAAACGTGTGAGTCGGGGTATTTACACAGCAGCTTAATTCAGAACGGAATCAGAAATTAATTATATGAAAATAAATAAATATCAGCAAACGGACTTCCAAAATACCTGCCGGCAATTGGGATATCAGATCAATAAGACAGTTGAATTGAACCTAATCAACTCGGTTCTGGTTGATTTGGTACATCTGCCCACCGGGGCCAAGCATATCCATATTGATACGGATGATCGTGAAAATACATTCAGCGTTGCCTTTAAAACCGTACCCAAAGATTCAACGGGTGTTGCCCATATTTTGGAGCATACGGTTCTGTGTGGTAGTAAAAAATATCCGGTCCGCGATCCGTTCTTCTCGATGTTGAAAAGAAGCCTGAATACCTTCATGAATGCCTTTACGGCCTCGGATTGGACCATGTATCCTTTCAGTACCCAGAATCAAAAAGATTATTACAACTTGATGGATGTGTATCTGGATGCGACTTTTTTTCCCAACATAGACCGCCTCAGTTTTAAACAGGAGGGGCACCGCCTGGAGGTGGAAGAGGCATCCTCAGGGAATATTCAACTGGTATATAAGGGTGTGGTCTATAACGAAATGAAAGGTGCCATGTCTTCTCCCGACCAGGTCATGGTACGCTCGATCCTCAACGCCATGTATCCGGACACCACCTATCATAATAACTCGGGTGGCGATCCGGCCGTGATTCCGACTTTGACACATGCGCAATTGACGCGCTTTCATCAGAAACACTATCATCCCAGCAATTCATTTTTTTATACCTATGGCAATCTAGCGCTGCTTGAACATTTAAAGAGCATTCAAGCGAAAGTCTTGGGTCATTATCAAAAGATCGATCCGGGGACGGAGGTCGCACTCCAGGACCGGTGGAAAGAACCCAAACAAGCCCGGTATTTTTATCCTTTAGACTCAGAAGCCTTGACGTCGAAAAAGTCTCAGGTATGCCTGGCCTGGCTGATCTCGGATATTCAGGATGCCTTTCAAGTATTGGCCCTCAAGCTATTGGAGCAGATCTTGCTTGGCAATTCAGCCTCGCCCTTGCGAAAGGCCTTGATGGATTCTGAAATGGGTACGGCCTTATCCGATGGTTCCGGTTTTGATGCGGATAATCGCGATACCTTGTTCGCTTGTGGTCTCAAGGATGTGGATGAGAACAATGCTGATACGATTGAGAAGTTAATATTTGACGTTCTCGAGCAACTGGTAGCTCACGGCATCGATGATGCCTTGATTGATTCTGCCATTCATCAAATCGAATTCCACCGCCGTGAAATTACCAATACACCCTATCCTTACGGCATCAAGCTGTTGCTTTCATTTGTGGGCAGTTGGCTGCATGGCGGTAGTCCTGAAAAGGTATTAATGTTCGAGCAGGATCTGGAAAAACTCCGCCAAGAAATAGCTAAAAAGGGCTTTTTCGAACGGCAGATTAAACACTATCTGCTGGAAAATCGGCATCGTGCCCGGTTGGTTCTTTCGCCTGATGCGGAGTTGGCCAAAAGGGATAAAGAGCGGGTGCGAGCTGAGCTTAATGCGATCAAGCAAAAGTTAAACAGTACCGAATTAGACCGTATTCAAGCTGATGCGCAGGCGCTCGAGACGCTGCAGGAGACCAGCGAAGACACATCCATTCTGCCAACCCTGTCCCTAACAGATGTGCCCCCGGATGTCCATTCCATTCCGGCATCCAAGTGCGCACGGGCCACGACGGCAGTCTGTTATCAGCAGCCAACATCCGGTATTTTTTATGCCACCACTGCCCTGGGTGCGGAAGTCCTGGATACGGACCAACTAGCGCTGATACCATTTTTTTGCTACGCCATGCCCCGCCTGGGAACCAGCAAGCGAGATTTTACCGAGATCGTCCAACGCATCGATGCCTATACCGGTGGCATCAGTTTGGCATCCAACGTCCGTACCCGTTTTGATGCCGAGGGCCAATGTGTGCCCTTTATCACCGTTAATGCGAAATGTCTGAATCGAAATTTGGACAATATGTTTGAGTTGGTTCAGGAGATCTTGTTCGATATTTCCTTTGCGGATCAGGCACGCCTGAAGAGCTTGTTGCTGGAATATCGTGCCGGTTTGGAATCAATGATTATTCATAATGGACATCGCTATGCCATATCCCTTTCCTCCAGAAACTTTTCCACGAGTGCTTATATCAGTGAACTCTGGAGTGGTGCGCATCAGCTTCTTTATATCAAGGAAATAACCGCTGATCTGAATAGCGACCAGTTGGATTCCCTGGCGGCAAAACTTTCAATGATAAGAGAACAGGTGATGGTTCCAGCGAATTTTACGACGGCGCTCGTGGGTGAAGCTGAACCCTTGGATCAGATTATACCCGTGGTATCGCAACGATCGCTCACACCAGGGTTAGAACAGGATACCGAGAGTATTCATCTGTTTAATCCGCCAAAGATTAATATTCCCAATGGCTTGCCTCGGGAAGGTTGGGCGACCGAGACGTCTGTGTCCTTCGTGGCCCAGACCTTTAAATCGGTTCGTATGGACCATGTGGATGCTCCGGGTTTGGCCGTAATCAGTAAAATGTTGCGCTCCCTGTACTTACACAAAGAGATTCGTGAAAAGGGCGGTGCCTACGGTGGCTTTGCGGTCTACAACATGGAAAATGGATTGTTCAGCCTGGCATCTTATCGCGATCCGCATATCCTGGCTACCTTGGAAGTATATAAACGCACCAATCAATTCATCACCAGCGGGGATTATCAAGAAGAGGATGTTAAGGAAGCCATTTTACAGGTATGCTCGGATATCGATAAACCGGATCCACCCGGGCCTGCTGCCAGGAAAGCATTTTATCGTCGCATAATTTCAATGACAGATGAGAGTCGCAGGCGCTTTAAGCAACAACTATTGAATCTGAATAAGGCCAGTATTGTCGATACGGCCCAGCGTTATTTTGGTAAAGACCGAGCGGCGGAGGGTGTGGCTGTTATTTCAAGTGACGAACAGCTGCGGCAGGCAAATAGCCGGATTCCTGAAAATCCGTTAAAGCTGCGTAAAATTTAGTGAAGTGAAACGAGCCTAAGGGAGTGGCGCTTCACTCATGATTTGTGGCCATTAAATAACCGGATTCCAGAAGAATTGTTCAAGTTGGATAAATATTAGGTTGAAAATGCGCCCGCATTTTCCGAAAGTGAAGTGAAACGAGCCTAAGGGAGTGGAGCATCACTCATGATCCGTGGCCATTAAATAACCGGATTCCAGAAGAATTGTTCAAGTTGGATAAATATTAGGTTGAAAATGCGCCCGCATTTTCCGAAAGTGAAGTGAAACGAGCCTAAGGGAGTGGAGCATCACTCATGATCCGTGGCC
>CAYVMI010000036.1:25151-61696 GCA_964452555.1 uncultured Desulfobacterales bacterium
GAAAGTGAAGTGAAACGAGCCTAAGGGAGTGGAGCATCACTCATGATCCGTGGCCGTTAAATAACCGCGTCCAGAAGAATTATTCAAGTTGGATAAACATTAGGTTGAAAATGCGCCCGCATTTTCCGAAAGTGACGTGAAGCGAGCCTAAGGGAGTGGCGCTTCACTCATGATTTGTGGCCATTAAATAACCGGATTCCAGAAGAATTGTTCAAGTTGGATAAATATTGGGTTGAAAATGCGCCCGCATTTTCCGAAAGTGAAGTGAAACGAGCCTAAGCGAGTGGAGCTTCACTCCTCATCCTCCTCATCCTCATTCTCTTCATTGTCACCATCCTCATCATCCAGATCATCCTCTTCATTCTCCTGGTCTTCGGGCTTGGTGTCTATAACCTTGGGAAACCGCAGCCCCGTCCCTATTTCGAGGACATCCACATTATGGTATTTGGTGGTGGTGTCGGCTAGATGCCGGGCCAAATTCATGCCACCCAGTTTCAAATGTACCAGAAGGGCTTCTTGCAATTCGATATCATTTTGCAAATCCAGCGGCAGTGAGCGTAGCAACATGTCAAAACGGGCCTGGTACTCCTCGGGAACCTTATATTTCATGGAAAAGTCCTTAAAAGATATACGGGTGTGATGTGTGCTTTTATAATCCTGAGGTGAATAATAATTCTGTTTTGATAAATGTAAAGCTAAAATTTGAAATCAGGCCGCGCTGTCTGCAGCGCGGCCTGATTTCAAATTAGGATTTCTAGATCCGTCAACGGATATGAAACACAGGCATGTATGTACCCATAGCGGCTATCGGATTTCCGAACCGGCGTACCTGCTGGTTGGAATACCTTGCCTGAAAGCACCTTAACCCGGCACATGCTGCAATCACCGGACCGACATATGGAGGGGGGTACAATGCCATGTTTTTCCAGCGAGACCAGGAGTGGAACCGGGGCCGGGGCGCTGATATTGGGACCGCCTTTAACTGAAATTGAAAACAGATGATCCGGTTTAATATCCGGGGGCCAGGCAGGATCCCGGACGATATCAGCAGGGGGGCCGTAAAGTTCTTTCCGAATTTTTCGGTGAGGTATGCCCAACTGGTCAATCTGAGGTAAACAGAAATCATACATGCCCTGGGGGCCGCATAGAAAGAAAGTGGCGGCTTCCATGCTCCCGGCCGTTTCCTTGATGAGGTCGGCGGTAATCAAACCGCACTGGCCTTCATAATTATCGGAAGCGTTTTCAATAACGGGGATATAACGGATGCGATCAAAACGGTCGGCGATTCGTGATAGCTGCTCATGGAATATGATATCGTCCGATGACCGGTTGCCGTAATATAGAATCACTCTGCGCGAGAGACCGCGTTCGATTATTTCCCGAATCATACTCATGAAGGGTGTGATGCCGCTCCCGCCGGCGATGCAGATCATGGTGTTGCCATGCACCAGAGGATTGAAATAAAAATTACCTTGGGGACCGGAAGCGGTCAATTGGTCACCCTTTTTGACCTGATCCAGGAGGAAATTGGAAACCAGGCCATCGGGCACGCGTTTGACGGTGATATCATAGTAGCCGGCTTGATTCGGTGGTGATGAGATGCTGTAAGGCCTTGTTGTGCGGATACCGTCCACTTCAAGGTATAATGCCAGATACTGCCCAGCCAAAAATGGCGGCAGCGCCGTATCCGCTGGTGTCAGCCGAAATGTCAGGGTATCGCTGGTTTCGGGGATAATGTCAGCCACCTCAAGATTAAGCCGATGGGGATGCAGCCGGTCGATATACTGATCGGCAAAATCCAGGCTAAAAGAGCGCTTTCTGGCGACTAAGCGGCTGGCCTCGATTTCGGTTCGAATCTCATCATAGCCATCGAATTGTTCCCAGATGCCTTTTCTCATGAAGCTCTCCTATAGTTTGAGGTCACGACAACATAAAACACAGCATGAAATAAAATTGTGATATAAATCCTTAATTCTAAGTGAGCTAAAGTTGAAGACTTTCCAGAGCGTCTGACTTCTTTACCTTGATGTACTTGGAAAGTTAAATCAGCTTCGCTCTATCTTATATAAAATAGATAAAATACCTTCACTTTAGGCACTTTAGATCACTTTAGGTACTTTAGTCACTTTTTTATGTGGAACGAATACTTCGGTTAATGGTGAAATAAGAGCCATATCATCTGGCCGGGTTTTCTATTTTTGGTCCAATTGTTTGGTAATGGACTTGGCCGCGGCCATTCCGGACCGCAAGGTGGGCTCAAATCCGCCGTCACCAGCCCATCCGCCTGCAAAATAAAGGCCTTTTATGGGCGAATAGCGTCCCGGCTGAAAGAAAAGCGAATCCTTGGTCTGGTGTTCGAATCCGTATATGGCCCCCAGCGGATGACCCAGGTAGCGCATGTGCGTCAAGGGGGTACCCACTTCGATTTCTTCGATATGGGTACGGATATCAGGGTAAATTTCCTGGACGCGTTGGAGCATTTGTTCGGCGCAGCGAAACTTGACATCCAGATATTGCTGGGGTGGAATTCTGAGCCAAGGTTCTCCGTATTTTAAGGTCACGATATTGGCCTGACAGGTGCCGGGGGGAGAAAAATCAGGGTCGCTTACATCGTAACAACTCAGGACCAGGAGTTCATTCTCGATATCGATTTGACGCATACGTTCGTGGTTGCGAATGGACATGTCCGTATCCATCATCAGAAAGTTGGTGGATTCGTGGATTCCGATCTGTTCCGGTTCGCAGTCAAAGCCGATGAACATGGTCATGGCCGAGGTGCTCAGTTGACGGCTTTTCACCTCGGTAATGGTGTTTTCAGGAATCTTATCTTCACCGATCATGAGCCCATAGGTGACGATGGGTGAAGCATTGGAAACAATGTAATCACATGCGATTTCATCCCCTTGATCGGTGACGACGCCGGCGACTGCATCCCCTGTGGTTAGAATTTGGCTGGCGCCACAATTGAATTTGGCCGTACCACCGTGGGATAAAAATTTATTGAAGACGGCATTGGATAGTGCTTGGGACCCCCCTTTGATGTGATGGGGTTTAAATTCAATATATTGCCAGAGAACCATGGCCAGGTAAGCAAAAGAGAGCTGATCGATGGATACACCCAAATATCCCCAATAGACAGACAAAACTGCTTTAAGAAGCGGGTCACTGAATAGTTCATCCAGTACATCACCGGCATTTTTAAATGCGTAAGAATACAGACGGGGATATTTTTCACGACTCGGTTCCGGATCCCGAAAGATAAAAGCGCCGACCATGTCATTGGCATATTGATACACCAGATCAAAAAAGGAATCGATGGCTTCCTTTTCGTGCGGAAAGGCACTTTTGAGTTCTTCTATGATTTGCGTTTTTTCCGGTTTAAGGGTGATATGAAAGCCTTCAGGATTATGGACGCTGTATAAATCGGTGATTTCAACAAAGTCCAAATCATCCATAACACCCAGTTTGTCCAGGCCCATGCGCAGAGGGCCGGGCATTTCCGGTGTGCCCAGACCGCTAAGTTGATGCAGGGCGATTTCAAATTCAAATCGACCCCGGCAAAAACTGGTGGCACATCCACCCGGAATGTTGTGTCTTTCCAGGAGGAGTACATTAAGACCTTTCTGAGCCAAAGAAGCGGCGGCAGTCAGTCCACCATTGCCTGCTCCGATTACGGCGACGTCGAATTTGTCCATGGTATACTCCTTTGTATGGCCTAAAGCTGTTATTGGAATTGATTGTCTTTTTGATCTTGTGATCCATAAGGGTTGGAGGGGTGGCGGTTTGAAGGGGTGTAGGGATAAATTTCACTGCTGATCTTCTACTCCTAGTTGATTCACAACCGAAGGCAAAGATCATCAACCCTTCACACCTGCAACCCTGAACCCTCTATAAACCCATAAACTTAGCGGCAATTCCACGCATTATTTCATTGGTGCCGGCAAAGATCATGGTGACACGGATATCGCGCCAGGCGCGCGCCAGGGGACATTTTTCGAGCGTGGCATAGTCTCCGCACAGATCGACACTGCGATCGGCAACACGATTGGCCATCTCAGTGGTCCAGAATTTGGCCATGGATGTTTCCACGATGATATCTTTATGTTCCATGTGTTCGGCCACCAGTTTTTCCATGAAGGCACGACCGATAATAATTTCTGCGGCCATGTCCACAAGGGCAAACTGGGCCACCTGGGATTTGGACAGAGGCTTGCCCTTGATCCGGGTGTTTTTACAATATTCCGTGATCCATTCAACCATGCGTTCGGCAGCCACCTGGGCACCCAGGGCACACATCAGGCGTTCTTGCTGGAGTTTTTGCATGAGCATGAGGAAGCCGGCGCCTTTATCTCCCAACCGATTCGTCGCTGGAATATGGCACTTGGAAAAGAAGAGCTCAGCCGTATCCTGACTCCACCAGCCCATTTTTTCAAGGTGTCGGCCGTGTTCGAATCCGGGGGTGCCGTCCTCCACCAGATAGAGGGAGATAGCCTGATACGGGTTTTCGATCGCCGGATCCCGGGCGGCCACGATAAACAGCTCACCATTGATTCCATTGGAAATAAAGGTTTTGGAACCATTCAGGATCACCTGGTCGCCTTCTTCTTCGGCGGTTGTGGCTATGCTGGCAAGATCGGATCCCGCACCCGGTTCGGTCATGGCGATGGCCGTGATAATATCGCCGGAGACACAACCGGGCAGGTATCTACGTTTCAGCTCCTCAGAACCAAAGGCCGTGATATAGGGTACGACGATATCGGAATGGAGCACAGCAGCCAGGCCGGTATGCAATGAATGGGAAAGTTCCTCGGTGACGATGAATGAATAGAGAAAGTCTCCGCCCATACCGCCGTATGTTTCAGGGACGTCGGTACAAAGAAAGCCATTGCGCCCCATCCGGCGCCAAATTTCTTTGGGCTCGATACCGTCTTGCTCCCACCTGTCAACATTGGGGGTTACTTCAGCGGATACGAACGCCTTTAATCGTTCCCGGAAGTCATTGTGCTTGTCGGTGTAGTTCAAGATATCCATAAGTAGTACACCTTGTATGGTCTGCCTATATTGTTCGGAAGGTTTAGACTTTGTTCTATCGATAGACTATTAGGCGTTTAGGCTATTAGACTATTAGCTGCTAACAGCCTAACAGTCTTCAGCCTAACAGCCTGGGGTTCTTGGCTCCTTGAGTCCTTATGTATGCCTGGTATCGTAGTGCGATATCAGGCATACTTGCCTATAATCGATATACTACAAACATTCATAGACGGAAATCCGCCCAAATTATGGGTCAGACCAAATTTGGGGTTCTCGATCTGTCTTTCCTCCGCCCGACCATGCAGCTGCAGGTACATCTCATAAAGCATGCGCAGACCCGAAGCGCCAATCGGATGGCCAAAGCACTTCAGTCCGCCGTCCACCTGGCAGGGAACCTGGCCATCGCGATCATAAAACCCATCCATAATGTCCTGAACCGCCTTTCCGCGTTCGGAAATATGTAAATCTTCATACGTAACCAGTTCGGTAATGGAAAAACAGTCATGGACTTCCATCATACTGATCTCTTCACGCGGATTATCAATGCCGGCTTCCTGGTAGGCCATACGGCTGCATTTACTCGTGGTTTTAAAATGATCGCCATCCCAGTCATTGTAGCCGAGCTCCTCGCCGCTGCTCAAGGCCAGCTGCAAGGCTTTGACGGTGACAAAGTCTTTTTTGCCGAGTTTTTCGGCCATTTCCGGGGTGGTTACAATGGCGCAGGCCGCGCCGTCACTGACGCCGCAGCAGTCAAACAGGCCCAATGGGTGGGCGATGATGGGCGAAGCCATGACTTGGTCAACCGACACAGCTTTGCGCAGATGGGCTTTGGGATTCAGGACGCCGTTGGCATGGCTTTTGGCGGAAATATGCGCCATGGCGCGTTTGAGGTCCTGATCTTTGACCTTATATTTGGCGGCGTAAGCACTGGCTAATTGTGCAAAGGCGCCTGGTGCGGTTAAATTCGGGAACCATTGCCAGGTAAGGGTGCCGGCGTTGGATCCGGTAAAGCTGGGTAATCCGCCATAGCCGGTATCCTTGAGTTTTTCGGCGCCTAGAGCCAGGCAGATGTCATAGGCTCCGGATGCAACCGCATAGCAGGCACCCCGGAAGGCTTCGGTGCCGGTGGCGCAGAAGTTTTCAACACGCGTAACCGGGATCATGGGTAATCTTAGCGCCAGTGACAAGGGGAGTGCACTTTTGCCGACGTTGATCTCATCCAGGCAGCTGCCGAACCAGGCAGCCTCGATATCCTTTTTTTCAAGACCTGCATCGGCAAGGCATTCCTGAAACGCTTCCACCATCAATTCCTCGGCCCCCACATCCCAGCGCTCCCCAAACCGGGTACAGCCCATACCGATGATAGCAACTTTATCTTTAATTCCTGTGGCCATGGTATTCCTCCATTTAATTTGAATTCCCCGCTGTGACTCGACTGAGGCCTTCACGTAAGCCCCAGCCAGGCTCCTTATCGAATTCTACCCGCACAGGCGAATTCAAATTTTAAATAATTGTTCAATCAATTGAGATTTGAGGATATCTCCTCCGATTTGAAGTTTGCCCGATGTATAGGCTTGCATGGCTGGCAGTTTGCCCGACATCATGTCCAGAAAATCGGAATCCGCCATTTCAAGGGTACAGACCGCTTTAGTGTGGACACCGGACTCAATGGTGCAGGTCTTGTCCTTTATTTCGCAATACCATTCACCGCCGCCTGATCCGGAAATGTTAAATTGAAACACCACCTCGACACCTGCGGCCGCATCGGCTTTAAACGAATTTTGCATATCTGCAAACACGGCGCCGACATCCGGACCGCCCGAGCCGCTGTCCGTGGAGGGTTCAGCCTCTGATTCGGCCGGCGGTGCAATGAGGGCAAATATGGCTGCATTGGCATCGGCCAATTCAGCGGCGCCATCCAAGCTGTTGATGGCGTCCATATTATCGCGAAGCATCTCCGGGGTGGGAAAGTTATCGGTGTCACCAATCTGGATTCCGCGGCCGGTATGGATGGCGGCACGGTTAAAATAGCCCATACCGACGTTAAAAATGCCACCGGACTCCTGACAGGTTTCACTGGCCAAATAGGTCACCAAGGGTGATACGTATTCCGGTTTTGATTTTTCAAAAAGATCCGGCGGCATCACATCTTCGGTCAGACGGGAGGCGGCAATGGGTGCGATGGTATTGACCTTGATGTTGTATTTCTGGCCTTCCAACTTAAGGGTATTCATCAAGCCCACCAGTCCCATTTTGGCGGCGGAATAATTTGTCTGCCCGAAATTGCCGTATAGACCGGCGGCGGAGGTGGTCATGATGATACGGCCATAGCCTTTTTCCTTCATAACGGTCATGGCCGGACGCGTGACATGATAGGCGCCGTCCAGGTGAACCGAGAGAACCGCTTGCCAGTTTTCGGGCTCCATTTTGAGAAAGCTTTTATCTCGGAGGATACCGGCATTGTTGATCAGGATATCAACCCCGCCGAAGGTATCCAGCGCGGTCTGAACGATCGCCTGGCCGCCTTCGGGTGTGGCCACGTTGTCATAGTTGGCAACGGCCTCCCCGCCTTGGTCTTTGATCTCGGCAACCACCTGGTCAGCTGGTGAGGCCGATCCGGTTCCGGACCCGTCACGGGCGCCGCCCAGATCGTTGATTACCACCCGGGCGCCCCGGCGGGCCAGTTCCAGGGCATATACCCGCCCGAGCCCGGCACCGGCCCCGGTAACAATGGCCACTTGCCCGTCGAAACCAAGTTGGTCGCTATCGGTTTCTGCGCCCGGAATCGGCACCGCCTTCCAGAAATAATTGGAAAAGCCGCGTTCTTTATCAACACCTTTGCGTTTGAATTCCATACTCACAGGCAGACCCACCTGGATATCTTCCAGACGACAGTCGGTAAAATCGGCCATCATGCGACCGCCGCCTTCGAATTGGACCATACCGTATATGGCCGGCGGATCCACGGAAACCGACAACAAGTCGCCCGTGAAGGTTTTAACCTTGGCGGGGACATCGGAAAATTCGTAATCTTCCTGGCTGTTTACGGCACCGCAATCCGGATTTACGCATATGTCCATTTTAGGAAATTGGGGGGTGCCGCAGTCTTTGCATTTGCCACCCACCAGACCCAGAATCATTTTGTTTTTACGCCACAGGACCGTGGTGGCCGTTTGGGTGGGTGCTTCGGCACGGATCCCCATTTCGGTTTGAATCAGATCACGAAATTTGAGCCATTTTTGATAATTGTTGATGGTCAGCTTTTTATTCATGGCGCCGTCAAAGCCATCACGCGGCTTCAATTCCGTAATTCGATCCGTGACTTCAAACATCAGGGCGTTACAGCCTTGACCAAATCCGGCCATGAGAATGTGGTCCCCGGGCCTGGATGATTCCAGCGCCGCGCTCATCATCAAAAAAGGGTGGGCTGTACCGGTTTCGCCGCAAACCTCATGCATATTGTCTATCAGGGCCTCGGGTGCAGCTCCCAGGTTTTTGGCGATTTTGCGATGATCACCTTTGAAAAAGCAGGGATAGACCAGTTTGTCCACCTGATCGATGGTCATGTCCAGCTTGGTAAGCAGACCGTTGATTGCTTCGGGAATGATTTTGCCGTAGCCGGCATCACGGGTCCAGCGTTCTTCCCACATGTAGTCAAATTGCTTTTCGGATCCACGGTAGTGGTCCACAAAATCATGGGATACGGAATAGGATCCTTTGTAAGCGGCAATCACATTGCTGTCGCCAACCGTAAAAGCGGCGGCACCATCACCGAACCACATTTCATAAAAATAGGCGGTTTTGGTTTCGCGGCTGTCGGCGGCGGTCACCAGGATGTTGCTGCGTTCGCCGCTTTTAACCGATTCCAAGGCCGTAATCAGGGCCGTGCTACCGGCTTTTTGCGATGCGCTAAAGTCTGAGGTAATCAACCGGCTGTCGAGATTTAATGCGGCAGCCACCACACCGGCATTTTGGCGGTCGGCAAAGGGCAGGGTGGTGGAAGCCAGATAAAGTCCGTCCAGAGTTTGTTTGTCGAAACCTTTGAGACAATCGCGGGCAGCAGCCACAGCCATGGTCAGGGTGTCTTCGTCCCAATTACACATGGAACGTTCGCCCTGGGCCACCATCATGATTGCCGGTGCAAACCAGCCCATGGCCTGAAATATGGACATGCGGTCCAGCCTCAAACGGGGTACGTAAGCGCCATATGAAGTAATACCTATCATTTTAATCTCCTAAATCGAACTGCTGCGCATTTCGATTGATGCAATCGCTGCGCGATTTCAATTTTAAAAGGAACAAATGTCTTCTATTTATATAACTCATAGCAAGAATATTATGCTGCGGCGTAGCCGCCTACTTTAAAATCGCGGTGCGATTTTAAAGTTTAAATAGTTGCTCGATGAGTTGCGATTTCATGATGTCGCCTTCGATGATCAGTTTTCCGGATGTATACGCCTGCATGGCGGCGAGTTTTCCCGTCATCATATCCAGAAAGTCCTGATCGGCCATTTTCAGGGTGCAGGCCGCCTGATCATTGACGCCGCTATCGATGCTGCAGGCCTGGTCTTTAATGACGCAGGTCCAGTCACCGCCATCGGCACCGGAAATGTTGAATTGGAAAATAACGTCGACGCCAGCAGCAGCATCGGCATTGAAAGAATTCACCATATTATTGAAAACATCGCCAACACCGACATCGGAAGCCGCGGGCTCCGATGGGGCATCCTTTTTGGGCGTCAGAGCCGTAAGCAGGTCACCAATCTGTTCATTCAGTTGGACGTATTCCTTGGCCGGTGCGAGCTTGGCAATGTTTTTCCAAGCGGATGCCACTTGCTCAGGGGTGGGAATCTCTTGGCCATCCCCGACAACAGCCCCCGGGCCGGTCACGATGGCGGCCCGATTGAAAAAGCCCATGCCGGCATTATAGATATTGCCGCTCACCGGACAGTCTTTTGATGCCAGAACCAGCACCAAAGGGGCCACAAATTCGGGTTTTAACTTCTCGAAAAAGTCGGGCGGCAAGACATCTTCAGTCAGCCGTGAGGCTGCTACCGGCGCAATGGTATTCACCTTGATGTCATATTTCTGGCCTTCCAGTTTGAGGGTATTCATCAGACCCACCAGGGCCATCTTTGCGGCCGTATAATTGCTTTGACCGAAATTGCCGTAAAGGCCGGCGGCCGAAGTTGTCATGATGATGCGGCCATAACCCTTTTCTTTCATGGCGGCAAAGGCCGGCCGGGTGACATGATAGGCCCCGTACAGATGCACGTCCAGGACGGCCTTCCAGTTGTCGGGTTCCATTTTCAGGAAACTCTTGTCTCGCAGGATACCGGCATTATTGATGAGAATGTCAACGCCCCCAAAACTATCCAGGGCGGATTGAATAATGTTTTGACCGCCTTCGGGTGTGGCCACGTTGTCATAATTGGCGACGGCTTGGCCTCCCAGGGCTTCAATCTCAGCAACCACCTGGTCGGCAGGTGTCGCCGAGCCTTCACCGGAGCCGTCGCGGGCCCCGCCCAGATCGTTTACGACCACTTTGGCGCCGCGCTTAGCCAGTTCCAGGGCATATACGCGACCCAGACCGGCACCGGCGCCGGTTACCACGGCTACGCGCTCGTCAAAACGGATCTCATCCTTGGGGATGTCGCCGTATTCGAATCGACCGCGGTCGATGACGACCTCACCCGTCTCCACATTTTGAACGCGCCAGACGGCCTGGCCCTCTTCGGTTCTCCATATCTGGGTTTTGAGGGGCATGCCCGGGTATAGCGGCTTGGTAAAGCGGCAGGTCATGCGCCGGGCCAGCTCCGGCTGGCCCGGAACCAAGGCTTCGATGAGTGCCCGGCACGCATACCCGTGGGTGCAGAGGCCGTGCATGATGGGTTTTTCAAATCCGGCCATTTTAGCAAATTCCGGATCAACATGCAGCTGGAAGACATCGCCCGACAAACGGTAAATCAAGGGTTGATTTTCGGAAGGGGAGGCATCCACTACAAAATCCGGATCGCGGTCCGGGAAGGAAAAGGTTTCGGTGGGTGGGTTGTCACCATTGAAACCACCGTCCAAGCGGGAAAAGATTGTGCTGCGGGCGGTGAAGAGCTTGATTCCGCTGGTATGTTTGGCCTCGCTTTCGGCGATCACCAGGGCGCCTTTTTCTTTGCCTTTGTCAAAGATATCCGCGATGGTGCCTTCGATGCTCATGGTCCCATTGGGCGGTATGGGGTTGTGAAATATCAACTCCTGTTCACCATGTAAAATGCCGGCCAAATTGACGTTGGTCAGTGACAGGGCCTGGGGCATGGTCTCATACAGGGTGGTAATGGCGAAGCTGGGGATGACCTTTAGATCCTTTTCATAACAGTAGTGCAGGTCGGAAAATCCGGCACCAACGCCAAGGGCGTACAGGACGGCGTCTTTCCAGTTATAGTCCTTGGAAATGGGGCCGATTTTTTCCCCGACAGCATCAAGATTTAATGCCATAGGTGTCCTCCTTTTTTTCCTTTGTGAATGCGGGTACGATAATAAACTTGAGTGTTTCTTTTATGGTTTGAAGATATTCCTGACGATCGATTTCTAGAATAGGTCGAAAAAAATTCTCGCCGGAGATAAAATTAAGGACGCAATTCCAGACAGCCAGGATGCGGGCCTTGGCCTGTACGGTGACATTGGCCTTGCTGGGTGCCAGATCCATGGCAATGGCGATATTGGAAGTAAAGTCACCGATTTTAATATCCGGGACGGCATCGGGTTTGGATTTATTAAAAGAATCGTTGAGAATCAGGTTGGAGACTTCGGGGTGCTGAAACAGGTAATCGGTCAGAATTTCGATGGCTATATCAAGGCGTTCTGAAAGCGGCCTGTCTTTAACCTGTCGTTCGACTTCCTTGAATTCCCGCTGAATTTCTTCGTTGATATCGGTTATCAGCGCTTCGTAAAGATCCTGTTTTTCGCCCCAGTGGTAGTAAAGGGTGGATATGTCGATGCCCACCTGACCGGCAATCATGCGGGTGGTGGTGCCGTTGTAGCCGTAATCGCCGAACAGCCGGCGGGCAACAGCCAGGATCTTGGCCTTCATGGAATCAGGATTCTGGCGTGCTTTTTCAAGCGGTGAGGGCATCGGATTCCGATCCTTTGGCCGATACGGAAAACAACGGTATGGCGATTAACTCCATCACATGTATCCCATGGTTTGTTTCCATCAATTGATGGAATAACCTATAGCCCTCTCGGTGCATACTGTCAAGCAAATATTGGGCGTCCCCTAAAAGCTTTCGGTGCAATTTTGCGGATAAGTGTTGAAAGCCGGGTAATGGCAAGTGTATAGAAAGCTTTTTATAGTGATTAAGGAGATCAGCATGCCATTCACACAGATAAATGATTTGAACACCTATTATGAGATACATGGATCCGGAGATCTGATCATACTGCTGCACAACGGTTTTTCCTGTACCAAAATGTGGGAGGGAATTTGGCCCTTGCTGGTTGATGCCGGTTTTCAGGTATTAATTTACGACCGGCGGGGCTTTGGCCGATCAGAAGGCGGTGCGGATTTCGAAGCGCACTACAACAGCGATGATTTCCGAGATGAGGCTGTATCATCAATGGCATTGCTGCTGGATCACCTGGGTTATGATACCTTTCATACAGTGGGGCAGTGCGAAGGTGGTGTGGTGGGAGCGGATTTTGCGGTCCGGTTTCCGGATAGAGTCAAAACGCTGTCCACAGCCAGTACGCTTTGCTACAGTGAGATAAGCCTGGAAGAGCTCAATCGGATCAAGTTTCCGCCCACATACAACGATCTGCCGGCCCATATCCAGAAAAAATATGTCGACTGGCATGGACCTGATCGCGCCGAATGGTTTTTTACGCTCTGCAGCCGTTATGGCGGCTGTTACGGCCGCGATTTTTTCGACCTGCGTCCGCAGTTGGCAAAAGTTCACTGCCCATCCCTGGTGATGTATCCCGACCGCGGCCACTTTTTCGAAGCCGAGCAGGGAGTGGCCTTTTTCCGCAGCCTGCCCAAAGGCGAGTTGGCCATATTCCCCAAATGCGGCCACAACATATTCGAGCACTATCCTGGGTTGTATGCCCGGACAGTGATAGATTTCATAGCACGCGTTATAAACGGGAGGAACGACGCGTCCTAGTACCCACAAGCCTTTAAGTGAATCGTGATGGTATTCACCTGATACAACTGCCCCAAATGAGTCAAGTTTAAGCTACTTTCTTTAATCCATATATCTATGGGACGTTAGTGCTGAACGTGAAATGCCAATATATTTTCTACACCTGCGCCCCTTTTTTCATAACGAGAGTTTCCAATCTCATAAAAATATAATTGAACATCAAAGAGTTGTTAGTTTTGTTCTGTCCCTCGGCACTATAAAGAAGTCCAAGTGAGAGGTCACCTGGGCTTTTTATGTCTTTCCAGAATACCCTGCCTTCTGGGCTAGGTCAAAGCGGTTAGCTTTTCCTGGAAAAATTCAAAGAAATCGCGGTGTAAAAGCCATGAATCGAGCGTGTAGCCGGATCCCTTGGCCCGGATGAGTCCAATCCAAGCGATTTCTTATTTGACATGGCTAAAGAATTTGATTAAGTTATGACCATAATTCTGGTTAACTATAATAGAGGTCATTTTATGGATACACTATCCTTGTCCGAAGCAAAAATGAAACTGAGTGAACTGGTAAAAAAAGTTCAATCAACAGATACAGAAGTTGTTATCACCAAAAATGGGCGACCTGCAGCGGTGCTGGTAAGCCCGGACGAATTTGAGGGCTGGCGTGAAACAATTAAAATACAAGCTGACGCCGACCTGATGAGTGAGATTAAAAAAGGAATTACAGCGCTGAAGAAAAAGCCGAAAATGTACACCTTAGAGGAGCTCTTCGAATAAACCATGGCTTCAAAAGACCGTATTCGGAGAAGGCTCAGGATACCCGATGAGATTGTTGATTTAATCAGGGGGTGTCATCCGCAATTGAAAAGAAAAATCAGAGCCGGATTGCGAAATATAGTGACCGACTCAGAGTCCGGTAAGTCTCTCAGGGATGACTTGGAGGAGTTAAGGAGCTATCGTATCGGAAGATTCAGGATAATATACCGTATTTCCTCTCAATCTATCATTGATATCGTTACTGTGGGACCTCGCAAAACCATCTACGAAGAAACCTACAAAATCATCAATCGAGAATCAAAATCATAAATCCTGCGATAGCAGGCACATCCATTTAATTATTAATGTGAAATAATTTACATTTGGATGTGTAGGGATTAACCTTGTACTACAAGGACATCAAATCCATCAATTTATCATCCAGCACCTTGTAGGAATAATACTTCTTGCCCAGGAGATAATTGGCTTCAACCATTTCCCGGCACTTTTGCTCATCTTCAAGCAAGGCCCGGGTTTTCTCAACCGCTTCCGCGGTCACATAGCCATCAATCTCAACTGCTTTGAAACCTTTGGGTTTGATGTCGAAGGTATAGATGGAGTAGAGGTTGACCAGTATCGGTTTGCGGAAATAGATGGCTTCCAGAAAAGCGTTGCCGAAACCCTCGATGCTGGATGGGTAGGTGACAAAGTCGGCGTGATGGTAGATGTCCTGAAGGGTATAGATCTTGCGCCCCCCCTTGGTGGTCCCGCGGCGGTCGTTAATGATATTGGAGACAAAGCGCGTATTGACGTTCATGAAGCGGGAGTAATCGATGATGCGCTGCTCGTAGTCGTAGCCCTCGTCTCCGGAAGCATGCGAAATAACCAGCATGGCCTTGATATTCATCCGGCTGAGCAATTCGATGGCGTGTTCGATGCCTTTGCGTTTAACCACCCGCGTGGGCTGCAGGATGAGCTTCTCATCCGGTTCCAGACCCAGGGCTTCGCGTACATCGGCGGCATACTCATCCGGTGGTTCGGGTGGATGTTCGAAATCCATGACATTGGGGATAATGGTGGCGGAAATACCGGTTCTTAGGCTGAGCTGGTTGTCGGCCGAAGTGTTGATGACCACATGCCGGATCTGGGGCAGGTGCGGCGGAAAAGCCATGTTGAGATAATCCCAGACGGCATTGGTTTTGAACTGCTGGCGCTCCCAGAAAAAATCATGGTGATGTGCTATGGTGGGCATGCCTGTTTCCGAAATCACCTCGGTTAGGGCCACGCCCAGGGGAATGTTGAGCGGGATGGTGAGCGCGTTTTCGGGTATCAGCAAATGAATATTGAATTTATCAATAAATTCATATAACTTGTCTTTTAGCTTCTCCTTGATCACATGAATCCGATTGGTCAATTCGCGCGAACGCACCCCATTGGCACTACAAGCAAAGGCTTCCGTAAAAATGTCGCGGATTTCAGGATCCATGAAGTGGGCCTGGGGTACCAGAAAAGACTGGGAATCAGGCCGATCGAGCTCACCCGCAAAATAATAGCAGTGGAAACGCTCCTTTTCAAATACACGTGCCCATTTTTCGGTTTCCAGAGAGACGCCATCGGTTCCGGCCAGTCGGGTGGATACAAAGCCAATGTTGTGGACCTTGTCGAAGGGAATATACATCGTAGTACCCGCCTTTTGTGGGTTGTAGCTGTAACTAACTAACATTATAGGGTTAAAAAGTCAATCCATACTTCAACTGTATCTTGATATATATTATATCGTCCACTATTAAAAAAAACTTTATACAAGGTAATAAAATATTATAAACCGACCGCCAATCCTGTGGGCTGACGATCTTTTCTGTTTAACGAGGGTTCTTTGGGATTTTACGCACTTGGCGATGTAGGTAGGAAAGAATTTTGATAGTATGCTCAACAGCAATTAAGAGTTTAAGGTCATGAATGATCAACATCGAACACCGAACATCCAACATCCAACATCGAATGTGGAATCGCTTCGCTCACTTATTTTCTTAATATATAAGGATAGCATTCCATATTCGATGTTCAGTGTTCAATGTTCGATGTTGGACGTTTAATTATTTTTTAAGGAACAACACATCAATAAAAGTTCCTTAATAAGTGAATTAAGGTAATAGCCATGCAAACCATACTAGAACGGATATATGGTAAATCGAAAGCTGAACTGGCGGAGCGCCGGATGAATTCTCTTATAGAGTCGTTTTCAAAACCCGAAAGGATTCCCGGTGCCGGTGGATTTTCCCAGGCGGATGCGGTCTTGATCACCTATGGTGATACCCTGTTGCAGGATGCTGAACTTCCTTTACAAACCCTGGCCCGATTTATGCGCACGCATCTTAAAGGCACATTTTCGGGGCTGCATATCCTGCCGTTTTACCCCTTTTCCTCGGACGACGGCTTTTCAGTTATGGATTTTTTTGCCGTTCGGCCCGATCTAGGCACCTGGCAGGATATTCGGAATCTGGGTGGGGATTTCAGGCTCATGGCGGATCTGGTACTTAACCATGTATCCGCCCAAAGCGAATGGTTTCAAAGCTACCTGGCGAACGAAAGCGGATTTGAAGAATTGGCCATCGAGGTAGATCCTGAAACCGATTTATCATCGGTTACCCGGCCGCGTTCGCACCCCTTGTTAACTTCCTTTGACAAGCAATCGGGTGATCGGGTGCATATCTGGACCACTTTCAGCGACGATCAGATCGATTTGAATTACGCCAGTCTGGACGTTCTCGAAAACATGGTAAGGGCCCTGCTTTTTTACATATCCCAGGGGGCCGCCATCATCCGGCTGGATGCCATCGCCTATCTATGGAAAGAGATCAATACCAGTTGCATCCACCTGGCTCAAACCCATGACATGGTACGCTTGTTCCGGTGTATATTGGATCAAGTTGCACCGGACGTCACTTTGATCACCGAAACCAATGTCCCCCATGCTGAGAACATCAGTTACTTCGGTGACGGCCGCAATGAAGCCCAGATGGTTTATAATTTCAGTCTGGGCCCTTTGTTGCTGCATGCCTTATCAACCGGTAGCGCACGGCTGCTGTTGGACTGGTGCCGGAATTTAAACACGCCTTCGGACCATACCACTTTTTTCAATTTTACGGCCTCGCATGACGGCATCGGCGTGCGGCCTTTGGAAGGCATCCTCACTCCGATCGAGATCGAGCATTTGATCGGGCGGATGCGTAAAAACGGTGCGCTTGTATCCATGCGCCGGCAGGCCGACGGCAGCGAGGTGCCCTATGAAATCAATATTACCTATTTCGATGCGCTCAAGGATCCTGAGTTAAACCCGGATCTGTTTCACATCCAGCGCTTCCTGGCATCTCAAGCCGTGGCGTTGGTATTGCCGGGAGTACCGGCAGTATACATTCACAGCCTTTTAGGCTCACGCAACTGGACCGAAGGGGTGGATATTACCGGACGGGCCCGGTCGATCAATCGCCAACAGGTTTCGGCCGATTCGGTGACAGCCGAAATTGAAAATCCTGAAACAGAACGGGGGCGTGTATTTCATACTTATCGGCAGATGATCCAAGTGCGCACCCACCAGCCTGCCTTTCATCCGCAAGCTGATTTACAGGTACTACAGTTAGACGACCGTGTTTTTTCCGTGAAACGCATGCAATCAGACCAGACCATCCATGCACTTACCAACATGTCCGCCGATCACCTGAGCCTTGATTTGGGAGCAGAAACCAATGCAAACGAATTTAGAGACCTTATAAGCGGCCGGATGGTGGCTGCAAATGCTGTGGCCCTGGGGCCCTACGACGTGCTTTGGCTTACCTCGCGTTGATATACGCCCGCTGGTTGACAAATCAGACGGATAAGCCGATAATTATCCTAACCATTCAAACTGAATTAACATGGAGAAGTATATATGAAGATCGCTCTTCTCCATTACCATCTAAATACAGGTGGGGTGACCACGGTCATACAGCATCAGGTCCAGGCCTTGCAGGCCGAATGCGAAACAATGGTCCTCACCGGAGATCGCGCCGAAGCTCAACCTGCATGCCCTGTTGTTGAAATACCCGATATCGGTTACGACCGCTCAGACGAACCATCTCCTGCTCCGGAAGCCATTGTCGACCGCATCTTAAAATCGATCCGACAGGTTTGGCCGGGAGGGTGTGATGTACTGCACATCCACAACCCGACTCTGGCAAAAAATCGGAACCTACTTAATTGTATCCACTTGCTGCAGGCTGCGGGGATAACCCTGCTACTGCAAATTCATGATTTTGCCGAGGACGGGCGGCCGCGAACCTATAGCCGTGAAGCCTATCCCCGGGATTGCCACTATGCCGTGATCAATGCCCGGGATGCGCGCATATTGGTTTCCGCCGGGCTGCGACCCAGGGGCGTACATCTGGTTCCCAATGCGGTTGAATCGCTGCCGATGGATCCGGATACAAAATTACAACCGTGTGTGGTCTACCCGGTGCGGGCCATCCGGCGAAAAAATATTGGTGAGGCGATATTACTTTCTTTGTATCTGCGGGACCACAAAAGCCTGCATATCTCGCAACCGCCTACCAGCGCCGGAGATTTGCCGGTCTATGAGGATTGGCAAAAGTTTGTGATTAAGTACGGTCTGAGGGTCAAATTCGGCACCGGGCAAGCTTTTGGTTTCCCCGGGCTTGTTGCGGCTGCCGATTCCATGGTGACCACAAGTATTACCGAAGGCTTCGGGTTTAGCTTTCTGGAACCCTGGACAGCCGGCAAAATGCTATGGGGCCGCCGGCTGGATGATATATGCGGGGACTTTGAGTCAACCGGTATTGATTTGAACCCGCTCTACGACGATCTGGCGGTTCCACTTGACTGGTTTGATAGGGATGATTTCATGCAGGACTGGCGCCGGGCAGCCCTGCGGGTTGGCAGCCTTTATGGGCACCGTCTCGAATGCGAGCGCCTGGATGATCACTTGGATGGCATCAAAAAGGATGGCGTTGTCGATTTCGGGATTCTGAATGAAATCTACCAAAAACAGGTCTTGAAACACCTGCTGTCCAATTCAAGTGCCAAGGATTGGCTGGCGGGTAGAAATCCCAAGATATTGGAGCCGGAGCCCACAGCAGCCGGCACCGATGCCATGGAAAACAATCGGCAGGTTGTAGGCCAAGAATATAATCTGCTAGCCTATGGGGAGCGACTCAGAAAGGTCTATAAACAGGTTGTGCGGCAACCGGTTCAACATCAGATTGATAAAACCGCCTTGCTGGATGCTTTTTTGGATCCGGATCGATTCTCCCTGCTCAAATGGGGACCCCGTGCAGCGTAATAACTATTTCGTCAACCGATCCCAGGCGGTTATAAAACCGATAACGACCGGTGAGCAGCCGCGGGGCTTGTCAGTCCTAAAACAAGTTAAAGCAATCCTGTTGGATGTTTACGGGACTATGCTTGTAAGCCGCGCCGGAGAGAGCGGTTTTTCCGTGGGTCATGGATACGGGAAATCGATTCAGCATTTATTAGGGAAGTTTGAAATTCCGGATTCGCCGGAAAAGGTGACCCGGCTGGTACAGGCGGCCATTACTAAAAAGCATGACGACCTGAGAGCCCAGGGGATCGATTTCCCGGAAGTTGATATTCTGGAGATTTGGCAGGGCATACTTGGCTGGGACGATCGCTTGCGGCTGAAGACCTTTGCATGGGAATACGAGTCGACAATCAACCCGGTTTATCCCATGCCGGGGCTGAGAGCTTTGCTAGGTTCCTGCCGTGAACGCGGGCTGACCATGGGGATAATATCCAATGCTCAATTTTATACCCGGGATCTCTTGGAAGCCATGTTGGCAAAGCCGCTGGATGCGTGGGGTTTTGATCTGCAATTGATTTTTTATTCGTACCAATATCAAACGGCAAAACCTTCGGTACGTCTGTTCAATATGGCGGCGGATCGGCTGTTGGAACTCGGAATTCAACCGGAGTCCAGCCTGTATGTGGGCAATGATATGCGCAACGATGTGCTACCGGCCAAATCGGCGGGTTTTCAAGCGGCACTATTTGCCGGCGATCAACGCTCTTTGCGCTGGCGTAAAGACGATCCCAACTGCCGGGATCTTGTTCCGGATGTGGTGGTGACGGATTTGAGGCAGCTTATTCCGGGAAGGGCAGGGTTGGAGGGGTGTAGGTTTGGAGGGTAACCTCCAGGCGATTAGCAGCATCCAGGCATCCCGGCGTAATAACTTCAAAGCGTATTAGCAGGGTTCTAGGATCCAAGGAGTCGAGGATTCGAGTGGGCAAGATAGCAGTAGTTCGTAAGGAGTAAGCAGCAGGCAGTAGGCAGATGGCATCCAGTATCCAGTATCAGACATCGAACATCGAAGGATGGCAGAAAGGGTTGGAGGTTCGAAGGGGTGAAGGGAAAGCTCTGTTGACCTACAATCTGATCTCGATTCCGATTCCGATTCCGATAGCGATTCCGATTAATGCGGCTCGGACGTATTAGGTTATAGAATATGGAAAAATATCTAGAAAAACTACCGGGATTCGTGGAAAACATCCGGGCGATTCGGGAGATCATTCTCAGCAACATTGTGTTGATCGGCCAGATACCGGCACCGACATTTCATGAGTCCCGGCGCGCCGAACGGCTGGTGGAACGCTTAGCCGAATTTCCGGTGGATGAATGCACCCTGGATGCTTTTGGCAATCCCGTGGCTGTTATCCGCGGGCAGTCCAATATCTGGCCGCCCATCTTTGTAGTGGCTCATCTGGACACCTTTTCTCAAATAGAGTTAGACCAGCATTACGAAGTAACGGATGAGACTATCAGCGGCATCGGCGTATCGGACAATTCGGCCGCAGTGGGCGTCCTGGTTTCTCTACCGGAAATTTTCAAACGTCTGGACCTGCAGTTTGATTCGGATATCGTACTGGTGGCACCGGTATCATCATTGGGACGCGGTAACCTCCGGGGCATCCGCCGACTTTTGAACAGCTGGCGCGGGCCGATCCGCGGCGCCATCTGTCTGGAAAGCATCGAACTCGGCCGGCTCAACTATTACTCCTACGGCATGATCAGAAGTGAGATCGCATGCAGCATCGTGGTTGAAAATCATGAACGTCGTCGGCATAAACCCAATGCCATCCTCATAATTAACGAGGTTATCAACTCGATTCTGGGGCTGCGATTACCGCAGAAACCGCGGACACAGATCGTCATCGGAAAAATAGCCGGCGGATTCGACCACGGCAGGATCGCCTATGACGCCACCATCGGATTTGAGATCCGCAGCGACTCGGATGACATGGTCAAATCGGTTTATGCCGATATCCGCGATATTGTCGACGGGATCAATAAGGCCTTTGATGTGGAAGTGAAGCTGAACCGTATCAGTAATCTGTATGCCACCCGGCTGCGTTACAACCATCCGCTAATAAAATGTGCCTCAAAAATCCTGAAGCGAATGGATGTGGAAGTCTTTAGTGAACCCAGCGAATCGGCCGTCTCCATTTTTCTGCGGCGTCATATACCGGCTATCACCTTGGGCATCACCCAGGGTAACAATTTTCACCAGGACGATGCCATGATTGAGATCGAACCGATTTATAAGGGTATTGCCCAGATTCCGGCACTGCTCATGGCCATCGATAATGGGATTTGTGATGGATAAGAACTGGATTAATACCAATACCTTCCACCACTCGGCTTTCAAGGACATCAAAAGCCTTGTGGAGGCCAAAGAACGCAAAAAATTGTCCATTTCCCTGTGCTTGCCAACCTTGAACGAGGAGAAAACAATCGCCAAAGAGATCGTGATCTTAAAGTCTGAACTGATGACGCGCTTCCCCCTGCTGGATGAGATCGTGGTGATCGATTCCGGATCCACCGATAAAACCCGCGAGATCGCACGTTCCTACAAAGTGACCGTCCACGAAGCCAATGACATTTTGCCGCATTTGGCGCAGTATAAGGGAAAAGGTGAAAATCTCTGGAAGGCGCTCTATGTCACCCGTGGCGATATCATCGTCTACCTGGATGCGGATATCAAAAACATTCATCACCGGTTTGCCTACGGACTTTTGGGCCCGCTTTTACTTACCGAACATATCCACTTTACCAAGGCTTTTTATGACCGACCCATTTCTATCGGGAAAAACCAATGGCGTCCCACCGGGGGCGGGCGCGTGACCGAATTGGTCACCCGGCCCTTATTTTCAATGTTCATGCCGGATTTGACCCAAATATTACAGCCCCTATCAGGTGAATATGCCGGTTTTCGAAGTGTGTTCGAGAGCATCCCGTTTCAGATCGGCTACGGTGTTGAAACCGGCATGCTCATCGACATTTATGAGAAATGGGGGCTGGAAGTAATGGCCCAGGTGGATCTGGACCGGCGGGTGCATAAAAACCAGGACACAAAAGCACTGGGTCGTATGGCCTTCGTAATCATGCGCACGTTTCTAAATCGGATTGAATTTCAGGAACGTATCCATATAGGTCAGAAACTGTACGATAAGATGATCCAATACCGATTGGTGCAAAACGAAATCCAACAGGACGAATTTGACCTGCAGCAACCCGAGCGCCCACCCATGAAAGACCTGCCTGAATATCGAGAAAAGTTTGCAATAAGTTCATAAAAAATTCAGAGCTTCTGTAAGAAGAAAATGTTTTTAATATTGACAAATGAAGAAATTTCTTCATATAGCGACATGTATATTTATTCCGATACCGAATACGATACCGATTTCGATACTGGCACACGTGATTATGACCATTTTTTAGATTCTAATCGTAAGCGTCACAAATGAAACCACAGGCATAAAAAACGAGAATCTTATCATGAAAACCAAAAATGCTGAGCAAGATATTGCAAGCAGTTTGGAGGTTGTGGCCCTGATCCGGGAACGTATGGACTCCTTCACACCCATGCAGCGGGTGTTGGCGGAGTATCTGGTGCACCACCCTGAGGCCTTGCTATTTATGACTATTCAACAACTGGCGCGGGAAGCTGCGGTCAGTCAGGCAACTATTATACGGTTTTGCAATCTTCTGGGCTACAAAGGATTTGCCCAAATGATCAAGGAGGCCCAGCAGATTGCTCAGAGCCAAATGGGAGCGGTGGGCCGTTTCAGAATTATCCAGGACCAAGCCAAAAAGGCGCCACGCCTAAAAGGCCAAGCGGCAGATGGTTCAGTTTTTGAGCAGGCAATTGAATGTGAAGTCCAAAATCTAAGCAAGCTGGGTCAATCCATCAAGACTGAGGACTTCAATCAATCGGCCAAAGCGATTCAACAGGCCGACCGAATTTGTATTATCGGCTGTACGGCGTCTTCCATATTGGCCGGGCATTTCGGGCGCATGCTATGCAAGGTCAAACCTGATGTTGATGTGATCGAAAACGAGGGCGTATTGGCCTTAAATAAACTACTACAGTTAACAAAATCGTCGTTGGTTTTTTTATTGGCTTTCCCACGCTATCCCAACCAGACCCTCCGGTTGGGTGAGGCCGCGGCCGATAGCGGGGCCCGGATTATAGCCATCACCGACAGTCATGTATCGCCCATCAGCGGGATGGGAGACATTACTTTTCACATCAATGTAGGCATTACCAGCTTTGTGGATAACTATGCAGCCCCACTCACTTTTATCAATGCATTGGTTACCCAAGCGGCCCGACAAATGCCCAGGAAGGCTGAAAACCGTATGGTAGATTATGATCGAATGGCTAAAAAGACCGATCTGTTCAGGCAGCAGATTAGGCGCGGACGTCCGTGCAAGAAATAGATTAAGACTATACCAGTTGTTAATAATATGTTCCGATTCAAATTAAAGGTGAAGGAGGGATCCTCCTTCTATTCAAAATCGGAAAGTTATTGTGACAATCGCTATAAACAAATGGATCAATTTTGGACTCCAAAACCGATAATGGGCAATTGCTAAACCGGAACATTTAATCCCTGGGAACGATACTGAAGGAGTTATGGAATGGATATTTGGAATTTGAAAGGCGGACAATTAAAATTTTTATCCCAAAGCGACATTGAAGAAATTCATCAGCGGGCATTGGATCTGCTGCAGCAGGTGGGCTGCTTTTTTGAGAGCGAGGAAGCCCTGGAGATATTAAAACGGCATGGCGCCTCGGTTGAAAAAACGACGGGGATCGTCAAGTTCCCCCGCAATATGGTTGAAAAAGCGCTTAAACAGTGTCCCTCCTCCATGTTGCTGGCCGCTCGTGATCCTAAACGAGATATTCATGCCGAAGGCGACCGGGTATATTTCGGCCCCGGTACCATGCCGGTTAAGGTCCGCGACCTGGAAATCGGTGAAATCAGAATGGGGGCATTAAAGGATTGTGAGAATTTTGCTCGTCTGATCGATGCGATGGAATTCATTCACTTTTTTAAATCCATGATCATGCCGTACGACGTCAATCATAAGATCGCCGATCTTATGATGGTAAACGCTGCCTTCAACAATACCACCAAACAGGTCAGTTCGGCGGCATTCTCGCCTGAAAGTGCCCTGGATTTGTACAAGATGGGTGAAGTGGTGGCCGGCGGGCCCGAGGCTTTTAAGGAACGCCCCATGATGATCGTTAATATGTTGGCAATTTCTCCACTGCAATGGAGCCAGGTCAATCTGGGTATCATCATTGCTGCTGCGGAAAAAGGCTATCCCATGATAATCGGCTCGCAGCCGCAAGGCGGCACGACCGGGCCGACACCCCTGGCCGGTCAGGTGCTGCTGAATGTCGCCGAGACCATGGCCGGCATAACCCTGGCCCAGACTATCCATCCTCATGTTCCCATCATGTGGGGCAATGTGGGTTCCATCAGTGACATGCGAACGGGTTTGTTTGCCTCCGGTGCGGTAGAATTGGGAATGATCAATGCCGCCATGAACCAGATGGCCAAGTTCTATAGGATACCCACGTATAGTACCGGCGGGATGTCTGACGCCAAGGTATCTGATGCCCAGAATGGCGTGGAAAAGGCGCTGCAGTCTCTCACGGTCGCTTTGGCCGGCGGGAATTTTATCCATGATGCCGCCGGACTCATGGATAGCTGCCTGCTCACCAGTTATGAACAGTATGTGATCGATAATGAAATCCTGGGAATGGTGGCCAGGGTTCTCCAGGGCGTCCGGGTAACCCCGGAAACGTTGAGTTTTGACCAGATCAAGGAAGTGGGTCCCCGGGGAAATTTCCTGGCGTTGCAACACACCCTGGACCACATTCGCTCGGAGCATTACCTGCCAAGGCTGTTCGATCGCAGTACTTATGAAACCTGGGAGGAAAACGGCGCGCGCGATATCCGTGAAACGGCCCGGATGAAGGCACGTGATATTTTGGCCAATCACCAACCCACACCTTTGGATCCGGAGGTAAAAACGGAACTGAAGGCGATTATAAACAGCGCTGAGATGACCTACGGAAAATGAGGAATTAACTATTCGGATTTAGAATTATTGGATCATCTCCGGATGGGTTGTAGTAATGCGGTTGGTGCAAGCATTATCGAAATCGGGATCGGTATCGAGACGGTATTAGGCTATGAATAATTCGACGTTTACCGCCATTCAATCTGCTAGGTCGCATGGGTATATGAAACCAGAAAGCCATCAGCGCAAAGTTGAACTGGGCTGCATTACTGCAATGCATACAACCTATCTCAAAATAACGATTTGGTCCTCTGGCATGGGACTGGGCAGATAGAAAGCGGAGCATAAAGGTACTGTTAGAGCAGTTTGAGGCGCTTTGTTATGCCACAAGAAAGAATTAGATTATTTTGAGATAGCTTGTCGTCGATTGGGCGGCCGGGGTTACAGCGTGAAGGAAGGTTCGGAGAATATGGATATACTGAATTCGATCCCGATCCCGATCCCGATCCCGATTTTGATAAGAAATAGCCCGAGTTTTATTTCCCTTTACCCGAATTTTGGAGCCCTTTCCTCCAGCTAAATTGGAGAAGAACCAAATTTTATAATTCAGGAGATAATGATGGACATATGGAACCTGAAAGGCGGCCAGCTCCAGTTTTTGACGCCAAATGAAATCGAAGAGATCCATCAGCGCGCTTTGGATGTGCTGCAGCAGGTGGGCTGCTTTTTTGACCACCCGGAGGCGCTGGATCTGTTTGCCCAAAACGGTGCTGTGGTGGACCGCTTGAACAATATTGTCAAACTGCCTAGAAATCTGGTGGAGGCGGCGCTGGCCTGCTGCCCCTCTTCAATTCTGCTGGCGGCCCGCAATCCAGCTCAGGATATTCATGCCGAGGGTGATCGGGTCTATTTTGGTCCGGGAACGCTGCCGGTGAATGTGCGCGATTTGGAGACCGGCCGGATGCGCAAGGGCACCTTGAAGGATTGTGAGGATTTTGCCCGTTTGATCGATGCCCTGGAGTTTATTCATTTTTTCAAATCCATGATTACCCCCTGGGATGTTAATCAAAATATCATGGATCTGCATATGGTCAACGCGGCCTTTAACAATACCACCAAGCAGATCAGCACCGTACCGTTTTCCAAGGAAGGGGCCTTGGATCTGTATCGCATGGGAGAAGTGGTTGCCGGGGGGCCTCAGGCTTTTAAACAGCGACCCATGATGATCGTCAATTTTTTAGCGATTACGCCTTTAGCCTGGGATCATGTCACCGTGGACGGCATCCTGGCGGTGGCCCGCAAGGGCTATCCCATGATTCTGGGCTCGGATCCCCAGGGCGGCACCACCGGGCCGGCGCCCATCGCCGGACAACTGGTAATGAACGCTGCCGAAACGCTGGCGGCCATTACCCTGGCGCAGCTCGCCGGACATAATGTCCCCATCATGTGGGGCAATATCGGTTCCATCGCCGACATGCGTACGGGTATCATTGCCACCGGAGCCGTGGAATTGGGCCTTGTCAATGCCTGCATCAATCAGCTTGCCAAATATTATCGCATCCCAACTTACAGCACCGGGGGTATGTCTGACAGCCGGCTTTCCGATGCCCAGGCCGGGGCCGAAAAAGCGCTCCAGGCCCTGACCGTCGCCCTGGCGGGCGGCAACTACATCCACAATGCAGCCGGTATTCTGGACTTCAGTTTGTCCTGCAGTTACGAACAGTATGTCATCGATAATGAAATGCTGGGAATGGTGTGCCGTGCGCTGGAGGGAATAAAGGTGACTCCGGAAACCCTCAGTTTTGATCAGATCAGGGAAGTCGGGCCGGGCGGTAATTTTTTGAGCCTAAATCATACCTTGACGCATATCCGCTCAGAACATTATATTCCGCGGCTTTTCGACCGTGATACGTATGAATCCTGGGCTGAAAATGATGCCCTGGATATTCGTGACAAAGCCCGCAACCAGGCGCGCGAAATCCTGGCCACCCACGAGGTGGAACCCCTGGCACCGGAGGTAAAGGCGGAGCTAAGCGCCATTATCAAGGCGGCCGAAGAAAGCTATGGGAGATGACCCGGCTAGGTCGAATAGACGACCGAGATATTTATGTTGGCGGCACATAAATAGTTGGTAGAAATAGGTTCGGATACACATCAGTGCTTTGCGGCGAATATCTGCTCGAACTTGCATATAAGCGTTCCTAAAGAACACCAGCGCCAAATGATTACGTGAGACAAATACTAACAGTCAGGTTAAGCGATATGGCTATATTTTTCCTGGTGTTCTTAAGGATCGCTAATATGCTACAAACAAGCGACCATCTGTTCGCCGCAAAGCACTGATGCGTATGCCCTATCTGAACTGAATTGAAATAGACTATTGGTATATAAGGTCAATTGGCTTAACGAGCATAAATAATAAAAAAAGCCCCGCAAAATTGCGGGGCTTTTTTAGCGTTGTAAAGCTGAGTATTAGACATCCAGCCAGGAATCAGAATAAAGGGATTTGCCCAGGATCACGTTGGTGGTCTTGGCAAAATCCTGCATTTCCTTGGACAGACTGCCCATATCCGGGTCGTTGCCATCCAGAATGCCGTAGATCAGATCGACGATATCCTGACGGTTGCCCTTGGCGATATCAATGAGCAAGTCATCCAGGGGATCGGCGATGACGGAGTACATTCCGTATTTCTCAAGCATGACCATATAGGTCTGGTTGAGGATCGGCCTCAGATGGTCCGGCGGACCGTTGGAAATATTGGAGAGACCGCAGGTACTCTTGCATCCCGGGGCGATGTCCTGAAGCATGCCCTGGAATTCCATCAGGCTGATAAGCTGGGGCTGTTGGATGTTGACCGGCGTAACGATGCCGTCAACCCATATTTTTTCATTGGGGATGCCGGCTTCATTGGCAAAATAAAGCAATTCAACCGCCAGGGCGGCGCGCTCGTTCTCATCCCGGGGCAGGCCGTCCGGTCCCCACATGAGGGCGATGAATTCGCAATCATTTTCAGCCACAAGGGGTACCATCCGCTCGTAGCGTTCCGGCCGGACCATAATGGAGTTGATCAACGGCGGGAGCTTGCAGACTTTGATGGCGGCTTCGATGGCATCGATATTGGAGGTGTCCAGGGCCAAGGGTACATCGTCTACCACTTCTTGTACGGTTTCCACCACCCAGGGCATCAGTTCATGGCCGTCTTTCTTGGCCGGGCCCAGATTGATATCGATGTAATCCATGCCTTTCTCTTTTTGAAAAAGGGCTTCTTCCTGGATCGGCTTGGGATCACGTTCCTTAAACGCCCGGCCGATCTTCTTGGAAATGACGTTTAAACTTTCTCCTATGAGATACATATTACCTCCCTACAAGTAATTGACGGTTAAATTTAAATTTTTTAGAGTGATTCGGCCGAGGTGTTTATGAGAACCTCAGCCGAATCCCAATGAAAGTCTTACAGAGCAAGATGAAATTTAAATTTTTACCTGGATTTCAAGAAACCCGGAATATGAGCTGCTTCCCGAGGACCGACCGTAATGGTCCAGCCCGGGAGTTCCTCTTCCACATCACCGGCAATGGCAGCGGCATAGCCGGGAATGATGAGTTCCGTATGCTTGACTTTATCCATGATGCCGCTCTTTTTGACAAACAGACCCACGTCGTCACCGGCAAATTTACCGGCGGCCCAGGCGGTCATAACCGACAGCCCTTCGGCATCTTTGATCAGCAGGTAGGCCGGTACGCGGCTGCCTTCGATTTCGCCGGAGACGATAAAATAAGTCAGGGCAAAATTGGTGGTGACCATCACCGGTGAATTCTCATCAGGATTATTAATTTCATAAATTCCCTCGGTAACCGTCATGGGCCGCTGCGGATCGGTATAGATATTGAGTCGTTCCAGCAGCAAGGGAAAGAGGGCGTCGCCGGCGAAGTCCGACAAAACGGTGATGCCGCCGTATTTAGCGATAAACATACTGGCAATCAAGGACTCCATTTCGAGGTTGCCGGCCATTTCACAAGGGAAGGTAATGGTCGGAAAGCCCACGGCGCGGTTGCCGTTTTTAAGGGCGGCCCGGCGAATCGCCACCTGGTCTTCCAGGGCCTGCTTGACTTCGCGTGAGCCGGGGTCCAGGACAATGTCCTTCACACCCATCTCAGCCAGTTTCTCGGTCAGGGGCACCAGGGCCTCAACCGAATCGGCTTTGACCGCCAGGGGCAGATCGGCTTCCTTGGCCAGCTCACCGCAGGCTTCCAGATTGGCCTCGGTGGCGGCATACAGCAAGGGGCGCTTGAATCCGGCCACATCCACAGCGGCCTTCATGGCGTCGGCATTGTCCGACATGAGAACCAGGTTGAACTCGGATGTCTCGGCAATGGTTTTGGCCTTGGCTGCAAACGCGTCCGCATCGCCATTGGCATCTTTCAGCGCAATCAATTCGGGCCGCAGGTTGAGTCCCACGCGTTCAAATTGAAACGCGTTCCAGGTTTTTAATTTGGCGGTAAGATCGGCATCGGCAATGTCGGATCCGACCATGGCAGCCAGGACGGTCTGGTTGTAGAACGTTTTTTCATGGCGATACTGCACGGTTTCGCCACCGGTTGTGAAAGCCCGCACGCCCTTTCCGATTTTGACCGGACGGATAGGCGGTGCCGAAGCTTCGGCCAATTGCTCCTTGGCTTCATCCGATACATAGGGGCAGCTGTCAAGCTCTGCCTTACCGGATGCCAGGTTCATGGCAAAAGCAAGGCAGGTGGGCACACCACACTCCTTGCAGTTTGTTTTTGGCAGGAGTTTGAAAATCTGAATTCCGGTTAATGCCATTTTGGTCTCCTTCTTAATGTTATCCAAAGGGACAGGCCCTTTCGGCCTGTCCCTCTAATTCATTTAACCTATCCGATGATCGGATCCATGGAAAGTGCCGGATGGCCTTTTTCTTCGAGCCACGGCAGGATCTCTTCTTCAGTCACACCGACAGTTTCATCGGCGATCTTGTCGTACAGATCCGGCACACCGAGCTCTTTACCGGCCTTGTCCAGACGCTCCTTGATTTCCTCTTTGAGTATCTTGGGCATCCAGACCACCCGCAGGAGGCCGCCGTCACCCTTGATGAACTTTTTCTGGGTGATGTTGAATTTGGAGTGTCCCACAAATCCGGGAGACGAAGCCCCACCGCCCATGACACCGGCCAGGGTGGTGAACTTCATGCCACAGGGTGTGTCCCCGGTGTAATCCCGGCCTACGGTCATGACGCCGTTACAGGAGGGCAGCATGGCGGCGATACATTCGCAGCAGCCGCAGGTGGTCATGGGATCGATTACCATGGAATAAAAGTTGTAGTGGGTGATAGCGCCGCGTGAGGCCTTGTTGACGAAATCATTGACGCCTTTCCACTGGCCCAGAACCGGATCGAGACATTCACCTTTTTCGATGGGCTGGTTGGGGCCGGTGGGGTTGATCTCGAAAGAGGCCTTGCAGTCCATCCAGTTGTAGGCCCCGCAGAGACCGGTTCTCTCCGGGCTGACCGAACAGACATGCGTGGGGGCGAAGGACTGGCAGAGGGTGCAGGAATAGTAGGTTTCCACATCCTCATCCGTCATCTTTTCCACACGCTCATCGCGCATTTTGTACTCGGCGCGGGCGGTCTTGGTGAGCGCATCCACCTTCTTCTTGTCGGTAATGAGGGTCACCTGAACCTTGTCGAGAATCTTGCCAAAATCCTGATGGAACTTGGCATGCAGGACCACGCCGATGTCTTTGATGGTGAAGCCCTTTTCAATAGCGCCCTTCCCAACCCGGATCCAGGCGATATCACGCTGACCGATATGCATGACGCCCTGAATATAGTTGATCAGATGGTGGATTTGGCGTTCCAGGATGGGTTCGAAATCAGCCTGCATTTCGCGGCCGGCCACCTGGACGAAGATACCCAATGGCAGGGTTTCGCCCTCTTTAAGATCGCCTATATCCGGTCCGTCCACCACAACCTTGGCATCATCGATTTCCTTCATGTCAGCCATTTTGACCAACTCAGTGGCCTGGGTTTTGCCGCCGCCCATCTGACAGAACAGATCGGCGCCGCGCACACGCTCGCCCTCGAAGGCCGGGCCAAAGGAGCAGGGAATATCGATTTCGGAAACGGCTACTTTGAGTCCGCGGACTTCCACGGACTTCTGGCAGATTTCATCATGGGGCACATTGGCGACCACATGCTCATAGGTACAGATACCGGTGGGCAGGATCTCGGGGATGTCGGTGTCCGCCAGTGTGGGGAAGCCCCAGTTAACGCAGCCGGCGGCGGCCACACCCCATTCGGTGCCGATGTCGCCAAAGGCGTTTACGAATGCAAACACACGGTCCTTGTTATAGTGCAGGATTTTTTTGTAATCACCCGGCTGTACACCACCGAAGGCCATGGCCGCCCGGTTGGCAAAACCGAGGGCGAATACGGCCGAGGAGATGTCCGGTCCAAAGGGCACGATGCGGGTGTTCCAGCCGATCTGTACACCGGCCTCGATCAACTGCTCGATAACCGATGTCCCGTTGTGGTGGGCGGCGCAGAAAATGTAAAGGTTCTTTTTCTGATAGTCCTCCACAATCATCTTGGCGGTTTCGGGATCCGGGCAGGCGCCGACAACGGCGGCAAACCCCGGCGCGGTGCCGTCCACGAATTCCACCCCCCGCTTCCGCAGGATGATGTCATCGGCGGGACCGACCCACATTTTCCCGGCTTCGATGTCCGGGTCTTCCTGGGGCAGATAAAAATCCGGTTCCCGCAGGACGCGCAGGGCTTCCAGTATTTCGTAACCGAAGATGGCGGCCATACCGGCATCCAGAAGCGGACCCAGGTAGGGCAGATGGTTTTTGCCTTTGACATGCGGCGGCAGCAGACCGCGCGCGAAATCCAGCGGTTTTTTAATATCTTCCAGGGTTTCCACTTTCATACCGGTCAAAGAATAGATTACCGGCAGGTAATACCCGGTGTTGGGGAATTCGATCTTGGAGCTGGCATCGAAGGTTTCCAACGCCTTTTTGTATTCCCCTTCAGCGGTTGAGACTACTTTATATCCGCCCTGAATGGCGGCAAATGCGACTAGCTTAGACATGTTGTTCCTCCTTTGTTTTCCAAATCAGGCTTATGCCTCCAGTGCCTGGCGATCGGCCATATCCATGAGGACCCGCTCTCGGGCTTTGTCGATACCGAGTTCGGCGCGTTTCTTGTCGATATGGGCGATGATCTTATGGGCGTGCTTGATGGGATCCGGTTCGCAGTCCCATTTGCCGCCGTAGACATCTTCCAGTTCTTTGTAAAGATGGTTTTTAAAGACCGGGGCACCATCCAAAGGCATGTGATAGCCGAAAACGACGTAGACACCAGAGGAGACAAAATATTGTCCAATGGCAATCGCTTTTTCACTCATCCACTCGGGGGCGCTGCCGGCAGCCGGCAGATCCCGGATGTCATTGCCGAGGCCGCCTGCTTTGACCACTTCGGTGGCGGCCAGCAGGATGCGGCTGTTGTCCACACAGGATCCCAAATGAAGGACGGGCGGGATACCGACGGTTTCACAGACTTCGGCCAGTCCGGGGCCGCAGTAAACGGCCGCGGTTTCAGGCGTCAGCAGACCATGGGTACCGCAGGCCAGGGCGCTACAGCCGGTGGAGAGGACCAGCACATCGTTTTTGATGAGCTCTTTGATGAGCATGATGTGCTCTTCGTTGTGCTTGGTGCGGGCGTTGTTACATCCGACCACGCCGGCGAGGCCGCGAATACGACCGTTAATGATGTTGTCGTTCAGGGTGTAATAGGTACCGCGGAAAGTACCGCCCAGATGATATTCGATGGATTCAACGCCGAACCCGGCGATCTGGGTTTCCTTGTAAGGCGGAATAACCACGTCGGAGCCGCGGTTGCCGAAATTATCAATCGCCATTTTGACGATCTTGATGGCATCTTCCATGGCATGATGTTCGTCAAATTCGATATGAACGACGTTGTCCTGCTCCATTTTGGCCATGGGATGAGTTGTTACCAGTTTGGTATGGAAACACTTGGCGACATTGGCCAGAGCCTGGAACACGCACTGCACATCCACCACCATGGCATCACAGGCACCGGTGATAATGGCCAGCTCTTGCTGCAGGAAGGTACCTGCCGGCGGCACGCCGTGGCGTTGCAGGATTTCATTGGCCGTACAACAGATACCGCCCAGCTGAATGCCCTTGGCGCCATTTTTCTTGGCGTAATCGAGCATTTCCTTGGATTGGCTGGCGGCGACGATCATCTCGGACAGTACCGGCTCATGGCCATGTACGATAATATTGACATGATCTTCTTTCATGATGCCCAGGTTGGCTTCGGACTGCAACGGTGACGGGGTTCCGAACATAACATCCTGGAGGTCGGTGGCCATCATGGCACCGCCCCAGCCGTCCGCTAAGGAAGCGCGGGTGCATTGCTTGGTGATATTGACATAGTCCTGATCAACCCCCATATGGGTCCGATGCATGATATCGACGACTTCGCGGTCGATATTACGCGGCAGAACGCCCAGTTTTTTCCATCTCTCATAGAGCGGTTTGGGGGCGCGTTTCAGATACATGAGTTCGCCTTCGGGTTTGCCCCATTCTTTGATGGCTTTTTCGGCGACTTCCAGGGTAATTTCATCGATATCGCGATCTTTGGTTTCGCCGTCCACTTCAACGGTGGTGGCTACGCCAAAATGAGGCGCGATGGAGAGCAGCTTGATGGGATCCTTGACCTTGTAGTCAGTGGTTTCCTTCCTGGCAACGGAGAGGAAAACTTCGGCTACCGAGCGACCATGGTCGGAGTGGGCTGCGGCGCCGGATGCCACCATGCGGGCGAAGTTCCGGGCGGCAATGGTGTTGGGGGTGGCACCACACAAACCCTTGCGTGTATCTTCGCCTTCGATACCGCCTTTGGGCAGCGGTAAACGGCAGGGACCCATGGCGCAGTTTTTACAACAAATGCCCTGCAGACCAATGGCGCACGGTTTCATGGTTACGGCGCGGTCAAAAACCGTTTCCACGCCCAGGTCATGTGATCTCTGGATCATTTCCTGGGTTGCTATGTCAATAGAAGCTTCTTCAGGAATCGCCAGCTTGGGGGCCTTGGCCTTAGCGACGACTTTTTTCTTTTCTTCTGTCATTAGAGGTTCCTCCTCAGGTTTTACTTTGAACGATGGTTCTCGGCATTTTCAGACATAATGTTCTTCGTCTGGCAGCCGGTTAGGCATTACGCCGATGCACCCAGTTGAGGGTTGCAATAATTTTATCGGTTTCGGTAAGCTGTAGATCAGCGGCGGTTACGGATACCTGCACATCTTCGGCGTCGCCGCGTTTGGCAGCCAGAGCATCGCGTTCGGCCGCGCGTTTCTGGCGCAGCTCATCTTCCTCGGCCTCGCGTTTGGCTTTAGCTTCGGCTGCGGCTTTGGCTTCGGCTTCGGCTTCAGCCTTGGCTTTGGCCTCAGCTTCAGCTTTGGCTTTGGCTTCAGCGTCTGCCTTGGCTTTGGCTTCGGCTTCAGCTTTAGCAGCGGCCTCGGCTTCAGCCTTGGCAGCAGCGGCAGCTTCGGCTTTTGCGGCGGCTTCGGCGTCTGCTTTTTCGTCTACAGCCGGTGCCTCTTCGGCCGGAGCAGCTTTTTTAGCGGCCTTTTTCTTGGGGGCGGCTTTCTTGGGGGCAGCCTTTTTGGCGGCCGCTTTTGGTTTTTCGGCCGCTTTTTTGGCCGGCGCAGCCTTTTTGGCTTCTTCCTCGATGGTCAGATCCGGCTCGGGAGCCAGGGCGGCATAGTCGATATCAACATCATCCAGCTGTTTGGTGATGCCGGCCACATCTCCGGCGCTGCCGCCATCAACCAACAGGTCGATGTATGATTTCACCAAGCGAATGGCTTCCGGATGACGCATGATCATGATATCAGATCCGGCCATCAGATAGGAAATAGCACCCACGGCCTCCATCATGATGCCGCGTTTTTCAGGATCGCCCAGGGTGGGCTCCTGATCGGCAGTCAATTTGGCTTCTTTACACTTCCATACTTCATTGCCCAGGTTGTTGATGATGGGGAACTGGAGTTTGTCGTCACCCTGGGCCATGGCAGCCATGCGCAATCTTTCCATGACTGAATAGGAATATTCCAGACCGTATCCGAGGCCGCCTGTGGTGGGATCGATTACAAGCCGGTCCATGGGCATTCCCAGGTTTTCGAGCAGAATATTGACTTGCTTAGCGATATTCACATCGATGGGTGATGAAGATACGACGGTATGGCCGTAACCCATGGCCGCAGCACCGATTCCCTTATGATTTTTATCCTCGACCGGTCCGATGGCCAGGTTAAAATCCTGACAGGTCTCGGCAACCTGTTTCAGAACGTCTTCATCTTTTTGCGGATTGGCACAGCCCCAGACGACCAGCGGAACATCGATGGCTTCGGCCACCTTTTTGACGGTCGCGGCCGCATCTTCGGGACTGGCATCTTTGCCATTGGGATCAATGCTTTTCAGCTGTAGTACAATCAGCTCAGCACCATATTCGTCGATGCATTTCTTGGCCCAGGCAGCTGGGTCGGAAACAACATCCTGAAACGGTTTTAAGGCTGCTTCCGGCCAATCTTCGGGTTCCATATCCCAAACTTCCATAGCGATTCTGGGTTTGTTGGGCATGTCACCTTCAAACTGGTAGAAAGGATAGCATGTCTCCCCACCGACGGTAACGGCTTTGTCGCCATCGCCGAGCGTGATCTCTTTTACACCGCCAGTATAAGATTCTTTATAAAATTCAAATGCCAATTTTTACCTCCTTTCATGGGTTGTTTTTCTGTTTGGTATATATTCCAACTTAAACGGTTCATTAAGGTTTGGCCGCATACGTGTCCGAGTGTGCGCTTTTGGACGAATAGTATTATCTATATGGACTTGATGGCTTTGTCAATAGATGCAGCCAAGAAACTGACCACAGATTCAGTTTTAGAAGGCGATGAATTTCGTTTATTTTTTGAACAAATTTTGAATGTTATGTCACTGTGATCGGAAGGACGGCGATATGGTCGTGCCTGCTGATGGATTAGCCTAGCGTCACTGTTGTGGTACTTTCAGGCAGGGGGTCAACGGCGTTTTTTGGGTATTACGTGGTTATCAAATTCAGTTTCAAAATGGCGCAGTTGTCACGTTTTATAATTAGTGTCCATCCACGGGAATAACTACCCGTAATAAATAAAAAAAGCGCATT
>CAYVMI010000037.1:0-61102 GCA_964452555.1 uncultured Desulfobacterales bacterium
AAACTGAAGACCGGCTATGCCAATTTCGTTGAACTGAAAAGTGCTTTTGAGGCAACCCAGGAGAACGCCGACCGCATGGCCATGTACCGCCCGACCAAGGCCCACCGCGTGGCGTTTGAGCGCATTTGCCGGGGGCTCTATCAGCCCAACGACAAGAAGTTCTATTTGCTCAGCGGCTCCTATGGAACAGGTAAGTCGCACCTATGCCTGATGACGGCCAATGTGCTGAGCCGGTCCAGCGGTGACCCTGAAATTGCCGGGTTTCACGAAAACTATGCCAAACTCGATGCAGAGAAGGCCAAGCTGCTGAAAAACATCCGTAAGGACGGTCAGTATCTGGTGGCGATCTGCGACTACCACTCGGGGCGTCACTTCGAGGATGTGGTCATGAAGGCTGTGTTCGACGCCTGCAAGGCCAAGGGGCTGGATGCGGGCGTGGAAACGGAGTTCGACGAGGCGGAGCGTCAGCTGGCCGAGTGGGAAAAGAAGGGAGACAAAGGCGGCATACGCAATTTCTACGTGGACTTCGGCAAGGCGCTCGAAGGGGTGGTTCCCGGTCTTACCGTTGATCAGCTTCGCGCCGGGCTTAAAAACTACGAGTCGGACTTACTGGACAAGTTCCGCACCGCGTTTAGGGAAATGATGGGCGGCGTTGAGTTTCAGGCTCGGTCCGGAAATCTGATTCCCATACTCCGAAAAATGGTGAAGAGTTCGGCCTTCAAAGAGAGGTTCAAGGGGCTTGCCATATTTTTTGACGAGTTTGGGTTCACCTTGGAAAAAGCAGGCTATTCAAAGGACATCCTGCAGGGGTTCATGGAGACCATCTGTAAGACTGAACCCAACGTTCTATTCGTTGGATGCATTCACAAAGATTTCAAATCCTACGCCGACCGTTACAGCAAAGACGACGCGGCTGTCATGAGCGCCCGTATCACCCAGGTTGACCTGCTCAACGAAGGCATCGAGGAGATCATCGGGGCCATTGTAGAAACCGAAAAGGACAACGAAGCCTGGAAGAAAGAGATTACCCCGAAAACCGGCATCTTCGATCAACTGGTGCCGCCTTGCAAGTCCCTGGATCTGTTCCCGTGGATTGACGATGTGAACCGCATTCGTGAACGTGTGCTGGAAGACATCTACGGCGTGCACCCCATGGCCCTGTCCTGTCTGTTGAACCTTTCCTCTGAAATCGGTTCGGATGCGCGCAGCACCTTTACCTTTTTCTCAGGCGATGTGGGCGGTGAAAAAGGGTCCTACGCAGACTTTATCGAAAATGCTGACATGACGGTTTCCGGCGGAAAACTGAACCTGTACACGGTGGACCAACTGTTCACGTTCTTCAGCAAGGAGCTGTCACAAAAAAATCCGGAGCTCCGGGACCGGCAGCGGCAGTTTGTCAATGGCTATTACGCAAGCATGGACGCACTGCGCAAGGCTGCAGAAGGCGAATTATTCGGTTTTCAGGAGGACGAGCGCATTCAGGTTCTCAGAACCATCCTGATTTATCAGCTGTGTCAGATTCCGGCCAGTCTGGAAAACATCCAGTTCGGACTCTATTGCCTGAGCAATTCTGAAAAGAATCAGGTCAAAGGATTCCTAAAAGATCTGGTCAAGAACGGTGCGGTCTTTTTCCGGCAACAGTCAAAAACCTACGAACTGGCAGCAAGTACCGGCGAGGACCCATATGATCTGATTGAGCGGTACGTCGCCGACCCCAAATTGCATCCATCGGATATGGTGACGGCTTTTCTCGAAGAGGCTGCCGGAAAGCACACCCCTGAATACGCCGAGGCCAAGGGCTACAACTTGCCTTTTGGCGAGGATAAGCGCTTTCGCACCCGTTTTGTCCGAGCCAAGGACCTCGGGGACGCGCTTTGGGATGAAATCCGAACCGACTACACCGAGAGCCGCAACAAGCCAGGCAAAAGCTTTGAAGGCACCCTTGTATATGTGCTTTGCGAGGAGGAAAGCGAAATCAATGTGGCTCGGGAGGCGGCCAAAGTCGTTTCTGATGGCAATGTGGCCCTGGCTGTGCCTCATGCGTTGCAACCCTTTACAGAGACCCTGCTCAGAGTGAAAGCGTGCCGTCACTACCTGCCGCCCAACGAAGCGGAAAAGATCAGCGCCCAGACCGAGTCGCGGCTGCGGGACATCTTTGAAAATCCCGATGACGAAGTCGAACTTGCCAAGGCTGTCGGTTTTGATGCCATCAGCTATGGTGCCATGGAAGGCAATTTCATGGCCACTGCCTTTTGTGAAGTTCTCTATGATGAGGATGGCGGTGAACACTTGCAATCTGAAGGACTCATCCATAGCCATGATGATCTGTCAAAGATGAAATTACCGGACGTAAGCGATCCCAACTATTTTGATGATGCCAAACGCTACGTTGATCGTTACGGCAATAGCGACCTGGCTATTTTCTTCATGATGCGCACGGGCATCATGAACACCATGTATTCGCTTGGATTTAACAATTTTTGCTTAAAGATTTTTGATGATGTGAAGTTGATTGAAGCCGTTCTGGATATCTATTCGGAATGGAATTTGCGCGTGCTCGAAAAGGCCCAAGATATTGGATTCGACTTTCTGTTTGCCTGCGATGATGTTGCCTGGAATACCGGTTCAATTGTCTCTCCACAGACGTTCGCGGAAATTTTCATCCCGCATCTGAAAAAATTTGCAAATGAAGTCAAACTGCCCTGGGTCTTTCATTCGTGCGGTGATGTTACCCTGCTGTTTGACGATTTCATGACCCTGGGATTCAACGGCTATAATCCCTTTCAACCGCCGGTAATGGACATCGAGGCCATGTATGACCGGTATGGTGGTAAGATTTGCTTTTGGGGAAACATCGACCTGGCCTATACACTGAGTTATGGAACCACCGAGGAAGTAGTGGACGAGGTCAAGCGACGCATTGCCAAACTGGCCCCTGATGGCGGGTATATTTTAAGCACCGCCAACAGCATCATCGATTCCTGCAAAACCGAAAATATATTGGCCATGATCGATGCGGGCAAAAAGTATGGACGGTATCCCATCACGGTCTAAAGGAACCAGGTAAAAATTGAGATTATCACAGTTCCAAATCTGAAACGGGGACCGAATCGTGTGTGCCGCGGATAATTCGGGCACATCCCGAACAGTTTTGAGCGTCTCGTCAATATATACCTGGCCATGGGGGCTGTAATACAAAAAATTTCGCTTTCGGCCATAGTAAAAGCAGATTGAGTACTGACAGGATTGATCTAAATAAAGCCCTAAATGAAAAAAGGATCCTGACTCCCGTCGATCACCCTGATCCAGCCCGGCGATGTGCCTGTACTTTTTTTAAAAAACGCTGTTATGAGTGCGTCAGAAGGACAAGTGCTAACGGATGGCGATGTTTTCGAGATGGAGAGCAAGATTTTCGGCTTGCCGCTAATTAATCCGATATTGTTCGGTATTATCAAACCAAATGTAATCGCAAAACCTCTGTGGTAGCAAGCGTTACGGATGCACTTCAATCAGCCCCTATTTAACAGTTTCGCACACACACTATGCTGGAACTTATTGCCAAACGCCTGGTCCTGTTTACGGCTACACTGCTGGCAGCCTCGCTGTTGTTTTTTATGGTTACCGAGTTCCAAAGAGGGGATTTCGCCGCCGCCCGCGCAGGCCGATTCGCAACCCCGGACATGCTGGAGAATATTCGTGAAAGCCACGGGCTTTATCGACCTGCTTATATCAGGTACCTCGATTGGCTAAGCCACCTTATGGATGGTGAGTTGGGATACTCTTGGTCTAACGGGCGCAAGATTACAGGATTAATCGCCAAGCGCTTGAGAAACTCCTTCTTCCTGGCCACAGTTACCGCACTCGTCGCCATCCCCTTTGCATTGACAATCGGATTTGTCACGGTTATCAAACGGAATACCTCAATCGATCGGATCATTTCAATCGGGGCCATTACGGCTATATCAATCCCGGAGTATGTTATCGCTTATGTTCTGGTTTTGGTGTTGGCCGTAAAACTGCCCCTATTTCCATTGATTGCTGCAAGTTTAAACTACCAGAATATATGGGGTCAGCTGTACACGATTGTTTTGCCGGTACTAACCCTTGCGCTGGCCATGATGCCCAGCATTGTGCGTATCGCTCGCGCCGCTGTTATAAATATACTTTCGCGTCCATTTATTGAAATGGCCGACTTGAAAGGCCTGCGTCCATCAAGGATTTTTTTTCATCACGCCCTGCCGCATGCCATCGGCCCGATTTTTAATGTCGTTATTTTAGGTGTGGCCCATTTATTGGTGGGTATCGTCATCGTAGAATATGTGTTTGCTTATCCAGGCATCGGTCAATTAATGATCGATGCGGTCCGGATGCGGGATATGCCCGTCATTCAAGCCTGCGGGCTCATTTTTACAAGCATTTACATGGTTCTCATCCTGTTGGCAGACATCATCGTTGTAATGTCTAATCCACTCCATTTTTTAAAGCCATCCCCAAAACCCAAACGGCGTTTTCTAAGATCTGCCGCCTGGTCAAAAGTAAATTGGCGCTACGCGTTCATCCTCATTACCGTCATTATTTTGATCGGTGCTTATGCAGGCCTGCGCAATTTTCTGCATACTTTTCGCCTTGAACAAGCCGAGAAGATCTCCACCGGGGCTGTCGCGCCGATGTACACAAGGAATCATTTAACAGCCGAAGAATTATTACAGGGTCTGAAACCGGACCCTAATCTGGTCCATAACAGTTTTTATATGCCCGGCATTGATTCGTCCCCGGCTCTGCACGAACTAGCGGGAATATTAACTGTTGCGAAAGCTAAAATATCGGGACAGCGTATCGGTATTCGGACCAGCGGGCAGCTTGGATTTTTCCCCGCACTCAAGCTACCGTTTTTCATGGTTGGGGAACATTTCGTACCTGTGAATAGGGATATGATTTTAAGCGGTGGCGGATCCTGGGACATCGTACTGGCGGCTGGGCGCATCTGGTCTGAACCCGGAGACAAAGGTTATTCCCGGGCGTCGTTCCCATTTACACTCGTAGGTTCCAAATGGAGCCAAACCCATAATGGCCTGGCCACATTTATTTTCAACGCTAAACATGTTTCCAACCTAAGATTTCAGATTGTTCAGGAATCCGCTCCAATGGAACAATTTGACGGCTGGGGGCAAACCACAATGGCCTACTCGTCCCGCAAGTTCAGCAATCTCTCTGCCCTAAGGCAGCAATTTGCAGATGAGTTGAAACTACTCACACCCATACGGTCATGGAATCAGTTAGAAGCCGACTACGATCCCCACATGCTGGATCGTATCGATGCCACTACCAATCGAAAAAATATAACCTTAAGCGGTCTTATAATTGACGACCGGGTATATGCCAGAGATTGCCGTACCCGTTGGGGCGAGTATCCGTACTGTGACAACATGCGTCACGGCATCTATTCGGTATCGAAGTCATTGGGTGCCCTGATCGCAATGCTTCGTCTCGCTCAAAAATATGGTATCGAGATCTTTGACTATAAAATCACGGATTATATTGAGATCAACAGCAACCATGCTGGCTTGGAAAAACTCACTTTTGGAGACGCCCTTAATATGGCAACCGGCATCGGCAATATCGAGCCACGCCGCGTTTCAAGCTATGTCGAAGCGAATTCAACACCACTTGCCACCAAAATATTCAATTCGCAAAGTACCGGGGAAAAGTTAAACCTGATGGCCAAATTCGCTAATTATCCATGGAATCCCGGCGAAGTCTTCCGTTATCGGTCATCTGATACAATGCTCCTAACCATTGCAATGGATCGCTTGGTCAAAGAACGTGAGGGCGCAAGCACCGATCTTTGGGGTTTAATAATTCGGGAAGTTCTAAAGCCGATCGGCATAACGCGCATGCCTATGCTCCTGACTAGAGAGCCCAAGGGTGCCAAGGGAGTACCCCTATTCGATTCCGGCATGATTCCGACCTTGGACGAAATCGCCAAACTAGTCAAACTTCTGCGCAATGGTGGTCGATTCCGGGAGCACCAGATTTTACGTGTCGAAAAGCTTGATGAAATCCTCGGAAAATCCCCTCGTCCCGGGCTTCCTACCGGTTGGCAAATCCAAAATGGAGAAACAAACTATCATATGTCCTTTTGGTTGCATCCTTATCGAACCAAAGGTGGTAACCTAATCCGTATACCCGCAATGAGCGGTCATGGCGGCAACTATATCATTTTGTTGCCGAATGGGATTACGGCGTTCCGATTTGCCGATGGAAGAAATAATAGTCCCGGCACCTGGGATAGCTCAGGACTCAGAGAGGTGGCTGAATACATTCGACCTTTTGAACCGCGATAGCGAGCACATTCCCCGTAGCGACCCGATTTGAGGATTTCGCGCGAGCGTTCGAATCCGGCAAGGAGTTCGACGACTCGACTGAGCTCGTCGAAGTCTGAGGCTCACGCGAAGGCCTCAGCCGAACTCATCGAACTCCTTGCCGAAAGTCTTGCCGCAGGGTACGCTTCAATAAAATGTGGTCGTACAAAAAATATCACTTGTGCCCCGAAATAGAAAAGGTGTATGCCTGGCGGCATTGAGATATCTTTATCCTGTTATGGGGCTCAAGAAGGCTGATCCACCCTGAACTGAAATGAGGTCCGCTACTGAATTTTTTCTGATCTCATCTTAGGGCCGAATCGTTTGCCTATAGCAAATAGGAGCAAGTCAACCCATGCGCGATAGTCAATTGAATCGTCGGAATAATCCGGAGGTCGATCCTTTACTTATCGGAACCGGCTGGACTTCTGAGGACCTTTCTAAACCCCAGATCCTGTTGGAAAGTACTGCCGGGGACAGCCATCCCGGCAGCCGCCATCTTGACAAGCTGGTGCAGACGGCCGCAAACGGAGTCTATAAAGCCGGTGGCAAGCCTGCCGTTTATACGGTGACCGATATCTGCGACGGCATTGCTACGGGCCACGCCGGCATACGCTACTCCTTGACTTCCAGGGATCTCATGGCCGGAATGGTGGAAGTACATGCACGCTCGCTTCCTTTTGACGCCCTGGTCACTTTTTCATCCTGTGACAAGGCAGTTCCTGCGCATTTGATGGCCCTCACGGGATTGAATATCCCTGCCTTGCATGTTTGCGGCGGATCCATGATGCCGGGACCCGGTTTCTCCACCGCCGTCTCCCGTTATGCCACCGCCCCCAATGCAACCACAGATGATAAATATCAGCCGGAAGATCAGTTTGTGACCCTCAACGCTTGCACCGGCTGCGGAGCCTGCCAGTACATGGGTACGGCCAGCACCATGCAGGTAATGACGGAAGCTCTGGGTCTGTGCCTTCCGGGAAATGCCCTCATGCCGGCCACATCGAATCTCATTAACCAGGCAGCAGACCGGGCCGGCCGGGCAATTTTAGACTTGCTCGAAAAAGATATCCGCCCTCATATGATTCTATCTTCCGAGGCCTTTGAAAACGCACTCATGCTACATGCCGCTGTGGCCGGTTCTACCAATGCCCTCCTGCACCTGCCGGCCATTGCCAACATGGCCGGTATTAATCTTGCACCCGAAAATTTCGACCGAATTCACAAAATAATTCCAGTATTGACCAGTTTGCAGATGAGTGGGAAATGGCCCACCCAAATACTGTGGTATGCCGGTGGCGTCCCCGCTATCATGCGTGAACTGCAAGAGCATCTGCACCTGGAAGTCATGACCGTAACCGGCTACTCTTTAGGAGAAAATCTGGAGCACCTGGAAAAGGAAGGCTATTTTGATCGGGCAGCTCAATATTTGAAAAACTATAAAATTGAACCGGATGACGTTATCCAAACCATGGCTCATCCATACAATGCTAACGGCGGACTCAGAATCTTGTATGGCAATCTGGCTCCTGATGGAGCGGTAATAAAACATGCTGCCGTTGCGCCTGAGATGCAGCGGCACACCGGCCCGGCCCGGCCCTTTGATTCTGAAGCCCAGGCAATCGATGCGATTGAAAAAGGAGATATTCTGCCCGGCGATGTAATTGTTATTCGTTACGAAGGTCCCCAGGGCTCCGGCATGCCTGAAATGTTTAAAACCACCGAAATTTTGTACAACCACCCGGAACTGGGTGGTACGGTTGTTCTGGTTACCGACGGTCGATTTTCGGGCGCTACCCGGGGACCGGCAGTCGGTCACGTGACGCCCGAAGCAGCTGCGGGTGGACCTTTGGCTCTGATAGAAACCGGCGACATTATTTCAATGGACATCCAGGGACAAACACTCGATTTGGTGGGGGTGGACCGGCAGCCTGTCCTTCCTGATAAGATCGCAGAAATTTTGGCATTTCGCCGCAAATCATGGCCGGGATATACACCCAGCCACAAAGGTGTACTCGGTCTTTTTACACGACAAGCCGGTCCGACGCACAAAGGCGCGTCCATGTTGTCGTAATATCAGGTTGAATCAATTGATCGTTTTCCGATTTATTGTAGTAATGATGTTGGTGGAAGCCTTGTTGAAATCGGGATCGCTATCGCTATCGGGATCGAGATGGTATTAAGCCATCAAAAAGTAGACGGTTACCGTCCTCCAATCAGCGATATTGCATGGGTTTATGAAAGGTGAATTGAACCGCATTCCTGCAATGCTCATTCGATTGGACGGCATGGGTTAGAGCGCAAAAAAGGGTTGGGGGAATGCGGGAATCCTGAATTCGATCCCGATCTCGATAGCGATTTCGATAGAATTTAGCCTGAACTGTATTCCTCTGACCCGAATTTTTGAGCACTTTCTTCCAATTGAATTGGAGAAGAACCAAATCATTTTACTCTAATAGGTGAACCTTCCATGTCAAAAAATAAAATCACCCACATCGAAGCTTATGAAATCATCGACAACCGGGCCATGCCCACCATCCGCACCGGCGTTTGTGTTGATGATACGCACTGGGGCTGGGCCGATGTTCCCTGTGGTTCCTCGACCGGTTCATTTGAAGCAAAGGAAATACGGGATGGTGACATCCGCTATCGTGGACTGGGTGTTTCGCATGCCATTCATACAATTCAGACAGAAATATTTCCAACGATTCGGGGCCGGTCTGCATTGGACCAGGTCGGTTTAGATCAGTCCTTATGCGCCCTGGACGGCACGTCAGACAAATCGACCTTGGGTGCCAACGCTATATTAGGCGTTTCTTTAGCTACAGCCAAGGCTGCGGCAGTCGCTGCCGGTATACCCCTGTTCCGATTTCTCAATCCGGCCGGCTGCATTCTACCCGTACCCCAAGCCTGTCTCATCAACGGTGGGATGCATGCAGGCAACGAGCTCGATATTCAGGAATACTGCGTCATGCCGGTTGATGCCGGCAGTTTTTCCGAGGCCGTGCGTATATTAAGTGAGATTTTTATGGCGCTGAGAGATTTGCTCTATGAAAAGATCGGCCCCCAAGGCGTGAACTCCAGTGAAGACGGCGGTTTTGCCCCCCCATTGCAATCCTCCGCTCAGGCCATGGAGATATTGGAAATCGCAGTTGCCAAGGCTGGTTATGAGGGACACGTTTTATATGGGCTGGATTTAGCTTCTACGGGGTATTTTGACACCCAATCCAAAACGTATACTTTTGAAAAGTCGGTCTACGACCGCCAGCAATTTATTGTTTATTTAAAATCGTTGGTGGATCAGTTCCCCTTAATTGTGTCTCTGGAAGATCCCTTGATGGAAAATGATTTTGAGGGCTTTGCCCATATGACCCAGGCATTGCCTAATAAAATGATCATTGGTGACGATTTGTTCGCCACCAACATTAAACGCATTCACAAAGGTATTGAACAAAAGGCCGGAAATGCCACCCTGTGCAAAATCAATCAGATTGGGACACTTACGGAAGCCATGGATGCCGCCAAATATGCGCGCCGACATGATTTCTCAGTTGTCGTTTCCGAACGGTCCGGTGAGACTGAGGACAGTATCCTGGCGGACATCTGCGTAGCTCTGAATGCGGGTCTACTGAAAACCGGCGGCATGCGCGGAAGCGACCGCGGCGCCAAATATAACCGCTTGATCGAAATTGAACGTGAACTGGGTGTCGAGGCCCGTTACGCCGGGCGGGATTATGCAGATCCACCTGCAGATTAAACCTGCAAGCTTTAAGCCATAAGCATTAAGCGGCTCATAGCTGATAGCTTAAACCTTATTGATGACTAGAATTTATTACTCAATTGTGAGGTCAGGAAGGTATAGGCAAAAGAAAATGATAAAAAATAAAAAACAGCTCCTCTCCCACGGCCGGATCGAATTGCGTAAAAAGGCCTTGGACATTGTATCGCATGCACTTCAAGCGGTTGATCCTTACGAGGCCACCCACAGACATGTCACGCTGGATGGAGATAGTCTGCATATCGGCAAAAAAACCTACGACCTGAATGCCTATCAGAATATCTACGCCATCGGCGCCGGCAAAGCGACTTTCTTACAGGCCGTTGCCCTAGAGGAAATACTAGGGGATCGTTTATCGGGCGGGTACATTGCCGTCAAGGACGGTCAACTGGGTCCGCTGCAGCGGATCAAAGGCGTAGAAGCCGCCCATCCGGTTCCGGATCAGCGCAGTTTTGAAGCCGGGCAGGAGTTAGTACGAATTGCCGATGAGGCCGGCAGCAGTGATTTGGTGATTTGTCTTATGTCCGGTGGGGTATCCAGTTTAGCCATCAATCCCGTGGAACCGATTTCCCTGGCCGATAAAATCGAAATGAACCGGCTGCTGGTGCACTGTGGCGCCGACGTTACCGAAATAATGACCGTCCGGCGACATCTCTCGGGTATTAAAGGGGGCAGGTTGGCACAATGCCTGCAGCCTGCCGCCGTTATTGCCCTGACGGTTTCAGATGCCATTGGCGACCCCATGGAATGGAATACGGATTGGACCAGCCCGGATTCTTCTACCTTCCAGGACGCCGTTCAAATTCTTAAAAAATACGATCTGTGGGCATCGTGCCCTAACGCAGTGGTCTCCTTTTTTGCTGAATTTGAACCCGAGAAGGAGACACCCAAGTCCTTCGAAAATTGTGATATCCACAACTTCATGACAGTCAAAATACAAACATTATGGGAGGCGGCGCTGCGCAGAGCCCAGGATTTGAACTTTAAACCCCATCTTTTGACCACGGTTCTCAATGGTGAAAGCCGTGAAGTAGGAAGGACTCTGGCTGCCATGGCACGTGAAATTGCCGGCAGCGGCCATCCCTTCAAGCCACCCTGTGCCCTGCTGGCATCCGGCGAAACCGCCGTACGCATCAGTGGTAACACGTTGGGAATGGGGGGCGCCAACCAGGAATTGGCTGCCGGTGCCTGTTTGGATTTATCCCCGGAGGATCCCATTGTCGTGTGTGCTTTGGACACCGATGGGACTGACGGTCCGACAAGGTTGGCTGGTGGATTGACCGACGGCTCTACACTCGCGCGTGCAGCCCAAAAGGGGCATGATCTTTATCGTATACTGCTCGATCACGATATTACCCCCCTTTTGCAAGAACTGGGAGATGCGATTGATACCGGTTCCACGGGTACGAATGTCAATGATTTGGTTATTATTCTGGTTGGAGATTGAGGAACTTTAAAGACCATATAGCTGTAAAACATGGTTTTACAGCCAGCATCTAAAAGGATTCAAGGATTCCAGGGGTCAAGGGGTCAAGTGATTTCAAGTTTTGGATTGCGGGTTACATGATGCGCGTTGCGAAGCGCTGTCTGCAACACGATACGCGCAACTCGTAACGCGTAACTCGCAGTCTCTCGAATCCTCGAATCCTTGAACCCTCGAATCCTTATAATAAGTATTGAAAGACTAACGTTTTTTACTTCTTCATAAGTTTTTTTAACGGAGGTAAACATGTCATTACCGCAGATGTATCGCATTAGACAAAATTTCGATGCCCAAAAAGTAAATAATATTGCTGCCGCGGTAAAAAATGGTATGGATGTATTGCCGTTAACATCGATCATCAAACCCGGTCAGACCGTTGCAGTGGCCTGCAGCAGCAGAGGAATCAACAATTACGGTGCGATTGTCACGGAAGTTGTTCGCAGCTTGAAAGCCTTGGAGCTCAAACCCTTTATCTTTCCCGCCATGGGCAGCCACGGTTCTGCCACAGCCGAAGGTCAGGAGAAAGTTCTGGCCCACTTGGGCATAACTGAAGATATTGTCGGTGCCCCTGTGCGCTCTTCATTGGAGGTCATTCAACTTGGTGAGACAAGTCAGGGCGTGCCGGTACTTTTAGATAAACTGGCCAGCGAGGCCGATCATATTGTCTTGATCAATCGCATTAAAAAGCACACTGAATTTGAACATGAATTTGAGAGCGGTCTGATCAAAATGATGGCCATCGGAATCGGTAAGCAAGCGGGCGCCGCCGGTTATCATCAGGCCATGTTCAGTTACGGCTACGCCAATGTCATTGGCGCGATTGCCGATGTGGTCTTGCAACAGGCGCCGATTCTTTTTGGCGTCGGTATCGTCGAAAATGGCTACGGCCAAACAGCCAAAATCGGTATATGTCCACGTGATCAAATCAAGACCCAGGAAGTTGAACTCTTGAAACTGGCCAAGCAACTCGCACCATCGCTCCCCTTCAAAGAGGCCGATATCCTGTATATTGATGAAATGGGTAAAGAAATCAGCGGCACGGGTTTTGATACCAAGGTGGTCGGACGGATCGGCATGCCCCTGGTGTCCCCCGATCCTGAATTTCCAAAAATCAAACGGATCGTCGTTGGCGATTTAACGGATGATACCGAAGGCAACGCCACGGGTGTGGGGATAGCGGATTTCATCACCCAACGCCTGCTGGTCAAAATCGATCGACAGGCGTCGGATATGAACAATATTACCGGCCTCAGTCCGGAGATGGGTAAGATACCCATGGCACTTGCCAATGACCGGGAAGCTTTGGATGTGGCCATTCGCTGTCTTGGTTTGGTGGCGCCCGAAGATCTGAAAATCATGCGAATCAAGAATACAGGACAATTGAGTGAGATAGAAATATCAGAAGCCTACGCCGGAGATCTGCGCGCTAGAGACGAACTTGAAATTATCGGGGATAAAAAGCATTGGGAATTTGACGGGGCTGGAAACCTACCATCTTTTTAAGCACAAGGGCAGGGACTATATCGGGTACCCTGCAGCCAATCCTGGATTCAATAGATAGCGATATTGAACACTTAACATCGAACATCCAACATTGAACATCGAGAGAGCTGAATGTCAAGAGCCGTCAGCTGATAGCTATACGTTCAAATTTCGATGTTGCATGTTCGATGTCCGATGTCCGATGTCCGTCAGGTTTTTAATAAACCACTTCTAGCCCGGCAATTCTTCCTTCCTGATAATCCCCTCTTCCATCATCCTGATCTCGTCAATCCCTGAAATCACAATTTCCGGATCAACTTTTAGTTCTTCATCAGATATTTTACCTTCATAATCAAAGGCATTTAGAATAACTTTAATACAGTTTAGGCGGGCTAACTTTTTACTATCTGAGCGGATGATGGTCCATGGGGACAGACTCCGATTGGTCTCGTTAAGCATCACAAATTTGCGCACTGTGTAGTCATCCCACAGATCCTGCGCCTGACGGTCCACCGGGGAGATCTTAAACTGTTTAAGTGGATCGGTCTCGCGGGAATCAAACCGGCGCAGTTGCTCATCCTTGGTAACCGAAAAGAAAAATTTGAAAAGATTGATGCCGTCCTTGACCAGCAGTTCCTCTAACATCGGACAGGCTTTTAAAAAGCGTTTGTTTTGTTCATCGCTGCAAAAGCCCATGACGGGTTCCACAATAGCCCGGTTGTACCAACTGCGATCAAAGAGTACGATTTCACCTGAGGCCGGGAATTGAGAAATATAACGTTGAAAATACCACTGGGTTTTTTCGGTATTGCTGGGGACACCCAACGCGACAACACGTGTGCCGCGTGGATTGAGATGTTCCGTAATCCGCTTAATAGTCCCGCCCTTGCCGGCCGCGTCACGGCCTTCAAAAAGCGCTAAAACACGCAACCCATCGGCTTTAATCTGCTTTTGTAGCTTCAACAACTCGATTTGCAGCTTGTGAAGTTCCTCTTCGTAAAGCAGCGTAAATTTCTTCACATGAACGGGGCGGCGTGCCTTGGTAATATTGCGGCTGACGTTTTTGTAGGATGTGTGTTCGGATAATTTCTTCTTAAGCTTTTTGCCGCCATGTAGCAAATCGCTTTTACCCGCTTTCTCGGCTTTGTCTAGAGCTTTGAGTTCCAGTTCCTTCTTGGGCGTGAGTGACTTGGTAGCTTTTTTATTATTCTTTTTGTTCTTCTTTTTGGCCATAATCCCCCCTTCGACTCGTTCTGAATATAGAGATAATTATCGCACAATATCGACCGCATCGACGTTTAGAACACGCCATTTTATTTCCGTTGTGAATCCATCGGCTATTGATTATGAGCTCATACTGCTGATTGATAGGCCCTAAAACTTATAAGGTGGTGCCATGAACAGGCCCAAATTATTAAATTTTACCGCCCCAGTTGTCAAATAATTTTCTGAATTCGTTTATATAGAGAGGTGACTACGCGCGTCCAAACACTCCGGGGTGACAATGCTGAGCTGAAAGCTCCCAACTGCTAACGCCTGGCCGCTGAGAGCTTAGGGCTTGACGTATCCACTAAACGATATCCGCGTCCGCCGCCTGAACTATTCTTTCCAGCTCGTTGATCACATGTGATTCAAGCGGTGGTATTTCATGCGTGGCAAGCATCGATTCCACAGTTTCTTTTGCCTTTTGCGGCAGGTATTTGGATTCATTTTGCCAGGTGGCATAATTATGATAACTAAAAAGACCCGGCAAATACAGTGATTGCTTGCGGCAGTTTTCCAAGGTATACACGTCGGTGAGAAAATTTCCCCGCGGCCCGACGCGGCCGATGGATTCCAGCGCCAAAGTTTCTTCACTAATTTCAAATCCGGCCATCAGCTTGCGCGTCATACCGGTTATTTCATTGTCGATGACCATTTGTTGAAGACTGATGGCCATACCCCCGTCCAGGCATCCTATTCCGGCAATAATATTGGCACCCGAAAGTCCGGCCATCAACATATTCGTCCCTTTCTGATAAGTGGCCTGCTCAGGCAGGATCCCATCACTCATAAGCGGAGCCATGTCGCACGGTACCTGGTAGTGAGACCTGGCCATCTGGATAAAAGCGGAGTAAAGCAAGCTGTTTTCGGGAGCGGCAGTGATGCCTTCACCGGTGCGCATATTCATTAATGACGGCGCGACATAGTATATGGTTGGGTTGCCTGGGCACAAAGTCTGCAGTACAGTGAAGGCCCCCAGGACTTCGGCATTCCCCAGAGCAAGCGTACCGGCCAGCGAAACCGGAGCACTGGCACCCAGCATGGGCAACACCGGCAATTTTACGGGCAGCCCGTATTCGCCGGCGATCATCATGATTTCGATATCGTTTTCGGGAATATATAACGGCGAAATCAGGCAGGCTATGGGATGGAATAAGGGCCGATTTTGAATCGCCTCGCGCGATCCCCTGACCGTTAGCTGCATCTCTATTTGGTAGCGCATGTTTTTAGGGCCCATGGTCAGACTCATAAAATGCTTGCGCTGATTTTCGAGCAGCGTTTTAACCGCATACAAATCTGCGGTTTTATCGGGTGTATCGTGCACGGTCAAGGACCCGGCCAGACCGACATGCTCAAGCCCATCTGCCAGTAAAGCCAAAGCTTTCTGATCTTCTAAGCAGGCATCACGGTAAGCACCGGTCCGATGATCCAATACAGCAGTCAAACCCGTAGAACAGCGTGTTACAAACGGCAAGCCCGGCGCAAGCACTAAATCATACTCGGGTTCCCGTCCAGCCAAACAAATGGTTTTGGGAATTTTTTTTAGACAGGCTTCCACCAAAGGCGCGGGAAACTTAACCACCGGACTATTCTTTTCAGCTACGGCACCGGCATCATGAAGAATACTGCGGGCCCGCTCATGATCGATTTGCATCCCGGTTTCTGCGAGGATGGATAAGGAAGCTTGGTGGACCTTTGACATTTCTTCCGGACTCATCATGTCATGAATTGAATATTTCATCGCCAATCCTATATGTTAGTTGAGTTGATCGCTTTAACGATTTAACTGAATGCCTTTTAGAAGTTGCCTGAGATACAGGTGATAGATGGAGGCTGTGCCGTCAATCCCTTTCTTGGTATGAGATATGGATTATTTCTAGCGGGATATCCTGAAATCGCACTGTTAGGGTAATTTGGAATGTTTGTCAATAAAATCGTTTCACGAATTAATAATTTTTTTAACCGGCTGTCGGAGAATGGTTTTTAGTTTCTCAGGCGCTACCCGGCGCGGATCGCTCAGGTAGATTTCATGGTGTTTGCCGGCTTCTTCCAAATTATTCATCGGTATGAATTCACTATGCAGGCGGGCAATCGTAGGACCCTCATCATCGTATGACCCCCTATGCATAATCTGTACGGACAGCCCTTCATGATAGGTTTCCATACGCAGTTTTGGCAGTGCAGCGGGGTTTTTAGCTTTTTTTACCAAATCACATGCTTGGATAAACATTTCAGACGATATCCAATCCGGTTGCATGATCATCATGGTCCAATCCCAATCATCCTTGTCGCCGCTGGTAAATACGGTCATGTCCTCTGCCCACCAGAGACCCTCCAATGGAGGTACGACATAATCTTTTTCCAGGCTAAGCTTGCTCATAAATTTCAATTTATAAGCAACTGCGTAAAGTGCCTCAAGCGCTTGCTGATATTCCTGAGCGGTGTTGGGATTGCCATGACCATCAACCATCAAAAAGCTCATTGCATGTACATCGACTATTTCAAATTCTTTACTTGTGGTCCCGTAAAATGCCTTGAGCTCTTTCTTGAAATCAATCTTCGTCATTTCTAACCTCCAGTTCTTCGATCATTTTATCGATCCATTTCTTTTCGGCCCCAATGATTGTGAGGCTATAATCGAAAAGGGCTTCTACATGAAAGGTCAGCGGTCTCTGGTCACGCCGTCGTGCCTTTATTTTGCTTAGTCGCGCTTGCAAATCACGGCGATACTTTTTCATTCCGGCCAACGCTTCCGCTAAAGGCACATGCGGCAAATTGGCCAAGCCCATCAGAATTGGCGCCTGAGAGCGATGAGTCGACTGCAGGGCCGCCAGGGTCTGCTCACGGCAGGCCACTTTACCGGCTGTGGTTGTTTGATATATCTTCCGGGCCGGACCGCGCCCGGGAAGCGATTCCATTCGACTGGTGACCAATTCTTTCTTTTCCAGTTTTTGCAATAGATAATAAATCGATGAAAACCCCAAGGCGGTCCATTCGCGCATACCCCGTTTTGCGATGATCTTTTCGAGTTCCCAGCCATGACTGGGTTTTTCGACGATGAGACTTAAGATTGTGAATTCCGCCGGTGTCATATTCATATCCTACTTTAATAATATTATAGTTCTATAATATAAAGATCGGGGAACCGTGTCAACTGAAAATTTCAATTCAGATTTTTTCGCAACGTGCCGATATATTTACCCTGATTCAAATATCAACTTTGTAGGATTTAATATTAAAACGATCCTTTCACCTTGCGAACGAAAAGCTTTGTACGTTTAGTTTGAAACATTTATTCGTTGTATTTTGGGATGTTACACCTTGCTAGGCCAACAGAGTATTTTAAATATAACTTTGAATTCTTCTCCGCTGAATACTGTGGGGAATCATAGAAAATTTGAGGAGGAAGGTTTCGATAGAAGTTCAAATTCAAAGCATACGAATGATGTAATTGCGAGGCCTAATGATAGTACGTCGAATAATCACGTGATTTGTATAATACGAAAGTTTGATTTCTCCGAAACTGTAAAAACAACATAATATGCTAAATATTTTAAACTGCACACCCATTGCCCAGTTTGCCATCGACCTTAAGCATAACATTACGCACTGGAACAAAGCCTGCGAAAAATTGACCGGCCTTTCCGCGAAAAAGATGATCGGCACAAAAAACCATTGGGCCCCATTTTACGACCGGAAACGGCCCGTATTGGCTGACCTGATCGTCGACAATCGGATTCATGAGATAAAAAGCATGTACCGTGACAATGATGTTTCAAGATCCGAAGAAATTCCTTCGGCCTGGGAAGCCACAGGTTTTTTTAAGAATATCGGCGGTAAAGATCGCCATTTCTATTTTCTGGCCGCACCCATATTGGATCAACACGGAAACATTTTGGGAGCCATCGAGACGGTCCAGGATATCACCCGCAGGGTAATGTACGAAAAGGAACTTCGTGACAGTGAAGAGCGTTACCGGGTCCTTACCAAACAAGTTGCCGATGGTGTCGCTCTGATTCAAAAAGGCAAACTGAAATTTCTGAACGATGCGTTCTGCAGCATTTTTGGCTACAGTTCCAAAGAAGAATTGTTGAATAAGGAAACGATTGAATTAATATCCTCACAAGATAGATCTATCTATGAAAACTTTGCCACCGCCTTTGCTGAACGAAGATTCGACGTTCAGACAATTGAGATTCAATGCACAAACGCAGACGGAGAAGATTTCTGGGTCGAATCGCATAACACCGTCATTTCATGGGAGGGCAAGCGGGCCTTGCTTGTGACGATCCGGAATATTTCAGAGCGGAAAATGCGGGAACAGCTCGAAAAACAGAAGGCCGAGAAACTTCGCTTCGAAAACTCGCGGCTCAGGAACAAAATCAAGAGCCGTTTTGGCCTCGGACAACTTGTCGGCAAATCTCGAGCCATGCAAACGGTTTATGATGCTATCCTCAAGACCTCCACATCCAATGCCAATGTCATCATATATGGCGAGTCCGGAAGCGGCAAAGAACTGGTTGCTCGTGCGGTTCATGAGATGAGTGATCGCGGCGAAAAGCCTTTCATCGCCGTCAACTGCGGTGCCATTCCCGAGAACCTGTTTGAAAGTGAATTTTTCGGTCATAAAAAGGGAGCCTTCACCGGCGCATCCTTCGATAAGTGTGGTTATCTGGAAAGTGCTCAGGATGGGATCCTATTCCTGGATGAAGTCGGCGAAATCCCGTTGAGCATGCAGGTAAAATTATTGCGTGCACTGGATGGCGGTGGCTTCACGCCCATCGGCAGCACCCAAGTCAAACACGCGGATACGCGGATCATTGCCGCAACCAACCGAAATCTGAAGAAACAGGTCAGATGCGGACAGATGCGTGAGGATTTCTTTTATCGCATACATATTATCCCCATCCATGTACCCCCCTTGAGAGACCGAAAAGATGATCTCGCCCTGTTGATCTATCACTTTATGCAACAACTGGGGAAAGCTGAAACCGAATCATTCTTGCCCGACAATATCTTACGGGCCATGCAATCGTATGATTGGCCCGGTAACGTACGTGAACTCCAAAACGTGATTCAACGTTACGCGACCTTCAAAACACTCGGTTTCCCCAGTGTAAACGAAACGACCCATGTATTGAACTCACCTGAGCATCAACCATCAACACCTCAGTTGGGCGATGGTTTCATTTTGCGCAATGTATTGGAAGATTTTGAAAAAGATATTCTTTTAAAAGCCATGGCCCAAGTAAATGGAAATCGAACCCGTGCTGCCGTGGTGCTCGGTACCGAGAGAAGATCCCTGCAAAGAAAACTCAAACGCTACCAACTAGTATGATTGTGATTACAAGCCTTAGCAAAACCATCTTGTTATGATCCAATCCGTTCAAATCAGTCCCAATGAGTCTTCATGTGCGACATCATGCCGCACCGTCTGCGACGACCTGTCGCATCTGCTAATTTCCTAATTATATCGACAAGTAAGTACTGATCTCAACTCCATTAATTGCGACCAAGTGACGCGCTGATTGAATCGACACACATATAAATTCGCCGCCTGTTAAAAACATCATAACAATATTCATATTAATTTCTTATAGTTATGTTCATGGCCATTCGTTTGGCACACTATTCGCTTTAGGTATGGCAAGAATATGAAAAATAACTGTACACGAGCATAAGAACAGAAAGGGAAACTAGATGCGCATACTGATTGTTGAAGATGATGAAATGGTTTCTGAAATAATAATGGCCAGGATGGAAAATTGGAAACACCATAACATATTGGCAACTTCCATTGCTGAGGCACGTCACATAATCAGAAAAGATCAAATTGATGTGGTCCTGCTGGACTTGATGCTGCCGGATGGACTTGGATATGAACTGATTCCAGAAATAAGGCACCTAGAAACACACATCAATATTATCACCATGACCGGACACAATACACCTGACCTGGAAAAAACTGTTAGGGAATTGGGCATTACCTATTATTTGTCTAAACCCATAGATTTTGAAGAGCTTAAAAGCATCATTGACCATATTGGAAAGAGAGAGAAGAAGGAGGTGGCATAATATGGACTTGGAGACAAAAACCATGAGTCGGGCTGTAAGTGCCGTAACGCCCAGGGAAGGAAAATATCTGACTTTTTCCTTGGCCGACGAAGAGTATGGCATCGGCATAAAAAAAATCAAGGAGATCATCGGAATGGTCGCCATCACTCCCATTCCCCAGACACCCGCTTATGTAAAAGGCGTTATCAACCTGCGCGGCAAGGTGATACCCGTGGTGGATCTTCGCCTGAAATTCGACATGCAAGCCAGTGCTTACAACGAACGAACCTGTATCATCGTTCTTGAAATCACGACTCACAACAGTGTGACGATGATCGGCATGGTAGTTGATTCGGTATCGGAAGTACTCAACATTAAAGCCGAGGATATCGAAGACGCCCCCCATATCAATGCCACGCTGGACACCGCTTATATTCTAGGAATGGCCAAGTCCGAAAACGCCGTCAAGATTCTTTTGGATATTGATAATATATTGAAATCAGAAGATATCGCAGTCCTGCGTACGGCTGCCTAAATATTAAGACAATCAACAAAGGAGTAAGCATCATGCAAAAAAAATCACTCAGTTTCAAACTCATCGCAGGCGGCATTGGCGTTGTTTTACTGCCCCTGCTGGTGGTTGGATTCTTTTCCATCAACAAGGCATCCACCGCACTGGAAACCGCTGCTAAAGATCAAGCCCTGATGATCGCTTCAGACCTGAGCAATATGACCGAAGTGTTTCTAACCGAAGAATTGCGTATCGTCACGGAACTGTCCCAAAGGGCTGTTACCGTGCGCACCGCCACGGAGGTCATTCAGAAAGGCACCACCGGAGCATCCGCCGTGATGCAGGCCATGAGCACTGCCCTGAAAAATATGAAAACAGCCATCGGAGAGGACTATGAGGTCGTATTCATAACCGATGCCTCAGGTAAAGTCATTGCCGATGGTGTCGATGGCAAAACCCTGGGGATCGATTTGTCCAAAAGGGATTACTTTGAACTTGCCAGAAACGGCAGGGCCAGCATCGGCTCGGTGGTCAGGTCAAAATCCAGCGGCAAACCCGTCCTGGTGGCCAGTGCGCCGATTCAATCCGGATCCAAGCAGTTCGCCGGAGTAGTGGGTATCGCCATGAACATCGAGTCTTTGGCCGGAAAAATAGCCTCGGTCAAAGTCGGCCGGACCGGCTATGCTTTCATGGTGGATAAGACCGGTTTGATCATCGCCCACCCCAACCCGAAGCACATCCTTGAGACTAATCTTGCCCAGACAAAGGGTATGGAAGAGATCATGACGTTGATGCTCAGCGGAGAGGCTGGCGTGGATAGTTACACATTCGAAGGTATCGAAAAAATTGCCGGATTTGCACCGGTAGCCCAGACCGGCTGGAGCATCGGCGTGACCCAGCCGAATGAGGAGTTTTTGGCGGCCGCCAATTCGATCCGCAACCTGATACTCCTGATCGGTGCCATTTTTCTGGTACTTACCATTCTGGGAGTGTTTTATTTTGCCCGCAGTATCAGCAAACCGGTCAAAATCGTTATCGAAGGACTCAATGACGGGGCCGATCAGGTGGCCTCGGCTTCCGGTCAGATATCCGGTGCCGGTCAATCCCTGGCTGAAGGCGCCTCAGAGCAGGCAGCCTCCATTGAAGAAACATCGTCGTCTTTGGAAGAAATGTCGGCCATGACCCAACAGAATGCCGACAACGCCAGCCAGGCCGACAATCTGATGCAAGAGGCCAACACCATTGTTGATGCGGCCAATACATCCATGGATGAACTCACAACATCCATGGCCGAAATTTCTAAAGCCAGCGACGAAACATCCAAAATCATCAAAACCATCGATGAAATCGCATTCCAAACCAATCTTTTGGCGTTAAACGCCGCCGTGGAGGCAGCCCGGGCCGGAGAGGCCGGTTCCGGATTCGCTGTGGTGGCCGATGAAGTCAGGAATCTGGCCATGCGGGCTGCAGAAGCAGCCAAAAATACGGCCGGTCTGATAGATGATACCGTTAATAAAATCAGTAACGGTTCAGAAATTGTCAGCCGAACCAATGAGGCCTTTGACAAGGTATCCCTTAGCACATCCAAAGTGGGCGAGTTGGTGGCCGAGATTTCGGCAGCCTCCAACGAACAAGCCCAAGGTATCGGTCAAGTTAATACGGCTGTGACCGAAATGGATAAGGTTGTCCAGCAGAATGCCGCCAATGCCGAAGAGTCGGCCTCGGCCGCCGAGGAAATGAATGCCCAAGCCGAGCAAATGCGCGCCATGGTGGGAGAATTGGTTGCCTTGGTTATGGGGGGTAACAACAAACAAACGGTCATGGAGATGGGAGCCGGTCATATGGCGCCTGCTGCAAAAAAGCAAGCCAAGCCATCGTTTCAGCAAAATGATTTTGAACTGGCCGCCACAAAATCCCAGATAGCTTCTCCGCGCCAAATGATACCATTGGATGATGAGGACTTTAAGGATTTTTAACATATTGAGTTAAAAGGCATGTGGAGGCTATGTCAATGTGTTTATGGTTCACCTGCCTGCAATGCTAACAAGGCTATTCCTATGTATTCGAATCAATACCCGAATCATTTTAAAAACTCCGATCGTGATCGCATAGCCCTAGCTATGGAGGTGGCCGGGGATGGCATATGGGACTGGAACGTCGAAACCAATGAGGTCTTTTTCGATCGGCGCTATTATTCCATGGCCGGCTATAATCCGGGTGAATTTCCCGGCACTTTTGAAGCCTGGGAAAAGCGGGTTCATCCCCAGGACCTTCCAAAGGTTAAGGCCAAACTGAACCAATGCTTTCAGGGTCAGGCTGAATCCTTTCAGTCTGATTTTCGGTTTAGAACCAAACAAGGTCCCTGGATGTGGATCCGCGGCCGCGGCAAGGTCTTCGGACGCCACTCCCGTAGTAAGCCCAAACGTATTATCGGCACCCACAGCGACATAACCGAACTTAAACGCGAGGTGGAAAAACGCATCAATTCCGAAAAAGGCTACCGCTTGCTGATTGAAAATGCCCATGATTGTATTTTCGTTGCCCAGGGCGGGGTTATCAAATATGCCAACACGCACACGGCGCGGTTGTCTGGTTACCCCCTGCAAGAACTTCAGCGGATTGCATTTATCGACCTGGTGCACCCGGAGGATCGCGCCATGGTCAAGGGATACCATCTCAGGCGCATGCAAGGAGATAAACAGCCGCAATTCTATGCATTCCGAATAAAAAACAAATCGGGTGTGGAGCTACATCTCGAGAACAACGCCGTTTATATCGAGTGGGAAAAAAAACCGGCATCCATCAACTTTGTCCGGGACATCACCAAAACCAAAAAAATGGAACAACAGATGACCCAGACCCAGAAAATGCAGGCCATCGGCACTTTGGCCGGCGGTATTGCCCACGATTTCAATAATATCCTATCGGCGATGATGGGCTATACCGAAATATCCCTGCTGGAAATGGCACCGGAAAGCAAAGCCTATCAACGGCTCCATAACGTACTACAGGCCGGCAATCGCGCCAGGGACCTGGTCCACCAAATCCTGACCTTCAGCCGGGAAACATACCAGGAAAGCAAACCCGTCCCTATAAGTGCGATTGTTAAGGAGGCCATGAAACTGCTACGTGCCTCCATACCCGCCAGCATCGAATTTATCCAGGATATCGATGCTGACGCCGGGAATGTTTTGGCAGATTCAACCCGTATCCATCAGGTTATCATGAATCTCTGCACCAATGCGTCTCACAGCATGCTGGCCCGCGGCGGCACCCTCGAGGTCCGTCTGGAAAATTTCCAGATCGATGAGAGCCTCGCCGGTGACTACCTGAATTTGGATGCCGGTTCCTATGTTTGTCTGACAGTATCCGATACCGGTCACGGTATGGATCCGGAGACGCTCAAGCAGATATTCGATCCCTATTTCAGTACCAAGGAGCCCGGCGAAGGCACCGGTCTGGGATTGTCGGTGGTTCATGGCATCGTTTCCGGCCTGGGGGGATCCATCAAGGTGTATAGTGAACAAGGCACGGGCACGACATTTAATGTAATTCTGCCCCGGATCGAGTCCGAAGATCGGGAGGTTAACGAATGGCCCCGCATCTACCCGGGCGGTTCCGAAACCATACTGCTAGTGGACGATGAGGAAGCTGTCCTGGATGTGACCCGGGAGATGCTAGAAACCCTGGGATATCAGGTTATATCCAGAATCAGCAGTTTAGAAGCCTATCAGGCCTTTCTCACCACCCCGGATCGGTTTGATCTGGTTATTACCGACCACACCATGCCTAAAATGAGTGGCATCGAACTGATCCACAAAATGCTTGTAACAAGGAAATCGCTCCCCATAATCTTGTGCACCGGTTTCAGTGCCGGTATCACCCGGAAAAAAATGGATACCATCGGTGCCCAGGCCATGTTGAACAAGCCCGTTTTAAAACAGGAATTGGCCCAGACAATTCGGAAGGTTTTAGACGATCAACGTGTCAATTCGGGGTCTGAACAGGAAGATATATTTCCTACTTCGAGTTAGGGTGCGGTAGCGGGGTGGGCCGTAATTGCTTTAATAAAGATCGCATTTCCCTTAATGTTTTACCGGCTTCCGGTGAATTATATAGATTCGCCAGCTCTTCTGGATCAAAGGCAAGATCGAATAGCCAGGGTGAGCGACCGCGTTCGAATTCTACATACTTGTAGCGTTGTGTTCGCACACCTTCATAGCTTGGTGTGTTTTCGGGAAAATAGCGCCAAAACTCCATCAGAAAGGCCGGTCGGCCCGGGGTCTCCGGATGGCGCAAAATAGGAATTAGACTCCGGCCGTCCATATTCCCGGGCAAGGGTAGACCAGCCAGGTCCAGAAGCGTCGGAGCCATATCAATGTTTAAAGCCATCTGCCGGCGTCGGTGGCCCGGATCAGGTATGAGCCATGGTGCCCGCACGATAAACGGCAGCTTGAGGGCATCTTCATAAGGCTCACGGATACCGTGGCAGTCATGAGTCCCCCATTGCATGCCGTTATCCCCCAGATAGATTACTAGGGTTGACTCCCGCAGTCCCAGGGAATCGATACTGTCCAGCAGGCGTACGATATCCCGATCCATGGCGGTCAGGGTTTCACAATATTGTCGGTATTTATTGTGGTAGGATCCCATCATGACCCCCTGAAACACGTTGCCGCGGGTTTTGCCGTACCACCAGGGGTCCGCGTTTCCGGGCAGTACTGCAGCGACATCGGCCTGAGCGTACATACCGGTGATCTCATCTGGTGCCTGGAATGGCGGATGCCCGGGGCGATGAGACAGATATATACAAAACGGTCTGCGATGGTTTTTGGGCTGACGTGCATGCTTTTGCATGAAATCAAGAGCATAGTCCGTAACCTCAGCCGTGATGTAAGGCTTCCGGGAAGCAACGGTTTTACCGTTTACTACCATGGGACAGTTAAAATAGGACCCCTGCCCTTCCCGGTACGTGTAGGAAACGAAAAGGTCCAGAAACGGCATGGCCGGAAGTCCCTCACCGGGCATATGCCACTTGCCGATAAATGCGGTGGCATAGCCACCCCGGCTGAGGTACTCCAGAAAGGTCGTCATTTGACCGGTCCAGGGGGTATGATTGTTCAGAACACCATGTCGGTGGGCATAGGCACCGGTCAGTATGCTGGCCCGTGAAGGGCTGCACAGCGCGGTGGTGTTGAATGCATTTTCAAAAAGCACCCCTTCTTGAGCCAGCCGGTCCATTCCCGGGGTTTGGATAAAGGGATGACCACTACACCCCATGGTACCGGCATTGTGGTTGTCTCCCAGGATAAAGATTATGTTGGGTCGCTCCGGCCCAACAGGTATAGAAGCCCTGCTTTGCGATGGCATAAAAGATCCCATCATTAAAGCCGGTGCCCAGGCCCCCACGGTTTTGAGGACATCGCGCCGCCGCATTTGCCGGTTCCAGGCATCCATTCTTTTGGCTACTCCATTTTTTTCTTCAACACCGTTACGATATTACCTGCAGTTAATCGCCAACTTCTGGCCCTTAGTCGCCCAATCGCAAACAACCAAGAGAAGCAGGCCTAAAATACAATATTCATCATTCCATGCTCTATCTTCGCTATCCACAAATAACCCATACTGAGTTGTTATATCCCCGCCCCGAAAAGCAGCCGGTACCCCTTTAGAAACAACACATAAATATTTTCACCTTCACCCCAGGCGAATATGGCGATGGCAAATGTAAAGCTACCGACGATCACCACCAGTGGAGCTGTACTCAGCACACGGATGTCCCGACGGCGTGGTTTCATGATGACCCGCGCAATTAACGTACCGATGCCCATTTGCATGATCACGAATGAGATCAACCAAATATTCAAGGGGTTAAAATACCAATAGATACATTCTATAAACGGATGGGAAGTCCCCAACCGGATAACTTCGGCACTCATCCAGATAAACGGATTGACCAGGGAGGCGATCGCCCGTTCAAACATTGTACCGCCGCGTAAATAGACTGTGGGAAAAACGTACAGCGTGCCCAAGGCGATTGAAATAAAATAGACGGTCCCTAAAATAGCGGCCAGCAAATTGCGTCCGGGAATTTCTTCCACAAACCGCAGTCCAAAATAACCGGCATGGGACAGGACCATACAAGCGGTGACGATCAGCACCGGCTGAAGCCAACGTCTTGTCCACGGATGTTTGGTCATAAGGCTGCTACCTTGCCGACATTTTTATTAATTCGTGACAAAAAATCATGAGCTCTTTTTAGGGACAATGGAAATTAATTCAAGGAAGGACCAATTTTTAGGAATATCTCAAAAGTCTATGCCCATGTCAATATCTGCAATTTCAGCAATTAAGACCGTCGTGATACATAAGAAGAAGAAATTAGTGATTGAAGAGTTTTCAAAAACCCAGATTGCGCCCAAGAACAAGGCGTGCACCGACGAAACAGCGCAGCATACACTCGAGTATGTGAGCATATTGAGGAGGCGCACAACACCGTTATTGGGTGTTAGATGTGGTTTTCAAACCTCTTCTAGCGGATTTGGGCGACGGCGGTAGTGGTCTCCCCAACCGGTATAGGCTCTTCATGCGTCCATTTTAAAAAGATCCGAATTATGTAGGCGGACACGATATTGGCCAAAGTCAAACTGATGGATCCGATTAAATAACCCGGAACCCCCAAAACCAACGCCAAAGAGCCGCTCACCGTAACCATCATCATGTACAATCCGTGACCGGCCAAAATTGCCATGGGCTTTTGATTTAGGGCGGCAACACCTTCACTGTGGGCGCGAATTGCGGTCACAAAGGGAAAGGCAACCAACGTCAGTGCCGTAATCCGCACCAAATCCAGGTGTATCGGGTTTAGTTTTTGGAGGGTTACATAATATAAATCGATCAATCCCGGGAGAATGAACAGCAGGGGTAACAGTCCCAGGACAACCCCGACCCCGATTGAGAAACGAAATGTCTTACCCGAAGTAGAATCCTCAGACGGAAATGCGAGCACCACGGCCTGAAGCCGTGTAGCCGCAAAGGCCACCGGGTTGGCCAGTCCGATAGCCAGAAAAAAGATCGGTAAAACCCGTTCCGGCTCGGGCGCCCGGGCCATGAATGCGCTTAAGATCATAATTGAAAATACCAGAAAGAATCCGCCCACCGCCAACGGCAAATTGAAAAAAAAGATTTTACTGGCTTTAGGCGGAGGCATTGAATCGCTAGGTAATTGTCGTAAAAAAGGACGTGCAAACAACATCGATACGATCAACTCCAGCAGCACCGGAATTGTCAGGCAGATAACGGCCCAAATGGGTCCAATCCAACCGATGGCGCAAAAAACGTATACAAGGATGGCCGTCAGGATAATGCGGCCCAGGGTCGCCAAACTGGCGCGCCCGGTGGCGCGGCCATTATACATGGCCACCTGATACGGAATACGCCAAAAAAATAAAAATTGCAGTGGTATGGCAGTTAAGAAAGTGATCTGGGCGGGACGCTCGATTGAAGGCGGCAGTCCGATTATCCGTCCGAAAAGGAGATGAGACACTGCGGGAATACATAAAAGGGTCTGAATCAAGATGATTGAAAAGCCGGTCCAGATACAAACCCGCCAGAATACTGAATATCCCTCCCGTGTTTTCGCGAACACCATGCCCGTGGTCATATAATATATGGCAAAAATGCCGAGAAAAAACATGATGGTGCTGGATTGGGCCAATCCAGCCAGATTCAGTGGTCCGCCGTGGCCGCGCGAGGCAACCATGGCAACCAGAGGATGGGAAAACGCCTGGGCGGTCGCTTGGAGTGCCAGAGGGACAAAAAACCGGGTGAATTGCCACGAATGGCTAGTTATGTGGTTTTTCATGGTTGCAGAGCAGGTTCAGACGAGTTGGATGTACGCTGGGATTTATTCATGATCGGTAAATGACAAAGACATTGCAACCGCTATGATTTACCGAGATTTTACACCTGTCCTTTGTCACCCGGAAGGCTTCGGTTTTCATTAGCCGGCCGACACCGCTATCGTACGCGGTGTTGCTTTTAAAACTTTTGGTAGCACCAGGCGTAGCACACCGTCTTTTAATTCGGCCGTAATTTTGGCCTGATCGATGACATCCGAGAGGGTAAATTGACGATAATAGGTACCGACGCCGTATTCTATTACCAGTGGGTCCCCAATCAGCTCACATTCACAACTGGCATCACCCGTCAGCGTGAGCACATCATCCCGCAGATCCACCGTCAGATCATCGGTGGTAACTCCCGGCATGTCGGCCAGCAACGTAATCTCTGTGTCGGATTCAAAAATGTCTACATCCGGCGAAAACACGGCGCCAGGTCTGGTTTGCTCCCCTGATGCCCTTACTTCTTGCTTTTCTTTAACTTTGAGCTCTCTGGCTTCGGCGTCCGTCATGGATAGGCCTCCTCAATTCAATTTTCATGCCTGAACGTTCACAACCAAGCATGAAACAAAATAGGTCACAGAATCTCCAATGGTCATCTTACGTATCAGCATGAAAATTTATTTAATTGTTATCTGTCTGGGTTTGTCTTTGGCTGCTTTGGGAATACTGATTTTGAGGATTCCATTGGACAGGGCAGCTGAAACACCGTCCGGGTCAATGTCGCCGGGCAGGCTGATGGCACGTGAAAATTTGCCTGATTCCCGTTCACGGCGATGATACCGCACGTCTGCCCCTTCGGTTACGATTTTGCGCTCTCCGGATATGGACAGATTATTTCCGGTGGCCTGAATCTCCAAGTCTTTCGCTGATATCCCCGGTAATTCGGCTCGAACGTGGAAGTTCGCATCCTCCTCTGTCAGATTGATGGATGGGAATACGCCGGCATGCTGATCTCTCAGACCACTCTCTGACATCCTGCCCAGGAAACTGTCCATCTGGCGACGTAGCCTCTCCAGCTCATTAAACGGACCCCGAACATTCCAAGTCGGCCCACCGAACATTCGCCTGTAAATCATAACGCAATCCTCCTTTGCTTCGATTTGCATACACGCTACAGGTGTGTCTTCACGACGGCCGCCAAGACCGGATCGATGATGACAGCGCTGATGTAAATACCATAGAATTGATTTCGCTTTTGTCAAGATTTCATCACATTGTTTTGGCCCGCTTCTATCCAGACGGAAAGGTCAATATTTTCGACCCCCAATCAAGTCGATGATAAAGGTTGACTCGTATCATTATTCTGATTTATAGATTTGTATAATAGGTATGGAAATCGCGGCATTCCTGCCGAGATTCATTTCGGGTCGAATTCGTATAAATCCTTTTGTATGATGCGACCGGGTCGCATTTTGGTTTGGGCCTAAATACTTCTTATCTGAAAACAAAATCCCTTCGATGCGTTGGCGTCCCATTAGCACGCATCAATAGCTATTACCAAAGAGCCTGCATAACATCATGAAAGCGACTGCCACCCCACCAGAAAAAGATATCTCCATTGATTCCCCGGAAGCTTATATTAACCGCGAATTGAGTTGGCTCAGTTTTGCCCGCCGAGTATTGACCATGGCCCAGGATCCGGAGGCGCCGCTACTTGAACGGGTGAAATTCGCCGGTATTATGGGGATGCTCTATGATGAATTCGCCATGAAAAGGCTAGGCGGCCTCAAACGTAAGATCCTTAAAGACATAACCAAACCATCACGCGATGGGTTAACACCCATCGAACAACTCAAAGCCTGTCGGACGGAATTGGCGGCCCAGAGCGCCTTGGTGTCCAAACTGGTTGATAAAAAGCTCCGGCCGGCCATGGCCGATGCCGGTCTGCCCATCGTAGAATACAGCGATTTGAACAAAAAACAGTGTAAGGAAATGCTGGCCTACTTCAGGGAATCAGTGGAACCGATACTGACCCCTCTGGCTGTGGATGTGTCGCATCCGTTTCCGTTTATCAGCAATCTGGGGCTGAATCTGGCCATTGCTGTCAAAGAAAAGAATAAACGCCAAAACCGCTTCGTGCGTATAAAAGTTCCGGCTAATCGACCGCGTTGGGTACCACTGCCGGATAACAGCGGCTACGTACCCCTGGAGCAAGTCATTGCAGCCAATCTGGATCAAATTTTTCCGCAAGCCGTAAAAATCAACAGCTATTTTTTCAGGGTCAGTCGGGTTGCCAAGGATGATCCCTGGGAGCAGGCCAACCAGGCTGAACTCGATCTTGACAGTCCGCCCGGCTTTTTTATCAGTATGGTAACCAATGAACTCAAAGCACGTAAATTTGCCGGGGTCGTGCGGGTGGAGGTCAGTGCCGGTATGCCTGCTTCGCTCAAACACTGGTTGGCCGAACAACTGGAAGCTGATCCGGAAGATTTGGAAAGCGTGAAAGGCCTGTTGGCCTTGGCAGATCTAATGTTATTTCCCGCCAAGAATTATCCGCATCTATGTGATCCACCCCATAGGCCGGTCACCCACCCGAGGCTGATCAATATCGATGCCAACGATCCAAGCCAGATGTTTGCCGAAATACGCAAAGGCGACATCATGCTCCACCATCCTTACCATAGCTTCGACACATCGGTTCTCAATTTTCTACAAAGCGCGGCTGTAGACCCGAAAGTTCTGGCCATAAAGCTAACTATTTATCGGACCAGCAGCGATTCCCCCATTATCCAGGCTTTGCAGCAAGCAACATTAAACGGCAAACAGGTCGCCGTTCTGGTCGAAATCACGGCTCGCTTTGATGAGGCTCCCAATATCGAATGGGGTCGCCATTTGGAGCAGGCTGGTGTCCATGTGGCCTATGGTGTTGAACGACTCAAAACCCATGTTAAATTGGCCTTAGTGGTTCGCGAAGAAAAAAAAGGTATCCGCCGATATGTCCATGTGGGCACTGGTAATTATCATAGTGGTACCGCCCGCATTTATGAAGATTTGGGTATTCTGAGTTGTGATCCGGAATTAGGTGCCGATGTGGCTGCTTTGTTTAACGAATTAACCGGCGCCAACCCCTGTTTATGCTATAATAAATTAATGGTTGCACCCCACAACCTGCGCGAACGCATCACCGAGCTCATCCGCCGTGAAATAAAACATAAAAAGGACGGTAAGCCCTGCGGCATCAAAGTGAAAATGAATCAACTTCAGGATGCCAAAATCATCAGAGAGCTGTATCGCGCCAGTCAGGGCGGCGTACCCATTCAATTAAATATCCGTGGATTGTGTTGTTTGCGAGCCGGCGTACCAGGACTATCTGAAAATATCCAAGTATTCTGTACGCTCGGCCGTTTTCTGGAGCACAGCCGAATTTATCGGTTCGAAAATGCAGGCGATCCTGAATTCTACATCGGCTCGGCCGATTGGATGCAGCGCAATCTGGATCGCCGCATGGAATCGGTCACGCCGGTTTTCGATCCTAATCTTAGGGAAGAACTCGAACAAACTCTCAAAATTTACGAAGCGGATAACAGCACTTCCTGGGACATGCTCCCCGATGGCCGCTACCGACGGCGCAAACCCAAAAAGGGACAAAATCCCAGACCGGCACAGGAGATGTTCATCGACCATATCGGCAGAAGCTTCAAACAGACATAATCACGACAACCCATCTCGAAATTAAATTTAGATCCCCCGGCATGGGACTGGACAGGCAGAATGGGGAAAATCCAGGCAACATATGATCATTTCAAGCCGCTTTGGCATACTGCCAGGCGTAATTGGATTATTATTGAGATAGCTTGTATGCAACCGATCACACCGTCCGCCCCCGGAAATTCAGGACGTCTGGGGCGGAATCTAGAGAGTATTAATGCCAAATATAATTAAATTCAATCTCGCCAAGGAAGATATCGAGGATCAAATCTGCAGCCAATTGGCATCCCGGTTTCGATTAAGAAAAAATAGACCCGTGATACGTCGATTAAGCTATTATGACACTTTTGATTGGCGGCTGTTCAATCAATCGCTGCTTCTATATTCACTCCATGATTCCATCAGCTTGAGAAATATCGGCGATGAGCAGATTCTATTTAGTCTCATGGGCAAACCGACGCCCAATTTCATCTGGGAATTTCCCGAAGGTGAGCTTGAGCAGCGTCTCAAACCGATTATCAAAATGCGGCGACTTATCAAGCTGGTTGATTTAACTTCCCACACCGTACCCTACCGTGTGCTCAATGCAGACGAGAAAACAGTGGTTTGGCTTTCTTTTGAAACCATTCGGTCGCGTAACCGCAAAAACCCCTTTTCCATCGGCACCCAGATTTGGATAACGCCACTTAAGGGCTATGATAAGCACGCAGCCAGAGTTAAAAAACAGCTCCAACATCTGGGGTTCATGCCCAGCGCCCATGAAGATGTGTATTTCCAGGCACTGTATGAAGCAGGCCTGGAACCGGGGGACTATTCTGCCAAGTTAAATCTGAATCTTAAACCCGAAATGCGTGCCGACGACGCTACCCGCACTATTTTTCGATTTCTGCTTAAAGTCATCAAAGCCAATCAACCGCAGCTCAAGCATGACATCGACACGGAAGTTTTACACGATTATCGCGTTGCCATCCGCCGAACGCGATCTGCACTGGTCTGGGATAAAAAAATATTTAATCGGAACCTGATTGCCCGTTTTCAAAAGGACCTGGCATTCATTGGCAAACTTTCCAATGAACTGCGTGACCTGGATGTTTACCTGTTGAACCAGGAAAAATACAAAGCCATGCTGCCGCCGGTGCTTCAGGACGATCTGGCTCCATTGTTCGAATACTTAGCCGGACAAAGGACAGCGTCCTTTAAAAAGCTTAACCGTGGTATCCAATCCCAGCAATACAAAAAGATCCTACAAAACTGGGAAGCATTTCTAAACGACGAACTGAGTGAGGATTCTCAAGGTCCTGCGGCCGCATTCCCGGTCATACGCTTGGCAAGCAAGCGTATATTCAAGCTATATATCGAAGTCGTAAAATCTGGCCGTCGGATTTTAGAAGATAGTGAAGATGAAAAACTCCACAAACTGCGCATCAAATGTAAAAAATTACGCTATATGATTCAGTTTTTTACCAACCTGTATCCTTCGGAAAAGATCAACACCCTGATAAAGCAGTTGAAAAAGCTGCAGGACATGCTTGGTGATTTTAACGATCTCTGTGTCCAGGTAGATTATCTGTTGAGTGTTTCTAATGAAATGCCCGTGAACCTAAGCCAATCAAACCAGACGCTGGTGGCCATGGGCAGCCTGATTGGCAAATTGGAAACTAAACGCCAAACCACCAAAAATTCATTTGCGGCTACCTTTGCCCGGTTCGCCTCTCTGCAGAATCAGATGTTGTTTCAGGACCTGTTTGTTCATTACCCCAAAAAGGTGACTTCATGAAGACGATTGCAGTCTATAGCAATAAAGGTGGTGTCGGGAAAACAGCTACAGCCGTAAACCTCTCATATCTGTCCTCTTTAACCGGGGCCAAAACGCTTATCTGCGATTTAGATCCCCAGAGCTCGGCCACCTTTTACTTCCGGGTTAAACCCAAATTGAAATCATCTTCAAAAGGGTTTCTGAAGGGTGGGCAAAAGGTTCATAAAAGTATTAAAGGCACCGACTATGAAAACCTTGATTTGCTTCCGGCTGATTTTTCCCATCGTCGACTGGACATCGAGTTCAACCGATTAAAACCTCTAGAGAGCAGCCTGGCCAAGTTTTTGAGCTCATTTAAAGCTGAATATGATATTGTTTTTCTGGATTGTCCTGCCAGTATCAGCACGCTGGCGGAGAATGTTCTCAGAACGGCTGATTTTACAATTGTCCCCTTAATCCCGACTACATTATCGGTACGTACTTATCTTCAGTTGATGACTTTTTGCAAAAAAAAGCAACTCAACCGCAAACGCATTTTTACCTTTTTCTCAATGGTCGATCGACGCAAAAAGCTGCACCATACCTTGATGACCAAAGTGTCCGCCAAATTTAGCGGTGTATTAAAGTGTGATATTCCGTATCTCTCCCTGATTGAACAGATGGGAATCTACCGGGAACCGGTGGCGGCTTTTTCACCAGGATCCCTAGCGTCCAAAGCATATCAACGGCTTTGGGCGCAGCTACAGAAAGAATTGTAGTTTGAAGATCCGGTTTTAATACTTACCTTTAAAATTAACACTTGTTCCGCGATTATAGGGATTGTCAAAATAACGTTCCGATGTGAAAGAAGGAGTAACCCTATTTTTTGGGATGGACATATCAATCCAGGTCAGGATTTGTGCCCCCGGATTGGTGATGAAATCAGGCCGTCTGGTAGCAAAGTAAGGCAGGGGAACCATCTCCAATCCGGTAGGGCACTACGCTAGTGAGTCAGATTCATTATGATATGTCCATCCCAAAAAATAGGGTTACTCCTTCACCGTGGATTTGAATCGGAATATATTTTTGACAACTGGTATATATTTCACAATTTGAATTTATTGCCTGCTGTTTACAGCGGCCGCTGATAGACCTGTCGGCGAATTCAAATTTAAGGAGGTCAATATGGCTAAATCAGATAAAAGAATGTGCAAATGGAAATCCGATGCTATCCTGAAAGACCTGAAAGTATTCAAAGGCCTGGTGGACTCACCCCAATTTGTATGTAAGAAATGTGGACGGGTGGCCAACAAGAAAAAATCGCTGCATAAGCCGGTGGCCCTAAAATCATAGGAAAGGTTCCATGAAAGAGATTTGTCTGTTTCGACATGCCAAGTCGAGCTGGAAATATCCAAAATTAGATGACTTTGAACGGCCATTGAATAAAAGAGGTCGCCGGAATGCCCCTTTTATGGGCCAGATATTAAACGAAATCGGTTTTCATCCTGATCTCATTATAAGCAGTCCGGCCTCACGGGCCGCCACAACGGCCAGGATCGTCGCCATGGAAATTGACTATTCTCTAGATGACATACAATATCTGGCATCGATCTATGAATCGAGTCTTGACAGCCTGGTGCAGGCCCTTTCGAACTTAGATGAACAATTGAACAGGATCATGTTGGTGGGTCACAATCCGGCTTTAACAATATTAGCCAACCAGATCGGCGACACGCCCATAACCAACCTGCCAACCAGTGGGGCCTATTGTGTCGCCTTGAACATCCGCTCCTGGTCCCAATTTAAGAAAAAAACCGGAAAATTACAATTTTTTGAATTCCCCAAAAAATATGTATAACAATAATTTCGTTGCGTGATTTTATCTTGTGGGCAAAAAGATCTCTGTCTCTATTTCTGCCGCATCCACTTCGCCCGGCATACTGATATAAACTTCGTACATGGGTACGACCTTGTTGGCTTTCACCTTCAAGCTGCGCCGACAGGACATGGCAGTTGACCAGGCATTTCCCAGATGAATGTAGGGTCCCAGATGACTGACCTTTATTGCCTGATGGGGTGGAACCTGGCCTTTGATCAATCTTTCCAAGTCTTGCCCGGTGGGTTCTATTAAATAGCCGTAGCCAGCAGTATATTCGCACGCCTGCTTGACCAGGTCATAGGTGTGATAAAAGGAGAAACTGAAATCGGGTGAAATCAGATTTTCCGAATCTAGCTGCTGTCCTAAAAATTTAAAATCCTCGGCCATGGCTTGGCCCACATCATTGAGGCCGCAGCTTCTTTTAAGCCCCATATAAAAGAAGCCCGGGCGCTCCACCAAACCAAGAACTTCCGTTTGCGCGTTAACCTGGCCCGTCTCGATAAATTCTTTCAGCATAGTCAGTCCGCGTTCATAGTCGCTGCCCACCATAGCCGTCATCATCGGCCGCATGAAAAACAAAAAAATAGGAACCGTCCCGGACATATGCCATGTGACTTGGGTACCATCCCTTGCCTCCGAAAAATCAAAGGCCACCCGGCTTTTACTTTTCCACGGCTTAATAAAATTCAGCTCATAGCCGAGACGGTTGTCTAGATCCAATTCCGTTATCTGCATCGCTCCGGATCCAATGCGCTGCCCTGCCCACGCCTGTTGATGGCCAATTGATCCGGGAGAACCTAGTATTTCGAGTCGACTCTCGGGCTCCTGGCAAAGCCAGGGTGACCAACTGCGCCAGGTGTTAAAATCAGCCACAGTCGCAAAAACATCCCCCACCGCTTTGGCAATGACGATCGATTTTTCTACCTTAAATCCTAGCGAAAACATGTTTCCCTCCCTAGTTGAATGACAATCCGACTAAAATTCCGTAAAGCGTGATATCTTAAATATTGTGCTGAAAAAAATAGACGTCAAATGCGGAAAGCCAATTAAAGCAGTTTCAAAATAGTCAACCGGAAACGGCGGCGGCTTGGAGACGCAGGGACTCTAATCTTAAGCCACCGATGTAGCCGGTGGTGTTGACAGGGGCGAGGTAGATCAGGTTTTGAAATCGTGTTTGGACCACATGGTTTTTGATGACCGGCTACAAGGTCTTCAACCAGGAGTGGCCGCCGGGGATGATGTATTCACCGCCTTTCAAAAATACTGTGCTCACAGGACTTCCCCTAGGAACCCGAATAATGCCTTTTCCATAATAAGAGGCCGCCTCAGCGGCATAAAACAAGCTCAGCCGGCGGCGCACTCCAGAGATAGGCTTGTTATACCAATAAGCTGGACCACTTTTGTAGTTGTGCGATGGTTGACGTTACCCCGCCGCAAACGATTGTCAGGACTGAACGGAAAGAACTGAGTTCCGGCGCATTATCGTATACAGCGGCAAGTGACGCCCCGCATGCCGGCTCTACGACGACTTGATGGTCCGCAATAAATCTTTCGCATGCGACAACTGCCGATTTATCCGATACGACCACATTCTCGATCGGGTATGTCTTGGTCCACTGATATGCCTGCTTGCAAACTTGTCTGGCCCCCAATGAAGTCGCAATGCTTTTGATGGCCGTCAACTCGACCAAATGGCCTTCACGAACCGACGCTGCCAAAGTGTCCGCACCCTCGGTCTCGACCGCGACTATCAGTACATCCTGCCAGGCGTTTCGCTGCAGACCTTCGATCACACCGCACAGCAATCCGCCGCCGCCCACTGATAGCACGATGGCCTCAGGATTGATACCAGATGCGGCTATTTCATCAATCATACTGGCGTGGCCTTGCCAAAGGAGGGGAGAGTCAAAGGGGTGGATAAAAAAATCAGTTTCTTGGAGCATGGAAAGAGCCAAGGTGTTGGCCTCCTGCCAGGATTGGCCATGGACGATTACTTCGGCGCCTTCATCCATTATAATCGCTTTTGCCCGATCGGTGGTGGTATTGGGAACTACGACAAGCACCGGGACCGATAGACGCCGGCCTGCGTAAGCGGCTGCTATACCGGCATTTCCCCCTGATGACGCAACAAAACGTTTAGCTCCCTGACGAACATATTCCTGGCAAGCATGACCGATCCCGCGAATTTTAAATGATCCGGTGGGTTGCATTGATTCGAATTTCAACCATATCTCTTTTCCTGATCGAAGAGATAACGGTCGGGATTCAAACAGTGGTGTTTCAGTATGCAGCGGTGCCATTATGATCGGTATCGGTTCACATCATCAACTGGTGGTGGAATCAAAACGAACTTACCCACATGCTTTTTCTCGGTGAATTCCTTTTGGGCCTCGACAATATTTTTAAGTGAAAATGTTTTGGCCAGAAGGGGTTTGATTTCACCTTTTTCGATATAGGAAATAATATTCGGGAATATAGGCTCATCCCAAGCTGTACATCCAATCAACGTCAAATCCTTTAAATAAAGATTGCGCATATCAAGCTCCACAAGCGGTCCGGCGATAGCGCCCGAAGATACAAAGCGTCCGCCTCTTTTCAGTACTTGCAGCATTGCCCCGAAACCTTGTCCGGCTACATTGTCAACGACGACGTCTACCGTTTTTTCGCCCAAAACATCCACAATGTCATCGCCACGAGCAATGACCTGATCTGCACCGATTGCCCGCACTTTTTCAAGCTTTGCCTTACCTGCAATAGCAGTTACGATGGTACCCCGTCGCTTCGCCAACTGTACGGTCGCAGCGCCAACACCACCTGAAGCTCCGGCCACCAGCACATGTTCACCTTCTGCCACCATGGCGCGATGGAGCATATTTTCAGCCGTACCATAGGCGCAGGGAATGGTACCGAGCTCGGCATCAGTCCAATCGCACGCCACCGGGAAAACCTCGGTTGCAGGTACTTTCACAAATTGTGCAAACGCGCCGTCAAAATCAGACGCCATCCAAATATTTTCCAGCGAATCCCATCCGGCACTACGCATACAGGCCCGAACCAAGACGCGTGAACCCATAAGTTCAGCTTTGCCTCCCGGCGCTACTGCGACAACCCGGCCGCAACAATCGGTTCCCTGAATAAATGGAAACGGTGTGGCCTCATTCCAGCCGCCGTCTCCCCTAGCTTTGGCTTCTTGTTTTTCTTTTTCGCCGGAGCCAAGGTCTGCCGTGCTTGTCGTGACCGTTGAAGAGTACCAACCCAGTCGGGTGTTGATCTCAGTATTGTTTACACCCGCCGCCAGTACCTGTAACAGGACTTCATTGGCGCCAAGTCTCGGAACCGGAACATCTCGATAGTCCAGCTTCTCATAACCGCCATTTCCCGTTGTTACAACCGCCTTCATCGTCACACGGCAATTGTGGATGTCATACCGATTATTTACAGCGATTATAGAATCTTCTTGCTTCATAGCCCCGCTTTCGGATTGTAGATATTAACATATTGATTTGAAGTATAAATAATTTTAGTTAAGCTTCCTGCCAATCCGAAACATCTCAGCATAAATGCTCGGAAGCTGGTGTTGTTCCAATCCCTTGACGACTTTCTCGACCTCATAAGGGGTCCGAAAATGCTCGACGCTGCAATGTCCTGATTGAATCTTGAGAATCGCGTATGACGCGCGCGGATCCCCATCAAACATACGACCGACACTGCCGGGATTGATAAAATGAACGCCGTTAATTATTTTGTGTAAAGGAACATGGGAATGCCCCATGATATGGACGTCGCAGGTATTGTTTCCGGCTAGTTGAACAAAGCGGTTTAGGGGCGTGGTTGGAAATACCTGGGCATTCGGTTTTTTGGCGCTGCCATGAAATATGCCCAGATCCAAATCAGCCAGATTGCATTCGTCTTTTTTGGGAAGCGATTTCAAAAAATCAATACTCTCGCCGGACAGGTGATCACAGGTCCAGGTGTACATAATTCGCTTTTCCTGAATCCTGGGCTTCTTCATTTTTTTGCCTTTGAGAAGCCTCAATACGCGACGATCTGTATTGCCGACGATATTAATTACGCGCCGGCCCAAACCTTTGAGCCACTGGATGGTTTCATTCGGGAATGTACTGTAGACAGTGATATCGCCCGCGTTGATAATTTTATCAAACCGACCCAAATCCAAGGACTCGCCAACGGCTTTTAAGGCCGGATAATTTGCATGCACATCGGAAAGTAAAAGAATCTCTTTCATGGGCTCGCCAGCCTATTGGCTCTTGGGTAGTTGTTACTCAGCGTTGGCTTCGAACACAGGTAAAAACGGTTTGATATCCAGTGGTACGGTATTGAAATTATCAAAGGTGATATCGTCAAAGGTGAGTTGTAGACCTTCTCGGATCGCGTTGAACATGGAACGGTAGTTATCTATAATCCGGCGGTCCCATGACATCCCCAGAACCTGGGCCAGTCTGCGGATATCATCTTTGCTGCCCTCGATTTCAATAAAATCACCAAAGGGCATGTTGTCGATGCAGATATTGGTTTCACCAATGGTTAAGGTTTCGCGGTATTTCTCATAGACCAAAGTCCGGTGGTAGCCCAATGTCTCCAGGATGCGCAGCATCATATCAAAATTGCTGACCTCCACCTCAAGCTCTCGCAGCACCTTGAACTCGGTCTCGCCGGTCTTTGGTTTGGACTTATGGGTCAATGTGACCTTTTGATCTTTTCTGAGTCTTAGAAGGGACTTTTTGGCTTTGAGACCGTCATGCGCATCGTCAAAGCAGATGTTGCTTTCAAATATCCGGCCATTGGATGTAGCGCCGGCTGACAAAAGCTTTTCACGCACAAGTTCCGCATTCTCCAGGTAAAATTTGACTTCGATTTCAAGTGGTTCCATATCTATTTAGGTATTATACAATTGTTTAGGTGTCAATTCTTGATAAAATTTGGTCAACATGTGATTAAAGCTTACTCTAATGTATTAGCCATCGCTCTCAAATGCGCCGTAGCCCGATTTTTAGAGGCAAAGTCTTTAAATGCTCTTTGAACGGCTTCTGCTGATATTTCCAGCACCTCGGCTGTTTCCGTGACCCCAACATCATTTTCCCAGGCATATAAAAGATAATCCAGCTTGGCAAAAGGGATCCTGAAAAAAAATTCCTGGTCACTGACCGGCAGACTGAAAGTATCCGGACTGGGCTGCCGATCCACGATCTCGGGTATTACCTTGAGATGATCGGAAAGTTGATAGATCTGGTTTTTGTACAGATGCGTTAAAGGTTCGATGTCTGTGCCGCCATCGCCATATTTACAAAAATCACCCAGGATAAATTCGGTCCGATTGGTGGTGCCAATGACCAGCAGGTTGCGACGTTCGGCTTCAGCATATAAATGCAACATCCGCGATCGAATTTTTATATTCGCAAATGAAGTGACGGTGCGAAAATCATTGAGATTGAGTCGTTTCTTCTTGATTTCCCCATCGGGCATCTGGACTTGTAAGGCATAAAAATTGAACCGATCACGTTCCAGGAGATCTGTTGGCAGAGTGATATTGTATTTATAACCCGGCTGATATTCTGGGATTAGCGCTTGTAGAAAATCGTCTCGCCATTGATAGGGAACGACACTGTCAACCGTGGGGGTAATATCAATCTGCCGATATTCAATACCCAAAGTCTGCGCATGTTTGCTCGCATATTGACTGCTAATGGGATTGGACTCCTTTTCTGGCAACACCAAGCCCACAACCTTGTCGGTTCCCAAAGCATGCGCCGCCACTGCAGCGATACAGGCCGAATCAATGCCGCCGCTGAGACCCACAATGGCACCCTTTCTTCGGAAAACCTTCTGCACCTGATACCGTACAAATTCAGACAGCCGCTCCAGTTCTTTCTCAGAATCGATTTTAAGCACATCCAAGTTGAAGTCCATTTAGTCCTCCTTAATAATAATTTTTTTAAATTATTATATGCTGGTTGTCAAAATATGTTCAGATTCAATCCTAAGGTAAGTTATTCTGACAAGTATTAGCATTGATGACACCATAAATAATCAGAAATAGACGGTTTTGTAAAAGGTTCAAATTCAAGGCGTGCAAATCTTGCAATCATGAGGCGTACTGACTGAACGTTGAATGATTGCGGCCTTAATCTTTAATGGGACTTATTTTAAGATTAAGGTATGCTGCCGAACACAGAATTTGGACTTTTTACGAAACCGTCATAGTTTGCGATACAAAACCACCTTCTTATGCTCCACCAATACATCGAACGATATCTTGAGGGCATCCACAAAGGGGCTCCTGGCAGCAGGTTCAGCATTGATGGTTTCCACCGTAATCTGTCTCCGAGGTTGAAATTGGCGGGCCATCAAATGCCGCAGGACACCCAAATAAGATTGAATTTGCGGATCCGAGGCGGGCACCTGAAAGGTCAATTCTCCCCCATTGCGACGCGAAATTAGCACCAATCGATCACCACAGTAAACAAGATGTGTCCCCGCTTGCCGTTGGGGTAGCGCATCTTTCAGTTGTTTCAAGGGAATGCCGCACATTGAGGCCGGATCCTGGGCATTTAACCAGTATACATCGGAACCGGGAGACAATCGTTGCAGAATCTGAAATCCTTTGTGAGACATGAATTGCGGTCCGGGTATGGTGCTGAAAAAATATCCGCTAACTATTTCACCCGCTAGCTCCATGAGGCGTAGTGTTCGAAATAACTGACCCCATTGAAATGCCTTTTGTTCCCTGAGGAGCAGCTCTCTGAACAGGATACCGTAACGATCCAGTAATACCCGTACCCGCTCCTTGGTTCGTTCCGCTGCTTCCAGCAGATCGGCATCCACGTTTTCAGTTTGAATCGTACGCCAATATCCGGAAAAGGGGAGTGCTGATTTCCATCTGGCAAATCGGCTGCGATGTCCGCGGCGGGGCCCTTGCCTGCCGATGCGGGGTTGGCCTGTGATCAGGTTTTTGTTCTCGGCCGCCTGTACCGGAACTGTAAACTTGTTTTCAATCCCTTTACGCAAGGTCAAGGCCGTGTCGTTAACGATATTTCCGTTCCACACAGCCTCCCATAGCACCTGGGCTAATTCAGATGGGGTCATTTTTGATCGTTTGAGTAGGTTGCTGAAATCATAACCGGCCCCGATATCCGGAAACATAGATTTATGCTCGGCTTCTTGCTTGCCCTGCTCTGCCCTCCTATTGGGTGAATCATTTGACGCCTCCACTGACGCGTCAGTTGGCCCCTCAATTGTCCTGTCAGTTGAGGCCGTCGCTGCCAAGTCCAGGTCCATCTGATAACAGAAAGTTAGTTTTTCAGATCCACAGCCGATCCACATGAGATCGCTGGCCTGCATGGCCGTATCCAGCCAGGAAGTGTCGTAGCGATCAAGTCGGGCCGGCAGGATCTCAGATTCCCATGCGGCAGCAGGGGCACTATAAAAAGAGAGCTGCTCCAATCGCCGATAGAGCTGTGCTTTGTCATGCAAGCCGCCAGTCAAACCTTGGATTTTGGCGATATAATAAGGCAGAATCGAAATCGGCTTCGGATCAAACACGGGTATGGCGGCAAGACGCTTCAGACGCAACAATATCCCGAAGTTGTCTTTGTCACAGATCTGCTCGGCCTCGCTACCCATGGTAAATGATCCCTTGAGAATACCACCGGCTTCAGCCAGGTCTTGCACTATATTAGACAGGAGTCCCTTATTTAAACCGATCTTCTCAACAATCAACGTTTCTGAAATAGGACCATAGAAAGACAGCCACTCGCCCATAAGACGCATCCGTTCCCGGCCGACATCACCCGGACTATCATCTAGCTTAGGTTCCCGTACGGCAGCCTGATTCGGATCTAAATCTGTATCAGGCCGGAGGGTCCGGATATTCAATTGCTCTGCACTTCCATATAGTGCCGGAATGATGCGACCTATATTTTCAATGGCGACAACCACGCCCGCCTGACTGGCCGCCGGATGTATCTCTGCAAGTTTTGCACTCAAAGGGTCCAGGACATCCTGGCTGGTTAATTGATTTTCAGCCTTCATCCGTGTAAGCAGATGTTCCCACTCCTCTGTCGGGATCATGATTCGCTCAATGACCCAATCCAACAGTTCACGGGCGGTTTGGGGCGCATACCCCGCGCTCTCCCGACGGCGCTTGGCTTCAAACTGAGAGATCAGTTCCTCGGTAAAATCCGGTTGAAATCCCGGAGATGCCAATAAACTCGAAATCAAATCTTCGCGCAGGGCTGTAGTGGCTGCATGGCTGGGGCTGTCGTCCCGATACATATATTCGTTGATCTGTCGCCAGGATCCGCCCATGCCCATGGGGCTGGGATGCGAGCGGCTGATGGCACTCCAGCTAATTTCTCCGGATTCCAGCTCGGCTAGCATCTGCAATAAATTATCCAGATCAAACATGTCCTGCAGGCAGGTTCGCCAGGTTTCCAATAGAATTGGGAAATCATCGTATCCCGCCACTGCGTCAAACAGTTTTTTTGATTTGAGGCGGCTGACCCACAAAGGCAGGCGTTGATTCATGTGTTGATGTGTAATCAAAAGAGCCCGTCCGGCGCATTCCCTGAATCGGGCCCCAAAAAAGCCGGAACTTTCCAGTCGCCGTCGAATCAGGCCCGTAGCCCGGCCTTGGTTGACCAATGCCAGCAAATCCGCAGCTTCGATATTTTGCGGTAGAATCATGCAGATGCTATTGTTGTCTACGTAGGTTTCCAACTGCTGGTCGTATGCATCTTCCCACGCAGCCTCCAGGGCCATGGCAAAAGGACGATTGATGCGGCCACCCCAAAAAGTGTGCAGGATTATTTGATGACCGGGTGCGCCGCCGGGCCCGGATGTGACCGTTTCGATGAGGAGATGATGCCGATGCGGCAAATCACATCCCGTTTTTTCCCGCTGCCGTCGGAGAAAACGAACCAGAGCCTGAGCCGAGCCTGAATCCATGCTATGGTCTCGCTGAAGCTCCTGCGCCAGGGATTTGCTGTCCAACTTTTCGTTGATCCCTTCCAGAAACAAACCTATTTTTTCTGAGAAATGAAAACCGCGGTTAAGCGACTCCGCAATCCAAAAGGGCGGCGCTGTTTTGCGAGATCCCGCCGGTTTGACCAAAACATCATTATGCGTAATCCGCTCGATTCTCCAATTCTGGGTTCCCAGTGTGAAAACCTGACCCACCCGGGCTTCCCAAACAAATTCCTCGTCCAATTCACCGATTCTGGAATTAGTCTCAGTATGACGCAGGTTGAAATAACCGCGATCCGGAATCACACCGCCGGACCGGTATAAATCCAGCAGGGCGCCCTTACGGGCCGTAATGCTATTATCAAGACGGTCGATTGAAGCCCGGGCGCGGAGCTCGCGGATGCGGGTATCCGCATAGCGGCCTGCCAGCATGCTCAATACCAGGTCATAATGCTCCCGGTGTAAATCCCGATAGGGCCACGTGGTTTTTAAGGTCTCATAAAGATGATCTATATTCCAAGTTTCTGTACCGGTCATGGAGATTATGATCTGCGAAAGCACGTCCAGCGGGCCTTCGATTGGCTGGGCCGATTCGATATCCAGCGATTTGACGCCGGCAGCCAACACTGCCGCCTCTAGAAAGTCGTGTGAATGCGTTGGGAACAGAACACCCCGGCTGGCGGCATGAACCTGGTGCCCGGCTCTACCCAAACGCTGCAGGGTTGAGGCAATCGAAGCTGGGGACTGCACCAAAATTACCGCGTCCAGGTCTCCGATATCGATACCCAGCTCCAGCGAATTGGTTGCCACGATGGCTCTTAAATCACCTTGTTTGAGTTTGTGTTCCACAGTATATCTGAGTTCCCGGGAAAGGGAACCATGGTGGGCATAAGCCAGTGGTACCGGTTCTTCGGCATTTACCAGAAAAGTGATTTTTTCGCACAGTTTGCGGCTGTTGACAAAAATCAGCGTCGAACGATTGGCCGCAATGATATCCTTTATTTCGGTAACGATGGGCTCCCAAATCTCCTTTTTCGCCACCAGTGGCTGATTGCTTTTTGGATTGGCCTCCTCAGGAAGCCGAATGGTAAGATTATATCGCTTGGCAGTATCGGATTGAACAATGGCCACCTCACGGGCCCGGTATTGCGGTTCGTATTTCCCAAGGTCGATTTGGTAGCCGCCCACAAACGCAGCGGCAGCCGCCAGCGGTTTTACCGTGGCGCTTAAAGCGATGCGTTGAAATTCGCCGGATAGAAGCACCAGCCGATCCACAGCCGAAATCAAATAGGTGCCTCTTTTTTCACTCAGCAGGGCGTGGATTTCATCCAGGATTACCACGGCCACCTGACCCAGGATCGAACGCCCGCCCATGGAACTCAACATAAGATTCAGACTTTCCGGTGTCGTGATCAGGATTTCCGGGGGCTGCCGCAACATACGGCGTCGCTCGGATTGAGGCGTATCGCCGCTACGGGTCAAAACACGGATCTGCGGGAAAGCCAGGTTTGATGCTTCGAACAGTTGCTGAAGTTCCGCCAAGGGCGCCAATAAATTGCGCTGGATATCATTATTGAGGGCTTTAAGGGGCGACACATAGACCACCCGCGTGGCACCGTTTTGCAAGACCCTGGTTATTAATTGATTCAGCGCCCAGAGAAAGGCCGTAAGGGTTTTTCCACTTCCGGTTGGTGCGGTTATGAGGGCATGTTCTCCGGCTGCGATTATGGGCCAAGCCTTGGTTTGTATATCGGTCTGACTATCAAAACGACTTTGAAACCATTGCTGCACCAGTGGATGAAAGTGATTTAATGTATCTTGCATAAAGTGCTTTTCATTTCATAGATTTCGGTTGGCGTACGATCCCTCAGCTTATTATGAATTTCTAAATCTCACCGCACCGGCAAATAGTTGTTTTGTGGCCTCATCCGACGGGAACATTGACTCTATTCTCAGTTCCTGGGTGGTTAAATCCAGGGGCGTTCCCAGGCTTGTAATGGTCGTAAAAAAACTGGCTTTCAGGGAGTCTTTTGCAAAGGTCAAGCTCAACATGGGCAAATCATGATCAATCTGATATGTGATAGGATCTCTACGAACCCGCAAAGCAGATATTTCCTTAAATAGGGCCAGCAGTTCTTGGTTTTGGTTTGAAACCACATCCTCCCATAGACGCTTCATCATAAAGTGCTCTACAACGGACCAGTCTTCAATGTATTGGTGCAGGCCATCGGCAGCAAATGTAAGACGGTACACATTGCCATATTTCTGAAGCGCTTTCTCACCGATCAGAATTTCTATGGTTCGATTAAACCCCGAATTTGTCATGAGAATGTCATATGCCGCATTGATTACCAAGGCAGGGTAGGGCTCATGTTTATCCAGCATGCGCTGTAATGCTTCCCGCACCAGTCCCATCTTCTGCCCGTCAAACGGTTCTTCCCCAAATTCTGCGGCATAACCGGCGGCTTTCAAAAAAGCGTTTTGGTGTCGCAGTGGTAATTTCAGCGCCTGCGATATTTTTAATATCAAGTTGCGGCTTGGTTGGGACCTGCCTGTTTCCACAAAACTCACATGTTTTGAGGAAACGCCCACGTCCAGAGCTAAATCAAGCTGGCTGACACGGTTTAACTTGCGCCAGAATCGCAGCATCTCACCGGCGGTTTGATTTTTTTGGAAGTTTTGTATCAAATTTTGCATAAATTTTACCTCTGAGGTAATGGACTTCTTTACCTTTATGGTCTACCTTACGCCTAAATCCGGATCAATTCAAGCCAAGAAACCTGAGTTGAGCAATTTTTGCCCTGGAGATGTACGCAGATCTTGATGGAATAGAGTTGGCAAAAAACATAGGCGGATCAATGGATCTGTGAGGCTTTTTGCGAATCCTTGCTTGGCAAGAGGTGCGTGCAGATTAAGAAAAAAATCACTTCAACTCTGGTTTAATTATAGGAGGTAAACATGCAACGCCTTATTCTGATCATAACTCTAATCGCATTTCTAATCCTCACCGCACTCGCACTTTGGCATCATGGCTATTGGGGCATCCTCGAGCCCCATTTTCAAAGCTTCGGTGCCGCCCAGGTCTTGGTCGATCTGGTAATTGCCCTCACCCTGTTTCTGATTTGGATGTGGCGTGATGCCAGAGCCGCTGGACGTAACCCGTGGCCGTGGCTGGTGTTGACACTCCTCACCGGGTCCATTGGCCCAATGTTCTATCTGCTGGTTTCCAAAACCGAAACTAAGATATCTGTGGCCAAGCTCTAACTACCGGCATGAACCCGGGTATCTAAACCGCTAGTTGCAAGAGCAGAAATTCTGGGTTAGATAGGTATCTGAGTTACATAATCAGAGAAAGTTATAAAATCGTGTCCAACGATTCTATGAAACGCGACCCTTTCGCCCTACGGGCGCAGGGCCGTCGCTCCTATTGGAACATACTTATGACACTTGGTACGATATCCAGATTTTGCAGCCGGTATGTCATCTTACCCATAATCGCTGCATCGTTTTTAACTGCATGTTCCCCCGCCGCCCTAAGGCAGAACATTGAATTGGATATAAATGCTTCCCTTTTAGGGGGTTTTGTGCATGCCGATCCCCAAAATCAGGGACCGATAATCCTTACCGCCTATAGCGACAACAATGGTAAAATCCAGGTAGCCGGCCGTGTGCGCCTACCGCAATCCGGTGCTTTTTATTTGCCGGTTCCGTCCGGGATGTACTATCTTACGGCGTTTCAGGATTCGAATGAAAATGAGGTATACGATCCGCATGAGGTTTGGGCCCGGTTCGGTGCACCGGATCTTATTAATGCTGCCAGCCAGCATTTTGTCTCCGACTTGAACCTTTTCCTGGGTGCCGAAAATAAAAATAATCATCCTAGATTGGACAATGCCCGGATCAATAAACGCAATATGCTCAATCAAGCCTTGGCTGGCAAGACAGTGCTGGCGAGTGTGTTATTTGAAAGGAGCACCCATGTCGGCCTGGGCTTTGTTAAGCCTTATTATTTTCTTTCAAGAATGGGTGCCAACATCTGGTTTATTGAGGCCTATAGCCCGGAGAAAATACCGATTCTATTTATTCATGGTTCTGGCGGCTCGCCAGCCGATTGGCAATATTTTGCAGAGCACCTGGACCGTTCCGCATACCAACCCTGGTTTTTTTACTATCCGTCCGGACTGCCACTTGAATTCAGTGCTAAAATTCTGGCTTTGAAAATCCAGGAACTTCATTCCAAATACAAGTATGATAAAATGGCAGTCGTCGCCCATAGTATGGGCGCGCTTGTAGCTCGTTCCCTATTGGTACAATCCCAAAAGCGTTTTCCTTATATTGAACTGTTTGTTTCCCTTTCAGCGCCCTGGGGGGGGGTAGAATCAGCCAAGTTGGGGGCACAGAAATCACCGCTAAAGGTTGCGTCATGGCGAGATATTGCCACCGACAGCTATTTTATAAACGCTTTGTATGAACACAGGTTGCCGGAAACCGTCCGCCACTATCTGTTATTCGGATACAAGAGCAATGGAATTCCGGAGTTCCAGGACAATGATGGGGTCGTCAGATTGAAAAGCATGCTGGACAACCGTGCTCAGCAGGAGGCAGTTCGAGTTTATGGATTTAATGAAAATCACGCCAGTATTTTAAAGTCACAGACTACCTTCAAATTTATCAGTAAAATAATCAGGGAAGAATTCTAATGTGTGAAGGGCTTTCCTGTTTACATTTTACAGAATCAATCACACCGCCAATTCAACTGTGATAGTGCCCGCGCAGCCATGGTTTGCGGACATGATGCAGGTGTCAATTTCAGGATTCATGGTATAGGCCGTGCCGAGGACATCCAGCCAGCATTCGATCCGGTACATGACCCCGCAGCGATAGGTGTCCAGAACGCCCAGCTTTTGCATGCCCTTGTAAGCAAAACAGCCGCCCTGCTCCCATTCCCATTTAAAAATACCCGGCGTTTCCATACCAAATCGGAATTTACCGGATACGGACTCCGGCAGTGTTATCTCAAAAGCCGATTGCATAAACGCATTGAGCGCTGCGGATGTTTGGATCGGCTTTTGGGTTAAGCCCAACACGTTTTGAAGCCTGGCCACTTCAATGGGCGCCAGAGACCTAATAGCCGACAGATTCAGTTGATTGGTTCTTTCGATTCCCAAATTCTGGTAGACGTTAACAAACCACATGGCGTCATGGGTCAACCAGCCTTTGGCCAATAACTCTTTAATCTCCTTATCATCGACCTGATTCACAGCTGCCATGAATATCCCCCAGATTACTCTTTTTGTCGTTTCACAAAGGTGAAATCCCAGGCATCAAACACTTAACGCGGACAAGCCGCAACAATCGGGATCGAAATCGCTATCGGTATCGGGATCGAATTGCAGACTGATAGAACGATTTCGATTTCGATACCGATCCCGATTTGGATATGGATGATCTGACCCGGTACCAAAATGTATGCATTCTGCGGTCATTTTAATTCGTAAGGGACGATTGAACTGGACGATTAGATAAAAATCTTGCCTTGCATATACAGCACCGCCCTACCGGCAATCTGTACCCGATCACCCATGACCTCGCACGACACTTCGCCACCGCGAGGCGACACCTGCTTGGCCTTCAAATTATTTTTATTGAGCTTCTCTGCCCAGTATGGCGCCAACTGGGTATAGGCCGAACCGGTTACCGGATCTTCAGGGATACCGTACTTGGGCGCGAAGAAGCGCGCCACAAAATCATATTGAGAAGATCGGGCCGTAATGGCCACGCCCCGCAAATCCAATCTTTCCAGTTGACTCATATCCGGCTTGGCATGGGTGACTTCTGCTTCGGATTCAAATACCACTATCAAATCTTCAGACCGCAGACATTCCAATGGTCTTGTTTCAAAGGCCTTTACGATCTCCTCCGGAATATCACCGGCAACCGGCGGCTGGCTGGGAAAGTCCATCACCAGGCTGTCTTCTCGTTTTGTCACCAGCAATGGCCCGGATCTTGAATCAAATTCGATAAGATCTTTAGTGCAGCCCAGAAAATGGAACAGAACATAGGCGCTGGCTAGCGTCGCATGGCCGCATAGATCCACCTCGCTTACCGGCGTAAACCAGCGGATATGGAAACCCCTGGCCGCAGGTACGAAAAAAGCGGTTTCGGATAGATTGTTTTCCATGGCAATGGACTGCATTATCGGATCCGGCAGCCAGTCATCCAGGGGGCAAACGGCTGCTGGATTGCCCTCAAAAACCTTGGATGCAAAGGCATCGACTTGATATAGGGTTAGTTCCATACATCCCTCCGGTTATATGTTTGCACAAATTAGTATGAGCTTAAACAATTTTCTTTAATTGATTGGTGCAACGGCTTGAGCTCGCAACATGGAACGGCCAACAAGCGACTTTGATTGGACACCTGTGAGAGTCGAATGCTAAAATTCGAATTGAGATGTCCGATGTTCAATATCGATTGCGCTGTATAAAAGCCACAACCGCGTCAGCTCATTTCATTACATAGTTCAGGACAACCGCTAAACCCACTTCCAGACTGAAAGCCAGGCTTTCCAGGGAGATGCGTTCATCGTTGGCATGGGCCAAATTTACCTCGTTCATCTGCAGCATGGGACTGAAACCATATACGACCATGCCGCGGGTACGCAGAAAACTGGCATCAGTCGATCCAGTCAATAACAAGGGTATCATCTGGGCATCCGGCCGTTGTTGCTGCAGAACTTTTTTGATCGAATCCATAAGCTCGTGATCCAGCCTGGATTCCGTAGCCGGCCGCGCATCCATGATTTCAATCTCAAATTCAGGACCGATCCAACGCTTGAGATCTGCGATGGCCGTGTTCAGCTCGTAGCCTGGCAGGATGCGATGATCAATTTTACAAGACGCCTCTTCGGGAATCACATTTACCTTGGAACCAGCCTTCAGAACAGTTGGACTGATGGTATTGCTCAGCATAGCCGCTAAACCATCAGCTAAAAATCGGTCTTTGACCGCCAGATTAATCAAAGCACGCGCCGACCAGGGTTTGAGCAGCATCTTGAATAGCTTCTCCTGAAATGGCGGCCGGGTCGCTGCCAGATGAGCCAACATACCCGTGACCGAAGGCGTCAAACGCACCGGATACCGTTTGCAAGCCAGACGCCGGACCAATGCCGCAATTCTCCCAACCGGATTATCCCGGCGGGGAATCGAGGCATGGCCGGGTGTGCCTTTGGCCGTTATATCCAACCAGATATTGCCCTTTTCAGCACTCTGAACCGTAAAAAACTGATGATTCGCAAACTCGAATCCAAACCCGCCGCCCTCATTTAGGCCGGCCGCCGCGTCGATACGTTCGTAGGTATTGTTCACCAGCCATTCCATACCGTGTCGATGTCCGGCTTCTTCATCGGCGGTTGCTAAAAAAATAAGGTCGCGTTTGGGCACCACGTGCGCGCGTTTCAGCATAAGTAAAATCATCATCCATAATGCCACGGTGTTTTTGCAGTCAACACTGCCGCGGCCCCAGACATAGCCGTTGTGTATTTCAGCCTTGAAAGGGTGGTGCTGCCACTGCTTTGAATCTGCTGCCACCACGTCCAGATGGCTCATCAGCAGCAATGGTCGTCTGCTCCCGTCGCCTTGTAGACGGGCAATCAGATTGCCCCTGCCCGGTGATGGTTCCAGGATGGTCGTTTCGATACCTTCCTGCCCCAATACATCGGAGATGTAGCGCGCCGCTTCGGTTTCCCCGCCGGGTGGGTTGGTGGTATCGATGCGGATAAGGTTGCGAAGATGATCAACCAGCTCCCCTTGAGCCGCCGGTGTAATGAGGTTGTCCATAAGTGCATTCATAATGATGAGGTTTTAGGTTACGAGTTGCGGGTTACGAGTCGCGGGTTGCAGGTTGCAGATTTTGTGTTTTGTTATAGCCATATGCCAATGACTGTGAGCAGCCTACAGTCTACAGCCTAAACCCCTAAGCATTCTATTGTTTCTTATACCTTAAAGCTGACAGCTTATCGCTTTAGTTAGTATCCGATGGTGACGGCAATAATGAGAAATAAAATACACACGCCCGCCAACACCAACTGCACCGGCAGGACCCAGCGAAACCAGTCTTTGTAGCTGATCCTGGCAATACCCAGGCCGATCAATAAAAGCGGATTGGTGGGCCAAATGATATTGGAAAACCCGTCTCCCATGTGGAATGCCAAAACAACCGTCTGCCGGCCAACGCCAATCAGGTCCCCCAAAGGTGCCAGGATTGGTATAGTTAGGGCCGCCTGACCGCTTCCCGAAGGTACCAATAAGTTGATCATCATCTGGGCGAAATAGATTCCAACAGCCCCCGCATGCGGTCCCATACCGGCCATTATGTCAGCCAGTTGAAATAGGATCGTGTCCAGGATCATACCGAGCTCCAATAGGTAGTCCACTGAAAATGCCATCATGATGATGGGTATTGCACCGGCAAAATCGCCCATGCCCTTTAGAAAGAATTTGGATACCTGCCTGACCCCGGCTCCGGCAATTAATCCGGAACCGATACCCATAATCAGGAAAATGACCATAATCAGCGGAAATGCCAAATCTTGTAATAGGGGCCATACGGACCCGCCGGCCACCACACCGGCCAGCAAAGCAAAACAGATTGCCATGAAACCGATCACTGCATTAAGCCGTTTAATCCCGGCAGCAGCCGTATGCGGCGCTAAGGTCTGCCGCAAACTTTTATCCAGCTCCCGGGTGGTGCTTTTTGTTGGATCCTGTTCGATTTTACGGACATAGCGGATAAGATAGACACTTGCGATACCAAGGGTGATTAAAAATAATGGAACCCGCAAGGAAAGGCCTGAGAACAAGGGCAGGTCCGCCAGGCGCTGGGCCGTTCCCAATGTAAAGGGATTGAACATGGCCGCGGCAAAGCCGAAACCCAGCGGCAACATGACTGTGGCAAAGCCCGCCATGGAATCCCATCCCATGCGAAGTGCGAACGGCACCATGATCAAAACCAGGGGCATGAGTTCCTCAAGTATTCCCAGGCAAGATCCCAGCAGAGCAAAAAGCGTTGATGTGACCACCAAAAGGGTGGTTCTGCGATTAGCAAACATATGGGTCAGGCGCCCCATAATCTCGGGGATAATGCCGCACTTGAGCATCACCGCAAAGCTGCCGCCAATAGAAATGATAAATACCAGAATCACGAGGATCTTCGGACCGTTGGGACTTCCTAAAGCCAAGACAGGCGCCAGCACTATTTTCCAAATCGGTACGGGCGCCGGGTCACTCGGTCGATATACCTTAACACCTGCCCCATTCCTGATCTCGTCAACATATTCACCGGCAGGTATCAGGTGGGTTGCAATGCCGGCACCGATAACCAGAATGCCGAGTATGATCAAGGTTGACATGAGAACTTTAAGCGGTATGCGGATTTGGTCAGTAGAGGATTCGGACATATTTTTTTCCTAAATACTGTTATCGAAGATAAGTGCCCTATTGATTATTTTGCAAAAAATTAGACCAAAAGTTGTAGGATGATTACTTATAAACATCCAACATCGAACTTCCAACACCCAACATCAAATATAGAATCGCTTCGCTCTACCATTTTTATGAAAGTCAAGAAATCCTCATTCGATGTTGAGAGTTCAATGTTCAATGTTCGATGTTTTCAACGTCGCGTACTTGTCCAACTCATCCAAAAGCATTCTCATATCATCCGCCAAGGGTGCTTCGAACGCCATACGTTGCGCTTTCACGGGATGGGTCAATTCCAAAAAACGGGCATGTAGCATTTGCCTGGGAACGCGTGTCAAAATGGCAGCGATCTTTGGATCCCCGCTATTTAGTCGTTTGCTTTTAGCTGAAGCATATACCTGATCCCCAATGACGGGATGCTGAATGGCTGCACAGTGTACCCGAATTTGGTGCGTCCGTCCGGTTTTTAAATCCAGGTCCAGCAGCGTGGCAAGCCCGTAGCGTTGCTTGACTCGCCAGAGCGTAAGTGCCTCACGACCGCTGCTGCTGATGGTCGACATCTTTTTGCGGTTAACCGGATGTCTGCCAATGGGCAGCGAGATAGTTCCTGAATTTAATTTTACATCGCCATAAACCAAGGCCACATAAGATTTGCGTATTGAGCGCGACTTGAATTGCAGACTGAGATGATCCAGTGCCTGACGATTTTTAGCCACGACGATGGCACCGGTGGTATCTTTATCAAGACGATGTACAATGCCGGGACGTTGGGCTGCCCGATTGCCGCCGAGTTCAGGGCAGTGATGCAGGAGACCATTTACCAGAGTACCGGACGGATTTCCCGGTCCCGGGTGTACCACCAGATTCACTGGTTTATTAATAACTATGATATCGGCATCTTCGAAAATGATGTCCAATGGTATCGGCTCCGGCTCGAGCCGGGTTGGCTCCCGGGTTGGCACCCGGCCTTGAATTGCCTCACCGGTTTTAACCCGGTAACTCGGTTTGCGGATATGGCCGCCAATGGTGATATGGCCATCCTGTATCAGCTGGGTTATAAATGATCGGGAAAAATCGGAAAGGCAAGTGCAAACCACCTTGTCAAACCGCTCTCCGGCAGCAGCTGGTTCGACTGTGATGACGAATTCACCTTTTGGTGATTGCATACGGGTGGGAATTATTCTTCAGGTGGTACAAATAATGATTCGATTTCGGAAACAATGGCTGCTTCTTCGGCATTTCTGGCCGTGGACAGTTCCTTAACCAGCAGGCCCTGAGCGGTGTCGTACAGCTTTCTTTCGCCAAAAGATAAATCCTTGGTCAGTCTCAGCAGGGATAAATCTCGAAAAACTTCAGCGACTTCATATAAAGAGCCTGTTTTGATCTTATCCATATATTCCCGGTAGCGACGATTCCAGGTCTGGTTATCGATGGTGGATTCCTGCTTGGTTTTCATGACTTCGATGATCTTGGGAATTTCCTTTTCGCTGATCACTTCCCGCAAGCCCACCGAGGCAACGTTCCAGGTGGGGATCATGATTACCATGCCGTTCTCGATGATTTTCATAATATAAAAATCATGCGTCTCCCCATTGATCACGCGGCTTTCAATGGACTCTATCTTACCAACACCGTGCGCTGGATAGACCGCCAGATCTCCCACTGCAAAGGTTCTTGCGGGCGCATCTTCTTCGATATCGGTTTCATTCGTCGGTTTATTGGACATGTTGGCACCAGAAACATTTGAAATAAAAGAACTTCCCTTTTCAACGGGACAGGGAATTATAACACTCTTGGATCAAACAATCAACGAAAAAAAGGATTGACGCCTTGCGGCGCCAATCCTTTCAAGGTTTAAGCAATAACAGTGCTTAGGATTACATCAAGAACGGTACCATCAGCAGTGCCACCACGTTAAGGATCTTAATCATGGGATTGACTGCGGGGCCAGCGGTATCCTTGTAAGGATCGCCGACGGTGTCACCGGTAACCGCAGCTTTATGGGCATCGCTGCCCTTGCCGCCCAGATGTCCATCTTCGATATGCTTTTTGGCGTTATCCCAAGCAGCGCCACCAGTGGTCATGGAAAGGGCCACGAAAACACCGGTTACGATGCTACCGATCAAAAGACCGCCCAGGGCCACTTTGCCCAGCAGGAAGCCCACCACCAAAGGAGCTATTACCGGCAGCAGGGCCGGAACGATCATTTCTTTCAGAGCGAATTTGGTTACGATGTCAACACATGCACCGTAATCGGGTTTGGCCTTGCCTTCCATGATGCCCGGGATGTCGCGGAATTGGCGACGAACTTCGTCAACCACGGCGCCGCCGGCATTACCAACGGCTTTCATGGCAATGGATGCAAACAGATAAGGCAACAGGCCGCCGATGAACAGACCCACAATAACGTTCACATCGCTCAGGTCGAATTTAATCAATTCCCCTTTGGCGCCATGCAGGGCAAATTCCTGCACATAGGCCGCAAACAGAACCAGCGCGGCCAAACCGGCGGAACCGATGGCATAACCCTTGGTTACGGCTTTGGTGGTGTTACCCACAGCATCCAACGGATCGGTTACGGCACGTACGCTTTCATCCATCTCAGCCATTTCGGCGATTCCGCCGGCATTGTCGGTGATGGGGCCGTAGGCGTCAATGGCAATAACCATACCGGTCATGGACAGCATGGACATGGCGGCCATGGCGATACCATAGAGACCGGCGAAATCATATGCCAACCAGATGGCCAAACAGATGGCCAGTACTGGTGCGGCAGTTGCCTGCATGCTCACAGCCAGTCCGGAGATTATATTGGTACCATGACCGGTGGTGGATGCTTCGGCAATGGCTTTCACCGGACCGTATACGCCGGTATAATATTCGGTGATGATGACGATTACGACGGTCAGGATCAGGCCGATTAAAGTACTATAATAGATGGCCTGGGGTGTCAGATCACCCACACCTACGAACATCTGTGTACAGGCATAATAGAATGCAATGGCTGCCAGGATGGCGGATCCGAACATTCCTTTATACAGTGCGCCCATGATGTATTCGCTTTTGCCCAGTTTGACAAAAAAGACCGCAATGATGGATGCGATAATGGAAATGGCACCCAGAACCAGCGGGAACTCGGTTGCAATCGGGTTATCCGGAAAAAGCAAATGCCCGATAAGCATGGCGGCAACAGCGGTTACGGCGTAAGTCTCAAACAGGTCTGCAGCCATACCGGCGCAGTCACCCACATTGTCGCCAACGTTGTCGGCAATGGTAGCCGGATTACGCGGATCGTCTTCGGGAATACCTGCTTCAACCTTACCCACCAGGTCTGCTCCCACATCGGCACCCTTGGTGAAGATACCGCCACCCAGACGAGCGAAGATGGAAATGAGGCTACCGCCGAATCCCAGAGCTACCAGGGCAATAACGTCATGGGTAAAAGCATAGTAACCTGCAGTTACGGTCAGCGCCAGACCGGCTACGATCATACCGGTAACCGAACCGCCCTTGAAGGCCATGTCCAGACCAGCGGCCATCCCTTTTTTGGCGGCCTCGGCCGTACGGACATTGGCAATAACCGAAACGCGCATGCCAATATAGCCGGCCAGAAATGAAGCCACGGCACCCACTAGAAAACCGATGGCGGTTTTGGCACCCATGGTGGCAAAAATTACAATAAAAATGATGGCACCGGCTATACCCATGCTTTTCATCTGACGATTCAGATAAGCAATGGCGCCTTCCTTAACTGCATTGGCGATCTCCTGCATCTTTTCATCGCCTGCCGGTGCGCTCTTTACGATTGTCGCTAGGATAATCGAAAACAGAACGCCAATAACCCCTACCAGCGCGCAGACCAACGGCAAATTGTTCATTACTGCTTCCATTCTTTCCTCCATTACATGTTTAACTTGAGGGTTGAATTATTCTCTCGTTATATCGATTCATACCTTCCTTTGTGCCTTCACAAAGGATCGTTATAACTGCGTCCCGGGAACGGGCGACGATTTGATCCAATCTGCCTTCATCAGCTTGTCGAAAGCGTCCCAGCACATGATCGGTTACGCTGTCGCCCCTCTCAGAACGCCCGATGCCTACGCGTACACGTATAAACTCATTGTTACCGCAGACATCCATAATAGATCTCACTCCGTTATGACCTCCGTGCCCTCCTTTCACCTTTATTTTTATTCTACCAAACGTTAGGTCAATATCATCATGTATGACCAACATATCTTGAAGCGAAATTTTATAATACGCGAGTAATTTTTGTATGGCCCCCCCACTTCGGTTCATATAGGACTGCGGTTTAACCAGGATAACTTCCTTGTCCTTAACCAGGCCTTTGCCGTAGATTGCATCAAATTTCTTTTTATTGAGCCCGATATCGTAAGCGGATGATATGGCATCGACTACGGCAAACCCGACGTTGTGCCGGGTCCCCTTATATTTATCGCCGGGATTACCCAAGCCGGCGACGCAATGCAGTTTCCCCGTGGGCATTTACTCTTCACTACTGCCAGGCTCTTCTTCCTCGCCGGCGGCTTCAGCTTCGACTTCTTCTCCTTCTAGCTCTTCTTCTTCTACTTCCTCTTCCTCGACCTTCGGACTCAGAACTGTGACAACGGTGAAATTGCCTTCGTCCGCCAATTCAATGGTCTCATCCAAGGCTATATCACCGATATGCAAGGAGTCCCCCATTTCCATATTGGTAATATCCACCTCGATGGATTCGGGGATTTCGTTCGGATAGCAAAAAACGTCCACCTCATGTCGGACCATCTGCAGAATCCCACCCAGATCCACACCGACAGCCTCACCGGTTGTCACCACCGGAATGCTGACTCTGATCTTCTGATCCATGGCAACTTCGTAAAAATCGATGTGCAGCAGATTTCCCGAAACCGGCTGGGTTTGAAGTTCCTTGATCATGGCCGTTTTGGCTTGTTTTTTTCCATTGTGAATCACGAGATTAAGCAGCAGTTGACCGATATTGCCGGTTTTTAGAATATGCTCGAACTCACGGATCACCACCGAAAGCATGATCGCTTCTGACTTGGGCCCATATAATACGGCGGGAATCATGCCTTGCCGCCGGAGTTCTCTGGCGGGGCCGTTGCCCACTGTTTTGCGTATGGTTGCATTTAATTCTATTTTTTCCAAAATAGTATCCTCCTTAATAAAATCGCTGCGCGATTTTATGTGATGCGACTACGTCGCTTATTTATGAAATTCTTAAACACATGTATGTTCCGCGTTTAGATTTGACGAATATGCACAAAGTCCCAGATGGACGGTTTCTTAAAAAGTTCAAATTCAAGTGCGTGCTGCCCAACGCCGCTTGTCCCGTCGAAGCTCCTAGAGCGCCCGTCCTCCGCAGTAGCCTGCTACGGAGGATGGAAAGTCGGAAAGTTGGGCTTTTTACAAAACCGTCAAATTTAGACAAACAATGACGTCACCGAATCACCACGAAAACTTCGAATAATAGCTTCGCCGACTATCTCGGAGATGCTCAGCACCTTCATTTTATCACAAATTTCCGCCTTGCCGCTCAAAGGAATGGTATCGGTGCAAACCAGGCTTTTGAGCGGTGAGTCGTTGATGCGCTCTACCGCCGGCCCGGATAACACCGGATGAGCACAACAGGCATGTACCTCCAGCGCATCTTCATTCATAAGGGCTTCAGCCGCTTCCGTTAAAGTGCCGGCGGTGTCCACCATGTCATCTAGAATGACCGCCACCTTGTCTTTCACATTTCCGATCACTGCCATGGCCTTGGCCACATTGGGTGCCGAACGCCGTTTATCAACGATAGCCAGATCGGCCTCCAGGCGCTTGGCAAATGCGCGTGCGCGTTCGACCCCACCGGCATCCGGTGAGACGATCACCAGATCTTCTTCAAACTTATCACGCATATAGTCAATCAAGACCGGAGCGGCAAAAAGGTTGTCCACCGGGACATCAAAAAAGCCCTGAATCTGGCCGGCATGCAAATCCATGGTGATCACGCGACTGGCCCCAGCCGTGGCGATAAGGTCCGCTACCAACTTGGCGCTGATCGGTACGCGTGGCGCTACTTTTTTATCCTGTCGGGCATAACCGAAATAGGGAATCACTGCGCCGATCCGTAAAGCCGAAGATCGTTTGAGCGCATCCAGCATCATTAATAGCTCCACCAGATTGTCATTGACCGGCCTACAGGTGGATTGAACCACGTAAACGGTTTTGCCACGAACATTTTCGTCAATTTCAATCTGGACTTCACCATCACTGAAGGTCTTGACTTTAGCACCCCCCAAGGGCATCTGAAGATAATCGCAGATCTTTTTAGCCAGTACCGGATTCGAATTGCCTGAAAAAATCAATGGGTCTGACATGATGCTCCTTTGGTTACCTCAAAAATTAATCCCCTGACTCATTGGCAGTCGCTTGCTCGCTGCTGTTCTCCATTTCCTTATCTGCACTGGCGGTCTATTATGGGTATTGGCTGGGGCGGGAGGATTCGAACCTCCGAATGCAGGAACCAAAATCCTGTGTCT
>CAYVMI010000038.1:0-60540 GCA_964452555.1 uncultured Desulfobacterales bacterium
TAACTATGATATTATCCTAATCCGATTTTTAGCTTGGCTTTGCCCACCTGTCCTTTGTACATGATCAAGGTCCCTGTTCGGTAAATGAGAATTTGTTCAAGAAAAATCCCGATGCAGATAGAATCATTCCAGGCTGTTAAGTCAAGTATATCTTGCAAAGCACGATTATGAAATGTTGTTCATCTTTTGAAAGCAGCTTGGTCGTTGCTCTATTTATATCCCTAAAAAAGACTTGACAAATGATACAATGTGGTATTTAATAGTTCCATCGAGAATCGATTTGCACCCCTAAAGGTTCTCTCGATAACTTTCCTTTGTCCGATGGCCTCTGTCGCTCCTGCAGGGGCCATTTTTTTGTAGATCCATTTGTCAGGGCACCGAATTTGACAATCTTAGGGGAGGTAAACTCTAAGCGATTTTTTAACTTGCGGCAATTTATTCGATACAATTGTAATCAGCTTACAATTGGTTCCTGGTATTATTAATCATGTACTTCGGCAGTATGTACCTTTTAATTAGTAAATTCTACAACTCGATAGGAAATGTTAATGATTGGAAAACCAACATATGAAAAATTGGAGGAACGGATTCGTGAATTAGAAAAAGTTAATTCAAAGTACAAGCAATCAGCAAAGAAGCTACATGAATGCCAAAAACGACTATCATTTCTTACAGAGCAAACATTACTCTCCATCCTCATTCTTCAAGATGGTAAGATCGTCTACGCTAATAATTCATATTCGGAAATGACAGGATATCCCATTGAACAAATTTTGAAGTGGCGCGTTGAAGATACAGTCCAATTGATTCATCCAGATTTTCGAGAGTTTGTAATTTCTCAAGGCCTAAAAAAGATGCGAGGTGAAACCAACGGAGTCGTAACAAATTATCAATATATAGGAATCAATAGAAAAGGTGAAGAAAAGTGGATTGATCAATATTCCAAATCCGTTCTTTATAATGGCAAACCTGCTGATATGATATCGATGATCGATATCACCGAACGCAAGCAGACAGAAAAAGAACTGCAAGACAGGGAACAACGTTTTCGTGATTTAACTGAAAGTACGAGTGACTGGGTGTGGGAAACAGACCGGAAAGGTGTGTATACTTATTCCAGTCCAAAGGTCAAATCGTTGCTGGGTTATGAACCGAATGAGATTATCGGCAAAGCGCCATTTGAATTTATGCCTCCTGAAGAGGCCGAACGAGTTTCCGATATTTTTTATAAAATAGCTTCAGCGCAGAAGGCATTTAATTCCTTAGAAAATATAAACCTTCATAAAAATGGCTATCCTGTAATAATGGAAACAAGCGGAGTTCCAATCTTCGATGCCGATGGAAAACTAGTAGGCTATAGGGGTATAGACCGCGACATTACCAAACGGAAACAAGCAGAACAATCATTGCTGGAGAGTGAAAATAAATACAGGCTTCTTATTGAAAATCTACCCCAGAAGATCTTTTATAAAGACAACAATTCAGTTTACGTGGCATGTAATAATAATTATGCTCAGGATCTAAATATACAGCCAGATGAAATTACTGGTAAAACAGATTTTGATTTTTATCCCAGCAATTTTGCTACGAAATATCGGGAAGATGATGAAAGAGTTATGCATCGTGGCGAGATTGAAGAGATAGAAGAAAAATATATTGTGAATGGCCAGGAGCGAATTGTTCAAACTGTAAAAACTCCTGTCTCGGACGAGAAAGGTAATGTCACCGGTTTATTGGGTATATTTTGGGATATTACAGAGCAGAAGTATCTCGAAACCCAGTTCCAACAATCTCAAAAAATGGAATCCATTGGCACCTTGGCCGGTGGTATCGCTCATGATTTTAATAATATACTTTCCCCCATAATCGGCTATTCAGAAATAATCATTGCGGATACGCCTAAAGATAGCCCCGTAGTTACCCCTCTAAACCAAATACTGAAGGGTGCCTTGCGAGCCAGAGATCTGGTCAAACAAATTCTTACATTCAGCCGCCAGACAACTCAAGAAATCAGGCCGCTAAAGATTCAGCATATTCTCAAAGAGGTTTTAAAACTCTCCAGAGCAACTCTGCCAACCACTATCCAGATAAAGCAGGAAATTCAAAATGAGTGCGGCATGGTAACGGCTGACCCGACACAGGTTCACCAGATTGTGATGAATTTGGTCACAAACGCATTTCACGCGATGGAGGATACGGGTGGTACTTTAACGGTTGGCCTTAAAGAAATAAGCCTTACACCTGACATCTTGCCAGAACTAAATATAACCCCGGGTCCGTATGTTTGCTTGACGGTCGCTGATACTGGTACTGGTATGACAGATGAAACACAGCAAAGACTTTTTGAGCCATATTTTACAACCAAGAAAAAAAATAAAGGAACCGGGCTTGGGCTTGCGGTAGTTCATGGAATTGTCAGTACATATGGCGGAGCAATCGTCGTTGCAAGTGAGCCCGGAAAAGGGACCGATATCAAAGTCTATATTCCGAAAATTTTATCTGAGACATCTGCAATCCCCGAAAATCAACACACGGCTATGCAAACCGGAAATGAACGCATATTATTAGTTGATGATGAAAGGCCCATTACAGAAATGATCGAAGCAATGCTGGAGCGACTGGGTTATAGGGTTACCGTCCGAAACAGCAGCACTGAAACACTGGAGACATTCAGAGCAGCACCAGATAATTTTGACATGGTTATTACCGACATGACCATGCCAAATATGACCGGTGATAAACTGGCACTGGAAATAAAAAAAATCCGACCCGATATCCACGTTATTATATGTACCGGGTTCAGCGAAAAAATAAGAGAGGATAATTCATCCTTGTTTGGAATTGATTACGTACTTATGAAACCAATTGCAATGAATGCGTTGGCGACTGCCGTGAGAAATGTGCTGGATAAAAATGATCGCGTCGCGCATTACAGTGATAATTGCAATTGAAATTTAATATCAGATTTTGTATTGCTAGATAATGAATCAGAAACCGCACTGAATTCTAAGATTAGAAATTATTTGCAAGGTAGTGGATCGATTGGTGACCTATCAGACCGAAACAATCTGGGAAAAATTCAGCCCTCAACTCAGACATTTCATCCGCAAAAGAATATCAGATGAGTCTGTCTCAGAAGATATTCTCCAGGAAGTATTTAAAAAAATTCATGCGCATATCGAAAAACTAAAAAATGATGAAAAAATCGAGAGTTGGATATATCAGATAACGCGAAACACAATAACCGATCATTATCGCACCACCAAAAAAAAAGAAGAATTGCCTCCAGATTTGTCGGTTTCGGATAATACCTTGCATAAAATGGACTGCAAGTCCGGCGTGACCAGCATAAAGGCCATCATGGAAGCCTTACCAGAGCCATATGCTGAAGCCCTCATTCTGACAGAATTCGAAGGATTGACCCAGAAAGAATTGGCCCAAAAACTTGGTATATCGCTATCCGGCGCAAAATCCAGAGTCCAGCGGGGTCGCAAAATTCTAAAGGCGGAGCTTGAGAAGTGCTGTCAAATCAAATTTAATCGACACGGTACAATTGTCGATTACCACTGTAATGATTATTTCCTCTCCTGGTACAAAAAATTAACCTGATTCTGCGTCCTTTTCTGCAACCTTCTCGTCTATATTGTCAAAGAGGTCATTTTAAAAGATAGGAGGAGGAAATCATGATGAAGCTATTCGTTCTTTTTTTCTTGGCGACGCTCGTGCTTGGATGCGCAACGACCAAACCACATTCAGATATGCTGCCAAAGGGGGAAATAGCGTCAGACCGGTCGATCGATTTGCGCGGGAAAACAATCACACCGTTTATTGTTTTTTACATCGTAAAAAATTTGAGCGATATGCAAAAAGGGGAGGTCTTGGAAGTCAGCACCGATAACTTTGAGGCCATCGAAAATGATATAGGTGCTTGGTCACGTATGACAGGTTTCCCCTTGGAAGGAATAGAGTCCGGGGACACATATCAAAGGTATTACATCAGAAATATCGACAATCGAAACGTCGATAAGAAAACAGCCATGATCATTTCGGACCCGGGTCTTGAGATGCTTTTGTCTCCCCTTGGTCTTGCGCTGAGTGCCGCCCTGAGTGGTCAGGAAGTATATCTATATTTCCAAGGCCCGGCCGTCAAGGTATTGAAAAAGGGTTTCAATGCTAGATTGAGAGGGATGCAGAGGCCATTCAGCTCGCTCGCCAGAAATCAAATGGCCAAAGCAGGTCATTTGCCGCCCCAGGAAAAATTGCAGCAACTCAAAGAATTAGGTGCTCATTTTTACATATGCGGCGGTTCCATGGAACCCTTCAACGTTAAAAAACGTGACTTGATCTTCGATGACATCGTCATTGCCGAATACTTAACATTTCTTGAAATCATGAATGATGCGGATAATCAGGTTTTTTTGCAATAAACACACAAAATCCTAGGGATATATTATGATATAAAAGAGATATTTCCATAATTTTAGAAATATGGTTGACAAGCGAAAAAATATGGATATAATGAAGGCATGGAAAATGAAATTGCAGCCAAAAGGCTGGCAGAGCTCGGACACGACAAGCGTCTTGCGATTTTTCGATATCTTGTGAAGGTAGGTGGCGAGGGAGTCCCTGTGGGCCAAATCCAAACAAAACTCGGGATTCCAAGTTCGACCCTGTCCCATCACATTAACCGTTTGGTGTCAGTGGGGTTGATCCTCCAGGTACGAGAAAGCAGAACGCTGTATTGCGTGCCGCAATTCGATGTACTCAGGGAACTTATTGAATTTCTTTTAGCTGAATGCTGTACCGAGAGCAGTTGTAATGTTTAATTTTGTCCGGCGGGAATCTTTTTTTTGGGATAATATTTCGAAAATTCTAGGATATTAGAATTAATTGCAATTAGAAAACAGAAAGGCATGATGCATTTCATCCAAACCGCCTTTGGAGGAGGGTATAATGAGTGACAATTACTTTTTTACAGAATTTATGGTTAAGGAGCGACAACAACAATTGATTGCCGAAGCAGGCAGATTAAGCATTTCAAGAAATATCAGATTAAATAAGACCAACTTTTTTAGCCGTCTTTCAGCTTTGATCTCCGGTATTTCTGAGAAACTTAGGGCGAGTTTTTTTCAAAAAGATGCGTTGTCTACCTGCGGGTGTCGGTAAATAGGATGCAAAGGTTTTATGCCAAGGCAATTGCGTCAGCATCATATTATCTTATGTTCCGTCATGCCTGTAGACGTCAGATTGATATCACCGGTATGGCATTTCATATGCGAAGGGAGGTGATTTTATGATTACCAGACGATACATGTTGAGAACTGTAGCTCATTGCAGCGAAGGCTGCCAGCGTTTGCCCTGAGCATGGCGTTAAAAGGCTCATCAGAAAATACTTTCGGCAGGCATATGCACTTGGATGCACAAATACATAAAATAATCAAATTATAAGGCCAAAATGAGCCCGGGGCGGAGAGATCTGTAAATGGACATAAAGGTGATACTTGAATCATTGCTAAACGTCATGGACATGGGAGCTGTTTTCGAATCCGTGAACAATTACCGGAGACGGAGCTGGAAGGTGGATATCAGCGAAATTGTAAAGTACCTGATCACAGGGAAAGGATATACGAATCTAACCCCGCCCAACGCAAGTCGATTATTATCAGACAACGGGGACAATGTTCAGATTATCGATCTAAGAGAAACCGAAACATATGAGAAAAATCACATTAAGGATTCCATATCCATGCCGATCGATGATTTTCTAAAAGAAATATTTGAAGGCAATTTTTCTTTTAATTACGTCGGTTCAAAGTTCGTGTTGGTATGCGACACCGGGCAATTAAGCAAAGTGGCGGCGGCCGTTATGGCCGCAGAAGGTTTCACAGAGGTTTATAGCATCAAAGGCGGAATGAGGCGCTGGAAACGATGGATGAAACTATCCGGAAATACATTGTTTAAAAATATGCCGGCGTGCTGCAGCCAGATGCCATAGGTACGCACATGCATATTTGCCCTTTACTCTCAAAGGGCTGTGATTAGTCATAGTTCTTTTTTGATATCCAGAAAAGGCTTGACAAATAATACAATGTGGTATTTAGCTAAACTATTGAGAATCCCATTGCACGCACCCCTAATGGTTCTCTATTCTTTCCTTGTCTAATGGCCCTTGAACTCTCGCAAGGGCCATTACTCTAGCAAACCTGAAAATCCTTATATCTATTCCGATGGCAAATGGCTTTGTTTGTACCTGTCTATGCAGTTGCTCAGACATTGCGGGCAATCCGCTTCGGCGATTTTGTTCTGGGTATAGAATGTGTTAAAGTTGCTGATCCAATCGTCTCCGGTACGTGGGCACTGATAGATGTAGTCGATAAATTGTACCAGACGATTGACTGCGCCTTTATCCATGGCATGTTCCATCCGGCAGGCATTTTTTTCGGCCTCGCTTTCATCCAGGAGCAGCACACATTGCAGGAAATCCTTGACGACATTGTGGCGTCTTAAGATTTCCCGGGCTATCTTTTTGCCTTTGCTTGTCAGTGTGATGAAGCTGTAGGGTTTGTAGTTGACAAGATTTTTTTCGGACAGGGTTCGTAAGGCTGATGTTACCGTACCGCTAAGCACACCCTTTTTTTCGGCGATGTCCTTTACACGCGCAACGGTATTTTCCTGCTGTAAAACCAGAATGGTTTCCAAATAATCCTCCAGATGTTCTGATAGCCCTTCCATGTTTGCCGCCTTTCTCCAAGTAATATTCATATTGCCTTTTCTATCGCATAAAAAATATTATTAGTCAAAATTTATTTGATGGTTGATAAAAAGTATTTGACATACAATAATGTTTGGGATATCAAACAATAAGACGGGGCCAGCTGCTGTCTTAACCATTTAATAATAAATATAAAAATAGGTAACGCGCTTTGGGTTGGCAGGTTTAGGTTGGTCGGAGTAGATTAAAAAAATTAAGCAGAGGAGCAATAAAAAACAATGAGTCCACACAAGAAATATATACTTTTTACAATAACCCTATCACTTCTGACGGCAATTGCAGGTACGGCTCTGTGTCAGGAACTGGTTGTTTATTCTGCACGTAAGGAGCATTTGATTAAGCCTGTTTTTAATCAATATACCCGTGAAAGCGGTGTGAAAATCAAATATATAACCGATAAGGCACCAGTTCTGCTCCAGCGGCTCAAAGCCGAAGGTCGGAATACACCGGCCGACATGTTGATCACCGTCGATGCCGGCAACCTGTGGCATGCTGCCAAAGAACGCGTATTGGCAGCCATTCAGTCAGACGTCCTATTCACCAATATCCCCATCCACCTGCGGGATCCTGAAAACAGATGGTTCGGCTTGTCACTGCGTGCCAGAACGATCGTGTACAGCACGAACCGGGTCAGGCCGGAGGAATTGACAACTTATGAAGACCTGGCCAAGCCCCAGTGGAAAGGACGGCTTGTTCTCCGGACCGCCAAGAAGGTTTACAATCAATCGCTGGTGGCCATGCTGATCGAAGAACATGGTGCAACCGAAACCAGCAGAATTGTTGAAGGCTGGGTTCACAATTTAGCCGCGCCGCCATTTTCTAACGACACCAAAACCATGGAGGCCATCATTGCAGGACAGGGGGACGTGGGCCTTGTAAACACCTATTACTACGGCCGGCTTCTTAAAAAGAATCCCGACTTACCCTTGGCTCTATTTTGGCCGAATCAAACTTCGGGCGGTGTGCATGTCAATATTTCCGGGGCCGGCATCGTTGCGGCATCCCGTAACCAAAAACAGGCCATCGCGTTCTTGGAATGGCTTTCCTCCCAAAGACCTCAGCAGATATTTGCAGATGTCAACATGGAATATCCTGTTAACCCCAGTGTAAAAGCGGACCCGTCCGTTGCCGCCTGGGGCTCATTCCGTCAGAATGAAATCAACCTGAGAAATGCCGGCGAGAAGCAGGCGGCGGCCATTAAGCTCATGGATCGGGCCGGTTATAATTGAAATTAATATGTCTAACCATGCGAGTATATCAGACCGTGTGCACCTGTATTTTCCAATGAAAAGTATCAAGTCCTTTATCCGCCGACAGATCGATTTGAGACTTTTAGGGCTGGTCGTAGCCCTTGGGGTCTTCCTGCCGATGGGAATCATTCTAGTGTCAGTGTTGCAGCCGGAGGTCGAGATCTGGCAGCATATGGTCGAAACGCTCATGGTGGATATGATTCGGAACACGATATTTTTGAGTATCGGTGTGCTGGCAGGGACATTTGTTTTGGGTGTTGGATCGGCCTGGCTCACGGCCGTATGCGATTTTCCGGGTCGTTCCTTTTTCAACTGGGCTTTGATGATGCCCCTGGCAATTCCCACGTACGTCTTCGCATTCGTTTTCATCGGCCTATTGGACTTTTCCGGCCCGGTACAAACCTTTTTAAGAGGACATGCCGGGCATCCTCTGGCGTGGTTTCCGCCCATTCGCTCAACCGGTGGTGTCATTCTGGTTTTCTCCCTGGCATTGTATCCCTATGTTTACCTGCTGGCGCGGAATGCCTTTAAAACCCAGGGAAAACGGATTCTGGAAATATCCCAGGCTCTGGGATACACTCCCCGAAAGTCCTTTTTCAAATCAGCGCTTCCCATGGCCAGACCGTGGATTGCCGGCGGTTTAATGCTGGTACTTATGGAGACCCTGGCAGATTTTGGAGCCGTGTCGATTTTTAATTATGATACGTTCACAACCGGTATCTACAAAGCCTGGTTCGGATTTTTCTCCATCCGGGCTGCGGCTCAGCTTTCCGCCATATTATTATCATTTGTATTTCTCTTGATCGTTGCCGAACAACGAATGCGCAATCAAATGCGATTCCACCAGGTAGGCAGTCCTAGCCTTGAGAACCAGCGGATACGGTTAGCCGGAATGAGTAAATGGCTGGCCTGCATCTTCCTCGCGGCCATCGTGGTGGTTGCGTTTGTGATTCCCTGCAGCCAGTTGATAGTCTGGGCCATGGCTTCCGCGGCGGAAGAACTGGACAGCCGTTATTTCGGGCTGCTGATACGCAGCATTTTTTTTGCGGGCATGGCGGTTGGCATTATTACAACCCTGGGTTTGTTGATGGCCTATATCCGCCATCTATTCCACGATCGCTTCAGTAAATGGATCATCCAATTGGCAACAATGGGTTATGCTTTTCCGGGAACCGTACTGGCTGTGGGAATTGCCATCCTTGTGAATAAGGTTGATCTGATATTGATAACAACCATCAGCCACGTGGCGGGATTCCAGTTCACTTCATATCTGAGCGGTACCATTTGGGTGGTTTTATTCGCCTATACGGTCCGGTTTTTAACCGTAGGTTTTAATACCATAAACAGCAGTATGCTCCGGATCACACGCAACATGGATGAAGCATCGGCATTGTTAGGGATTACCGGTATTAAACTGATTAAGAGGGTTCACATTCCCATCTTAAAGAACGGCTTGCTCACAGCGGCGATGCTGGTTTTTGTGGATGTGATGAAAGAAATGCCCATAACCTTGATGACGAGACCATTCGGATGGGACACCCTGGCTGTCAAGATATTCGAACTGACTTCAGAGGGTGAGTGGCAACGGGCGGCATTGCCTGCCGTGTCTCTGGTGTTAGCCGGGCTTATACCGCTGATGCTGCTTAACAAGCGGGCAGAATTGTCCAAAATGTAACCTGGGAAACCTGCAATGACGCATGTATTGAAAATTGAATCAATCACTAAAGCATATGATAGCAAAAACGTCATAAACGACGTCAGCTTAGAACTGCATAAGGGTGAAATAGGCTGTCTACTCGGAGAGAGTGGGTGCGGCAAGACAACCGTACTGCGATGCGTGGCCGGATTTGAACGGATTGAATCCGGTGACATTAAACTCGCGGGGTTACCCGTCTCGGGTCCCGGTCGCCATGTTGCGCCGGAAAATAGGCGTTTGGGGATGGTATTCCAGGATTATGCCCTTTTCCCCCATCTGACCGTGACACAAAATATTCTTTTTGGACTACACACGCTATCAGGACAACAACGCAGAACCCGGGTCATTGCAATGCTGGATCTTGTCCGGTTGGCGGATCATGCTGACAAGTATCCGCACCAATTATCCGGCGGTCAGCAACAGCGTGTGGCTTTGGCCAGGGCGCTGGCTCCAAATCCTGAGCTGTTGCTGATGGACGAACCCTTTTCCAATCTTGATGAGGCCTTGAGAGAACAGCTGTGCATCGATGTGCGCCATATCCTAAAAGACATCGGCATCAGCGCGTTGCTGGTGACCCATAATCAGCAGGAGGCCTTTGCCATGGCTGACATCATCGGGGTCATCCGGCAAGGCGCATTGGAGCAGTGGGATACCGCCCACAATCTATACCACCGGCCGATAAACCAGTATGTCGCCGATTTTGTGGGTGAGGGCGTCCTGATAAACGGGTTGGTAACGGCAGTTGATAAAGTTGAGACCAGTCTGGGTGTACTGAAAGGTCCATTCTCTTACCCTTGCCAAAATGGATGTGCCGCGCGGGTTTTACTGCGACCGGATGACATTGTACATGACGACGCAAGCCCAATGAAGGCAACCGTTCGCCGCAAACGGTTTCGCGGCGCAAACATTCTCTATTCGCTTGAACTTAAATCCAATGAAGAGGTTTTGGCTCTGGTTTCGAGCCACCACGACCATGCCATTGGACAGAAAATCGGCATCCGACCGCAGGTAGACGACATAATTCTGTTTGCGAGCTGACAGCGTCGTACGGTCTGCTTCAAAATCTATTGGACGAATCGCCCGTTCCGCTCCACTTGCATCAACCTAAGTTGTCATATATGATGGGTTTGGTGGTAACAGAATAAAGACTCTAAAAACAGAATATTACGCAAGCTTTTCACGACCATAATCCGTTTGGAGGCGTTTTAGATGAGTAAAATGACCACTAAAACCAAGTATCAGATCGGTTCGGCCTGTATCCTGTTTGTGTTTTGTGTAATCGCCTCCACCCTGGCCTACTTTTACATGAAAAAGAATGTGACTTCGCAGATATACAAGGAGACCGAGATATTTATTGCCACGGCGGACGCCACCCGAACCTATGTCAAAGATGTTCTCAGGCCGGAGATGACCAGCCGCCTTCCGGCAGAGGCTTTTATTCCCCAGGCCATGTCCACCTCGTTTGTGGGCCGGGAGGTCATGAGCCGCCTGCGCAAGCGATTCCCGGAGTTTAGATACAAACGGGCCGCCCGCAACCCCATGAATCCTATCAATCAGGCGGATGCATTTGAACTCAAAATGATCGAGTGGTTTAACAAAAACCGCCAGGCAAATGAATGGCATGGCGTCATGGAGTCTGATCAGCGGTCTTATTATACACGTTTACGCGCCATTGTGGCCGAGGCCGAATGCATGTACTGCCATGGTGATCCCAAGAATGCACCGGCTGATATGAAGGCGATTTACGGAACCCAGGGTGGCTACTGGTATAAGGAAGGAGAAATTGTGGCCGCCGACACGATTTATATACCTATTGATGTGTCCATCGAACGCATCAAGAATATGACCTGGGCCATATTTATATTGGTGATTACATCACTATTTTCTTTGATGGGGCTGTTTTTTATACTATTCAATCGTACGGTTGTACTGGAGTTGAAGGGGCTTTTAAACAAATTTCGGGGAATCACCGGAAAAGGGGATGATTCTGACGCCGACAATATCGAACAATCGGGAGATGAAGTCGAGCAGTTGAAATCGGCCTTTGAGTCGGTGGCAACCGACCTGGAGCTGGCCCATGAGGGTTTGAAGTCTTCCGAGAGCAAATATCGGCGATTATTCGAGGCTTCCCAGGATGCCATATTGATTTGTGATGCCGAGACGCGCCTGATCGACATCAATCCGGCCGGGATCGCTCTTTTCGGATTTAAGGACCATGAGGAAGCCATTTCCATTGAAACCTGCTACCAGCTCTTCTGGGACCCCAATGACGCCCGACATTTTGTGGAAGTTATCCGCAACAGAGGCTCCCTGGCGGATTTTGAAGTGCCCCTGGTGAACCGCAACGGTCGTAAAATTTTCGTCCGCATCTCAGGCGCGGCCCGTTACGATGAAAACAATCAATTTGCCGGCATCAATTCATCCCTGCATAACATCACCGAGCGTCGTCGACTCGAGAAGAATATGGCCCAGGCCGAAAAGTTGGCTTCCATTGGGCAGTTGGCCTCGGGGGTGGCCCATGAGATCAATAACCCCTTGGAGGTCATCCGCCTTTATTCCAACCTCGTGGCCAAGGGGGAGGGCCTGGATGAACAGGCAATCCAAGATATCAAAGTCATTCAGAAACATACCGAGAATTGCAAACAAATCGTCAAGGCTCTGCTGAATTTTGCCCGGGTTTCCGATCCGGATAAAGTGGAAAATGATATTCATGCCATTATCGAAGATGTTCTGGCGGTTTTCATGATTCAGATTCACAAAAAAACCATAAGCGTTGAAAAGGCATTTATGACCGAGGCCCCGCCGGTTGTGCTGGATGCGCAGCAGATCAAACAGGTCTTGATGAATATCCTGATGAATGCCGGGCAGAGCATCCAAACCGAAGGCGGCATTTCCATTGCAACATCTGCCGATTCCAACGGGAAAAACCTGCATATAAAGATAACCGATACGGGGCCCGGTATCCCGGAAAAGCTAATCGATAAAATATTTGATCCTTTTTTCACCACCAAAAAAGAAGGCAGCGGCACGGGCTTGGGGCTTTCGGTCAGCTACGGCATCATCAAACAGCACGGCGGCGATATTGAAGTCAGCAGTGTTCCCGGCAAGGGCACCGAATTCACCATAATCATTCCGATTACCAAAACTGTGGAAGATCCATATGGCTGATACCATTCTGATCGTAGAAGACGAAAAGGACCTTTTGCACGGCCTGGAACGGACCATCAAAATGGCCATCGACTGCCAGGTGATGACGGCCGAAAACGGTAAAGCGGCCATGCAATATCTGTCTCAAAATGTGGTTGATCTGGTGTTGGCGGATATTCGCATGCCTGAGATGGACGGGATCGCTCTGCTGAAGGAGGTAAAACGCGTCGATCCTTCCATAACGGTTATCATCATGACCGGGTATGGCAGCATTGAAGATGCAGTGGCAGCTATCAAAATCGGGGCATATGATTTTATTCAGAAGCCATTTAATGAAGAGCGGCTGCTGCACCTGCTGCAAAAAGGGTTGGAGTTGAATCGCCTGGTACGTGAAAACACGCGTTTGGCGCAGACAGTGCGGGAGAAGCAGCCGTATGCCGATATGGTCGGTCAAAGCCGGCCCATGCAGCAAGTGTTTGAATCCATCGAAATGTTGGCCCGGACGGATGTTACCGTACTTATTCTGGGTGAGACCGGCACCGGAAAAGAGCTGGCCGCCAAAGCCATCCATGCCAGAAGTCCAAGAGGGAAAAACTTACTGGTCACGGTTAACTGCCCGGCATTGCCGGAAACCATTTTGGAAAGCGAGCTGTTCGGATATCAAAAGGGTGCCTTTACCAATGCAGATAAAGATTCTGAAGGGCTTTTTTTGCAAGCCCACGGCAGCACCATATTTCTGGATGAAATCGGTGATATATCCGGATCGGTTCAGACCAAGCTGCTGCGCTTTCTGCAGGACAAGAAAATCCAGCCTCTCGGTGCGGGGCAGAGCCGCGAGGTGGATGCACGCATCATTGCGGCCACCAATCAGGATCTGGGCCAGAAAATGGAGCAGGATCAATTTCGAAAAGATCTATTCTATCGACTTAACGTGGCTACTCTGGTCATGCCGCCACTCAGGGACATCGCTGAAGACATCCCATTATTGGCTGAGCACTTTTTAAAACTGATCGCCAAAGAACAGCAAACATCCCAAAAGCAGATCTCACACGAGATTCTTAATTCACTGATGGGCCGGGAGTGGCCGGGCAATATTCGTGAACTGGAAAACACCATTCGCGGGTGGTGCGCGTTGACCGCGGAGGATGTCATTTGCAAGACGCCCGGCACGGGAACCCGGGCTACCACAAGGGCCACGGACACGGATCAATTGGACCGGCCCTATAAAGAACTGAAAGAACAAGCGATCCAGGATTTCACCCTGGATTACCTGCATCAACTGCTCCGGAAAACAAACGGCAATATATCCCTATCGGCCGAAATTAGCGGCATCAAACGCCAATCGCTTCAAAAAATTATCAAACGCTATGCAATCGACGTGGGATCATATCGCCTACTTTAATTGCGGAGCGATTTGAAACCGGTAACCTGCGGTGACACTGCCAACTTGAATTGGCACTTGTGTCCAAGTTTTTCTGTCCATCAAACCCTCCCTTAACTGTTTAATATCACATTGTTTATATGCTGGCTGCCACGGATAGTCGACAAATAGCCTTGGACGGCGACATTGTGGTGACAACTAAAGGCGGCATCTGTGGAAATCGTCTGTCAAGTCTATGAAATAACATTCCGAAATAATTGAATATACAAATATCTGGTTTCTGGCACATACTTTGCTTAGCATAGGAAGGATTTTCGGTAAAACTGGAATACTAACCACTATAGAAGAGGAGGAAAATTTTATGGCCGAGAAATCAGGAGATCAGATCGTTAAAGACGTGGGAAAATGGGAATGGTCTGAACTCATTAAAAAAGAAGACTGGTGGGCAGTCTGGTTGGGTTTTTTTCTGTTGTTAGCCGGCATGTTTATTTACTTTCCGCATGCGGGCAACATGAATGCCAAATTGCAGAAGATCGAGGGTGAGTACCTGCAGCAGGCCAACCGTACGGACGCCTTCAAAACCATTGCCTGGTACAAGATGTACGATGCTAAAAAGAAGGTCAAGGTCAACAGCATCGCCGCTGGAAAGTGGCTCAAGAAATTTTCCAGCAAACCCAAAAAATGGAAGTCCAACCCACTGGACGCATTTTATCGCTCCAAAGCCACCGCCGACGCCATGAATGCCAAAGCCATGCCCAAATATGATGCGGCCAAGGCAGCCGAAAAAGCGGCATTTGCCAAGGCCCAGGAAGCAGAACAACTGGCCGAAGCTTCTAACTTTTCAGATCAGAGTCTGAATAGCACGGCTCGGGCCTCCATCCTCGAATGGCGTGATGCCAAATTGTCGGCCGGCAAGGCTAAAAAGAAAACGGCCAACAAACCTTATAACATTTTCGGGTATCTCATCGGGTTTGGAATTTTCTTTGCGGTATTTTTTGGCATCGGGATCAAAGCCATGGGCAAAGATATGGGTGCATTCTTGAAAGGATTTGTTTTTGTCTTCATTCTGGCTGTGCTGACCTATGTAGCGGCCAACCAGGCTACCATGAAGCAATACGGCATCGGCTATGCATTCTGGGCCATCTTATTCGGGATGATTATCAGCAACACCGTGGGGACTCCCAAGTGGGCCATGCCGGCCGTGCAGACCGAGTACTATATCAAAACCGGCCTGGTACTACTGGGAGCCAAAATTCTATTCGAGAAAATTATTGTAATCGGGACTGCCGGTATCTTTGTGGCCTGGGTGGTAACACCCACGGTCTGGCTGGTGACTTATTGGTTTGGCCAAAAAGTTATCAAAATGCCATCCAAGCGACTTAACGCCACCATCTGTTCTGACATGTCTGTCTGCGGTGTATCGGCAGCTATTGCTACGGCAGCAGCTTGTCGGGCCAAAAAAGAGGAATTGACTTTGGCGGTTGGGTTGTCCTTGGTGTTTACATCCATTATGATGATTGTCATGCCGGCTATCATTAAAGGTGTTTTCCCGGTGGACAAACAGTTGATCCTGGGCGGGGCCTGGATGGGCGGCACCATCGACGCTACCGGCGCTGTTGCGGCGGCGGGCGCATTTTTGGGTGAAAAAGCTCTGTTTGTAGCCGCTACCATCAAAATGATTCAGAATGTGCTCATTGGTGTGATGGCCTTTTTCGTGGCCCTCTATTTTACCACCAAGGTTGAGGCTGCCGAGACCGGTGTCAAGGTCGGTCCCATGGAGATCTGGTACCGCTTCCCCAAATTCGTACTCGGATTCATTGCCGCATCGATTATTTTTTCGATATTTTATTCCTATTTCAATGCGCAAACCGATGGCCTGGGGGCTACCATGATCGATCAGGGTGCCGTCAAAGGCATGGGCGATCTGTTCCGGGGTTGGTTCTTCTGCCTCTCCTTTGTGAGCATCGGCCTGGCAACCAATTTCCGTGAGCTCAAAGAGCATTTTAAAGGCGGCAAACCGCTCATCCTGTATGTTTGCGGACAGTCCTTTAACCTGTGCCTGACGCTGCTGGTGGCTTATATCATGTTCTACGTGGTATTCCCGGAGCTGACGGCAACCATTTAACTTAACTTGAGCGTTTCAAATTTTTAAAATGATCAGAATACAAAAGTTTATGGAATGTATCATTTTGAATTTCTAAAATTTGAAACCCGTTGGGATTGACGATTTTACCACATCTACGTTGTCAGATGCTATCCCGCATAGACCTCTATAGCGAACCAGCATCTTCCTTGTATCTGCGGCAATCTCGACAATCGCACAAATTAAGTTTAGGTAAGATCAGCAATCATTCGACCGGCTAGGTCGATGTTAAATGGCGTATCCGACGGCGAGGCACCTCCCGCCGTCGGGTACCGCCTTATATAAACAGGGTGTGCTACAATGCGAGAATTAGATTCAACTGATCACACGACGACATCCAGGATTAAGTCTTGGAGCATTTTACTGATATCGCTGGGCTTGATAGCCGTATTTGCATTCGCCATCGGTCCGTGGTTCCAGAAGCAGGTGCCGATTGTGGACGAGATGTTTACCTTGATCGAAGAGCACGACATCAATTCCAATGCTTACTTTTATACCGATATCGAAGGTGCCTATGATGGTGAGAAGTACCTCAAGAATGCCATTCGGCTGTCCGATGAAAAAGAGGCACGCTTGAATATCCCCTTTATTGCGGGGGTGATCTGTTGTATTCTGATACTCGCGTTGGGATTTAAATACTTACCCAATGATTAAAGCATATAAATAAAGTTTCCCAAAATAAACCCGGATGTGGTGACTTTCCAGAGCACAGGGCTCAGTGGGCCAGGTCAGTGTAAAGGGCTTTACCTGGAAAGTTTATAAGAAAATGCGGCGGTGAAACCATAAATCAGGTCGAAAGCGGGGTCAGCTGGGCCCTGATAAGTCCGATTGATGGTTTTACCGCCGCATTTTCTTAACATTTGCTTGTTTTCACGTCCGGGTTTGTTGTACTCTGTAATCTAAACAGAATTTCGTCAAAGGCTTAAGTGCAGCCACGAACGCGAACATCACAGAATAGACTCCATGCCGACTTTAAATGCAAAAAAAGATATGATTCTGAACAAGGAGCGGAAATTTGCCCAGGCCGTTTCCGCCGTGGTTATCGACAAACCCACTCTGAGTTTATGGATGATTCTCATCCCGGTTATATTCGTCCATTTTTTTTATCGCCTCAATAAGTATTCCCAGGGGCGAAAAGAGTTTGCTCAACATTTCATCAAAACCAGGGAAAGGGCCTTGGACGAAGCACTGGCGGCCCTGGAGTCAGAGCGAAAGCCGGATGCCAACAAATTGGCCCAGGCGGCAGACATCCCTGAGGGTACTTCCAAGACGTATCGAGCCTGGTTGAACGTTCTGCTGGACCATTATGGGGATTTGCTGGTTTCAGGGGGCGATACGTATGAGAACATGGTACGGGCTGTTTATAAGAATAAGACCAACTATCTGCTGTACTTGAATAGTCTTAATGAAGCCGAAAAGGCGTTCGACCGGGCTTTGAAGCCGCATCTTGAGGCCGAAACCAACGGTGTCAATGGCATCGTAAAGAAAATCGAATCCTGTTCAACCGAATTGAGGCGTAAGGAAGCAGCAACGATATTTCCATGAGGAAATTATCATTTTGTATTATATGGGTATGTTGAGAACTGCATGGCGCAGTCCTCAACATTTCTTTGCACAGACTATTTCTTGCGGGTTACTTCCAGGGTTATCACAACGTCCACATATTTACCCACCACGCCATAATCTAAGAATTTTCCATTGCCGACATTGTAATCAAAGCGGTCGATGTTCATGCTGAGCTCAAATCCGGCGACTTCCTGTTTGGGGTCGAATGGATTGGGCTTGGTTCCCAGAAATGAGAAGGGTAGTTTGACCCGTCGACTGACATCCTTGATTGTCATGGTGCCGTCTACCATATAGAGGTTGCCGCCCAGATGAGAAACAGCCGAGCTTTCAAAACGCATCTCCGGATACTTTTTGGCACTGAAAAAATCATCTGATTGTAGATGACCATCCCGTTTGGCGTTATTGGTATCAACACTCTTGACCTTGACGGTAAATGAGGCCCGGCTCTGATCCAGGTTGTCCGGATCAAAATAAATCTCGGCATCAAAATCCTTAAAATGGCCTTTTACCTTCGAGAAAATGTGGTCAATGCTAAAATAAATACCGGCATGAGCCGGATCTATTTTCCATTTGGGTGCATCAGCATAAGCCATGCTGCCCACACTCATTATAAGCGATATAATAAATATATGTTTAATTATGTTTTTCATGGTTTACCTCCTCATTTATATTTATAAGGTTTGTCATAATAACGTTCCATTAGAACCGTCTACACGCTATCGATATCGGTATCGATGGTCTGTTGTTCGGCAAAAAGTGATTGAAAAATACGATTCCGAATACAATAGCGATCCCGATCCCGATTCTTTCTGAGCAAATTCTTATTTCTGAGAAAATATCTAAAGGCCGAATAACTCCTCCTTTATATTTCCGGCCGCAAAACCAAGCGCAATCAGGTGGCGGCGAACAGCGTGGATCATTGGCGGCGGACCACAGAGATATATGAGAGCTTCCCTGGATGAAGGGGCCAACAACGATTTCAAACTATCTATATTCAATTGCCCAAATACGGCTTTGGGCAATTGTTTGTCGGTAAATACCGGTATGTAATTGAAATTCGGCAAAAATTTTGAAAGGGCTTTCAATTCGTCCGGGTTAAATTCGTATGCAGCGCTGCGATTACTCCACAGCAATGTGATGCGGCGCCGGTCTTTGGTGTCGGACAGGGCCCGCAGCATACTGAACATGGGTGTAATACCGATGCCCCCTGCAATCATAATTACTTCTTTGTTCTCAGATTCCAGCAAATGACTGAAACGGCCAAAGGGTCCATGGACGCGTACACGATCACCCTTTTGGATGGTATTGATCTGATCAGTCCAATCACCGCAGGATCGCACGGTAATCTGTAGATTATTCGGCCGGGTAGGGGTTGAAGAAAGCGTAAAGGGGTGCCATTCCGCAGACAACTGCTGTGAATCAAATGAAAAAAAGGCGAACTGGCCGGGTAAATAGTCCATTGTTTTCCCATCGACCGGCTTTAAATCAATGGTATGTGCATCCCTGCCTGCCAGCACTACCCGCGATACTTCAAAGGGTTGTTTTCTAGCCAGCAGGCGCTGGCTTCGGATGGCGAGCCCCAAGACGACCATAGCAAGAGCTGCGATGATAAGGGCTGTGCGTGGAAGCCCTTCAAATTCAAAGGTTTCGCTCACATATAAGATGTGTATCACCAGCAAAACCAAAATGGACCAGCCCAGAAACCGATGTACCAGAAGCCAGCGTTGATACGCCTTAATTAGTTTATTTCGCCATCTGCTCAGTGCGATTTGAACAATTACGGCCACCAGTAGGGCTGCGCCTATCCATTCAGGCCAATAACGGGCCTCAAAGGGAATCAACAGCCGATCTTCGGGGATTGTGACCAAAATCGGGTGGATCACAATCAGCAACAATATCGTGTAGCCATTGATGCGATGTAATTTATAAAGACCGGGAAGCGAGAATAAACGGTCGAGAAACTTGAACCGCCCAGCCAGCGGAACTTGCAGCAGCAGTAAAACTGCCGCTATGATCCCAAGGACCTTGGCCGTGCGCAGCATGACCTTGTCCCAACCAAATTTGTATTTTATGGAAGGCGATTCGAACAGGAAGGCAATCGAAGCGGCAGCAATTACCAATACGACAAGTGCTAAGACTAGCGCCGTTATCGCCAAAAGCCGGTTACGATTGCGCTTCAATGCAAGATTATCTAAATTGTCCGTGGCCATATCAACTTTCCGCAAAATCATTATTTCAAGGGTTTGAGCGCTTGAGCATGCCGGCCAACTTTCCTAAGCAGTGACACTAATTGCCCACGTTCGGCATCAGTCAATACCTCGGCAACTTTTTCCAGGTTGCGCGAATGCCTGGCGTACGCATTCTGAATTAGCCGGCGCCCGGAAGTCGTCAGATGTAAATAGAAAAAGCGTCCATCTGACGGATCCTGTTTTCGTTTTATATAACCTTTTTTCATCAACCGGTTGGCAGCTGTGGTCATGGATCCGCTGGTCAACAGAACCTTTTTGCCGATGGTATTAACCGGAAGCGGACCTTTGTGCAGCAGCACCTCCAATATGGCGAAATCACTAATATTCAAACCAGTTTGGGTAATGCTGTCACGGTCGAAATTCTCGATTGCCTTGGCTGCTCGTGCCAGTATGAGTCGTATGTGTGCTCCTGATTCCATGCTTAAAAATTAAGGGCAAATATCTTGATGTCAAGATAATAGTGCCGGCCTCATTGCCAATCATAAGTCATCATAACGTCAGCGGTTGGCTTCCGGACTGCAAAAACATCTTTCAATTTCACCGAAAGTTGATAAATTGTTTATGGTAAAATCGAAAAAACACCACTGACTCAAACATATGAATTTTGTGAATTAAGTTGTCTGGAGATAAAAATGGGAAAAAATGCTAAAGTACGGACGCTGGGGGCAATTGTATATAAGGATTTTGAATTGCTGGATCTGTACGGTCCCCTGGAAATGTTCGGCAACCTTAAGTCCGAAATTGATATCGTGATAGTGGCCGAACACGACAGGCCGGTTGCTTCCTTCCAGGGACCCCAAACAGTGGTTGAGTATGATTATCAATCATGCCCGCCCCTGGATCTAGTATTGCTGCCCGGTGGGTTTGGGACCTTATCCGAGCTTGAAAATCAGGCCACCCAATCCTTTTTGAGGACAACCGTCCCAATGACAGAGGTCTGCATGTCTGTTTGCACCGGATCTTGGTTACTGGCAAAGGCCGGTCTACTGGAGGGTTTGCGGGCAACCAGCAACAAAATGTATTTTAAAATTGCCACCCAACAGGGCGAGTACGTTAAATGGATTCCCAAGGCTCGTTGGGTTCAGGACGGTTGCATGTTCACTGCTTCCGGTGTGTCGGCGGGGATGGATATGTCTCTGGCGGTAATTGCGAAGCTTTTTGGGAAAAATAAGGCCATGGAGATCGCTAATCTAACCGAATATATTTGGAACCCTGATGCTGATGAAGATCCTTTTCATCAATTTTTGAATTCAGCCATATCCGGTTAGATCCGTCCTGGACTCAATTTAGAATGAGGTGAAAGATGCAAATACAGCTAATCCGCAACGCCACCATGAAAATATCCTATTCAAATCACACGATTTTAACAGACCCCGTATTGGCTCCCAAGGGTGCCGTTGAGCCGTTTGCCGGTATTGCCCGAAACCCAACCGTGGAACTGCCATTTGCAGGCACCGAAGTTGCCGCGGGGGTGGAGATGGTCCTGATTTCACACACCCATATGGATCATGTCGATGCGGATGCCGCCCGGGCATTGCCCAAAAGGATTCCGCTTTTTTGCCAGCCGGGCGATGAATCCGCCTTAACGGACATGGGATTTTCAACGGCTGTAGCCGTCGAGTCGGATCACGACTGGGAAGGGATAAACATTATCCGAACCGGTGGAAAGCATGGTCAGGGGAAGATTCTGAAACACATGGGATCTGTTTCCGGGTTTATTCTTCAGGCCGATGACGAGCCGACCGTTTACTGGGTGGGGGACAGTATCCTGTGTGAAGATGTGACCAAAAGCATATCCGAGCACAAACCGGACATTATCATAACCCATTCCGGTGGTGCCACCATTCCGGGTTTTGACCGCATAATCATGGATGCCGAACAGACGCTCGAGCTGTTTAACATGATTCCGGAGGATGCCGTGGTTGTGGCGATCCATTTGGAAGCTCTGGATCATTGTCCCGTGAGCCGGAAAATGCTTCGGGAATTAGCGCATGGCAAAGGAATCAGCGAAAATCGTTTGCTGATACCCGATGATGGTGAGATCATTTCATTTTGAGATTTTTAAAGAAGTGGTTTCAAAACCCAAGGTCGCGCCCAAGTACATGGCTGCAGACTTCTCGCCATCATGGTAGGCTATGGCGAGTTTAAGAAAAAACGCAGCATACATAGGAGTATGTGAGTATTTTGAGGAGGGCCACAACACTGTAATTGGGTGTTAGATGGTGTTTTGAGACTACGTCTAATCACATTTGCCCAGCCATTCTATATCTTTTAAAACCGCATCGACAAAGGTGAGTTCATAGCAATATCGATAGCCCCATTCCAATACGCGGATCAACCATTTTTCAACTTTCCTATGGGTGTCCTCAGAGCGGATCAATTCCTTTTCAAGCACGGATCCACACTTGTCCAGCGTCAACACAACCTCGAATTTGCTATCATCTTCTGAAATCAAGTCATTGTTACATCGGATTGCATAAGCATTGGCGCCGGAAACCAGAATAAAGGCTGTTGATAGTATAATGTAGAGTCGGCATCGCATCGCGAACTCCTGTATGTGGCTGTTATTTCCGGGCATACAGACCGCATATGGCGGCCGGCATTCAGTGGCTCCAAACTTACGCTAAGGCGCCGGTCAGATCATGTCAAGTATGCCTCTATTGGGATTTAAGGTAAACCAGGCTTGGCGGCAGCTATGCGTCCAGTTCAATTAAACTGCCGTATGAATTGGTTCTTGACTGGTGGAGGAGATATGAATATAGTAATCAATAGATTAATTGAATAATTGAGGAGTCGAATATGAAAAACCCGAACCGACAATTCAAGGACGCCATCTATGAGCAGTTTTCACGGATCGGCAAAGCCATATCGAGCCCGAAACGTTTGGAATTGATTGATTTGCTATGCCAGGGTGAAAAAACTGTCGAGGCGCTTTCCAAAGAAACCGGATTGACCGTCGCCAATACATCCCAACATCTGCAAACCTTAAGAGCCGCGCGTCTGGTGGACGCCGAAAAAGAGGGCCTGTACGTCAAATACCGCTGTGCCGACCGGCACGTGTGCGAGTTCTACCGGTCCATGCGCATTTTGGCGGAGAAGCGTTTAGCCGAAATAGAAATGATCAAACGGCAGTTCCTCGATGGTCGCAGAGGAATGTTGCCTGTCAATCGTGAAGAGCTTTTGAATAAAGTGAAAGATGGCAGCGTGACGCTACTGGATGTGCGTCCCGCAGATGAATATAACGCCGGCCATATCCCCGGCGCTCTATCCGTACCCCTGCACCGTTTGAAAAAGGCTTTATCTGAGTTGCCGCAGGATCAGGATATAGTCGCTTATTGTAGAGGGCCCTACTGTGTACTTGCGATTGAGGCCGTCGAAATTTTACGCAAAAAAGGCATCAAGGCCATACGCCTCGAAGAAGGCATCCATGATTGGGCGGCGTTGGGATTGGATTTGAAGACTGCGGATACAGATAACCGGTCTTCCCTTGAGGATATTATTTAATGGAAACCAGGATTCGAACGCTGACATCGGTGCTTGCCGTTGTGGCAACCGCTGTGGTGCTGTGGTATACCAACCAGCCGGCTGCTCCCCGAACAGCAGATTGGGACGATGTGCTGGACGAGGCTCGAACCGGAGCCTACCAGCTTATCAATACGGATCAACTATGGAAGCGTTATCGTAAAAATCCGGACAATCTGCTCCTGGTGGATACAAGGCAGGCCTGGGAATACCGTAGCGGGCACTTGAAAGGGGCATTGAACTTTCCCATGGAGCCCACCTGGCTGTCGCGTTGGCGCAATAAGTCGGCGCTGGCCGATTTGTTAGGCTCAGATAAAGGCCGTTTCATGGTGTTTTACTGAGCCGGACTGGCGTGAGTTCGCAGTGACGCCGCAGCCCGTGTGGCTGTAGATTTAGGATACCAAAATGTTTATCGATATCCCCGCGGTTACCCGGAATGGCATGCCAGGAAACTTCCGGTTGGCGCCTCCCAAGCCGGATTGGAGGCAATCAATGCGCAGATCAACCCCAAAAAAAACTTGCAGGGCTGGGACTTTTTCTGGACGCTCCTGGGTATTTTTGCAGGTGGCATAGCGCTTAATTTGACTCCGTGCGTCTATCCGTTGATCCCCATCACGGTTTCTTACTTTAGCGGGAAATCCGGTCAAAAACAGATGAATCTGTTAATTCACGGCGCCAGTTATATCGGCGGCCTGGCGGTCACCAATTCAATTTTGGGGGTAACGGCCGCCCTAACCGGCGGTTTAATGGGAGCACTCTTGCAAAACCCGATTGTTTTATTAATCGTTGCTGCTGTATTGATCTTATTTGCAGCCAGCTTATTCGGATTCTGGGAAATGCGGATGCCGTATTGGCTGAACCAAGCCGCCGGTAAATCATACAGCGGCTATTTTGGTAGTCTTTTTATGGGAATTACCCTCGGGGTCGTCGCGGCACCCTGCATCGGACCCTTTGTGCTGGGACTGCTTACCTGGGTTGCCAGCCTGGGCGATCCCCGGCTGGGTTTTTTGATATTCTTCACATTAAGCATCGGCCTGGGGCTGCCCCTGTTCATTTTGGCCATGTTTTCCGGGAAAATTGACAAGCTCCCCCGGTCGGGAGAGTGGATGTTGTGGGTTCGGAAACTCATGGGATGGGTGTTGATTGCCATGGCGGCTTATTTCATCAGACCGGTGTTACCGGTATCAGTGGGGATGCTTGCACTGACGGGTGTGATTTTTTCCGCTGGGCTGCATTTGGGATGGTTCGATAAAACCAAATCTATTTCGCGCGGATTTGACTGGGGCAAGACCGGTTTAGCCCTCGCAGCCATGGTTTCGACAACTGCGCTTATGGGCTCTTGGTTATTGCAGGGACCAGGTGTGGCCTGGCAGCCATATACCCCTGAATTATTAGCTGAAGCGAAAAAATTGAATAAACCCGTCATCATTGATTTCTATGCCGATTGGTGCAGTCCTTGTAGAGAGCTTGAAGAAATCACCTTTCATGATCGCGATGTAGTCAAACAGGCAGGAAACGGTTTTGTAACGATTAAAGTGGATCTCACTCGCAAGGGCAATCCGGATCAGGAACAATTGCTTGGGCAATACAAGGTTAAAGGCGTTCCTACGGTCGTATTCTTAGATGGAGATGGGAATGAACATAGTGATTTGCGGCTGCTGGACTTTGTACCGCCTGATCAATTCTTAAACCATATGGCTGCTGCTCTGACGACATCTGCTACGGATAAAAGTAGTCCCTAAGATGGACGAGATGCTTTCATCTAAAGAATTTAAAATGTTTAAGGATAGTTAATAGAAGTTATCTCAAAGTTAGGATTTTGGTTCAAGATCAAGGCAGACTCATTTTTTAAGCCGCAGGAATACATTAGAAGTGGTGCTAGAACCACTTCAGGTATTATTGAGGAGTTGAAAAATGAGTCTAACACATGACATTTATCAGCCTCAGGCGGATCAGCTAAAAGACACTTTTGAGATGACTTCAAACAAGGAGGGAGATATGTTAACGGTCCGATTTTTTCTAAATGAACCCAACGGCAAGCCCTGAAAGCATTTCAGGAAGATCATGCCCAGGTTGGGCGAAAATTACGACATCCAAATCGAAACCATGTCCAAACCCAAAGCCGACTACATGACGGATGAATATTTTGAATTGGACCTGCCGCTGGCGCCGGCCGTCATGGTGGGTGATGAAATTGTCGTGGAAGGTGAAGACATCTCCACCCATGGAATAGAGTCTTCCATTTGCCGCCACTTGGGCCTCCCTGAACCGGAAGTGCCGTCAAAAAAAGGATTTCTCGGTCGAATATTCAAAGATTGAAAGCCTTACTGATTTATGCTGCCGGGGAGGGCTGATTAGGATGATTTAGCCTTTACCTTTCCACGGAATCAGTTTTGACTCTAACAAACGCATGGCAATTTCGATCCCGAATCCAATTACGCCGATAATGATAATGCCCATTACAACCAGATCTGAAGACAAGAAATTTGCTGCAACCATAATCATGAAGCCGATGCCGACGTTGGCGGCCACAAGTTCAGCCGCGATAACTGTTGCCCAGCAGACCCCCATGGCGGTACGCAAACCGGTAAAAATTTCCGGCAAGGCATTGGGCAGGATGACATAACGCAGTACCTGCCATTTTGTTGCTCCCAGCGAATAGGCGGCATAGACTTTGGAAATCTTTACGCTCGATACGCCCGAGCGGGCTGCAATCGTCATAATGAAAACGGCTGTGAGAAATAGCAAAATAATCTTGGCTTTTTCGCCAATGCCGAACCAGAGCACCACCAGCGGAATTAGGGCCAGTGGCGGAATCGGACGCATGAACTCGACAACAGGATCAAATATTCCGCGTAATTTGGTGGACAGGCCCATGGCAAACCCCAGGGGCACACCTACCAAGCATCCAAAAAAGACACCCGCCAATACACGAAATACGCTATAACCAATATGCTGCCACAAGGTAAAATAGCGATAGCCTTCGGTCGCCGTGGTGGCAAATTGGTTCAATACAGCCTGGGGCGACGGCCAGAATATCGGATCGGTCCACTTATAAATACCCGACAAAGTCCAGAGTACGCCCAAAACCAGCAGGGCCAGAATGCTCCAGATGCGGCCGCCGGTAACCATGGAGGCATCCCCAAAGCGGACGGTCTTCTGTTTTTGAAAGCTGCTTTCAGCCAGGCCCAGCCATATGGCAAGACTTGATGGAGCTTTATTTTTTTTGGGCATATTCTATCTCCCTATGCAATCTATTCCTGACGCCCCATGATCTCCTCTTCCATTTCCCAGATCATGGAAAGAATTTCTTCGCGTTTCTCAATAAACTCCGCAGAGGCCTTGATGTCGCGCGGATTCTCTTCCAATCCCCGATCTGCAAAGGGCAGGCGATATTCCTTTACAATGCGTCCGGGACGCGGCGCCATTACAAACAATCGCTCACCAAGAAAGAGCGCCTCCTCTACGGCATGGGTGATTAGCAGAATAGTTTTGCCGGTTTTCTTCCAAAGTTGGAGAATCAGGCCCTGCATTTTCTCGCGGGTCAGTGCGTCTAACGCCCCCAGGGGTTCATCCATCAGAATGAGTTCCGGATCATTGGCCAGGCAACGGGCCAGGGCGACACGCTGCTGCATGCCCCCGGAAAGTTCGTAGATGGCCTTGTCGCCGAATCCTTTCAGACCGACAGTTTCCAGAAGGTCGGATACAACTTTCTGGGTCTCTTCTTTGGGTGCTCCCCGCATATCGGGGCCAAACGAAATATTTTTTTCAACCGTCAGCCACTCAAACAAGGCTCCGTCCTGAAACACCATCAGACGCTCGGCCCCGGGCCCCCGGATTGGGCCGCCATTCAACGCCATTTGGCCTTCGGTAGGGGCAAAAAAACCGGCAATCAGGTTCAGCAGTGTTGTCTTTCCACATCCTGACGGGCCAAGCACAGTAAGGATTTCACCGGGAGCGAGGTTAAAGGACACATCCTTGAGGGCCTGGACACCCCCCCCGCCCGGTAATGCATAACGCATGGAAACACCCTTGATTTCAAGTCCACTCATTAGATTCTCCTGGGGAAAAGGAAAAAGCGCGGGTAAGCATCTGTCTGATAATGCGGCCCCCCGCGCCTTTCAGCAATTTACTTTACTTTCTTCAAGAAACTATCGTCGATATAGGGACTGTAGTCATCAAGTGCTTTGGGAATGACTTTTTGTTTTACGAAAAAATCTGCAGCACCCTTGCAGAACGACTGCACTGTACCCCCAAACCATGCTTCGGACAACTGTTCCTCCTTTGATGGGAAACTGAATTTTTCAAGAAAGGCATTGGAGTCAGCTAATTTCATGCCGGCAGCTTTGGCAATGATCGGTTGGGCTGACCCGGGATTTTGAGCATAAGCACGGTTGGCATCCTCGGTCACCTGCATGAATTTCGTGACCAGATCGGGATGGTTTTTAGCAAACTCCTGGGTAGTCGAAATTACGTCAAAAGTCAGCAGACCGAACGATTCCTGTTCCTTGCCCGTCATCAGAACATGGCCGACCTCTTTCATGCGGGTCAGCGGCCCCCCAAAGGCACAAGCCATATCCACCCTGTGCTGCGAAAGTGCCGCTGCGCCTGGAGCGCCGTCCATCTTCACGATGTTCACTTTGCTGACGTCGACACCTAAATAATCCAGGGTCCGCAACAGCTTGTAGTGGGTCACGTTACCGATAGGCGTTGCAACGGTTTTGCCCTCCATGGTATGATGGGCATTATACTTTGAAACGCCCGCATCCCTGTGAACAACGCAGTTGTCGTTCTCGGAATAAGACACCGCCACACCGATAAGTTGAAGCGGAACACCGGCGCTAACCGCAACGACATAAGGAATAAGGCCTTGCGAGTATGCGATTTGTACATCGCCGGCCTTCATGGCGCGCGTCATTTCATTGCCGTTGGGGAACGCCACCCACTTGACCTTGACACCCATTTCCTTATCATACAGTTTTTCTACCTGGGCGACTTGATTGGCAGTCGGCCATTCCAGAAAGTAGGCAACGGTAACTTCTTTCAGGTCGGCTGCAGCCGGGCCCGGACCTATTAACAGGAAAAGAAATGCGAAAAAAATTATAAGTGTCAGTAGTTTTTTCATGTTTTCTCCTTTCAATATGCGGTTAATAAAAGAATATATCCACCCACCTTCTCAGCATCGAATGCGAAAAAGACAAATTACATCAATCATTAGAAAATTTTTTACGGTAATATTACGTTAACTAATCACAGGCTTTTGGCTCAATTCCAGCTGTTTGCGGATCTTTTCACTCGAGTCAGAGTAAAACTTGCGGATAAATTTTTCGTGATAGCTGAATGACCAGTGTTTATCTTTCCAGAGTATCGCGGCTGCTTTGGGTTCTTGTTTTTGGATTAACTCTATTAATTCGTCATGTTCGTCACAATTGATAAGTTCCCATTCTTTGATATAGGCACGTCGGGGGAAGTCGTACAGACGCTGCTTGATGGGCATGACAATTTGATGCATTATCTTATTTTCTGACAATGCCAAAAAGACGCCATGAAAGGAAATATTCAATTCATAATAGCGATCGAATCTTTCTTGGGTAATAGCTGACCGCATTTCAATATTAAGGCTCTTCATTTCCTGGATGTGGGTGGCATTAATTTTGTCGAAAACAGTCATAATGACCGAGGCTTCTATAATCCCACAAACTTCCACCAGGTCACGAATGTCCTCAAGCGTAAGCTTATTTACCAGTACACCTCGTCGGGGAAGGATTGTGACGAAGCCTTCACATTCGAGTTGGATTATGGCATCCCGTAAAGGTGTTGTACTGATTCCCAGCTGCGTACTGATATCCTTAAGATTGATCACGGATCCCGGAATACGCTTTCCGCTGGTAATTTCTCCTCGGATGAATTGATAGACCTGCTCCCGCAGGGAAGTTATATCCAAGATTGTACTTGGACCCGGTTTGTTCTCTGGGATCATCGCATCGCCCTTTGCTGCCTTTTAAATGTTTCTCTGATTTGCCAATGATGACAAACCTTTATGATATCAGCGCTCATACCCAGGCCTGGGAAATGTGAACGGCAATTTTTTAGGCTGTCTTGGATAATAATCCGAGACTGTATCAAACTGCTATAATAATTTGTTTAGGAAGAGAATTGATTGCTGTAATGGAGACATATTAGATATCTAATACATCAGATATCTAAGCAGCGGTCAAGTATAATCTTTGAAATTGTAACGTACAAGCAATGTCGCAACTGGTCATCTTGTAAAAAAAGTTTCTTCAGCACAATTATGTGTTTCAAGTCGGATGTATAAAATATAAAAACTTATCGCGTAGTTAAATTTGCAAGTGATTGTCTGGCGATTTCGAGGGCTTCGTTGGTGGGGATTACCAGAAGTTTTACAGGACTTGAATTGGATTGGACTTCTGCGGTAGTGCCTACCACAGCTTTATTTTTAGACATATCAAGCTGGATGCCCAGTTGTTGCAATCCATCCCCGCCATTACAGATCAGCTCGCGGATACGGGCTGAATTTTCACCGATACCGGCCGTAAAGACGATGGCATCGAGTCCGTTCATGGCGGCAACATAGGCCCCGATATATTTTCTGATTTGATAAACATACAGATTAATCGCAGCCGTTGCCTGCCGGTTGCCGGCATACATAGCATCAATCACATCGCGGGCATCGCTGCTTCCAACGCCTGCTAAACCCTGGAAACCGCTTTCATGATTTAGCAGATTATCGATTTGATCGACCGTCATTTCATGGTGGCGTAACAGATGTAGGACCACAGCCGGATCGATGCTGCCACAGCGGGTTCCCATAATGGTGCCTTCCAGGGGTGTGAAACCCATACTGGTGTCGATGCTGCGGCCGTGTTTGACGGCCGTGATGCTGGAGCCGTTACCCAGATGACAGGTGATGAGTTTTAGACTACTCAGGGCCCTTCCCAAATACCTGGCTGCTTCATGACTCACATAAGCGTGGCTGGTACCATGGAAACCATAGCGGCGTATTTTTCCATCCTCATAGAGGTGGTAGGGCAGCCCGTAAAGATAGGCATGCTCAGGCAAGGTGGCATGGAAGGCGGTATCGAAAACCGCCACCTGGGGTAGATATGGAAATACGCTCTGACAGGCTTCAATCCCCTCCAAATTTGGCGGATTGTGCAGAGGTGCCAGCGCAAAACAATCTTTAATGATTTTCTTTATGGAATCATCAATGACAACGGATTGATGAACTTGATCACCACCGTGTACCACGCGGTGACCAATGCCGACCAGGGTATTTTTGTTTGAGACAATGCCTTGTCTGGCATCCGTCAATTGTTGGATAATAAGCAGGACAGCTTCGCGGGCATTTTGAACGGACAATTCCCGGATTAATTCTTCATCATTATAATCGGTGTAGACCAGCCGGGTTCCGGATAAGCCGATGCGCTCAACCATACCGGTGGCCAATACGGTTTCATCTTCGATTTTGAACAGGGTAAATTTAACCGAAGAGCTGCCGGCATTGACCACCAGCACGGCACTTTTACTACCTAAATCTTGCATGAAATTTGATGACATTTTTAATAGACTACCATTAAATTGGAATTTTGATAGATTTACAATTTCAGTATGCTAACCCGATGAGTGGAAGGAGTTGTTATCCTTTTTTTCATCAAATTTCACCCATAGGGCAGTCCGGAGGCTTCCATATGCTGTGTTGCTGATGATTCGAAGTAAAAAACTACGTCGAGCCTTCGATTCAAGCTTAACAAGTAGCTTTGTCGAAGGTATCCCTCAGGCGCCTTGCCTATGAAAGCCTCCGAACCGTGCACGATTTAGGTATTGGTATAGGCATCGGCTGCCTCCAGGGCTTGGTCCATGAGGGCGATGCCTTCATCGATTTCATCTTTGGAAACGATCAAAGGTGGTGCCAGGGCAATCACATTGGCCGGGTTGGCCGCCATGGCCATTATGCCCAGCTCGCCCAATTTTTTGGCCACCTCCAGTTTGGGATTGCTGCCTGGTTGAACCTTGGCGTTTACGGGCGTCAAGGGCTCGCGCGTTTCTTTGTTTTTGACCAGTTCAATTCCCACAAACAGTCCCAAACCACGTACATCGCCGACACTGGGGTGCTTTTCCTTCAGCTCCATGGCCTTATCCAGCAGGTAGCTGCCTAGCTCCGCTGATTTTTCAATGAGACCGTCTTCCTGGTAAATAGGAATCACGGCCAGTGCGGTGGCACATCCCAAGGCATGCCCGGCGTAGGTGGCGCCATGGCTGAAAAAGTGATTCTTGAAATGATTACCGATTTCTTCACGCACGATGGTGGCCCCTAAGGGCAGATAGCCACAGGTCATGCCCTTGGCCAAGGTCATGATATCCGGCACCACATCCCAGTGATCCATGGCAAACCACTTGCCGGTACGCCCGAAACCGGTCATGACCTCATCGGCGATCATCAGGACGCCCCACTTGTCGCAAACACTCCGCAGTTCAGGGAAATATTCGGCCGGCGGCACAATGATCCCATTGGCACCGGTCACCGGTTCGAAAATGATGGCCGCAATATTATCGGCTCCACCTTCGAGCTCGATAACTTCATCGACATATTTCACACAGCGCATATCACAGGCCGGGTAGGTCAACCCGAACATGCAGCGGTAGCAATAGGGCTGGGGAACCCGGATTTGATCGGTTCCGCCGGGTACCTGGGCCCAGCTGCGGGAGTCACCGGCGGACAACGTCATGGGACTGGTGGTGCCCCCGTGGTAGGTCCTATAGCGGGTGATAACTTTGCGGCGGCCGGTGTACTGGTGCGCAATTTTGATGGCGGCTTCATTGGCTTCGGCCCCGCCCAGTGAAATAAACGAGCGGTTAAGATCGCCAGGGCTAATGTCTGATAGTAGCTTGGTCAGGAGTGCCCTGGGCCGGGTGGACATGCTGGGGGCAAAGGAGGTCAAGGTTTGAGCCTGATCACAAATTGCTTGAACCACGCGGGGATCCTGATGCCCAATGTTATGACTGACAAAGCAGGAACTAAAATCGAGTCGCTCCCGGCCGTCCTCGGTTGTAAACCGCACGCCTTTGGCAGTCACCACACGGGGTGGTGACTGCTCAGGTTGAAATGACCAGGATTGAAAATTATTTTCCACCTCGTAGCGATCGAGGTCTTCTTTGCTTGCAGAAATATTTTTCAAATCCTTCATTTTTATTTCTCCATATTAAGCGGGTTTTTGTTCACGCATATCGGCTTTGTCAATGCCTGCAACCGGAACCGGTGTCGTCATGGCGTCACGGCGGAACGGCTCACCCAATTCCTGATTGGTCATCACCTCAATAAATGTGGTTTTACCCTCTTCCATCTGGGCTTTTACAGCTGCGTTCAGTTTCTCAGTCAGATCTTCCATGGAGGTCGCCTGAACGCCGTCAACACCACATGCCTTGGCGATGTCGGCATAGGAAACATTTGGATTCAACTCGGTCCCCACGAAGTTATCGTGGTACCAAAGAGTCGTATTCCGCTTTTCAGCTCCCCATTGGTAATTCCGGAAGATGATCATGGTGATGGCCGGCCATTCGTCACGCCCGCAGGCGGTCATTTCATTCATGGAGATCCCAAAGGCACCATCACCGGCAAAACCCACTACCGGGACCTCGGGCTGGGCTATTTTTGCGCCTAAAATAGCAGGGAATCCATACCCGCAGGATCCGAATAATCCCGGCGCCAGATATTTGCGGCCCTCTTCAAAGCTGGGATAGGCGTTGCCAACAGCACAGTTGTTACCGATGTCAGATGAGATTATGGCTTCTCTGGGCAGGGCTGCGATAATGGCACGCCAGGCCATGCGTGCGGTTATTTTGTCAGGTTCACGCTTTTGGCAGCGTTCGTTCCAGGTGGTACCCATATCATCGATTTCGTGATCCATGGTGGCCAGCTCATTGTCCCAGTCTGCTTTGGCTTTGGCTATGGCGGCCTTACGTTCTTCGCGGCCGTTATCACCTGCCGTATCAGAGAGTTGATTCAAAATAGATCGAGCCACTTTACCAGCATCGCCAACGATCCCAAGGGAAATCGGGTGGGTCAGACCGATGCGATCCGGATTGATATCAACTTGAATGATTTTAGCATTTTTGGGCCAGTATTCGATACCGTAGCACGGCAGAGTTGAGAAAGGATTCAAACGGTTGCCAAGAGCCAGGACCACATCGGCCTGGGAAATAAGGTTCATTCCGGCTTTGGATCCATTGTATCCCAGGGGGCCCCCAAACAGCGGGTGATCGCCTGGAAAAGCGTCATTGTGCTGATAATTACAGCAGACCGGGGCGTCCAATCGTTCTGCCAATGCGATGGAATCCTGGATGGCGCCGCCGAGTACTACACCACCCCCATTTAAAAATACCGGGAATTTGGCATTGGACAGGAGCTCAGCGGCTTGAGCAATGGCTTGTTCACCACCGGCTGGCCGTTCAAAATCAAGGATCGGGGGCAGTTCAATTTCAATGATCTGGGTCCAGAAGTCACGCGGAATATTGATTTGGGCCGGGGCCGAAGCACGTTTGGCCCGCATGATCACCCGATTGAGAACTTCGGCTGTCCGGGCTGGATGACGGACTTCTTCCTGATAAGCAACCATGTCCTCGAACATGGCCATTTGCGGAACTTCCTGAAATCCTCCTTGGCCGATGGTCATGTTGGCGGCCTGGGCCGTAATCACCAGAAGGGGCGTGTGATTCCAATAAGCCACTTTAACCGGAGTCACGAAATTGGCGATTCCAGGGCCGTTTTGGCCCACCAGCATACTCATTTTGCCGGAGGCCCGGGTGAAACCGTCCGCCATCAATCCGGCACTGAATTCATGGCCACAGTCCCAAAAGGTAATCCCGGCTTTGGGAAATAGATCGGTAACCGGCATCATAGCAGAACCAATAATGCCGAAAGCGCTATCAATTCCATGCATTTGCAGAACTTTAATAAAGGCCTCTTCGGTGGTCATTTTTATTTTTTGCATAGTTTACCTCCTAAAATAATGATGAGTTAATATTAAATTGATTAACGTGTTTGTAAGCTATCTATCGATTCCTCCTTGAATGAAATTTTCAGGGTAGTTAAATTTCCAATGGACCTCTTTCAGAAAGCTGATGGCTTTTTCCTTTTGGCCTGATCGCAGCATATCGATAAACATATCGTGTTCGAGTACAATCGCCTCTTTGAAGCGCTTGCGATAACGTTTGACGGCAAACCCAAACAAACGCAGTTTAAGATTACTGACCGTCATTTTAAGTACCGAATTATTCGAAAGATCTATAAACAGATTGTGAAGAAAGATATTTTTTTCGTGGAATTGTCTGCTCTGGTCATTTTTAACCGCTAACGCCATTTCGCGGTTACATCTGTCCATGGCATTGACAATCTGATCGTCAATCTGATCGAATACAGATGCCAGTGCCTGGGATTCCAGGGCCCCCAAGATTTCAAAGATGTCCACCAGTTCCTCATAGGTAAGGGCATTGATGACAACACCGCGTTGGGGGCGGATGGTTACGAGACCCTGAATCTCAAGTTGGGCCAGGGCTTCCCTCAGGGGGGTACGGCTCACATTGAGTTCCTGAGTCAGTTGCTTGACGTTGATGGTAGAACCGGGGGCCAATGTGCCTTCTTCGATCTGGGCATACAGATAGTCGAAAATTTGTTGGCGTAAGCGAAATCGATTTGAAATATCAGGTAGACTCATGAGGTGATTTTTATAATCCGAAATTTAAATTAATAATTTAAAACAGTTGGTTGCGGCTAACAATGGTTTATGGCTTAAAATACTGCAATGCACATGGATACTAGGATCCCAGTTGGTTGTCAACATAAATACTGACTCAAGATACAATTTTAATTTAAACCCCGGGCTCACACGTAAAGATGTATTTCGTGAAAGTATTTATCTATTGGAATATCGTTAAGTTATGGAATTGGACTCAATCTCCTTCAGACATTTATCATAACCTGTGTTATAGGAATTAAAGGTTCACTAGTCCAAAAGATTTTCACGTTAAGTGAATAACCCTATTAAGAAAGGCTTAGTCATATTAGCGGAGAGGCACATACGTAGATGCAAAGTATTTGGAATGAAAGAGAAGTCGTAGCAAGTTTTTTAGAAGTGCTTTCAACGAGCACTGAAATGATAGATATTTTTGATTACCGTAAAAATCCAGAAGGGGATCATGAATACATCCTGGCAACTAAAAAAGGAGGCATACTGTTAACGCTGTCAGAGATTGGAATCGGGCAGTATGCATCCCCGGTTTTAAAAGACATGCACGTATCTGTTCACCATCACAACCTAATCCATGAAGACTCAAGTGACACACCCTGGGCAATCGATACCGCCCGGTTGGACATATCCATTCAACAACAAATTGTATCAGAAATTGAGAATAATAATGATACTGCTGATTATCTGTTTCGTTGGCTGCTCGTTTTCAGCACCTTAGCCTATCCACAAGTTGAACAATGCGTACGCGGGATTTGCAAGGTAAGCTCGGCTCTCGCCAACGCCCATAATTATCTCAGGTCTCTGGATCAGGTGCCATTTGATCAAGTCTGGTATACGAATCTGATGACCCGTCCGGTCCAGGTGTGGCCTTATAATCTGGGTAAAACCATGGGTTAAATGTTATTTTCGGTTTATCCGCCATCGCAGAAGACCATGGACATGACTTTCGACGAGTTCAAGTCGGGTCGCCCGTGGATGAATGCCAAAATAGCAAGTTAATGCTACGGCGAGAAGTTGCCCCAGAGATAAGGCGGATAACCGCGGCGTCATGTCGCGGCGAAGCTCGCAGAGCGAAGACGGGTATTTTAATGGGACCGGGGTTCACCCGTGGGGATCCATTCCGATCATAAGCCCCCGACCCGGTCGGTGGTCGTTGAAATTGTCATCCTTGTAAATTTCGTCGAACACGTATATACTAATAATAGTTCTTATCTTTGGATCCGAGTCGAAATTATTTCTAAAATCGGTTTCTGCCTTCCTTTAAAATTCATAAGCGATTGCGTTCAAGGCGATATTATTTCGCTTAAAAATATTTAAATAAGATCACATTTGGGCCTCATAATTACGTCGAATGTCATCACAACTCTTTTAAAAAGGAGGACAGCATGAGTGTCAAAGTCTTAATAACTAGAACCGTACCCCCGGAAAAAGGCAGAGATATGTTAAACTTATTCAGAGAAATGCGGTCGCTGGCAACCGCTCAGGACGGTTATATCTCCGGTGAAACCTTAAAAAGTGCTGACAGACCCGATGTTTTTTTAGTCATCAGTACCTGGGATTCTGCCCAGGACTGGGAAAACTGGCTAAAGAACAAAGCCCGCCAGGAGATCCAAGGTAAAATCGATGACCTACTGGGCGGCAACACATCATATGAAATGTTTCAATATAGTCTCAGAGAAGGATAAATCACCTCATAGTTGCATAAACAACATGGCAAAGTATAGATAATGGAATGTGATTATAGCAAAAATCATAAGGATAGCACCACTTTTTGGATTCAACTTCTGGTGAATTCCAAGGATGGTATCTATTTTGCCATGTTGTTTACTCTGCGGGAAAGCCTGAGAACTTCAGATCCTGCGTTGCTGAGGATTCGAAGTAACGAATTACGACGAGCCTTCGATTTTAGATTGTCATGTCGCTTTGTCGAAGGCATTCCTCAGACGCCTTGACTCTGAAGCCCTCAGGCTTTTGCAACGTTGAGGTTCATTGATTTGTAAATTGCCTTTTTTATCTATCCAGAATGCCGGGCTTCTGGACATTGGTCCCAAATCCTGTTTATGGCCATAAGCGCAGCTATTAGAAGTTGGTTCCAGCTCGAAATTATTAAAGATACAACGGTGTGCTCTATTCAAAAGGGGAGAGGTAATTCGATTGGGTTCAAAGCCGGTCCTGAGCCGCTAGAGCTTCTGGGATCGATGGATCCTCGGAGTCGGAATAAGTTCGATTCAAGGGATTCCTTTACCCTTAACCAAAGGAGGTATTGCCATGCATTTCAAACAAGGTGATCTTTTTTGGGGTATGAGCAAAGCATTTGTTCAGGAGGCCATGGATACATCTGAGAAAATGAGCTGTAAGGATGGAGACTCACTATTTATAGAAGGAGACGCCGCCGAACACTTTTTTATTTTACTAAAGGGACGCGTATTGTTAAGTCGGGGAAAAGAGGGTTCTACCGTTCATATGGCCCGGCATTCAGGTGAACTGATCGGGTGGTCCACTCTTACAGGGCGTGATGCTTTTTCTGCGTCTGCCACCTGTCAGGAACCAAGCAGTTTGTTGAAATTTGAAAGGGTCACCTTTTTAGGGATTCTGGATAAGGATGCCGAGAATGCGGCCGTACTTTACAAGCGTTTGGCGGAAACACTTGGGAATCGACTTTTGGCGTTATACCCCGCCACAATCTGATCAAAAAAAGACCATAAATAATAGGGGAGGTGGACCATGCCAAAATACATATCGCTGGTCAAATATACCTCAAAAGGTATAGAAAATATAAAGGAGAGTCCCAATCGGCTTGATGCGGTCAAACAACTTTGCGAGCACATGGGTGCCACGGTCGATTCATTTTATTTAACAATGGGTCGTTATGATATTGTAATCGTCGTTGACGCGCCCGACAGGGAAACTGTAGCAAAAATACTTTTGTCGATCGCAGCCAGGGGAGCGGTCACCACTGAAACACTCAGCGCTTTTCCAGAGGATGACTATCGCAAAATAATTACCAGCCTCCCATAAAATGTGCTAGCAGGCGATGGTTTGTTGCATTGATATAGGTGCTTGATTTACTTCACCAAGGATATAATGAAATAATTAAGGCAGAATATGAAACTAAGCAGAACCGAAATTGAAAAGGCTCTCAGGAAATGGAACCTGGCTTGGGACAACCATGATTTGGATGGTGTTATGGAACTCTTTCATGATGCCATCCAATTTGATAACTGGACCGGCGGAAGAGTATGGGGTAAGGAGAATCTACGCAAGGCCTGGACACCATGGTTTCAAAATCACGGTGGCTTCAAGTTTATCGAGGAAGAGACCTTTATTGATGAAGCGGAGCAAAAGGTTCTCTATCGTTGGTTACTGGAATGGCCTTCAATGGAAACCGGGCAGGAGGGTAAGCTGGAAAAACGGCGTGGTGTGGATGTCATTCATTTTGAGGACGGTAAGATAATCAACAAGTTCGCTTATTCCAAAACCACCGTTGAAATTGATGGCCAGCGGCATTCGCTGCACCTTTGACCTCGGCCAAAACTTAAACAGTTGCCCGCGTACAGAGCGAATACCCACACGTCGGCAATCCCGGTCAACCGGGGCTTTTCTGAGAGCCGCTTTTATCCGCTGATAACAATAGAAATGGAGAGATAAATGATTAAGGACCTGATTTATAAAAATAGAAGCTACCGCCGATTTCATCAGGACAAAATAATTAGTATGGAAACGCTTGAAGAATTGGTGAACCTGGCCCGTCATTCTGCCTGCGGCGCGAATCTGCAATCACTTAAATATATTCTTTCAGGTGATGCAGACACCAATGAGTTAATATTTAAAAGACTGGGTTGGGCTGCTTACTTAAAGGAATGGAAAGGTCCCACGGAAGGAGAAAAGCCGGCTGCTTATATCGTTTTATTGGGCGATACGACGATACACAACAATTTCTTTTGTGATCATGGCATTGCCTGTCAGAGTATGCTGCTGGGGGCTGTTGAAAAAGGCTTTGGCGGCTGCATCCTCGCTTCCATTAACAGAAAAGGGTTACAAAAGGATCTGACCATTGACAAGCACTTGGAGATTTTACTCGTTTTAGCGCTCGGCTATCCAAGTGAAAGGGTTCAATTGGAATATCTCGAGCCGAACGGTGATATTAAATATTGGCGGGATGATCAAGGAGTTCATCATGTACCCAAACGGCCTTTGGATGAAATCATTGCAGCAAGATATGAATAGACGCCAATTTTTCAAGCATGAGGGATCCGGATGCATTGGGTCCGTATACGCGCGCAAAGTTCATAGCCCGCGACAGATTGAATGCCGATCTCAAATCTGGCAGAAAAAGCATATATCAGGGCAATCATGTGAGGACCCTATATAAAGAGTGATTTGGCTGACATCAATTCGTGCAAAAATATGGCGATGATGAACGGCAATATATTTACAGGAACTCATATTCCTAGATTACCAAAAACCGAAATTCTAATTTTAATGGGGGCACCATGAAGGTAACCAAGTATCTTAACAAATTGAGCCGGAAGCAACTAAAACATGAGCTGCTTTTACACAAGTCGATGGTGAATGCCTCTCTTGAATCCATCACCCTCATTGACAAAAATTATAGGTATTGCCTTGTGAACAACGCTTACATTAAGGCACGGCATTTGAAAAAAAAGGATATCCTAAACAATACGGTTGCAAGTGTTTGGGGAAAAGAAGTGTTTGAGCAGATTATAAAGGAGAAACTGGACGACTGTTTCAAAGGGAAAACTGTGTCACATGTATCGGCTTACGAGTTTAAGAAAAATAAAATCGACTATATTGAAACAACATATACGCCTTGTTCCACAACAGGCCCCACAGTCGATTATGCCGTTGTCGTATCCAGAAATGTAACTGATTTAAAAGAAAGCCAGGAACAAGTGAAATTCTTAGCTTATTATGATCCGGTTACCAGTCTTCCAGGCCGACCACTATTCAAAGAACACCTCCAACATGAAATAAAAAATGCCAAACGAAATAATAAAGTATTAGCGGTTTTCGTTCTCGATCTTGATGAATTTAAAAAAATTAATGACACCTTCGGTCATTCGGCCGGTGATGATCTTTTGTTGCATGTGAGCGATAGATTAGTAAAATACCTTCGGAAAAGTGACACCATCGGGAGGCCTGGCGGTGTTATCAGCTCTGCAACCTCAAAGTCATCCGGGCATTTTTCAAGAATAGGTGGCGATGAATTCACGTTAATCATTCCAAATCTGGTCGATAAGAAAAGTTCGGCGGGATTTGCTGAGAAAATAATAAATTTATTCAAAAAACCATTTATAATTTCAGACAAAGAGGTTTTTATCTCACCGAGTATTGGAATCGCTCTCTACCCGGATGACGGTGACAGCGTTGAAGAATTATTGAAAAATGCCGATGCAGCGATGTACAGGGCAAAAAAGGTGGGTAAAAATACTTTCAGGTATTACTCTCCCAAGATGAACGAACGCGCCCAGCAGCGCATCACCTTAGAAAGCAAAATGCGATATGCAATCAAAAATCAGGAGTTTGTATTACATTACCAGCCCCAGTATAATATTCACACATCACGATTGGTCGGGATGGAAGCACTCATACGGTGGGAGGATCCAGACATCGGCCTGGTTTCTCCGGGAGATTTCATCCCGCTAGCAGAAGAAACGGGAATGATCATTCCAATCGGGGACTGGGTAATCCAAGCAGCTTGCCAACAGGCCAAAATTTGGCACGAACAAGGTTTTAGGAATCTTCATCTGGGCGCCAATCTATCCATGCGACAATTTTTTGATCCCCAGTTAGTAGATAATATCAAATCCGCTATCGGAAAAACCGGATTCAATCCCATGTTTCTTGAACTTGAAATAACCGAAACAGCCATGATGCATGATACCGATAGGGCCATAGATATTTTGAATGAGCTCAAAGGATTGGGAATAAAAATATCCTTGGATGACTTCGGTACCGGATATTCCTCCCTAATCTATTTAAAAAACTTTCACACAGACACCTTGAAAATTGATCAGGCATTTATCAGAAACGCAGATATGGAAGGGCGTGACGGCGCAATTATCACGGCTATCATTGATATGTGTTACAGCTTGGGGATAAAGGTTGTAGCGGAAGGTGTCGAAAATAATGACAGCTTGGATTTTTTAAAGAAAAAGAGCTGCCACATCGCGCAAGGCTATTTATTCAGTCCTCCTTTACCGGTTGATAAATTTCAAAAATTACTCGAAGGTGATCCAGGGAATTCTCGGTCATAATAATTTGTGGTTATCGGTAAAGCCCCTTGCCAGATGAACAAATTTTTATTTTGAGATAGGTTGTAACTTATAATTCGTAAGGCGTGAGACTTTCCCAGCCGTCTTCGGTAACCAGAATGGTTTGTTCAAACTGGGCGGACAAGGAGCCGTCTTTGGTTACAGCGGTCCATTTATCTTCCAGAATGCGCAGGGCGGCACCCCCGAGATTAATCATGGGTTCGATGGTAAATACCATACCAGGCACCAGTTCAATGCCTTCGCCCTTATTGCCGAAATGGGGAATCTGGGGCTGTTCGTGAAATTCTAGCCCGACACCATGTCCCACAAAATCTCTTACCACAGAGCATCCCTGGCCCTCTGCATATTTTTGGATGGCATAACCGATATCACCGACCGTATTTCCGGGTATAACTGCGGCCATACCTTCTTTTAGGCTCTGGCGGGATACATGCACAATCTTTTGGGCATCAGGGCCGGGCGAACCCACAAAATAGGTAAGGCTGGCATCGGCGTAGTAGCCGTCTAGAATCGAGGTGACATCGATGTTGACGATGTCGCCTTCGGCTAATTTGCGTTCACCGGGGATGCCGTGACAAATAACTTCATTCACGGAAACGCAAACAGATTTGGGGTAGGTGCCACGGTAATTCAGGGGTGCCGGGGTGGCTTTGTTTTGGATGGTAAAGTCATGGACGACGGTGTTGATCTCATCGGTTTTCAAACCGGGTTTGATGATGGAAGCGGCCCGATCCAAGGTTTCTAAAACCAGCTTGCCGGCTTTACGAATGCCTTCGATGTCACGACCGGTTTTAAGCTTGATCTGGTAGTCGCGTTTGTAGCGCTTGGCCAGATTTACTTGCGGGATCGAATCTTTGCCGATGCAGCAGCGTTTATACTTGCGGCCGCTGCCGCAAGGGCAAGGATCGTTGCGGCCAATTTTTAATGGTTTTTGTTTCATGCGTCTTTTTGTTTGGCCATTTCTTCGTCTCTTAAAACCCGCCGCAGGACTTTGCCCACATTGGATACCGGAACTTCATCGCGAAATTCGATTACGCGCGGCCGTTTATACCCGGCCATATTCTCTTTGCAGAATTCATTGATCTCTTCTTCCGTGGCGGACTCACCTGGTTTGAGTTGAATGTAGGCTTTAACGATTTCGCCGCTCTTGGAGTCGGGTACACCCACGACAGCAGCCAGGGCTACCTTGGGATGGGTGAACAAAATGTCTTCCACGTCTCGGGGATAAACGTTAAATCCACCCACAATGATCATGTCCTTTTTACGATCGGTGATAGTGATATAGCCGGCTTCATCAACATTGCCGATATCGCCGGTCAGAAAGTAACGCTTGCCGTCGATCTCTCTAAACACGGCTTTATTCTCTTCGGGTTTGTTCCAATACCCCTGCATGACCTGGGGACCGCTAATACCGATTTCGCCGTCCTCACCTTGGGGCAGTTCTTGCAGCCCGGTTTCCAGATCCAGTACTTTGATGTCGGTACCCGGAATGGGGAAACCAATGGATCCGATTTTGCGGTGCTCTGTATTGGTGGGATTCACACTGGCGATCGGTGCGGTTTCACTCAACCCATAGCCTTCAAATATTACCGACCCGGTTTTCTCTTCAAACTGTTTACAGACCTCAGGCGGTAAGGGAGCTCCACCGGAAAAACAACCCATCAAAGAAGTCAGATCAAACTGATCCAGGAGGGCATGATTGGTAAAGGCTACAAATATGGTTGGTACGGCCGGCATGAATGTGGGTCTGTATTTTTGGACGGCTTTCAGCACCTCCGTAAAGGGCGGATCACCGGCGCGCGGGTCCGGAATACAGATGAGTTTATTACCTTTGGAACAGGAGGACAGCAAAGCGCAGGTCAGTCCGAAACTATGATACCACGGCAAGACCCCAAGATAGGTATGAAAACCGCCGCCGCGTTGCTTTTCTGGTGGGGCGCCTGGTTCATGTGATACACGGATCCATTCATCGGCTGCCAAAAGGTCGAAGCTGAAATTGGTATGCGTCAAGGCCGCACCCTTGGGCACACCTGTGGTCCCACCGGTATAAATGATCAGGGCTAAATCCTCACTCGGATTAATGTCCACGACAGGTGCATCCGAATTGGCGCTAGCAACCACATCATCGAAAAATAGATGGCCGGATTCGTAGTTGTCAGCTTTGGGAATTTTACCCAGCAGGCCCCCCAAAAAGCCTTTGATCCACGGTAGATAGGATTTGACACCGCAGATGACAACGGTTTCCACATCGGTGCCTTTGATGGCTTCAACTGTGGTGGGATAAAACTGGGGATGATCCATGCAAAACACAGCCTTGGCGCCGGCGTCGCCCAGTTGATAGTTGAGCTCACTGCCGGTGTAGATGGGATTGCAGGTCACACACACGGCACCAGCTTTGAGGATCCCGAAAAAGATGGCCGGGTAATGCGGTAGGTTTGGCAGAAATATGGCGACACGATCACCCTTTTTTATGCCACGCGATATCAGGAAGTTGGCAATTCGATTGGCTGTTTCCCTAACCTGGGCATAGGTTCGCGTAGCATCGTTGAATATGGTATAAGTCTGGTTTGGATACTGATCGGCTGACTCATCCAAAAATGTAAACAGGGGTTTTTCGTAATCGGAAATATCATGCGGTACACCCTCGGGCCAATGCTCTCCATGCCATAGTTTTGCTGCCATTGTAACCTCCTTCTAAGAAACAATCTAAAAAACGACTTTAAGTTAATTCGCCTGAGGCGGATAAATATCCTACCTTGGATTCGCTTTTCAATTCCTCGATAATGCCGTATTCCTGCGGATTAAAATGCGCATCCGTCCTGATTTTGAACGAAAATCAATATGTTGAAATGACATCTGATCTTAAATAAAAATTATTGATGCCATTTGTTTACCCTATGGGAAAGCCAGAGGATTTCACATTCTACGCTGCTGCGGATTCGAAGTAACGAACTATGTCAAGCCTCCGATTCAAGCTTAATAAGTAGCATTGTCGAAGGCATCCCTCAGACGCCTTGACTCTGAAGCCCTCAGGCTTTTGCAACATTGGGTAAATCTGGGTGAGTATAGTGAAATCGTTTGGGACTGTCAAACGAGAAAAGCGAAGCTTTTCACAATTAGCTTATGGCAATTAGACATATGCTGCTTATGGCTAATGCCTTACAGCTTATAGCTATATTGGAATGGGTGCGATCACCTGGGAAGATGCAAACATCCAGGCGACAATGGCCGCGCTGATCATAGCGCCCAAGTATATTTTTCCGGTTAGTTGGAACAGCCAGGTTGACAGCGGAATCACCACAATGAGTACGCCGATAATATGGAAAAGATTAATGATAAAGTTGACAAACATCCCGCCGGGCCCCACCAGCGGAATGAATCCGTTGATAAACAGGGGCACATACTGGATGGCGAGGAAGGCTACCAGAGGCAGGACCAAGGTGAGGATATTGATACCCGACCAATACAGCCAGGTAAGGATAGGGGAGCTTGCCGGGGCCGGTCGAATTTGACCATGCAGGAATACGCCGGTTTGGAGAAATCCCACCAGAAGGAAGGGGAAATACAGCAAAAACATTTTGAATCGATAGGCGGTTAGATCGCTGGCAAATGGAAAAATAAAACGGTAGTCTACTATAAAATATTGTTCCAAAAGATGTTCGCACAGGTAGGCAGCGGCAAACAACAAGAACGCCATAAGCGCGGTTTTCCCCATGACTTTCGCGGGCAGGTCAAATCTACCGGCTGAAAAAGTTATGCCCATGTCCGCCAGTGTTAAGCCTTGGGGAATGCCGATCTTGCGGAACCATATTTGGAAAATAATGAATCCGATGATGTTAATCCATAAAAACCACCACACGATGGCATTAACCAACATCATGGGAAAGATCTTATCAATTGCCGCGACATAGATGTGGATGCCGAATAGAACAAATATGAGGGGCAAATAGAGCCACATGATTACGCCGTTGATCAGGGCATACCGCCAGCGAGCGTTCGGTTTGCAGGCATAGGTGTTGGATGGTTGCCCCTGAATGCTATGAAAAAAGGGTATACTTGTAAGGAGCGATGCGAGTGGCATTAACATCCATATACCCGCCAGCATGGCAATCAAAGTAGCCCATTCTTTAATCGGCCAAATCTGGCGCTGGGGATCAATCCAGAAGGCCTCGGGCGGTGAAAGGGCCGCTTTAATCCAAGTCAGGGTTTCAGCGATGGCCAGCCGGCTGTGGGATTCCTGGATGTGAATACTGGCCGGTACAACCACTCTTCGAGCCGTCCCAGCCGTGAAATCGCCATAAGTAATACCGATTCGAGGTTGGGGGTCGCTAATGACCTGCCGGGTTTCTGCCGTCTGCATCCATTCAGCTTCGATATTCCGGGTATGGGTCATGCGCTCCCGAAATTCATCCCATTTGCCAATAATCATGAGCATATTTCGGGGCTTGTTTTGGTCTGCTGCGGTGGTATAGGCGAAACCGGTAATGACCAGGGCGTTCACAGACGGATCCTGCAAGGCAACCTGGTAAGCCATCTCAGCCCCTAGACTATGCCCCAGCATGCCCAATGCCTGAGCATCGATGTCGGGGAGCGTACGCAGATAGTTGAGCGCGGACAGGCCACCATAGGTTTGGTCAAAATTGGTATCAGCAGGTGCGTTGGGGATGCCGGAGTTGCCGCGGCCGATGGCATCGATATTCAAGACGACTACACCTCTGCGGGCTAACTCGATACAGTAGGCATCACCGGTTTCGCGATTGTTTTGATAGCCATGGATGTAAACCACACCCGGAAGTGGCCGGGTAACGTGTTTTGCCTGTGGCTTTAGAAGTTTAGCCCTTACCGGAATTCCGTTATAGTTTTTGAAGGTTACATTTGATACCTGCACACGGCCGAAACTGCGTTGCACCGCTGAGGCCAATGCCATTGCGCCGATGAGGGTGAAGAAGCACAAGCAGAGCAGGATGACAGAACGAATATTTGATTTCCTGACATTTTCAGATCTCAGTAGCATTATGGGGACCTCGCGCACTCAGGCAATAAGCGATCAGCACTAAGCAGTCAGCAGCTAAGAGCTAACAGTTAAAGGTTAACTGCTGCCGGCCTCACCGGTCATAGTCCGGCGTCCTGATTTATTAAAATCATTTTGATGCGGCCTTTTGGAAATGACTTTTCCGTGATGGTCCATGAATTACAGATGCGCTGGGGGCTATCGCAATCATGGCAATAGGCTGTTTTGGCACAGGGTGTCTTCATGCCCAGGCGGATGGCATTGGCCGGGGCGGCCACATCTTTGACACGGGCCATGGCGTCCTCCAGGTCGGCGACAATTTTATTGCGACTCACCAGTATAATGACGTGTTTAGGCCCGAAGGTGAGGGCCCCAACCCGGTTGCCGATCATGTCCAGATTTACCAGTTGGCCATCCTCGGTCAGGGCATTGGTGCCGGTGACAAACAGATCCACCAGTAAGGCATTACGCAGGCGTGCTGCCCTTTCTTCCGTGGGAACGCTTTTGTCCAAGGTGTCGATGACCTCCATGTCTTTGGCGCTTTTCAGGGCATCATACAAGCCGGAATTTACCACGGTCATGGAGCCGCCCCAGGCGAGGCTTTTGGGATTAAGTTCCGGGATCATTTTTTCCAGAACGATGCGTTTGGCCTCGGTTAGATCTGCGGCGATACTGACCTCAAAATTATTGGCTTCCAACTGCTCTTTGGTGTCATTCAATCTAATTTTCCAATACATATCGATCGGTTCGGGCATTTGGTCCTCCTGCTGGTTTATTGAGTTCGTTGAGTTTGTTGAGTTCGTTGGGCTCAGTCGAGCGTTCAAAGTCCTCAAGTTATGATTGGACTAATTGAATTTTAACTATTAGCATTTTGCCGCAACCCAATAAACCCAATAAACCCAATGAACTCAACAAACTCATTAAACATGAATAATTCAAAGATTGAAATTTGGTAGATTAAGCTGTTTTAGTTTTAGTCTACGAACTCGTCTATAATAACCTGATAAAGCTCTTCCCCAATGGCAATGCCAATATCGATAAATTGGGGCCCATAGTGTTTACCTGTACGCGTGCGGAACGTGGGTTTTATTTTCTTAAGACCTTGCATGCCCTTGGGGTAATGGGTTAAAAATTTTTCCAGGGGTGGATTTAAGAAGGATACCATTTCCCAGAGGGTATCGGTGAAATTATCCGGTCCCCATCGAAATTTATCGGCATCATACAGGCAGTCTGAGATGAGCTGTGTTTGGGGTGAATCCGTAGCTATGGTTTCTTTAAAGGCTTCATGATTCTGAATGGCCAAACAGATTTGGGCTACTTCCTGTTCGTTGAAAGGGAGCGTCGTCAATAGTTGGGGTGCGAATTGGGCACCTTTGACAGCATGATTTTTTTTCTTGCGGCGAACGTCATGTAATAAACCGGCAGATTGAACCATTAAAACCAGCCGGCGAATAAGCGCGTGTGACCACTTGTGTCGGTCACCTTCAATCAATACAAGGGCACCAGCCTCCAGACTGACTTTATCGGCATGCTGCAAGCCATGCCCAAAATCGTCTTCCAAATGCCGGGCCACGATATTTTGGAGATGGGTAATATGGGGATCACCTGCCATCAATTGGCCGGAGGTAGTGATGGCGTCTGCTTTTTCCCGATAAAAATCAGGTGTCGGAAAACTGGAGACAATTTGACGGGCCCGGGTTCGAATCCTAGCGTATAGAGTCTCCATGGGGTGTCACTGATTTAGGTATTACCGTGAAGTGACAGCGGAGCGCCACAGACCTTCCATTGGTTGTCCTCTTTGACAACCTCAAGGGTTTCGTCAAAAGGTCGTGTTTCGCCGATGAAAAACAGCTTGGCCACCCACGCGAAGACCGGATGGATGGATGTCCGGGTTTTGGCGTGAATCGAGACTGTTGCTTCTGAATCGCTGGTGTAGGTCGTATGGGTGAGCACGTGATAGAGCTGACTTTTTACATAAGATTTGCCAAAACCACGGTCCTTGGCTGCCTTGGTCTTATCGTAAATATATTGGGCCACCATGTCGATCTCATCAACAGTACGGCTGTCTTCGCACAGGTAATCTGCCATGGATGAATCCAATTTTAAATATGCCTTCGTAAAAGCGACCGCTGTATCATGGGGTTTGCTGATACAATCGAGGGGAATCAACAAAGCTTGAACGATTATTCCGAGACATATCACCACGAGCAGGGGACCGTATTTACTAATACCGGGCATGGATCTTTCCTCCTTAAATTAAATTCACCTAATTTGATCGCTCAACTTAGGTCCAAAATCGCATTATCATATTAAGAAATGTTGCCATCTGATAGCATGTAATGCCGTGTTAGACAAGGGATTCTTTAAAAGGGTTGCTAATTCAGTTAATATTAAGTATGCAGTAAATGGTGTCCGGGTCAATCTCGTAAGATGAAATCCAGATGCCTTCCCCGAAACTTTCAAAGACCTGGATATTACTGTAAGTATATATCGATGAGAAACTGTTTGCCATTTAAACTAGAAAAGATAATGGCACAATCCTTGAGCAGATTACTAATATTCATAAAACCTAAGTTGAGTACGTTGGGGATGCCGATATGGCCAAATTTACGATGTCAGATGCTATCCCGCCTAGCCGACGATTCAGTCTAGTCGCTCTGATTTTAGAACTGAAATAAGCGGAACAGCGTCTTTCCCACCCTGGCGGGATAACTGCAGCAATCTCGACAATCGCTCAAATTAGGAAAAAGTTTGTCAAATTTCATGGAGTTTTCGGGCCAAAGAGGATAAGGGGGGTGTATGTCCGAAACCAAACAATGGGACTGGGAAACCGGTCAAAAAGATATTTCCATGTCAGACTGGCATGAACGGTTTGGCTGGGTGGAAGAGCCGTACGTCAGCCCGGATGGCGAAAAAGTGGCCGCCGTTGTCAATACCGATGAGATGGCGTTCAATGTATGTGTAAATGGCGATACCTGGGAAAACGATTTCGATAAAATTTGGCATCTTAGATTTTTGCCGTCAGGCGCTTTGACCGCATTAATATCTGATGAGGGCGAGTGGACAGTTGCCATCGATGGTTCCCCTTGGGAAAATAAATTTGGGTATGTCTGGAATCCCATTTACAGCCAAAGCGGCGAAAGTGTGGCCGTAGCTGCCCAGCAGGATATGCGCTACTGCATGGTACTGGATGGCAAACCCTGGGATGAAACCTACGCCAATATGACCTATTTTGCCTTAAGTCCTTGTGGTACCAAGACAGCCGGGGCCGTCCAAGTGGTTGATGTTGATTCGGGTGAAATCCATAAATTTAAAAAGGGAGCTTATTCGGCGGCATTTCAGGGAAAATCCTGGGACAACGTCTTTGTGAACGTATGGAACCTCTGTATTAGCCCAGACGGTCAGCACCTGGCCGCGGAAGTGCGCTTGAATTTATATGATTACACCATCGCCGTTGACGGACAACCCTGGGATCGGAGTTTTGGGTGCGTCTGGGAGCCGATATTTGATCCTGGGGACAACAGTGTCGTGGCTCCGGTTCGAATCGGCGGCCAATGGCAGTTGGCTCGCAATGGCGAGATCATCTGGGAAAAGCCCTTTGTACAATTGTGGCAACAGTGCTTCAGTCCCACCGGAGAACGCATTGCCGCCATTGTGGCTCCCCGCTATGGTCGCTGGACGGTTGCCATTGACGGCGTTGCCTGGCAGCGGGATTTCGGAGACATGGTCACGGATGTTGTCTTTAGTCCGGATGGCAAACGGGTGGGCGCCCTCGCCAAAGAAGGTCAAAGTTGGTATGTGGTTGTGGACGGTGCGCCCTGGGGTACCGCTTTTGACATGGCCTGGCAGCCGGTATTCAGTTCCAATGGCGAGCATGTTGCCGCCAAAGTTGAAAAGAACGGAAAATACACCCTGGCTCTGGATGGTCACATGAGCTCCCAGATGTGCGACGCAGTCTGGGATCCGGTCTTCAACGCGGCCGGTGACAAGATTCTGTTTAAATTCATCCAGGACGGTACCTATTGTCGGCAGGTGTTAACGCTCGATCAATTCAGGAAATCAGCGACTACTGTTTAGTAGATACCCGGGTCCAGAGGGCCCGACACTGATCTCACCCCGGAAGGGTGTTTGTTTCATAAAAAGTGAGCTAAAGTGGGCTAAAGTGTCTAAAGTTAAGGAATTCTATCTGTTTTTGTTAAAGGCAGAGTGAAGCTGATTTAACTTTCCAAAAAACCATGGTCGGGGAAGCAGTGTGTCCTGGAAAGTAAGCAACTTTAGGTCACTTAGAACTTTAGATCACTTAGAACTTTAGATCACTTAAAACTTCGATTTAATTTTCGACAGAGCCATATATCTCTGACTTGGCTCAGGGGGCCAGATTGTCATTACAGGGAAAAAGGGAGTAAGGGGGAGTCATGCACACTTTTTATGAATGGTTGACAGGACCATTGGCGTGGGTGGCGTTTCTCATTTTTATAGGTGGCTGTCTGTATCGCTTGGTAGCCATGCTGGTTTTGGTACGGAAAAAGGAACGTTTTATTTTTAGTTACATGAGTTGGAAATATAGCCTGAGGTCGATTTTCCATTGGATCGTTCCCTTTGCTACCACCAATTGGAAACGTCATCCGGTGCTAACCATCGTGACATTTGCGTTTCACATTTGCCTGATCCTGACGCCTGTTTTTTTACTGGCGCATATCATTTTATGGGACGAAGCCTGGAATATCAGCTGGTGGGCTTTGCCGGATGGATTTGCCGATATCATGACCCTGGTGGTGATCGCCGCATGCATCTTTTTCTTGGTTCGTCGGATTTCATTGCCGGAAGTTCAATATGTTACCGCTGCATCAGATTATGTAATCCTTTTAATAGTGGCCGCACCGTTTGTAACCGGCTTTGTCGCTTATCATCAGTGGTTTCATTATCCTTTTTTCTTAAATCTGCATATTTTAAGTGGTGAAATCATGTTGGTGGCCATCCCTTTTACACGCCTGAGCCACATGATTTTTTCAGTTTTTACCCGGGCCTATATGGGATCGGAGTTTGGTGGTATTCGGCATGCAAAGGACTGGTAATAATATCGTGTTCCACGATTTTATGATATGCGACTGCGTCGCTATTTGTTGATAACATACTATTATTGATCTATTCATTCTTAAAGCATTAAACTTGTCATATTTACTTAATTTACAGCTTGCCTGGAGAATAGAATATGGCTGAAGCGCAGAAGACGGAAGATACCAAAGCACTGGACCAGGGTATCGAAGTGGGCATATCCGATCTGACCGAAGAAAAAATAGCAGAGGTCATCAATGCCGTGCTGGATAATGAAACCGGAGCACGCTTGAAGACCTATGTTGATACGTGTATCCACTGCGGTTTGTGTTCGGAGGCCTGTCATTATTATTTGTCCCATGATAACGATCCTGCCTATTCTCCCGTGGGCAAAGTCAAACAGACCATTTGGGAGATGATCCGCAAGAAGAGTCGCGTGTCAGCCGAATTCATCAAACAAGCGGCCCTGATTGCCCACACCCAGTGCAACCTTTGCAAGCGCTGTGCGCAATTCTGTCCTTTTGGTATTGATATTGCCTATTTGATGACCGTGGTCAGGCGCATCATACACCGTTTGGGCGTTACACCCTTGTATATTCAGGACACAGCCCACAGCCATGCCGTGACCATGAACCAAATGTGGGTCAAAGGAGATGAATGGCCGGACACACTTCAGTGGCAGGAGGAGGAGGCCCAGGCGGAGATACCGTCCCTGCGGATTCCTCTGGACAAAGAAGGGGCGGATATCATGTATTCCGTGATTGCGCCCGAACCCAAATTTCAGGCCCAGCTTATCTACCAGGCCGCCGTTATCATGGATGTGGCCGGAGTTGATTGGACCATGCCATCCGGCCTTGGGTGGGACAACAGTGACATGGCCATGTTCACCGGTGACAATGAGCTCATGGGTCGTATTAAGCGAGCCCATTATGATGCTGCCGCCAAATTGAAAGTTAAACGCATTGTCATGGGGGAATGCGGGCATGCTTTTCGGTCGGTTTACGACATGGGTAATCGCTGGTTGGGATGGCGCGAACCGCCGATACCCATCGTGCATGCTATTGATTTCTACTATGAGCTGATAAAGTCCGGTAAAATCAAGATTACCAAAAAATACGATCAACCCGTCACCCTGCATGATCCCTGCAATGTATCTAGAGGTGCCGGTCTGCACGACAAAGCCCGCTATGTGGTAGAGGCCATATGCAATGACTTTGTGGAAATGCACCCCAATCGTGAGTACAATTACTGTTGTTGTGCCGGAGGCGGTGTAATCAACTGTGGTCCGCCTTATAAGATGACCCGCATTGAAGGCAACCGTATCAAAGCCGAACAATTATTTGCAGCCAAAACCCGGGGAGCTAAAATCCTCATTACACCCTGTCACAACTGCCATAGCGGGCTGCATGATATTGTGCACCACTATGAAGTCGGATTGGATATCAAGTTTTTAAGTGATATTATTTATGAAGTCATGGAAAAGCCTGAAACAGAATAAAGCCCTCAGCCTCAGACTTTTGCAACGTTGGCGTGAAGCCAAAGTCTCGAGGATGATTGCATTGATGACTTTGCATGCATACGCACCCAGAGAGTCACTCTCTGGCCCTATTCATTAGGAGAATTAAGATGAGAAAGCGTAGTGTGGTTTTATGGGCGGCTTTGTTGCTGACCGTCTTTCTTCTTGTAGCAGCCCACTCTCAGGAGGATATGACTGAGATAGACAATAGTGTTTTTCCGAACCCTAAGCGGACGGCGACGATCTTCAATCACGAGGAACATAATGAAGCTGCTGAAATCGATGAATGTAATGAATGCCATCATGTTTACGAGGATGGTGTCAAACTGGAAGATGAATCCTCAGAGGATATGCTTTGCTCGGAGTGCCATCTTGTGGAAGATGCAGACGAGCAGCCTGGCTTGATGAAGGCCTTCCATTTGAACTGCAAAGGCTGTCACCTCAATGAAAATAAAGGCCCGATTATGTGCGGAGAGTGTCATATAAAATAAGGGTTCCAGGGATTGCGGGTTGCGAGATGCGTGTCACGGGTTTGGTGAGGGTAGAATGCCTACAGCTTGTATCAGCTCTTAGCTTTTGATAATTAGATGTTAGAGGCTAAACGCATAAGAGCCAACGACAAATAGATAAATGCAGATGGTAAAGAGGGACTCAGCATGCCAAAAAAAATTTTGATCATCGATGACGATCCGGTGGTGGTAAAGTATTTGCAGGCTGTTTTCAGTGACAATGGCTACGAAACTTGTAGCGCCTCCAGCAGTATGGAAGGGTTGGACGTGGTCCGCCAGGAAAAACCGGACCTGATCACATTGGATCTGCAGATGCCGGGTGAATGGGGTCCGAGATTCTACCGCAAGTTGCGCAAGGAAAAAGATCTCAAAGACATCCCGGTAATCGTCATCAGTGGTATCGATGGTGACCACGCCATCCAAAACGCTGTGGCCTTTGTGAGCAAGCCATTCGATCCGGAAAAGATTATTGGGATAGTCAAGAATACCATCGGCTAAAAACAAAATGCTGTTGCGCGGGCGCAACGGCATTTTGTTTTGTGTGACGCTTCTTGGTAAATGCTAACCGTCTCTTCTCCGGCGTTATGTAAATTGATCTGGATAAAAATAGCACCGCACTTGTGTGCGGTGCTATTTATTTTTTGTTTCTCCTTAATGCTAACCGCTCAAACTAATAACGCCTAACAGCCTAAAAGTCTTCAGCCTACCCACCTGCTAATTCTGACTTCTGCCTCCTAAGATTTCATTTCCTCGCCTTGGCATAACCAATACCCACAAGGGCTTCTTCCATTTCACCCAGGATGGTGGGATCATCAATGGTAGCCGGGACTTTGTATTCCTTGTTGTCGGCGATCTTCTGGATGGTACCTCGCAATATCTTACCCGAGCGGGTCTTGGGCAGCCGTTTTACAACCGTGGCCGTTTTGAATGATGCTACAGGACCGATACGGTCTCGGACCGATTGGATTACTTCCTTAATAATTTCCGGGTGGTCGCGATCAACACCGGCATTTAAAACCAGAAACCCTACGGGTACCTGGCCCTTTAGCGCATCATCGACGCCCAGCACGGCGCACTCAGCCACGTCGGGATGATCGGCCAGTACCTCTTCCATGGCCCCGGTGGAGAGGCGGTGGCCCGCGACGTTGATAATGTCATCGGTCCGTGACATGACAAAAACATACCCGTCGGCATCAATAAAGCCGGCATCGGCGGTTTTATAGTATCCGGGAAATTCTTCCATATATGATTCAAGGAAGCGTTCATCATTGTTCCACAGGGTCGGCAGGGTTCCGGGGGGTAAGGGGAGCTTGACCACCAATGCTCCGATCTCACCGGCTTTAACCGGTTGGTTCTCAGCATCGAGGACCTGAACATTCCACCCCGGGGCCGGTTTTGTGGGGGATCCCTCCTTGACCGGGAAGTGATGAATCCCGACAGGATTGGCGCATATGGCCCAACCGGTTTCGGTTTGCCACCAGTGGTCAATCACCGGTATGTTCAAGTGCTTTTCGGCCCAATGCAGGGTATCCGGGTCCAGGCGCTCGCCGGCTAGAAAGAGAGATTTAAAATTGCTTAAATCATACTGCTTGGTCATTTCGGCATTGGGATCTTCGCGTTTGATGGCCCGAAATGCAGTGGGTGCCGTGAACATGGTTTTAACTTTGTGTTCGGAAATGACCCGCCAAAAAACACCTGCATCCGGTGTTCCCACGGGTTTGCCTTCAAATACAATGGTGGTGCATCCTTTGAACAAGGGGGCGTAAATGATATAGGAGTGGCCCACAACCCAGCCCACATCGGATGCAGCCCAATACACATCTCCGGCGTCGACATTATAGATGTTTTTCATGGTCCACTTGAGGGCCACCACGTGCCCGCCGTTATCGCGGACAACCCCTTTGGGCTGGCCTGTGGTGCCTGATGTATACAAGATGTACAGCGGATCTGTGGCGGCGACCGGAACGCAATCGTGCGGCTCGGCCGCTGCCATGGCTTCTTGCCAATCCACATCCCTGCCGGCTTGCATCTGGGCCTTTTCCATGGGACGCTGCAGAATGACGCAATTCTCCGGACGGGATTCGGCGTTGGCCGATTCAATCGCACTGTCTAATAAGGGTTTATAGGGAATAATCCGTGCGACCTCGATACCACAGGAGGCCGAGACAATTACTTTGGGCTTGGCGTCGTTGATACGGGTGGCCAGTTCGTTGGCTGCAAAGCCGCCAAATACAACCGAGTGCACCGCCCCCAAACGGGCGCAAGCCAACATAGCGATGGCTGATTCGGCTATCATGGGCATGTAAATTAAGACCCGGTCTCCTTTACTTATGTTTAAATTGGCCAGCACGCCGGCAAATCGGGCGACTTCATCGCGCAACTGGGTGTAGGTATATGTTTTTTGGGAATTGGTCACCGGGCTGTCGTAAATTAAGGCCAGTTGATCACCGCGGCCTCGGTCAATGTGCAGATCAACGGCGTTGTAGCAGGTGTTGATTTCACCCCCGACAAACCAGCGATAGAAGGGTTTGTTGCTGTCATCGAGGACCTTGTCCCATTTTTTATACCAGTGGCAGTCTTCGGCAGCTTCAGCCCAAAATGCGTTGGGATCTGAAATGGATTTTTCAAAAACGGGGTCGTATGGGGTTGTCATAAGCTGTCCTCCTTCTGAAAAGATTGAAATGGTTTCAATGCGTTCTTTGATAATCAGTTAGCGTGATTGTCATTTATGTGTAGCTATGAAAGAGTTATTGGAACCGCTTCGCTGCGAAACGGAGAGTTGTTCTGACAGCCAATACCCTGTGGGAGTCGTGTATGATATTTAGACCAGGGATATATGATGGAACATAGAGAATTGTAAACCACCCTGTCAAGCACTATGTTGAAGCGTATCCGTTTTGTGAATGCGATTTAGCGGACAACGCAAGTTTGCACCCAGGGGGCCACCAGGGTTTGAAACCGGTTGAGGTCCTCACGGGAGTATGGGGATGCAAGGTCCCTAAAAAAAGCTGGGGACAAAATTTTGTCCGCCTTGAATGGCTGCAAGACATAGCAGCGGGCTCCCGTGATGCTGCGCGCGATTTTTTCAAGGATGGATTCATCCACAAAGGGCGGGACGCAGGTTGTGCGGAATTCGTAAGGCAGGCCACCACTCATGATCAAGGCGATACTTTGCTGGATGGAATCAGTGCAGTTTTGGGGAGCTATCCGGCGCGGATAGTTTGCCGGATCGGTCTTGATGTCCATGGCGATGTAGTCCACAAGCTTGGCTTGAATGAGCTGGTCCAAGGCTGCCGGATGACTGCCATTGGTGTCGAGTTTGATCTTATACCCCATATGCTGAATATTTTGGCATACAGTAGCCAGATCCGGGTGCAGGGTTGGCTCGCCCCCCGAGATAACGACACCTTCCAGAAAATCACGGCGTCTCTGTAGAAAGTCATAAGCATCGTCTAATGCGAGTGTTGACGCTTGTGAACCGGGCTTCCCAACCAAATCCGGGTTGTGACAATAGGGGCAGGTGAAATTACAGCCGGATGTAAATAGGATACAGGCCAGCTTACCGGGGTAATCGATGAGAGACTGTTTTTGAAGACCGCCAAAAATCATGCTATTTGGCTGCGAGTCGCGGTGACTCTTTTTCGAGGAAGTCCGTAAGTTCCTGCTCAAGCTGAATCTCGGATTCGTTGATGCCATCCGTTTGGGTTGTTTCCGCGTGGGGCGGAGAAATCTGATCGAGTGCCTTGAATGTTTTGCGCATGTTAAATTCAGCTTGCTTGCCGAGATTCCATTGCTTAACAGGTCTTAGGTACCCCACCACGCGGGAATAAATCTCAGTTTCCTGGCTGCAGCATTCACAGGTCGCTTTTTCGCCTTTGAGATACCCGTGGGATGGGCAGATGCTGAAGGTCGGTGAAAGCGTAAAATATGGCAAGTGAAATTTATTGGCAATTTTGCGAACAAGCTGCTTGGTAACCTGCGAATCTTCCACCTGTTCGCCCAAGAAAATATGTAATACTGTTCCACCGGTATATTTGGTCTGAAGTCGATCTTGCAGCTCAAGAGTTTCAAATACATCATCCGTGTAGTTAACCGGCAATTGGGTTGAGTTGGTGTAATACGGTGCAGCACCATTGTTATAGTCATTTTCGTTGGCACAAATGATTTCAGGATATAGTTTTTTGTCCAGCATGGCCAGCCGGTAGGAGGTGCCTTCGGCGGGGGTGGCCTCAAGATTAAAAATATCGCCGGTTTCTTCCTGGACCTCGGCGATGAGATTGCGAATGTAGTCCATGACTTCTAATGCAAAAGATTGCCCGGTCTGCGTGGCTATCCCTTCGCCTATAAAATTCAGACAGGCCTCGTTCATGCCGATGATACCGATGGTGGAAAAGTGGTTTTTCCAATACAGGCCGGATCCTTCCTTGATATCCCGCAAATAGAATTTGGAGTATGGATACAGGTTTTTATCGGTGAAGCGTTCCAGAACCTTGCGTTTAATGGCCAAACTTTCAATGGCCAACAGGATTTTTGCTTTGACGGTTGAAAGAAATTCGGATTTGCTTTGCGAAGCAACCCCGATTCTGGGTAAATTGATGGTCACAACACCGATGGAACCCGTGAGAGGATTGGCGCCAAAAAGTCCACCGCCTCGTTTGAGAAGCTCGCGATTGTCGAGACGCAATCGGCAGCACATGGAACGGGCGTCTTCAGGAGACATGTCCGAATTAACAAAATTGGAGAAGTAGGGTATCCCGTATTTTCCGGTCATTTTCCAGACCATGTCAAGGTTGGGATTGTCCCAATCAAAGTCAGCCGTGATATTGTAAGTGGGTATGGGAAAGGTAAAAACACGTCCTTTGGCATCGCCCTCCATCATGACTTCTGCAAAAGCCTGATTGATCATATCCATCTCGGGCTGGAATTGGGCATAGGTCGTGGACTGCTCTTTCCCACCCAGGATGACTGCCTGGTCTTTCAGGATCGAGGGCACATAAAGATCCATGGTAATGTTGGTAAATGGCGTTTGAAAACCCACCCGGGTAGGGATGTTGATATTAAATACAAATTCCTGCAAGGCTTGTTTGACATCCTGATACGCAAGGTTGTCATGTCGGACAAAAGGTGCCAGCAGGGTATCAAAATTGGATAGGGCTTGGGCACCGGCGGCTTCACCTTGCAGGGTGTAGAAAAAGTTGACGATTTGACCCAATGCTGATCTGAGGTGGTTGGGCGGAGCGCTTTCAACCTTTCCTTCGACCCCTTTAAATCCGTTGATCAAAAGATCTTTCAGATCCCAGCCCACACAGTAAACCGACAGAAGACTGAGATCATGAATATGCATGTCGCCACTTTTGTGGGCACGCCTGATTTCAGGCGGATAGATACTGTTTAACCAGTATTCCGAGGTAATATCCGAGCTGATATAATTATTGAGGCCTTGTAGAGAATAGCACATGTTGCTGTTCTCTTTAATCTTCCAATCCAGTTTTTGAATATAGTGCTCAACCAGATCAACATTAGCTTTGGTAGCGATGCTGCGGATTTGGGCGTGCTGCTCTCTATATAAGATATAAGCTTTGGCGGTTTTATAAAACGGTGAATCCAGAAGGACGCGCTCGACGATGTCCTGAATTTCTTCGACTTCCGGTGTCGGACCCAATCGAAGTTCATGTGCAAGCGTAAGGACACGCAAGGTCAGCTTCTTGGCCTCTCGGTTTGAGAATTCTCCACTTGCCTTTCCTGCTTTGGCGATGGCGGCAGTGATGTTAGAAGAATCGAATTCCTGGATTCTGCCATCTCTTTTTTTTATCGTCTCGAACACGTGTGATTCCTTCCAACGGTTTTTATGGGGTGCTGACCAAAAATCCCCGGTTTTCCCTATTTTTGTTGCAGATGGTCACTGACCGGCTGCCTGCGATGATTGTACCGCAAATCAATCGAAGATATTTCGGGGTCGTCGTACCTTGGTTGGGGTACTGAAGGATAGGACCGTTTTTACAACAAGATATTGATATTTGTCAACACAAATATTCAACATCTTGTGCTTGAGAGGCTTGATCAAAACCCATTGGAACCGGGCTTAACTTACTTCATTTATTATTTATCCGCCTATACTGATGATCATGGATTTACTTCCGGGGATTGATTTGAAGGAAGATCTCATGCTATAGCGTCGGCCATGAAAGATAATCGCAGCCCTTTATTCCGAAAAACAATCTCACCTTGGTATGATACGGAGGCCAGCTGCGTTGTGGTTATCATCATGATGGTGGCGATATTGCTTTTCAGCCTCTGCGGTATTTGGGTTGTTCGCAGCTATCCCGAATATCGATCCCACCTGTGGTTGCCCTTTTGTTTAACCTTCATGTGTCTATATGTTATTCTTTCAACATCGATCCGGCTAATCAGAAGAAAATTTTCTCAACAGGGAGATAGACTCTAGATCAGACTATTAGGGGTTTAGGCTATTAGGCTGTTAGGTGCTATTGGCTTTTAGCCAGCGGCTAAAACAGCTCATCGCTCGCACATTGATAATCTGTCGGCTTTTAGGCTGTCAGCAGCTAAGAGCCTAATAGTCTAAACAGCTAAACACCTATGTAATTAGTTAGAGGCTGTCTTTGAATTGCGAAAAGCCCATTTTCTGATAGCTTTCGGTA